>NZ_PPDF01000007.1:0-148597 GCF_002959935.1 Veillonella tobetsuensis
ATTCTTATTACCATATTCCAATGGATATACAGAAGGAACTAACAACAAGATTAAGGTATTAAAACGAATAAGCTATGGACTTCGCCACTTTGGTAGATTTAGAGTACGTATTCTACTTTTGAGCAATCATAACCACCCGTAGAACGGGTGGTTTGCTCTGACCCTATAAGGGTCTTTCTCTAGTGGTAGCCCTCTAAAGAGGGCTTTGAATGATCTGACAACCACTCTATTACCACTGGCTGCCCCCTACTCGGGGGCTTTTATTTTGCCTATTTTACCGGCTCACCCGTAAACGGGTCGGTATATTCTTTAAAGTTTAATGTATCTTGTGCTATATCTTCTTGTAATTGATTGCGAATATACTCTTTTATCGCTCCTTCGTATCTTCCCACTGTATCCACATAATATCCTCTACACCAGAAATGTCTATTTCCATACTTATATTTTAAATTTGCGTGTTTATCGAATATCATGAGGCTACTTTTGCTTTTTAAATATCCCATAAAACTTGATACACTTAAATGTGGTGGAATCGTTACTAACATATGAATATGATCCGGACAGCATTCTGCCTCTATAATCTCTACATTTTTTCTATTACATAAATCTCTTAAAATTTTACCTACATCAGCTTTTATCCGACCATAAATTATTTGTCTTCTATACTTTGGTGCAAAAACAATATGATATTTACATCTCCATTTACTATGTGATAAGCTTTTTACGTCATTCATTGACATTGAACCTCCTATGTTGAAATGTTGTGGTTGCCAGACCAACTTCATTTTACCACTAGGAGGTTCTTTCCTTTTCTCTAAGAATTTTTTACCGACCCCCAGTTTAACTGGGGGTTTAGTCATGCCTATTCGGCGTACAAAGAAAACCGCGTAGCACGAGTGTACTACGCGGTTATACATACCTTAGATAGACAGGTATTCAGTGCCTACCTTTTGGGAGGTATCTTATTTAGTTGTCTTTTTAGCTACTTGAGGATTAGCGGCTAATACTTTTTCAAGCACTTCTTTAATTTCTTTATTTTGTGCTTCTAAGCTAGCAACCTTATCTTCGAGAACTTTTACAGTTGCTGGAGATGCAGGTTTGGAAGGTGCTGTAGGAGCGGAGCCAATACCGATAGTTACACCAGCATTTGCCATTACACCATTATCACCATCATAAGCAGCACCAGCGTGGAATAACAAATCAGGATTTGCATAATGAGCAACACCTAATGCAGTTGCTGTTTTACCTTTGTATGTACCAACAGCTGCCATGATTTGAGCTTTTTGGCCTTCATGGTATTCAATAGGTTTCAATGCTGCCAATGCGGCTGCAGATGCACCTACTGTTTTAACTTCACGTTCTACACTGCTAATGCGACGAGAGTTATCTTGAATTTGTGCTGTATGTTGTTCAATAGTTTCATGATCTTGAATTGTTAATGCACTTGCACGCAAGCTGTAATTTGCAGCTTCAGCTAATGTACTAATATCTGCAGTATTCTTGTTAACTTGTAAGCCCATTACATTGATACGTTCATTGTTTTCCAATGCAATCGCACCTACTGCCTTAGCTAATTTAGTATTGTCATTAACTTGATTTGTTACAGTAGCAATACTTTGTGTATTTGTATTAACTTGGTTAGATACTTCTGTTACACGGTTATTAACAGTGTTAATATTAGTAGCATTTGCTTTCACAGATTCAGTAATACCAACAATAGCATTTGCATTAGTTGTTACACGGCTATCAATGTTTTTAATATTTTCTGTATTCACGCTAATATTCTTAGCATTTACATTGATATTATTGATATTCGTAGTAACTTGATTAGATACTTTAGCAATATTAGTAGTATTTGCTGTTACTTGATTATTTACTTTTGTAATATTGTTTGTATTTTCAATAACGGATGCATTGATAGTGGCAATATTATTAGTATTTTTATTAACTTGAGCAGATACACTATTAATTGCTGCAGTATGTTCATCAACCTTGTTGATTACTTTTTGAACTGTTACGTTAGTATTTTGAATTGCTTCAGCATTTTGTTTGATAGCAGCTTTGTTAATATTGATATTTTCAGTATTGTGTTTGATTCTATCAGTATTAACTTCTACTTGGCTTTGAACATTTTTAATGCGTTCTTCGTTAGCATTAGCTTTGATTGTATTCGCATTAACTTGTTTTTTTACCTTAGATACATCAGCACTTACATTTTGCAAGTCTTTAATTGCTTGTGTATTTTTGCCAACTTGATCTTTCAAGCCAGATACATCTGTTTGAATACCGTTGATAATCTTAATATTGTTTTCAACCTTAGCATTCACATTTGTTACATCAGATTTAATGCTAGTTACATCAGATTTGATGCTAGTCACATCATTCTTAATATTTGTAACTTGATTATTGATAGTCTTCACATCATTCTTGATGTTTTCAACATTGTTGTTCACAATATTAATCTTCGCATCAATCTTCGCATTGATGTTAGTAATATCATTCTTCACGATAGTTATATCAGCTTTGATATTGTTAACATTCTTTTCAACGTTTACTACATTAGCTTTAATATTGTTAATGTTAGAAGTGTTGTTTTGAATATTTACAGTATTAGCATTGATTACACTATTTTGAGCTTTAATGTTGTTTGTAATATTTTCAACTTTCTTTTCAACATTAACGATTGTAGTGTTGCCTTTACCTACTTGACCTTTCAAGGATTCAATAGCTTTCGCATTAGAATCAACTTTACCATTCAAGTTACCAATAGCTGCTGCATTTGCATCGATACGAGTGGAGTTAGCATTTACCTTAGCAGAAACATCTGCGATGTTTGCTGTGTTACCTGCTACTTGTTTAGATACACTAGCAATAGCTGTTGTATTATTAGTTACATCAGTGCGAATTGCTTTAATATCTGCTGTATTCACATCAACTTTACTATTAATATTAGCTACATTATTTTGAATAGCTGTAATAGATTTGCTATTGTTTTCAATAGCTTTTGCATTCGCATCAACTTTTACATTTACATTATTGATCTTACTATCAATCTTCGTATTGTTTTCAACAATCTTCGCATCGATATTTTTATCAACTTTGTTAATAATAGTTGTGTTGTTGTTATTAATTGCAGTTTCAATATTCTTATTGATTACTGTGTTGTTATTAGAAATTGCGGTCTTGATATCGTTTCTAATCACTGTATTATTTGCTTCAATCTTAGTATTGATTGTATTTTCTACATTTGTGATTGTTGTACCAATTTTACCATTCAATTTCTTGATAGCATCTTCATTAGCAGAGATACGTTCAGAATGATGAATAATGTTGCCATCAATGTAATCAAGACGTTGATCATGACGATCTACGCGAGCTTTAAGACCTGCTACATCACCTTTAACGCCATCAATCTTAACATTTACATCACCAATCTTCGTATTAATTGTGTTGTTAATTTGTTTGTTGTTTTCATTGATTTTTACATCAATATTTTTATCAACCTTGTTAAGAATTGTAGTGTTATTTTCAGTAATCTTGTTATCGATAGACTTATTAATAACTACATTATTTTCATTAATTTTGTTAGTAATAGTGTTTTCGATATTTGTGATTTGAGTACCAATATGGCCTTTTAATTCATCAATAGCTTTAGTATTGGATTTCACACCATCTTCTACAACACTGATACGTGTAGAATGATCTGCGATGTTATCTTGTAAGTAATCCAAACGTTGATCATGGCGGTCTACGCGTGCTTTAAGACCTGCTACATCACCTTTAACGCCATCAACTTTTACATTTACATTGTTAATAGCAGTTGTATTATTTGCAATGTTAGTTGTATTAGCATCTACTTTTACATTTGTTGCATCAATACGTTTACTATTATCTACGATAGCTTGTGCATTAACAGCAATGTTCTTAGTATTATTTGCAATGTTAGTAGTATTATTTTCTACCTTAACATTTGTTTCGTTGATGCGTTTGCTATTATCTACAATAGCTTGTGCGTTTACAGCGATGTTCTTAGTATTGTTTGTGATGTTAGTAGTGTTATTTTCTACCTTACCATTGATATTAGTGATTTGAGTTTTAATATCATTGATAACTGTAGAGGATTGACCTACTTTGCCTTTCAATTCATCAATAGCTTTAGCGTTGATATTGATATTCTTAGTATTATTTTCAATAGCAACCTTGTTGTCGCCGATAAACTTACGGTTTTCAAGAGCAATTGTGCCAGCTACATTAATATCTTTTGTATTTTGATCTACCCGTTTAGTTAAGCCATCTAAATCGCCTTTAATACCATCAACTTTTACATTCACATTATTAATAGCTGTTGTATTAGCATCTACTTTAACATTTGTTTCATTGATACGTTTGCTATTATCTACGATAGCCGCTGCATTAGCATCTACTTTAACGTTTGTTTCGTTGATACGTTTACTATTATCTACGATAGCTTGTGCATTAACAGCGATGTTCTTAGTATTGTTCGCAATGTTAGTAGTGTTTTTTTCTACCTTAACATTTGTTTCATTGATGCGTTTACTATTATCTACGATAGCTTGTGCATTAACAGCGATATTCTTAGTATTGTTCGCAATGTTAGTAGTGTTACTTTCTACCTTAACATTTGTTTCGTTGATGCGTTTGCTATTATCGACGATAGCTTGTGCATTAACAGCGATGTTCTTAGTATTATTTGTGATGTTAGTAGTGTTATTTTCTACCTTACCATTGATATTAGTGATTTGGTTTTTAATATCGTTGATAACAGTAGAGGATTGACCTACTTGACCTTTCAATTCATCGATAGCTTTAGCATTGATATTGATATTCTTAGTATTGTTTGCAATGTTAGTAGTATTAACCTTTACATTATCTTCAACAGCACTAATGCGGGTAGAGTTATCTACAATATTGCCTGCTAAGTAATCTAAACGTTGATCGTGACGATCCACGCGACCTTTGAGACCATCCAAGTCGCCTTTAAGACCATTTAAATCACCTTTAACGCCATCAATCTTAACGTTCACTTCACCAATCTTAGCATTGATTGTATTTTCCACATTAGTGATTGTAGTGCCAATTTGACCTTTCAATTTCTTGATATCATCTTCGTTAGCACTAATACGTGTAGAGTTATCTACAATATTGTCATGCAAGTAGTCTAAACGTTCGTCATGACGATCTACGCGTTTAGTAAGACCAGCTATATCGCCTTTAACACCATCTACACGAACATTAACATTATTGATGGCTGTTGTATTAGCATCAATTTTCTTGCTCAAGTCGATAACATTATTATCAATCTTCGTATTGATTTCATTAACCTTGTTATCAATGTTTGTGTTGATTTCAGTTACTTTATTATCAATCTTAGCGTTGATTTCATTAACTTTATTATCTACCTTCGTATTGATAGTTACATCGTTCTTATCAATCTTAGCATTAATTTCGTTAACCTTGTTATCAATCTTAGTATTGATTTCGTTTACTTTATTATCAACTTTTTTGTTGATAGTAATATTATTATTATCAATTTTGGTATTGATAATATTTACATTATTATCGATTTTCTTGTTAATAATATTTACATTGTTATCAATGTTTGCATTGATTTCAGTTACTTTGTTATCAATTTTTTGATCAATAGCAATTACTTTATTGTCAATCTTAGTGTTGATTTCTGTAACCTTATTATCAATCTTTGTATTGATTTCATTAACTTTATTATCTACTTTTGTATTGATAGCAATGTCGTTTTGATCAATCTTCTTATTGATGTTTGTAATATCATTTTTAATATTGTTAATATCTACTTGAACGTTGCCAATATTTTGACCAACTTTACCCTTCAAATCAGCAATATCCTTTGTATTGATATTGACTTGATTTGTAGTATTGCTCAAATCAGTCTTGATATTCTTAACATCATTTTCTACAGCTTGTAAACGACCTTCATGGTTGCTCATAGCTTCAAGTACGTAGTTAATACGGGTGTTATTACTATTAACTGTATTAGTTAAGTTTGTAATAGCTGTCGCATTTTTATTAATGTTTGTAGTATTATTCGCAATATTTACTTCATTAGTAGCAATGCGTTTGCTATTATCTACAATTTTAGTTGTATTGCCATCAACCTTAGTGTTCACATTGTTAATTGTAGTGTTGACATTATTAATCTTAGCATCAACATCAGCATTCACTTTATTGATAATAGTTGTGTTGTTAGCATTAATTTCATTTTTGATTGTCTTGTTAATTTCAACATTATTTTGTTTAATGCTATTATCAATGTTAGCGTTAATAACTGTGTTATTAGCGTTGATTTTATTATCAATATTAGTGTTTACTGTATTGATAATATTTGTTTTACTATTATCAATTTTAATGTCTATATCTTTATTGATTTGATTAATAATCTTAGAGTTGTTTTCATTAATCTTATTATCAATTGTTGTGTTGATGTTGTTAATAGTAGTACCAACTTTACCTTTCAACTCATCGATGGCTTTTTTATTATCATTGATATCTTTCTTATTGTCGCCGATAAGTTTGCGGTTTTCCATCGCAATTGTGTTGTTGAAAGTAATGTTTTTGGTGTTTTCGTTAACTTGTTTAGACAAGTCAGCAATAGACTTGCTGTTATTGTTTACATTAACAGTCAAGTTGTTGATAGCTTTGCTATTAGCATCTACCTTAACATCAACCTTGTTAATATTCGCTTGTAATTCATTTTTTACATTGGCGATATTTTGATCAATTTTTACATTATTTTCATTGATCTTATTAACAATCGTTTTATTAATTTCAACATTATTCGCTTCAATGCTATTTTTGATATTATTGTTAATAACAGTGTTATTAGCATTAATTTCATTCTTAATAGTCTTATTGATTTCTACATTATTAGCATTAATTTCATTTTTAATGTTGTTATTAATAACTGTATTGTTGTTTTGAATACTTTCATTAATAGTTTTATTCACTGTATTGATGATAGAAGTATTATTTTTTTCAATCTTAGCATCAATATTTTGATCTACTTTATTAATGATTGTTGTATTGTTATTTTCAATTTTATTATTAATTGTTTGATCAATATTTTGATTTACTTGATTAATAATAGTTGTATTGTTAGCTTCAATCTTATTATTAATTGTTTGATCAATATTTTGATTTACATTGTTAATAATAGTAGTGTTATTATTTTGAATTTCTTTTTTAATGTTAGCATTTACAGTATTAATAATAGTCTTATTATTTTCTGCAATCTTAATATCAATCTTATTATTTACATTGTTAATAACATTATTAGTTACCTTGTTAGTAACATTATTAGTAATCTTATTTTCAATATTTTTAATATTGTTATTGATTGCATTAACGCTTACATTAAGTTGCTTAATATCTAAAGAGTTTTTAGATACCTTATCAGATAAGCAGTAAAACTGAGTACCAAGGCAATTAACTTTGTTATTTAATACATTGATATTATGAGTATTTGTATCAACTTGTTTTTTAATATCGCCTAAACCAACAATAACGATTGCATTACCGTTTTTTTGAGATTGTTGCTGCTGTTGTTGTTGCTGTTGTTGCTGCTGTTGATGCTGTTGTTGCTGCTGTTGCCATTGTTGTTGGTCTTGTTGATGCAAATCAATTGGTCTTTGTTCAACTGGTTGAGATGCTTGACCAGGTGTTAACCATTTTTGACTACCAATAAGATCAGTTCGATACCAATCCGCAGGTGTGGATGCTGAAACAATGCCTCCACCCAAACTGGCACTAAACAAAATGGCTGCTACAATTGTAGTAGCTGTTTTTTGATGCGACTTTGCTAGTTCAGATGTAACTACATATGCATTTTTAGTCGCACTCCATACTACTTTGAATACCTTATTCATATAATGTTCCCTCCCAACTTATGCGGCTCTCACCCCGCAAAGATGAAATAAATGAAAATACTGGAATACACTTCACTAAATATTCACAATATCTAACTAAATACTAGCATAAGTAATTTTAAAATTAAAGCATTTTTTTAATAAGTTATTCTTATGCTTCACATTTTACTCATGTATTTTTCGCTAGAATCCAATATTTTTCTTTGAACATCGTATTCTTTAAATATTTAAACTACAATTTTTATTTTATATTTATTTTAAGATATTACTCGTATGTTTATTCACAGCAATAAAAAAGGCCTATTAATGTATATGTATACATTAATAAGCCTTATATGTTCTATATTATATAAATCTAATTAGAATTTAGATTCGATAGCACCTTGTAAATCACCTTTTGGTAAGAAGCCAATTTTACGATCTACTACTTCGCCATCTTTCAAAATTACAAATGTAGGTAATACTTCTACTTGTAATTCACGAGCTAAGCTTGGTTCTTCATCAGTATTTACTTTTACAAAGTTTGCTTTGCCTTCTAATTCACCAGCGATTTCTTCGAAAACCGGCATCATGCGTACACAGTAACCGCACCATGGAGCCCAGAAATCAATTACTGTTACGCCACCTTGATTAACAAGATCTTGATATTCTGCTGTTTTTAACTCTTTTAATTCGCTCATTATTTCCTCCTAAGGTAATTGAACTAATACACAATCTTGAATGTAATCCAAACCTACCTCTTTAGCCTTAGCTAAAACTGCTGGTTTATCCGCACCGGGTTGTAACCAGATTGTCTTAATACCTAATTCTTTACATTCATCAATTGCTGCAAGCCCTGCTGCTTCTGGAACTACAAAATCAACAACGCTAGGAACAACTGGCAACGCAGATAGACTAGGATAACAAGTATCACCATCGATACTCGTCACATTTGGATTAACCGGATAGACTTCATATCCATGTTCTTTTAAGCACTTATAAATCTTATATCCAAACTTATCGGTTTTGTGAGTGGCACCTATTACAGCCCAAACTTTTTCAGCTAATGCATTTTTAATAGTCATTCTTACCACCTCTTAATTAATATTATATATTAATATCGAAAATTGTCAATATATTATATTGATTTTTCTAAAACAATATGTTCGCAATGCAATGCTTTTGTATGTGCAGTATATATTAATAATGATTCTAAAGAGATGCTCGGTGCATCGCTTTTGGGTATGAATCCAGCTAATACAGCTAATTCACCTAAAATGCGCTCCTGTGACCAACCCAGTTCTCTCAATTCTTTTACCGTTATACTTTTCTGCCGTTTTGAAAGCCTATGTCCGTCATTATCTATGAGCAGCGGTGCATGGCCATAGCATGGTGACTCAGCATGTAACGTACTATATAAATACATTTGTTGAGCCGTAGTTTCCAGTAAGTCATGACCTCGAATAATTTCAGTGATGCCCATAGATATATCATCTAATACAACTGCTAAATTATAGGCATACATCCCATCTCCGCGGAGCAACACAAAATCATCAATACCTTGACGCAGTACAAAACGCTGTGGTCCTTGGTATATATCGTTGAAATCCATAGTAGAATCAGTTACCTTAATTCGCATAGATGGGCTCTTTTCAAGTTTCTTTTGCGCCACAGTAAAACCATCTAAATCACGGCAATGACCATCATAATGATGAACTACTTCTCCGCGATGAGGTGCAGAAGCAATAGATTGCAAACGTGCACGATTACAAAAACATGGATAGATTAATCCTTGTTCCTCAAGCCTATTAAGGACTTTGTCGTATAGTATAAATCGTTCACTCTGCCAATAGGATTCTTCAGGTCCACCTACACGTGGTCCTTCATCCCATTCAAATCCAAGCCATTCCAAATCATCTAACAAGGCCTCTCCTAAAGAGCGTTTAGAGCGTTGTAAATCGATATCTTCCATCCGGACCACATAGGTGCCGTTTTGATTACGTGTAGATATATACGATAAAAGGGCGATCCACACATTCCCTAAGTGGATATACCCCGTTGGGCTAGGTGCAAATCGTCCTTTCATAAATAGTATCTCCTAATCACTCTATAATATACTATTATAATAATACATTATTATATTAATGTATCGTGAGAGTGTCATCAGTTTATAAACTATATATTATCCAAGGGATACAATGTTATCAAAGACACCAGCGTCTTTAATTTTTTGTTCATTCCCCATGGAGCAAATATTATTATCTTTCAAAACAGGCTCTACTACTTCTGCAAGAGCTACAATATCCTCTGGCTTACAAGCGATAACTTGTTTCCTAAATGCTACCTTATCTTCGATATTGGCACCACTAAAGTATAAACCCATAGCACGTGGCCCACGTAATGCAGGCGTCATCGGCAAATCAAGACCACTCATGGTACCGATAATATATTTACGCATTTCACGATCTGTCAAGGTAAATTGTCGTAAATACTCTGGCAATTCCTTGTAAACATTTAACGTTTCTACAAGATTTGGATCTCGATAGCTACAGAAAATCATATTACCATCATCGTAGAAATTAGCAAAGGCACCATAGGCACCGCCTTGTACGCGGATGCGAATCCATAAGTATTCGTAACGTAAAATAGTTTCTAATACACTCATAGCGCCAACATGAGTAAATCCATGATCTATAAAATTGCCGCCTTGAGCTACATATTGAACCTTGCCGGCAGTAACAATCCCTTCATTACTCGTTGTATGCTCTATAGTTAAAACATCATCTGGTAATATTTCTGCATTCCAGTTTTCAAGTAATGGTGCCATCAATTCTGTAAATGGTGCTAACTCATGTTCTTCACCAACAAATAAAATATCCACGTTATTGGAGCGGAAAATTTTACGAGCCACATCGGCTAATTTTTCTGGCAATAACGGTAATGCAGCTGGATTAGTAGCTAACTCACTAATCTTTTGATAATAACCTAAATTACCATCATCACGGAATTTACCAACCTTAGATACCTTGGCCATAACGCGTTGGCTAACGATAGTATTACCTCTACGGAAAGCCTCATTATCCCAAATGGCTTTGCTTTCTTGCACAAGCTCGGTCAAACGAGTTACATCTGTATACTGTGCATCATGAATAACTTCATTTACAAGTTGGCATAGTTCAGGCAATTTAGCATGAAGTGCCTTACTACGTACAATCATAAGCGGTACAAATTCATCGCGTTTACCCGCTTTGCTAATACCCGTAACATCAGAACTCAAACCGCCAAGATTTAGGTTAATAGCCTTTGCCATATCTTCATAGGAACGTTGAGATGTATCTACACGCCCAATGATATCACTTAAAATATCAGCATAAAATAATTCTTCTTCTGTAAGGCACCCTAAATTAAAGTAATAGGACACATAATTAATGCCTTTTGCAAAGGTCGGTACAAAATGAAGTTTCGTATGACCAATCATGCTTTCACGGCGTTCTACATCTTCAACGTCAGGACTCAAATCAGATAATTCTAACAACGGAATCGTAGCCAAAGCGTCTTCACTATCTGGTGTTTCTTGGCGAAGTTTAAGGCGTTTTGTTTGATCTACAATGGCTTGTAACTCGTCTTGTGTCATAGATGCTTTAATATTTGCCAATTCAGCCTTAACCTCTGCATCCTTTTGCTCTTGTAATCCTTGTTCTGGATATAAGGACACAATCGCTTTATGATTATTACCCAAAATAGAATGACGAATTAAATCTTCAAAATAAGTACCTTGTAAACCCTTGCGGATATTAACCAAAGCCTCTTCATAATGTAATAGTTCTAACGGGTCATGGCCATATAACCAATTGTCCATCATGCGAATCACATAAGCAAGACCGATTGGTCGACCGCCAAAGTCGCTTTCACGAAGGGCAAACTCAATAGAGTTAAGAGAGGCTTCTAATAACTCTTTATCAATGCCCTCTGTACATAATTGTTCTAATGTGGATTCTACAATAGATTGTAATTGTTCTTGCATATCTAAATTAGAACCACTCGCATGAATAGCCCAAATTGGTTGACGGATACTATCTAAATAATAGCCGGACACATCAGAACCAATGCCAGCTTTTACCAATGCTTGTTTTAGCGGTGCTGCTGGAGATGTTAATAAAGCATGAGTTAACACCTCAAAGGCAAGGCTTTGTTCAGGTGTTACTGATGGTAATACATAGGCAAAAGCATGCAATGTACGATTATCTGTACTTTCATCAGAACCTACACTATATGGATATGTAATGACACGGCCTTCCTTAAATGGGGCCTGCTCAGTCACCTCTGTATCGATTTCAATAGCATCAAAATGACTTAAGTATTCATCATGGATAAAACGCAATTGCTCTTCAATATCCATCGTGCCATACAAGAAAATATAGCTATTGGATGGGTGATAATGAACATTGTAAAATTCCTTGAATTTTTCATAGGTTAATTCTGTAATATTATCTGGGTTACCACCAGAATCTACACCATATGTGGTATCAGGAAATAAGGCATGCATCAATTCACGTTCAAGGACGGAATCTGGAGATGAGTAAACACCTTTCATCTCATTAAATACTACGCCCTTATATGTCAATTCATCATCTACTGAATCGAGTTCATAATGCCAACCTTCTTGCATCATGATTTCTGGGTCATTCGCAGCACGTGGATAGAAAACGGCATCGAGATATACATCCATTAAGTTGTGGAAATCCTTGTCATTCTTACTTGCTACAGGATACATTGTCTTATCTGGATAGGTCATAGCATTCAAGAATGTATTTAGGGAACCTTTAACAAGTTCAACAAAAGGCTCTTTTAATGGAAACTTACGAGAACCACAAAGTACGGAATGCTCCATAATATGTGCTACCCCTGTACTATCTTGAGGTGTTGTTCTGAAAGCAATATTAAAAACTTTATTAGAATCAGGTGAGTCAATATAAATAAGACGAGCACCAGACTTTTCATGTTTCATTTCATAAGCAGTACCATTGATTTCATCAATGCGTTCTATGCGATCAAGGCGAAAGCCAGAATATATATTATGTAATTCCATACTGTCCTTTCTTTCTATTATGTAATATGTATATATAAATATAGGTTTTTAATGTATTACTAACTATTTATTATACCACATCAGTATAGTTAACACGAATTTTCAAGAATAATTATCAAATTATAGATTATAAGTTGCAAAATCTCATCATCACAGAATAATACAAAGATTTACAGCAAAAAAGGACACTGCGAGAGTGTCCTTCTTAATTATTTCTTAGGATTTATTTGCCATTTTAAATTGCGTCGACTAGTCAAAAGACCTTCGAGAACAACTTCGAATTGGCGAAACGTCAATGTATAAGGAGCATACATATCTGGTACCACCTTATACGATATGGTCACTTCGGACGTATCGTAATTATAGAAAATACCATGAAGATTGCTCATTGTTGTATAGCCTGTTTGTGCTTGCTCTAATGTAGGAATCGGTTGTGTTTTTAAATTAGCCAATAAATCACTAATAAAACCTTCCTTGCGCCCCTGATCATCGAGCATCTCGTCCATAAATGTACGGAGACTATCCATCATACTATATTAGCCTCGTTTGTTAAGTAAAAGACCATTATGAATTACGCGAACAGCATCTTTTACACGCTCTTCTGCTACCAAGCAAGAAATACTGATTTCAGAAGTACTGATGATTTCAATATTGATACCTTCTTGGCTAAGGATTTCAAACATTTGTGCAGCTACGCCAGGTTGGCCCAACATGCCCGCACCAATGATGGATACTTTAGCCATGTTTTCATCGATATTCACAGCTTCGATATCAACTGTTTTTTGTAACTCTTCCAACACTTCACGTGCTAAAACTACATCATCAAGAGCAACTGTAAAGATTAAGTCTGTTTTAGGCTCGCCAACGGAACGGATGGATTGGACAATCATGTCCACGTCTACGTTTTTATCTGCTAATGCTTTAAATACTTTTGCTGCAATACCAGGTTTATTTTCAACGCCCACAAGAGCTACTTTCGCTGTATTAGTATCATCAGCTACGCCTGTAATAATATGTTTATTTGCTTCCACGGTATAATCCTCCCGAATAATTGTGCCTGTATTATCAGTGAATGTAGAACGAACATGAATAGGTACACCATAACGGAAACCCATTTCAACGGCACGCGGTTGCATAACGCCAGCACCTAGACGAGCCATTTCAAGCATTTCACCATATGTAACTTCTTCTAATTTGAAAGCTTCCTTCGCTACGCGAGGATCAGTAGAGTATACACCTTCTACGTCTGTGAAGATTTCACACACATCAGCTTTCATAGCGCCAGCCAAAGCAACTGCAGTTGTATCGGAACCACCACGACCTAATGTTACCATATCACCATATTCAGTTATACCTTGGAAACCTGCGACAACAACGATATTGCCTTCTTCTAATGCCTCGAACACACGATTAGGATCAACACCTAGAATGCGACCTTTATTAAAGTTCTCACTACTTGTGATGCCTGCTTGATCACCTGTTAAAGAGATAGCCTTTTGACCACGTTCATTGAACGCCATCGCCATTAAAGCGATAGTTACTTGCTCACCAGTACATAGCAAACGGTCCATTTCACGACCATAAGGTTTAGATGTCACTTGTTTTGCCAAAGCAACCAAGTCATCTGTTGTATCACCCATTGCAGATACAACTAACACAATGCGATCGTCTTCTTTCTTTTCATGAAGGACACGATCAACAATATTAAATATTTTTTCAGGTGTAGCAACGGAACTGCCACCAAATTTTTTAACGATTAAGGCCACTGTTATCCCTCATTTACCTATCTATACTAAAAATAACATGCATATACTGTACCATAAACCAATAGCACTGTAAAGGCATATACACATATTTTTCCACCTGAAAAGTACAAAAATCTTTTTTAAGGGGACAAACATGCATATCAATAAGTTATATTAATTCATATAAAAAAGCTATATAAGATATACCAACATACAAAAAAGACCAGCCCTCAGGCTGGTCTTTTAAAGTCGAATAGATTTAATTATTCAACAACGATATCTTTTTCAGACTCCCATAAACCATGGATATTGCAGTAAGATACAGCAATTAATTTACCAGATTTTTTCAAGGATACTGCTAATGTACCTTCAGAAACTGCAACTACAGGACCTTCGTTTGCTGTTGCACCATCACCATGTACATTGAAGGATACTTCACCAACTTCGAAAGGCAATTGAGTACCTTCAGCTACGAAGTATAATTTAATCCAGTTAATATGATGTTCTACAGTATTTGGATGAGCAATATCTTTACCAACAGACAAGTTTACGTGGAATGTTTCACCAGCTTTTACTTTGTCAGCAGCTTCAATAACAGGAACGTGTTTTTCAGTAGCGAAATCGCCAGATTTAATGTAATCATGTACAGCCATAGTTAACCTCCTGGTTATAGTTATATACATACTTAATGTCTTAAAAAATAGCACCTTGTGCTTATGACTATATTATACATTTTCGATATAGTTTAGGCAAGGACTTTTTCGAAAATTTTCTATATTTAAAACTCAATTCCTCTTGCTGCTTTTATGCCTTTTTCGTAAGCGTGTTTTACTACGTTCATTTCGGTCACTGTATCAGCGATGTCGATGATTTCAGGTTTTGCATAACGGCCTGTGAGGATGACATGTAGTCGTTCCGGTTTGTGTTTGAGCATGTCTACAACGGAGTTGACATCGATAAGTTCATAGTTAATGGCATTGTTGATTTCGTCCATAACGATGAGATCCCAATTATCGGAATTAACTTCTTCCACTAATGTTTTCCACGCTTCTTGAGCTGCTGCTTTGTGTTTTTCTAACTCTTCTACCGTAACTTTATCTCGGTTATAGTAGATAAAACCTTTTCCCATAGATTTGATGGTAACAGCGTCGCCTAGCTTTTTTAAACCCTCAAGTTCACCATAGCCATGTCCACTTTTGATAAATTGTAAAATTAAAACCTTTAATCCTTGTCCTACAGCGCGTAGCACAACACCTAAAGATGCCGTTGTTTTACCTTTACCATTACCAGTATTTACAAGTATTAAACCATGTTCGCTCATTTCTAGTACTCCTATTATGTCATACACTGTTATGCCATATACCTATCATAAGAAGGCTTATATAACAGCACTATTTTGCATTACCAAAGGCTTCACACATATCTACAAAATGCTTGGCCCCTTCAAGAGAGCCTGCAAAATTAAGATGTAAGTAAGATGCTAACACATTATTCGTAGCGTAACCTCCATCATAGGATTGAGGCTTTCGACCACCTTCTAAATGAAAGGCCCATGGGAACTCTTCAATAGTTGGTTCCATTGTAGAAAAATGGAATTCATGACCACGCAAAGTGGTTCCAGTATTACCCAGTAATGTATCCCGTTTTACCGTTGCAGTCACATAGCCGACCTTTTGCAATTTTTGTTGCATTACGCAATTGGCAGGCACGACACCAACCGTATCAAATACATTACCATCAAAATCATGAATGTGTTTACAAAGATACATAAGTCCACCACATTCAGCATAAATCGGCATATGACGTTCATTTGCATCAAGGATGGATTGCTTCATAGGTAGATTCTCGGATAAAGCCTGTAAGAACATTTCAGGGAAGCCGCCCCCAAACACAAGACCGTTCACATCAGGAATAGTACTATCTTTCAAGGGACTAAAATATACAAGTTCTGCCCCTTGAGCCTCAAGAGCAGCTAAACTCGCTGGATAGTAGAAAGAAAAGGCTTCATCATACGCAATACCAATCTTGGTGCGCTTTGTAACACCCTTAGTAGCATCAACAGGTGCTGCCATAGGGGCTGCACTAGCGGCAACCTTGTAAAGTGCATCTAAATCCACCATTGATTGCACTGCATGTTGGATTGTAGCAATCGACTCTGTTGGATCGATTTCTGTAACTGGTGTTAAACCAAGATGACGTTCTGGAGAATGCATACGATCATCACGGCGAATAGCACCAATAACAGGTACACCAATCTTCTCCATTCCTTCACGAACCATACGTTCATGATTATCGGAACCTAAACGGTTTAATATTACACCTTTAAAATCCACATCCTTGTCATAGTCTCTAAAGCCCATTGCAATAGCAGCTGCGCTTTCACCCATAGCCTTACAATCGATAACGAGCACAACAGGAGCACCTAATTGCTTAGCAATTTGAGCCGTACTGCTCACACCCTCTCGGCCACCATCATACAGCCCCATAACGCCTTCAATAATGGCTAGATCTGCATCGCCCGCCATGGATGCAAAAAATGTTGGCAATGTATCCGGTGGAACTAACCAAGAATCCAAATTATAACTTTCACGGCCCGATGCAATTTTATGAAAGCCCGGATCGATATAATCCGGGCCCACTTTAAAGGATTGCACCCCATGGCCACTTGCTCGATACGCTGCGAGAAGGCCCGCAACAATAGTCGTTTTGCCGACACCGGAATTGGTACCAGCTATAACAACACGTGGAATGGGTACAGTATTCATATGTATTACCTCTTATTAATACTATCTATAGGGATTTTACAATATCCATATAGTTAACAGGGTATATAATCGATTAACGATCTTTACGTTTTGCCAAAATTGTGGACAAGTAATTCAATTTCTTGTCTTTAGGCATATTGTCTAAACCTACGAAAACTTGTTCGTCAGGCAAACCAACGCGGGAAATCATAACGGCATCATCTGCCATATTATGTTTCAACAATACTTCTTGCACTTCATCAAAGTTTTTATACACCTTCATGATAACTGCATCATCAGCTACTGCCAATACAGCATCAATTTTTTCCTTAGGTGCTGTAGCTGGAACGATAGCCAATACTTCTTCTTTTTCTACGATTGGATAACCAAGATGAGAACCAATAGCACAGAATGCAGTGATACCAGGAATTGTTTCAATTTCAAAGCCTGTATGTTCAATCAAACGATATACATACATGTAAGTGCTGTAGAACATTGGATCTCCAAGAGTAAGGAATACAACCTTCTTACCTTGTTCTAAATAAGATACGATAATACGTTTCGCTTCTTCCCAACCCTCTTGTTGTGTAGCATCATCGAGTACCATTGGGAATACAACTGGAACGATTTCAGTATGTTCTTGAATGTATGGTTTCGCAATATTAAGAGCTACAGAACCATCTTTCTTTTCTGTTTTAGGTGTAATGATAACGTCCGCTTCGCCAACAATACGCGCCGCTTTCACCGTCATTAATTCAGAGTCCCCAGGACCAACACCTATGCCATATAATTTACCTTTCATGGTGATTCTCCTATTCTAATTTCAATATGTTTACCATTAATATTATACCTAATTTACTAAACATATACAAAGAATTTTATGAAAGTACTATTTTACATTAGGAATGATTGGTCTATGTCCACTACGTTTACCGTATACATCATCAATACAGTCTTGAATATGTTGACAGTAAATATCTTGAATTTGTGAGTATTCGCCTAGAGCATGGTGCATCTCTTCTACTTTATAGCCTGCTTCACGCAATACATTGACCACACTATCCTCTTCATCGCCAAACAAATCATTGAGTGCATGGTCACCTAGCACAAGCAATAGTGGATGAACATAGATTGTATTAGGTCTTTTACCATCAAGCCACTCCCAAGGAAGCGCTACATCCTCAATTAAAGGTGCATTTTCTAGGGTAGCGATACGTACATGGCCGAGACCATTGCGAATTAATTGATATTGCAAATGACCATAAGAGGAGTTGCCAGAACTAATACCACCATGACCAATTAATAACAAACCATCATCAGCGGAAATAGATAGGCTCTTAATAAATGTATCAATAAAGATTTGATAATCATTAGGATGTTCTTCTTGTCCCATGTAGAATACCAACGGACGACCTACGCGAAGAACCTCTAGTTCACTAGCTCGTTCATGATGTAAAATATTATATTTTAGCTTTTCAAATTCTTCCCCACCGGCAAAGTGCAATGTTTGTACATAAATGTGAGTATATCCATCCTCAATGAGAGCATCGAGTGCACCTTGCTCTGTAGGAATATCAATACCACGATCGCGTAAGCGCTTTACAATGATACGAGATGAAAAAGCCAAACGCACTTCATAATCCGTATATTTCTCTTTAATACGATTTACAACAGCATCGATTTGGTTTTCACGAGCAGAATCAACAGTTGAGCCAAAGGCTACCACTAAAATAGCTTGTTTCATAACGTTCTCCTTATAAAATATAACTTACTATCCATCATACCATATGCCCTGTTATAGTGGGATACCATACCCCGTATAAAGCCTATATTATGATAAACTTTCATATGCATATAGATAATACATATCAAAAAGCATCCCCTAATTTGGAGGATGCTTTTCGATGATAGTGTGTATTTATGAGAGAGTTTATATTACAACCTTACATAAAAGCAATTAGGAAATCATTCCCTGTGCCTCCATGCGTGTAGGTCGAATAACGGATTGAAATGAGTCCTTTTGGGAACTGCGTTTTCTGTCAGACATGCGGATAGCTTGCCCTAAATGCTTTAAGAATAAATCTTGCACATAAGGATTTTCTCCAAGACCTTCATTCCAAATATCTACATTATAGCCTTGTTCTGTAAGAAGCGCATAAATCGAATCAGAACGATCGCCGCCAAGGTAATCCATTAAATGTGCAGAACCAATCAAAGCCAATGGCACAACGAGTATGTCCTTATGTCCCATACGTTCTACTAAGGTCAACGCTTGTTTAAATGTAGGGAAACCATTTGTAGTAAATACCGCTACATTAGGTGCTACCCCATACATGGCTTTCAATTGTAATGTAGAGAATTCCAATTGATTTTGTCCATTTGCCATCAATAAAACCGATTTATTGAGAGATTTTGTATTAATATGACGCATAATTCCATCAATGGTTGCTTCATAATCATCAGCGTAGTTTTTCACCCCCAAGGATGTCAATAAAGGTTTACCAATATTAACTTGGGTGAAGCCATATTCACTGCTGTGAAGAAATTTAAGAGCTTGTTTGCGCATTTGTTGATAACATTGATCTGCTACAAGAGTGATTGGTTGAATATAGACCTCATCTATCCCCTTGCGGCTAAATTCTTGCATGACCTCTGTGAAAGAAGAAATTATATCGTCATATTTTTCATTCCATTTTTCCACCAATGCATCAGACAAAAATACCCGTCGTACCTCTACATCTCTGTATAAGGAACGAACTTTAGACTCTATAGTACCAATGGATGTTTCCACTGCTTCTTTATAAATTGATCCGAAGGATGCAATAATTATACCTTTCATATGTGACCTCCATATACTCATATATATGAAATAGATTTCATAATTGAAAACTATTATCAACTACTATGCATTAATAATACAAGATTAATATATGAAAGTCAATGAGAAATATTATCACTAATTTCATTTGTATAGGATAATATTTCGGTATTATTTCCAATTAAATCCAACGTATAAATATTTTCTACAGTTTTATCTATACTACTCTTTAAAATTTTAACAGCTTCATTAGTAAAATTACTCTTTATCACTAGTAACCATCCCTTATATTAAGAAACATTAATTTTATGAAGTTTTTTCAGTGCCTCTGACATATCGACAGCACGATCTTACTATAAGCCTCTATCTATTTACGAGTTTATAGCAACTACAGCTCTATAGGTCGCTATGACTATAATCAACAACTTTATAACCAGCGGCATCTCGCTTTGTATTAACCAAAATATAAATACTATGTAGCTAAAAATAATAAAGCTCCATTTAAACTTACTTTTAGGAACTATATTAATTCCTAGCAATTTGCCGTGTAAGCCTAAAAATACATAGAAAAATACTTTTGTTTGAGAGCCACAATTCCTTAACGCTCGTTTATAAATAAGTTTATATAGCTTTCGCCTTCTATATATAGGGCCTAATACAACGCACGCATATAAAAATGCGGGAAACATACCTTCTAAAACAGATAGTGAAAGCTCATAATTCATATCTTGTAGGCTGCCGATAAAGAAACCAACCAATAATATTAACGAAGAAATCCATCGAAATCGTTGGTCATTTAGAAACGTTAGTAATACGCTCTCAACACACAAATTATCTCCTCCTATTATTAGTCAGTCTATCCGCAATATGAAGCAGAATATTTCCGATAAACTCTCTAATAGTTTAAAGAAATAATACAATACTTTATTATTATTTAATCTATCTAATTATATAACATATTTTTATAAGATATGCCTACTAAAAGAACTCTGAAGAAGTGTTTCATCTCTCTATAAATCATGTTTCAAATATATGTATATATCTAGATACACAAGGTGAATTACTTATAATTATACCATTATAACTAATAAGAATATTAACCTCAAACATAAGAGCACTATATATTTATCATAATATTTTATTAATAAACCCTTATATTATCTATACTTGTACAGGTATGGGGTTTATTGACTTATATTCCACTACTTGCTACGATTAATTATAGATTATATATATTTATGTCTGCATAGTCAGATAATGTTGTTTAATGAGGTGATTCACTTATGATTAGTGTAAAAAAACATGCATTAACTGTTTCTGCTGCATTGGCGGCTTTCGCATTGACATTTGGTGCTCCTGTGCTTGGTCACGCTGCATACCAATTAAATCCTGAAGTAAAAGACCCTACTCCAGCATTAAAAGAAGCTTCTACAATCGGTGTTCGTACACACAATACTGAAGCTTTACAAAACTTGCCAAACAAAGATGCTATCGTTGTTATGAGCTTTGGTACAACTTTCAAAGATACTCGTGCTAAAACAATTGATGCTACTGTAGATGCTATTAAAGCAGCTCATCCAAATACAAAAGTAGTAACAGCTTTCACAAGCCACATTATTCGTGACCGTATCCAACAAAAAGAAGGTATTACATACCCAACTCCTGAAGAAGCATTAGCCCAATTGAAATCTGAAGGTTACTCTCGCGTAGCTTTGACATCCTTGGATGTTATCCCTGGCATGGAATACAACTATGATGTAGCTGTTTATAACCTTTACAAAAACAACTTCAAAAAAATGACATTAGGTACTCCACTTATGTACTGGATGGGTCAAGAAGGCCAAACTGATGAAGTTATTCAAACATTAAAAGCTGTTCAATCTCAATTCCCTAAAGTAGGTAAAGAAGATGCTGTTCTTATCATGGCTCATGGTACTCCAGATCCTGCCAATGCTTACTATTCTGTAATTCAAGACCGCATCCATACTCTTGGTATGAAAAATGTATTTATCTACACTGTAGAAGGTACTCCAAATCTTGAACAAGTTATCCCTCAATTGAAATTACATGGTATTAAGCATGTTACAATGATGCCATTCATGATGGTTGCCGGCGACCATGCTAACAATGACATGGCTGGTGACGAACCAGATTCCCATAAATCCATCCTTGAAAAAGAAGGCTTCAAAGTAGATACTTACCTTCATGGTTTAGGTGAAAACCAAAACATCCGTAACTTATTCGTTGAACGTGCTAACGAATCTTGGGACGCATTACATAAATAATCAATCTACAATTTAACTAGTATCGTTACATAACGTACATAGGAGTACATCATGAAAAAACTACTATTTTGTAGTCTTGCTTTGGTCATGATCGTACTAGCAATAGCTGGGTGTGGTAAAACCACATCCAGCTCTTCTGCTACTACGAAGGAACTTACCTTTAATGGTGAAACCTACACTGTACCAAAGGATCCGCAACGCATCGCCGTTCTTTCAAATTCTGTATTGTCCATGCTATACGCAGTAGATGGAAAGGCAGTTTCCCGAGCTAGCACAACAGATAAATTAGCGCCAGAATTAGAAGCATTACCTGCATTAGGTCAAACGGCTAATATCAATATGGAACAATTGTTAGATTTAAAACCAGATGTGGTATTGGGTTTGGAAAACCAACATAAAAAATATGAATCTCAATTACAATCTAACAATATTCCAGCCGTACTTTTCAATTACGATGGTATCAAGGATAATGTGCCAATGCTAACATTCCTTGGAGAGTTAACAAACCATCAAGATAAGGCTAAATCCGTTATTGCCACCTATGAAAGTAATATTCAAAAGGTTAAGGATGCCATTAAAAACCAACAACCTGCACGTATTGCCGTATTGCGTGCTACCGGTAAAGGTGTGACAGCCGAAACCGATGAAGCGGTAACTGCATCTATGGTCAAAGAATTAGGTATGACAAATGTTGTAACATCTCACCTAGATGGTACAACTAAAGATAAAACGGTACCGTATTCTCTTGAAACATTAACCGCTGATAACCCTGATATTATCTTCGTCGTTACCATGGGTAAAGAAGAAGAAATTACAAAGGCCATGAAGAAAGCTATGACAGATAATCCTGCATGGGCTAATCTTAAGGCTGTACAAAATAATCGTGTCATTTACTTACCATCTAAACTATTCCTACTTAACCCAGGTCTACAAACACCTGAGGCTATGGCTCGTTTAGTGAAAGAAGCATATGGCATTGATGTTACATTTTAACATATCCTAACATACTAAAGAGGGCATTCCCCATTTCGGGAATGCCCTCTTTCACTATTAGTCTAGTTATCTACTCAACTAAACCTTTTACGCGTACATATTGTTTATCATCAAAGGTATCGATTTGAACATCTACAGAGAATACATCTCTAAATAGTTCATCCGATACGATTTCTTTCGTATCTCCAGCTGTCACTAAATGACCGTCTTTTATAATAGCCATATAATGAGAATATTGTACGGCTTGCGTCAATTCATGGAGTACCATCAATACGGTTAACCCTTGTTCATCGTTTAATCGTTTTAACAATTCCATGATTTCTAGTTGATGGTTAATATCTAAGTATGTTGTTGGTTCGTCTAACACTAATAATTTTGGTTGTTGTGCTAACGCCATAGCAATCCATACCCGTTGCCGTTCACCACCAGATAAGGATGGAATTAATTGATTCCGTAAATGATTCGTTTTTGTAATTCCTAATGCATAGTCAACGATTTCTCGGTCCTCTTTGGCCGTATTCTTCCACCACATTTGGTATGGATAGCGTCCACAATATACCAATTCTTCTACGGTCATATCCTTTGGCATATTAGGCACCTGTGGCAGAAACGCCATTTGACGTGCCAATTCATTTTGTGAATACGACTGTAATGGTTTACCTAAAATAGTCACACATTCACGAGGACTATGAATATATCCAATCATAGACCGTAAGAGTGTACTTTTACCACAACCATTAGGCCCGATTAAAGTCGTTATTTTACCAGTAGGGACAGATACATTAATATCATGTAAAATATGACGATTTCCGAGAGTGACGGATAACTGGTTTACATCAATAGCCGTATTCATTAGTTATCCCTCCTCAATAGATATAAGAAGAATGGCGCCCCAAAGAATGCCATAATAATGCCAACCGGTACCTCAATTGGACTCCACATAACACGCCCTACCGTATCACTAACAACGAGGACGAGTGCCCCTAATAGTGCAGAGCCGGGGAGTAAATACGCATAATCATTACCGATGATAAGTCGTAACATATGCGGTATAACGAGGCCTACGAAACCGATTAAGCCCGCAATACTAACGGCACCTGCTGCTAATAGAGCCGCAACAGCAGTCATAATAAACCGCGTTTGTTCTACCTTAAGGCCTAGCCCCTTTGCTGTTTCATCACCTAAACTTAAAATAGTAAGACGTTTGGCACCTAAACAGGCAAAGATAAGACCGACTAACGCGTATGGGAACAGAACCTCTACTTGAGGCCAACTGCGTGCAGCCAAGCCCCCTACCATCCAAAGTAAGGCTCCTTGCACACGATCTCCATAGAATACAAGTAGTGCAGAAATACCAGAGCCTAAAAAAGCAGCCACCGCAACACCAGCCAAGATGATACGGCTTGGGCGTACACCATTCTTCCAAGCAAGAGCATATACCATCAACGCCGCAGCCATAGCACCTATAAAGGCGACAAGAGGCACAATATGATCATAGCCAGGGAAAAGAATAAATATAATAACACCGGCAAGTCCAGCACCGGAGGAAACGCCAACGATTTGAGGATCTGCCAAAGGGTTCTTCATAACCGCCTGTAAAATGGCACCCGATACGGCTAAACAAGCACCAACTAATGCGGCAACAATATTACGAGGCAACCGAATATTCCAAATGATTTGTGATGCTGTATCTGTTAGCTCACTAGCCCACAATGTGTGCCAAATCTCCGATAGTGACACCGGTGTGGAGCCCCAAATCAGTGAGATAATCATGCTAGCTATAACAGCAATAACCAAGACAATAATAACTGATATGCGAAAGAGTTTTCGTTCATTCAGAGAGTCCACAGTAACCTCTCCTTTCATCAATACATGGTGCTATCAGCACCCGTATTATACATATAAACCTCATAATAGATATAGTAAAACCCGAATCGCCAGCAGTATGCAACGATTCGGGTTACTTATTATTTAGATTCTTTGCCTTCTACAAAGAGCATATCGTTGCGTTTTACGTCTGTGTAAAGCAATGCATTACATACGGATGCTGCAATTGGGCTACCACCTTTGTTACCTTTTACAGTGATATAAGGAACTGGGGATACTTCCATCAAATAATCTTTGGATTCAGCAGCGCCAACAAAGCCTACAGGAATACCAATGATAAGAGCTGGTTTAATACCTTCTTCAAGAGCTAAACGCAATACTTCGTACAATGCAGTTGGTGCATTACCGATAGCAACGATTTGGCCTTCCAACTCTTTACCAAATGTACGCATAGCAGCGATGGAACGAGTTACACCTAATTCTTTAGCCATTTTAGCTACGTTTTCATCTTTGATTAAGCAATGTACTTCATTACCACGAAGTTTAAGAGCCGGTTTAGAAATACCTGTACGAACCATTTCTACGTCAGTGTAAATATCTGCACCATCGTCTAATGCTTCGATACCTTTTTGAACAGCGTCAGGACTCATTTTTACGAGTTGAGCATATTCAACGTCACCAGATGCGTGAACTGTACGAGATACAACGCGTACTTCATCATCGGTTAAACCTAAATCCTTTACATAATCGTAAATGATTTCCATACTTTTATCTTCAATAGCTTTAGGATTTTTAACGTAATCCATTAGTGTCCTCCCATAATTTGAAAAATTTATCATTCGATGATACCACAGGGCATTCGAGTTTTACCCGTGGACGATCGATAACAATAACGTGGATGCCAAGGTCGATGGCAGCCTGTAATTTCGTATCAGCACCACCTACGAGGCCAGAGTTTTTCATAACTACAACGCTCGCCTTTGTATCGTGAAACATAATACGATTCATATCGTAAGAAAATGGACCTTGTACGGCAACGATACGTTTAGGACTCACATTGAGGTCTTCCATCATTTGCAACACCTCAGCAGTTGGCAAAATACGTGTCCACACTTCACAGTCTCGCAACGCTTCAGATTTAGCAAAGATGTGCATTGTCTTACTACCAGTAGTCAAATACACATGGTTATTATTTTCTTTTGCTAACTTGCCTGCTAGATTAGCTGCTTCTGTCTCATCCACTACGATATGCAACTTATCATAGTCTGGCAAGGGTACCTCTTTTCGTTCAAACCGAACAAAAGGGATACCCACCGCCTTAGCTGCATCTTGAGCCGTTGCAGTCACAATAGCCGCATACGGATGGCTTGCATCAATGAGTAGGCGCACATTATGCTCCTTAATCAATTGTTGCATAGCCTCTTGGTCAAGACGGCCTGTATGAACTGTAATGCCTTCATGAGCTGCCAATTCCGCCCCATATTGGCTCACAACCGTCACGAGAACCTCTTCACCGGTTCGTTCTTGAATATCTACCGCTAAGGTTCGACCATCCAAGGTACCAGCGATGACCCAAATCATAATTTATAGCCTCGAGGTGTAATCATACGACCATTTTCAACATAAGTTTGGCTGTTACCAATGATAACAAGTGTTTGCATATCCACTTCTTCTTTTGTGAAGTTTTCAAGGTCAGAGATAACCATGTGTTGACCTGGACGGCCTGCTTTTTGTACGATACCTACTGGTGTTTTAGGGTCGCGGTATTGAAGAACGATTTCACGTACTTCTTCTAAGTGAGTAACGCGTTTTTTACTGCGTGGGTTGTACAAGGAAATAACCATGTCACCTTGCGCACAAAGATCAGCACGTTTTTTGATAAGATCCCATGGAGTCATCAAGTCACTAAGAGAAATAACAGCAAAGTCATGCATCAATGGTGCACCCAAAACAGATGCTGCCACATTAACGGCACTAAGTCCTGGTACGATATCTACAGAAGGACGTGTGTCAGCTGGTACTTTGTTAGCAAGCTCCAATACAAGACCTGCCATACCGTATACACCTGAGTCACCAGAGGATACTACGACTACTTGATGGCCTGCTACTGCAAGGTCAACAGCTTGTTGGCAACGATCTACTTCTTGCATCATCGCTGTACCAACAGTCTCTTTACCTTCGATAAGGTCTTTAATCAAATCAAGATATGTTAAATAACCGACTACACGATCTGCCGCTAAAATTGCTTCCCGTGCTTGTGGTGTCATAAATTCAGCGTCCCCAGGGCCAATACCGATTACTTTGATGTTACCTGTGCAATGGCTACCGTTGTTTTGGGATACACCGTTTTGTTCTGTATTAATGTTTGGCTCTTGGCCGCTAGTAATGCCGTTGTCTCGCATACGTTTCCTACTCCTATTGTTCCTTTTACAAATGTGGATTCTTTTAAATCCTGTTCTTCTATAACGGGTGCTATCTCTTCTTGTGTGTAGAAATGGATAGACCACCCTAATTCATTTACAGCCTCTAATAGACCGACTTCATCTTGTTTTACAATAACCGATGCAGCTGTGACGATACTTTTTGGTGAAAGCTTATGTACCTGTAATGATTGCGTAATAGCATCGAGGATGAGTTCCTTCGGCGTATCTCGGCGGCAACCTATGCCCATCGTATACGTACGAGGGCGTAAAATAAGTTGCTCTGTATACTCAGGAATCACCTTATCCGTTATCACTACGCGACGAACGCCATTAGTCTCAGGCAATGTAAATACATCTACCATCTGAACAGTACCATGAGTACCGATATGTGCTGTAGCAGATTGTGCTAAATGCTGTGCATTGACCAATGTGTTATCGATATAATAATTAACCGTTTCACCTGCGACGACAGCTGAGTTCACATCCACTAAGGTTTGGAAATCATCTACCAACAGATGCTCATGGCGCGCCAACACGTCAGGCGCTGGCAATCCGTTTACATCCGTAGCGGTTGTAATAACCGGGTCCGCATCGATGGCCAGCGAAATGGACTGCGTCCATTCGTTGGCGCCCCCCAGGTGACCAGATAATAAGCTAATTACATGGTGTCCTACTTCGTCCATTACAACAATCGCAGGGTCCTTAGATTTATGCTCAATATATGGTGCAATCATGCGCACTACGATGCCCAGTGCCATAATGCACAACACTTGATCATAATCTTTGAAAATCTGTCCAATATGGTTTTTGAGGGAATCAAAATAGATGGCCTCGCCTCCAGATGGACGATTTTCCTTTTCAAAGCAATCTGCATGAGGTGCCACTAAAGACCTAATGCGTTGACCTAGCTTTGCACCTCGTTCAGACACAGAAAGAATAGCTGTCCTATTCTTCTTGCTTCCCGTCAAAGGCGCAACAGTTTCTAGTGCTTTCATCACACTAGTCCTTAGCACTACGATACATGTGAGCAAAGCCCTTATCGTAAAGCTTAGATAATTCGTATTCGCTATCTAATACATGACTAACAACGATCATAGCTTGACGTAATACGCCTTCTTCAGCCACGATATCCGCAATCGTTTCTAATGTGCCACGAATAATGCGTTGGTCTGGCCAAGAAGCTTTCACTACGATTGCTACAGGTGTTGTTTTATCATAACCGCCTTCGATGAGTTCAGCCACTACCTTATCTAGCATTTGAACGCTAAGGAAGATACACATGGTCGCTTCATGAGATGCTAACATGCGCAATTTTTCCTTTGGAGGCATTGGTGTACGGCCTTCCATGCGCGTAATAATGACGGTTTGAGATACATTTGGCAATGTGTACTCTTGTTTTAATGCTGCTGCAGTAGCAAGGAACGAACTTACGCCAGGCACCACTTCATAGGTAATCCCCATGCCAGCCAAAGCATCCATTTGCTCTTGAATAGCACCGTAAATAGCAGGGTCGCCAGTGTGCAAACGGACAACCTTTTTGCCTTCTGCTACGGATGCTTTCATAACAGCTAGTACCTCATCAAGATTCATAGTAGCACTGTTATGAATTTCACAGCTAGGTTTACAAGCCTCTAAAATAGCAGGATTCACCAAGGAACCAGCATAGATAACAACGTCCGCTTCTTGTACTAAACGATAGCCTTTTCGCGTAATAAGCTCTGGATCCCCAGGGCCTGCGCCTACAATATGCACGTCAACCATATTACTCTCCTTCTGCGATACGCGTTGCAGATACAATAAAAATTGGACTCAATGGGTCCAACAAATGATATGGACCAGCCTTACGATAGCGGCTAATGGACATTTGGTACCCTTCATAGGTGAAAGGACGACCTTTCAACTCTTTTAAAATGGTATAACCCGTTTCCATCGTTACCGCCGTTACAACAAGGCGACCGCCTACCTTTAACAACCGTTGTACTTCATCCATAATGCCCGTCATACCACCAGCACTGCCGCCGATAATAACCGCATCAAGCTCAGGTAAATCTTCCATACCTTCTGGAGCCTTGGATTTTATAACAGTCATATTATTTACATTGAATTTCTTCATATTTTCATGAATCAACTCAATGCCTTTATCAAAACGTTCGATAGCGTACACATGTCCTTTAGGTGCTGCAAGAGCCGCTTCAATTGAAATCGACCCAGTACCTGCACCTACGTCGAGGACGATGCTATCTTCTTCGATGCGCGCTTCATTCATAACGGCTTTGCGAATCTCGCATTTCGTCATCGGCACGTCACCGCGTATAAATTCCTCATCAGGAATTCCGAAAAAATGTCTCATCCTAGTACCACCATAACAGAATGTCCAAAGCCTTCGAGTTCTGTAAGAACCTCTAGCGTGGAGTCTACAATTTTCTCATCGTCATAACTCAAGCGCTCAAGGGCTGCAGCTCTCGTTTCTTTTGGCCAACCTGCATCTATTAAAATACGCGCAATATGCGCTGGATTATATTCAGGATCCGTTAAGAATCCCATCTTTTTCCCTGCTTCATACACGAGTTTCTCAGGCGCTGGTTGGCGTCCATGAAAACTCATTAAATCCGCATCATGCCACACCTCATTAAGACGTGCAAAGGCAAATGTCATGGAACTAATGCCTGGCACCACTTCAATACGCGTGGTGGGAAATTTCTTTTTCAAATACGGTAACAAGCTATAGTAGCCCGTATCACCACTGACCATAACAACTACGTCATAATCGTTGAGCTCACGCTCAATTTGTTCAGATAACATGCTTAGCTTACCTGTTACAGGATATGTAATTTGGCCAGGCTCTTGAAAGTCCTCTAAGGACCGTTCACTGCCTACCAATACTGTAGCATGTTTAATTAAATTAAGGCCTTTAGGCACCACATAATCAGGATTGCCCGGACCAATGCCTACGATATACAAGGTATGTGCCATTGTTCAAGCTCTCCTATCTCTTTAGCATGTTTATCCATAGCCAAAATCTCACCCTTTAATGTGGTAATAATAATACCTACTTCAGCCTCATTGGCAATATATCGTTCACTACGTAACGATGCACGATCTACCACACGTTGATATACACCAGTTAGGCCTTCTCGCTCTAAGATAGGGAACGTAGATTCTGTAGTTTGGCAATTAAATAACTCTTCACAAACCGCCTGTGATGCACCTTCAAGGGCTGCATAGGCCACAATACTTTCCATGCGACCATCGCTCATGCGATTATGGGTATGAAAACTTCCGCTAGCAAGCTTAATAAGTTTACCAATATGACCGATGATCAAGATACGTTTAAATCCAATATGAACGGCTTGTTCAAGCATAAATCCGATGAAGTTACTCGTTTCAGCCATTTGGTTCTTATGGATACCAAGCACTTGTTCTGCCAAATCTTGACCAATCCGCCCTGGTACGAGAACCGCTGTTTCACAGCTATTGGCTTTCATCACCTTTAACTGAGGCACCAAAGAATTCTTGAACCCTTCTTCACTCATCGGTTTTACAATGCCCGTCGTACCAATAATGGAGATACCACCTTCAATACCAAGAGTATGATTCAATGTCTTCTTAGCCAACACCTTACCATTAGGCACACTAACGGTTACCGTTACGCCTTGACCATGAACACAGAATTCCTCAAAGACAAGTTTCATCATAGTCCGTGGACCCGGATTAATGGCAGGTTCGCCTGGCGGCATTGCTAGGCCTGGTTTCGTTACGGTGCCGACACCAAAGCCTGCGCGAAAGCGAATCTCCCCAGAATCATCAAGGGTAATGGTCGTTTCCACATCATTGCCATGTGTTACATCAGGGTCATCGCCGCCATCTTTCATAACGGTTGCCTTAGCCTCCGTATCAGATATAATCTCTACGGCCTTAATAGGCACCTCAATGTATTGACCTTGTGGGTTTTCAATAACCACCTTATCTACAATCTTCTTATCTAAGAGAGCCAATAAACCAGCTTTCATTCCTGCCGTAGCACATGAACCGGTCGTATATCCACCCTTCATGTCCTCTACTCTCATAGGGCCTCCTACACCAATAGGGTTAGCGATTCAAAGGAATCAATCTAACCCCATTTTTTATATCTATGTTATTAGGAACGGAAATTAACGAATTGCAATTCTACAGGAATATCCAATTGTTTTAACATTTGAATCACTGCTTGCAAATCATCTTTATCCTTGCCAGATACGCGCACTTGATCCTCTTGAATAGATGCTTGTACCTTTAATTTCATGTTTTTGATTGCTTTTACTACTTCTTTAGCATTTTCTTTTGTGATGCCTTTTTTAATAGTAATTACTTGACGTACAGTTGCACCTGCAGCTGGTTCAATCTTGCCATAGTCAAGATTTTTAATCGCTACATTACGCTTAACCATCTTGCCTTTTAATACATCGATAATAGCATTCAATTTATATTCGTCATCGCCAATAATTTTGATGGTGTCACCTTCAAGACTAATTTCTGCTTTAGAACCGCGGAAATCATAACGCGTACCAATCTCTTTCTTGGCTTGGTTTACCGCATTATCTACCTCTTGCATCTCCACTTCAGATACTACGTCAAAGGAACAATCTTTAGCCATATAATACCTCCCTACACCTGAACCCGTTGGGCATGGGGTCCACGCATTATTTTCATCATCATCCACGTATTCATTGAATAGAATACATCTATATAATTATATCGTAAATTATCAATATTTACTAGGAATTCAAATAATTAGATTATGATGATTTTTCATTAATCTAAATACAATAATTATCTTCGTATCCTATTATTTTTATATAATCAACTAAAATACCCAATAGCAATATTTTAAAATTTATCACTATTGGGTATTAATACTACTTATATTTTATTTAATTGGTAAAACAATATTTTGACCAGTAGGTTTACTTGGATTCATAGCATTAGGCAAATCTTCCACTGTTGTATTTAAATCTGTATCAGTAGATACAACAGCTACAAATTTTTGACCAGGTTCATAGTAAATATTAGTCCCTTTCATGAACAAGCCACCAACCAAACTTACTGCAGCAGCAACGGCAACTGCTCCATTATCAGAATGACCCTTTCCTTTAACTTCTGCAGTTAACGGAACATTTACACCATTAATAGTCTTAATGCTATCAATTTTAAACTCTAAACGACCTTTGCGTCCAAGCATACCATTTTTTCTTGCTTTTGTAATTGTCCCTAATACCTCTTGGTTTGCTGGAATAACAACTACATCATTAATTAGTATATTTTCTATGGTCTTTAATCTAAAGGTATTTCCTTCTTTGCTTTTCTTAGAACTAATAGGATCAATTAATTCTAAATTTATATTTGTATCTTTAGGAATATACGCATGTCCAGCAACAACAGATGATGTCTTTACAGTTGCCGTAGTTTCACCACTCTTTAACAACTGAATACGATTAACTCCAGATGGTAATTCTGTCTTAACTACAGATTCCTGAGTCACACTTTGTGTACTTGTATCTTCTGCTGAAGCAGTCAGTGGTAATGCACAAGAAACACTAAGACAACCTACAACCAAAAGTTTTAATAATGCTTTAGATGTTTTCATATATTCCTCCAAAAGCGAATAAATTCACAAGCCAATTTATAACTACAGTATAGCACATTATGAAAAATTAATGAATTCCTCATTTATAGTTAAACAACATAATATACTAGGATAACCAATACATAAATTTTTATTATAATACAATCTATCTATAAAATCTCAATATCCTCATACTGTGGTTGTACAACCCACTCACCACGTAGATTTACAATTCCCCATTTACCTTGAGATTTTGCCACAGCATAACCATGTTTAACGGGCATTGCGGAGGTAATTGTGTTATCACTAAATAATACTTTGCCAGTATCATCAATAAGCTTATAATCACTAGAGGTCTTATGTACCCAAGTATATGGTCCACTAAATTTGTTTATCCCCATATCTTTGGAGGTAGTCAAAATTACATTTCCTGTTGTCATATCGATTAACTGTTGAGTATCACCACTCACGACAACCATATTAGTTAGGCTTACAAATCTAATAGAATCATAGGTAAACGGAATAACTTGTTTACCTGTATCCACGTCAAATACACCCGCTTTTTTAGAATCTTTATTGATAAGTACTAACAATCCATTAATATCACTAAATTCGCCTAAATCATAATTACCTGGTTGAATAATATAATTACCTTCACGATTTACGAACCCAATAAGACCTTGATTTTTCACAAGTGTACCGTAAGCAGTAATTGGCCAAACTGCATCATTTTTACTGTCGATAACAATTTTACCATCACGATTAATATAACCACGCTTTACACCATCATATACAGGGTTCCATGCATCACCATAATAGATTCCGCCATGATTACTAAGGGTTATTCCTACAGCCATACTCAACAAGCCTCCAAGATTAAACTTGCTTATATGGCGTCGGAATTCTGCCAATCCATCATCATATGCGTCAATATCATTAGATGGTGCTTCAAATACAGTCTTACCTGTGCCATCAATTGCTACAGTTTTACCTTTCGCATCTTTTACAAAAGCACGATCTTCACTAAATTTCGTATATACTTCTTTAAATTGTGGTGCGATTACAGTATTACCTGATGCATCAGTAAAGCCCCATTTTCCTTTGACAGAAACGGCCGTATAAGAATCACTTGCATAGGTTTCCTTATGGTTTAACGAATTTTGATTCTTGTTTACAGTCTCATCATGATGATCAATAATTTGTTTAACCTGTTCATCTAAGGCATCTTTACCAGTTGATAAAACGGTACCATCTACTTTAATATGTTCTAAAGTTTTCTTTAACTTTACGAAGTATGTTCCGTCCTCAGCATAAGATGGATCTAACTCTTTATATTGTGGATCAAGCAAAACTTGACCATTAGTTCCTACAAGTCCCCATTTACCATTTTGCTTAACCTTAGCTAATTGACCCATTTTAATAAAAGCACTATTACTTTCAGTAGCCTCATCAATGTTTGCTTGGAGAGACTTAAATGCTTCTGGTGCTAATTTTTGAGTGGCTCCAATAATTGGTACGGCTACATAATCACCTAATTGCCCTACACCAACAGATACAGTTGTACCACTTGATTTAGTAGATACCTTTTCAGTCGTAGAAATATTAGTAGTAGATGTGGATACACTCTGTTGTTCACGTGTTACACGCGTACTTGTAGATGTTGGTGTATCATGATTTGTTACTGTTGTAATACTAGTGGATGTTGTACTAGATGCTGCGAAAGCACTCGTAGACATAGCCGCCAACACACATGCGACTAATAAAGATTTCTTGTTGAGTTTCATAGGCCTCTCCTCTTATTACTCAAAGCACTCTAGATATAAAAATTTTATAAAAAACTATTAACATAAATTATACTATATAGCCCTTTATATATACAATAAATTATGAAAAATTCTTCATCCATTATTTTTTTGCTATAATAGGACCTATGAAAACAGCAACCATAATCGACTTGATTGTAGATGCTAATGTACACACGCAATCTATGAATCACATCATAAAACAACAGCATATTTCACAGCGCATGCGACGACGTCTAAAAAATAATGGGATCATCACCATTAACGGACAATCGGCTACATGGGATACCCTTGTTCATGGCGGAGATCATCTACTTATGAAATTAGCACCTGAACAAGAATTTTCACGCACTCCAATGAATCTGGAAGTCGTATACGAAGACGAACACATCCTCGCTGTAAATAAAGCCGCCGGTGTTCTTATGCACCCTACCTCGACAGTACGCGAGGGAACATTGGCAAATGGTGTTCTCTATTATTATGACGAAACCGAACAAGCTCATGACTTTCACCCCGTCCATCGCCTCGATAAGGACACATCGGGCATCGTCATCATCGCTAAAACATCGGTAGTACAACACGCCTTTGATAAGCAACGCATAAAATTTCAAAAGGTTTATGACGCCATCGTTGAAGGCACTATGCCAAGTCAATCGCTAACCATTAATTATCCCATCGGACGTAAACCGGGTAGCATCATCGAACGGTGTTGCACATTAATCGGCAAACCGGCTCGTACAGATGTGACGGTATTGACACACCACATAGTTTCCGAGCCAATACAAATGGATATAAATATGAGCACGCAACAGGTTCTCACTCATGTGCAATGTGTATTGCATACGGGCCGAACCCATCAGATTCGTGTACATCTATCCCATTTAGGTTTTCCTTTAGCTGGTGATGATTTATATGGTGGTCATTTAGACCTAATTCAGCGCCAAGCATTACACGCAGGATATCTAGCTTTCACCCATCCTATGACACAAAAACACATGGAATTACGTGCACCTCTACCAGAGGACATGAAAAATATACTTAATCCATAAAACAGTATAAAAATTGTGGTGCTTTACATTGTTTCTTGATATACTAACAATGAATAGATATGTATCATCATAAGTTGATGACAATACTTTCAAAATACATAGAATCGGCTACTATGCCAAGGAGGACATTATGCCATTAGTAACGACTACGGAAATGTTTAAAAAAGCTTATGAAGGCGGTTACGCAGTAGGTGCTTTCAACGTTAACAATATGGAAATCGTGCAAGGTATCGTAGATGCAGCCAAAGAGGAACAATCCCCTCTTATTTTGCAAGTATCTGCAGGGGCTCGCAAATATGCTAAACATATTTATCTTGTAAAACTAGTAGAAGCCGCTCTTGAAGACAGCAACTTACCTATCGCGCTTCACCTTGACCACGGCGATTCCTTCGAAATCTGTAAGGACTGTGTAGATGGTGGTTTCACATCCGTTATGATTGACGCATCTCACCATGATTTCGATGAAAACGTAAAAATTACAAAACAAGTTGTTGAATACGCTCATGCGCACGGTGTTGTAGTAGAAGCAGAACTTGGTCGTTTAGCTGGCGTAGAAGATGACGTTAACGTATCCGATGCAGACGCTCGCTTCACAGACCCAGAACAAGCTGCTGAATTCGTAGCATTAACAGGCGTTGATTCCTTGGCTATCGCTATTGGTACAAGCCACGGTGCTTACAAATTCAAAGGCAATCCTTACCTTGACTTCGATCGTTTGAAAAAAGTTGGCGAATTATTGCCTAACTTCCCAATCGTATTACATGGTGCATCCTCTGTATTGCCTGAATTCGTAGCAAAATGTAATGAATTTGGTGGCAACATTCCAGGTGCACAAGGCGTACCTGAAGAAATGCTTCGCAAAGCAGCGCAAATGGCGGTTTGCAAAATCAACATCGATACAGACCTTCGCCTTGCGATGACTGCATCTGTTCGCGAATACTTGGCTCAAAATCCATCCGAGTTTGACCCTCGTAAATATTTAGGACCTGCTCGTGACGCTATTAAAGGCATGGTAGCTCACAAAATTAAAAACGTATTGGGTTCTTCCAACACTCTATAATCAATGGCTAGTGGATTTTTAAAAGGAACCTTAATTTTAACCATTGCCGGTTTCGTAGTAAAAGCCATCGGTAGTATTAACTGGATTCTTCTATCCCGTATTTTAGGCGGTGAAGGCATCGGTATCTACCAGATGGCCTTTCCTATCTATTTATTACTCTTACAAATTTCGAGCGCAGGTGTGCCAATCGCCATTTCTATATTAACGGCAGAACGGCTAGCCCTACACGACTTTGGTGGGGCCAAACGAGTATTCAATCTTTCCTTTATTATGCTCACCATAACAGGACTCATCGCCAGCCTCGCCATGTATTTTGGTGCGGATTGGCTCATCTCTAGTGGCATCATTACGGAAAGTCGTGCCTACTACTCTATTATCGCGCTCGCTCCGGCAGTGTTCTTTGTAACTTGGATATCCTGTTTCCGTGGTTATATTCAAGGTTATGAAATGATGACCCCTACAGCGGTCAGTCAAATCGTTGAGCAACTTTTGCGCGTTATCGTTATGCTCGGTGCGGCGGCCATTCTATTACCTTACGGTTTACCTGAGGCGGCAGGCGGTGCTAGTCTAGGCGCCGGCGTTGGTGCCTTTGGTGCCTTTCTAGTACTCCTATACTATTACTACAAATTGCCTAAGACTAGTAGTACTGGTGAAAGCTACGATGGCCCACGGGAATCCAGTGGTGAAATCTTAACACGCCTTGTGGGATTAGCTTTGCCGATTTCCTTGGCCAGTATCATGTTGCCATTGACGGCTAACCTAGATTTGCTCATCGTACCTCGTAGACTATTAGTGGCGAATTTCTCCATGAACGAAGTGACAGAGCTATTCGGTTACTTAACAGGCATGGCAGTACCACTCATCAACTTGGCTACTATCATTACGGCGGCCTTGGCTACGAGTATCGTACCGGCCATATCTCACGCATTTGCCAAACGAGATCAAGAGGGCATCTACTCACGTACATCAGGTTCCATGAAACTTACCTTTATGGCAACTGTGCCATTTACGGTACTCCTTTATGTATTAGCTGCTCCAACGGTAACATTAATCTATAATGCACCAAAAGCAGAGTTGGCTACACAAATTACAGCCTTCTCCATCTTCTTCCTCGGTGTTCACCAAGTAACAACAGGGATTTTACAAGGTTTAAATAAACCTCGTATCCCAGTTATCAACATGGCTATCGCCCTTGTTATCAAGGTTATCTTAAACTGGAACTTAACCTCCATACCTTGGCTTGGCATCGGTGGTGCTGCGTGGGCAACCGTTGCAGATATAGGCTTTGCAGCCTTACTCAACTTGATTTACATAAAAAAATATACAGGCTACTTCCTCGATATTTCCCTACTGTGGAAAAACGTGGTCAGTGCCGGTGTCATGGGTATACTCATCTACATGAGCTACCACTACTTAACAGATATCTTACCAATGTGGGGTAACTTTATACTCACAGGTATCGAAGGGTTAGTCCTCTATGTTATCATTATGGTTCTATTAAAAGGAATCAATAAAAATGACGGGGCTAATATGCCGTTGATTGGTAGATTCTTTAGATAATTACATATAACAACAAGAGGACTGACCTATGCGAGTCAGTCCTCTTTCTTGTATCGAACAATATAAAATACTCTATATATGATCTCTATATGATTATGTCCTATGAAAAGACATTTATTTTTTATTAGCTATTTTTTCTAACAGTTTTTCTTCCAATAAATACGAAGGCATACCTAAACCGGCCTTATATTTACTGTGATTCTCTTTATTTTGCTTATAATCTACATATTGCACAATATCTCGTAGTTTAAAATTACTAACATGAACCTCATGAGGCTTTATTATATAGTGAGAATAACGATGTGTATCATCAAATACAGTCATAATAAATAAAGTATCCTTCTCACCCTTAATTTCAAAATATATGCCAGGCAATCCATCATTCCATACAGTAGCATATTGAATTGGCTTGCCTTCATTTAATGAATCTACACCTACAAAGTCCATTAAAGAATTGTATAAAAGATTTTGTGCTTTTACGTCATCCCTTTTATGAAGAGGGCCTACTGAAATAGACTCTTTAATTTTCCCTGATTGGAAATACTCTATTTGCTTACCAGTTTTAGTAATCTTCGTTCCCTTCGATTTACTATTTTTTAGAGTTCTAAATGTGAAAGGCCCTCTATGTACCTCAGAGGTGTACTCTAGTATATCACTAGCAGGCTTAACAGATGGCAATACAATATTGGCCAATGGAGCCATAATAGTCCGTACTACTGTATCTTCACCTTGAGCACTTAATTTTTTTGAAACACTCTTAGAAGGTATATAACCAAGATGATAAGAGATCGTTGGCTGTTTAGGCATTGTAAAGTTTATGGTACCTACTATTCGGTTATTTTTATATTCAAACACATCCCATGTAGCCTTGTTAACAGTTGTATATGTAAAAGGATTGGCACCTAAAACCTTTATACTACGTTTATCTTCATTCGATATAGGATTACGTTTCTTATAAAATACGTCTTTCATAGATTCTGAATTCAATTTATTATAGGCTATATTAGTGTCTTCCCAATTCTCACTCTTTGGCTGTGGTCTTAACTCATAAGACCATTCACCATCGTAACTCAAGATACCACCACTGCGTGTTATCTCCTTATGCTTACCGTAACTCTCATCAGTATGCCCTACGATACTCGCTTCAGGAACAGTAAATTTTATATCCGCTCCATGATCTTTTAAAATAAACACTGTACTAGAGTACTTAATACCATGATTCAATTCCGTATTATGATAAATATCTGCTGGTAATCTAGACATATCATAATTAGGAATCGCCTCATCAGCCTTTGTAACACGCTCTACTATTTTTTGTTCCATTAGACGAGACTCTGCTGTATTCTTACGATAATTCTGATATTCATCTACAGACATTATCGCATCAGCACCAGGTATATTGACAGAAATTCCATAGGCCTGTCCCATACCTAATGTCATACCAAGAAAACCTAATGCTATCAGTCGTTTCAAATTCATAAATACGCTCCTCTATACTTCTATCTCTTAAACTAACCATTATTATACCTAATTATTAAATATTTATCAATTTTCTTTAAATTTTTGTTTTTTCATGAGTATGACAGTGTCTTAATATATAGAATTATTAGCATAGAAATAGTACTTGTGCATTATGTTATAGTCTATTAAAAATATATGCTATATACTAATACATAGTGTTAATGACTAGTGTATAGGATTAAGGCTTCTTGTTAGACCTTCTCTTTTTATATGGTATTGATATAGACCTATAAGGTTACTACCAATTTATATAATTGAAACTATGATTTATATATGAGGTGATACGATGACTAAACCATGTATCGGTATTTCTGGCAGCATATTGCGTACAAATGATGCGCCTTTTGCAGATGTGTTAAGAGCTTTTGTAAACGATGATTATGCTCGCTCTATCGAAGAAGCTGGTGGAATTCCAGTTATTATTCCTTTCACAAAAAATCTAGAGGTTGCCCGAGAATCACTCTCTCGTTTAGATGGGCTCCTCCTTACTGGTGGTCACGATGTGTACCCTCTGCACTATGGTGAAGAACCTTTACAAGGCATCGAAGATGTTTGGCCGGAGCGAGATCAATTTGACTTTGCTTTGTTGAAAGCTGCCGAAGAAAAACAAATTCCGATCTTTGCCATCTGCCGTGGACTTCAAATCCTTAACGTATATCGTGGTGGCACATTATATCAGGATTTAAAATATGATACATCCTGCTCCTTAAAACATTCACAAAATCAAACGCCAGCCCTTGGAACCCATACAATAGCAATTGATAGTAAGTCAAAATTAGCCAACGCTATTGGACATACTAATTGGGTAACGAACTCACATCACCATCAATCGGTAAAGGATGTGGGCGATAGTTTACATATTACGGCCCATGCCAAAGACGGCACTGTGGAGGGCTTAGAGGATGATAACTATCCATGGCTTGTAGCTTGCCAGTTCCATCCAGAAATGATGACAATAAATGACCAAAAAGCAAAGCGCTTATTTAAAGCATTTATACATGCTACAACAAAATAATACAGCAAAGAGGCAGGAGCAAGCTCCTGCCTCTTTATACATTCTATTAAAACTCTTCGTCTATATTTTCTTCTGCTAGTTCTGCTAAGTCCTCTTCAATATAGCCTATATCGTCAAGGGCCTCATCTTCATCACGAGTATCTATGTACATACTGATTAAGGCCAACTCACCTTCTTCGTTAAGGCTCACAATGAGGCTCATAGGTCCATATATTAAGATGAGTTTATCCTCTTCATCGCGAATAATGTGCGGCACAGCAGCAAAATGTTGATTCATCAACTGATCAAAATAGTCCTCTACATCGAGACCATTTTCAAGGGTAATGGATTCGGCATCACCTTTTTGGAATACTACCTTTGTATCCTCTGCAATATATTTGTAGAAATCGTCTACATCTAGATTGTCTGTTTCAAGCCATATACTAAGTGCTGCAATCCAGTCTTTCACCGTATGGGGCACGGTCTTAAAGCGATATGGTGACTCGTCCAAAGACAGTCGAAGATCATCATATTCGATGGTATAGTTTTCTTGGCTAGACACGATGCGCTCAATGCGACCATCGTCATTAAGGTCTACAAATAACATATACGCATATGTATCGCCTTCATCATAGGCCACCGTAAGACCTACACGGCCTTCGCGGAACAATGCATCATCTTCATAAACTTCAGCAATATGCATTACACGACAGATGACGGGCACGCGATCGGCTTTAATAGAATCGGTCATAGCCGATAAAAACTCTATGCTTTCAATTTTATTACGCGCTATGGTACCACGTCCCGTAGATACATACACACAATCTTCGGCGAGTAATGATTCAACACCGTGAAGATCTGAGGACTCTAGAGACGCTTTCAATAATAAAAGAGCTTGTATTTCAGTCATAACTACCTCATTATAAAACAACAGCCAACTACATTACTATTGTAACATAGTTGGCTGTATATACACTTAAAAATCTATATTATAAATTCAACTTAGCCATCATTTTTTCAATTTGTTCTTGCATAGCATTAATCTTTTCATCTTGCTCTTTAATTTTTGCATCTTGGTCATTGATAACCTTAACAAGTCCTGCTTTGGAGTAGTCTGCATAAGGTTCACTCTTACCAAATTTGAGACTAACGCCTAAGTTAAAGAGGTCCTCTCCGCCGCCTAGGCTAGCACCAACAGAATATAACATCTTATTATTAGGACGATAGAATGCACCAAGAGCCATAGCATTAGCACCACGGTAATGACCATACCCAGCAGCAAAGGTCCATTGATCATTAGGGTCAAACTCTTGAGGATGCAATGCAGCCAATGCTGCTGCACCGGCACCTACACGTTTAACACGACCATCTACAGCATCAATACGATTATTAACTTGAGTCAATTGATTATTAATAGTAGATGTGGAATCTGCTGTAATTCGTTTTAACTGTGCTACATTGACAGCATCAGTATCTTCTGAACCAGCTGCTACATTTGTAATTTGGCGTGTAAGAACAGTTGTTCCTGTGGAATCACCAACAGAAATAGCGGCTGCCGTAGATTTCCAAGTTGGAGAACCATCAGTAGATGCTGCTTTTGTAGTTGGATCATACCCAGCAATCCCTTTATCTACAGAAGCAATCGATTCACTCCCTAATGCTACACCACCATTTCGAGTAACGTTCGTATTGTAACCAAGCATTACAGCATTTTCAACATTTGCTGTATTGCGACGAGTAGCAACTAATTCCTTCACTGTATAGGTAGATGTACTACCATCAAATATATTTGTAAATGATTTCGTTACATCTCGCTCCTCAGCTGCCATGGAGCCAAGTACAACATTATGCTTTCCACCATCAAAGTTATGGAAATCCCCAATCACTACATTATCTTCACCATTTTTAAGGTCATTTCTAGTACCCACTATGGTGGATCGACTAATATTCGTACCTTCATTACCATATCCACTGACAGTATTGAAAGTACTTAAATTATTCTCTTGCCCTTTTAAGACATTATTAGTACCTGAAATTTGAGAGCGAATAGCATAATCAGCTGTATTGCTACTACCTAAAATAGATACGGCACCAGCACTCAAAGCCATGTATTCTTTCATATAATGTCGACCATCTTCTACTGTAGTTTCGGTTTTACCTCTGAGTTTATCGGTCCCAATCATATCTATAGTTTGAATAGAAAAATCACCAATGGTTGAACCTAGTGCAGGATTATCTATCATTGGGGCTTTAGAATTTGTCACCACATTACCAGAACCAACAATCATGGTACCTGTAGTTCCAGCTGTTCGGTTTAAACTACCTGTTACAGAGTTAGCAACATTATCAGCTTCCTCCGTATCAGTGGCAGTACTTTCAAGCGAATTTAGAGCCCCATAAGAGGAAGAGTACGAACCCGATAAATTATTCCCACCTTCAATTGTGGTTCCGTGACCAGTAATAGTTTGTAATATTTGCCCCGATTTTGAATGGTTGCCTACCACTACACTACCGCCTGAAGTGTTAGATGTATGATATCCAATAATCGTACTAGACCCACCAACCGTATATTTTTTATCGCTTGGATCTTGATCTGATTTTTGGGCTTGCTCCGCAGGCGACATACTACCAATCACAACAGACTCACTTATAGTATCAATATTTTGATTATCCCCAATGACAATACCTGCTGAAGGACCACCAGCAGATTCTGTGCTGTACTCAGCTTTGTTATTATTACCGATAACAGTTAAGGAGTCCCACTCATTTCTATATGTGTCAGTACCTCGTATAAAATTCCCTCTACCAATTGTCAAATCTGATGCATTCGGTTCACGACCAGATGGATGTCCATAATCAGTAACCGTCCCAGCATCACGAGCGATGATTTGGTTATTATCACCAATCACATGTTGTCTCCGGCTACCTTGAACTGTATTATTAGCCCCCACTATTCGTACATCTTCATTGCCAACGGCATTTACAAGAGAGCCATTGTCTCTAGGGAATGTCTTTGTAACTGTATTATTATCCCCCACAATAGTAGCATTTTTACCACTCGGAACTGAATTACTTTTACCAGTAATATTAGTATTATCACTAGCCAGATACGTGTTGCCATTCGCATCAGTAATTGGAGTTTCCCCATATACAGAGCCCCCCCATAAACAACTACAAGTACTCGTTACCAAAACAGCCGTTAACAAAGTGCTAACCTTACAATGTTTATTCGTTTTCTTTTTCATACTCTCACCCACTCCATCACATAAAAAACAAAAAGATTAACATAATTTATATAACTAACTATTTTAACACTATACCTAAAAAATACATTTGTCAACAACATTAATAAATAGAATGCTATTTAATTTATTCAACTTATATTTCAAGCTATAATATATTCTATATAAATTTTAAAATTGAAAAAGACTAGCAGTACAGCATTAGCTCTACTGCTAGTCTTTTACATTGTATATACCTGAGAATTAAGCCATCCATTATGCTACAATCCCAACTATTGTTAATAGTTCCATAATGAGTGGTATTACGAACACAAATAAAATAGTACTAATCATAACAAGCCCTGTAGCAAAGGGTAAATCAGCACCAGATTCGTTAGCTACGATTGGTAAAACCGCTATGACAGGACCGGCGGATTGAACGATAAATGTAATCATCGCAATGGGCTCTAATGTAATACCACCTATATAACGAACCGTTATAATAACGCCAAACATGATGAGTGGTGCAATCACAAAACGACCGAAAATACCACCTAATGAGTCTTTATTAAGAGCCATACTCTTAAGGCCTGCATCATGAAGCACAATACCAATATATAGTAAGGATAATGGTGTAACCATATCGCCTAAGTAATTTAAGGTATTATGTAAAATCGTAGGCAATGGAATCTGTGCATATAAAAATATCAAAGCCACGATAAAGCCCATAAGTGGCGGTGGTAATAATTTCTTCCAAGAAAATTTATGTCCTGAAGAGCGCACGCTTTCACCAGTAGCACTAGAATTCTGTGGCAAAGGATCCATTTCGATAAGAAATACCCCTACCATCCATACGGATATGGTGTTACCAATGTAATACAACAGAAAATATGGTAGCGCCTCTGGTCCAAACAAGGCAATCTGTACTGGTAAGCCGATAAATAGGCAATTATCGTTTACTACCATGTTGATAAAAATACCACGACGACCTGGAGGAACGCGTAACATTTTCATCATAATGAAAGCCACAATATACGATACAAAATAGGTCAAACCTACCACGAGTAAACCGTATCGTAAATTCCATAAATCCGATGTTTGCATATGATGTAAAACTGATACAAATACGCCTGCTGGTAAAATGACAGACATAATGAGGCGTGACAGATTAGAACTAAAGGTATCATTAAACATGCCGCGCCCTTTTAATATATACCCTAATGCTATTAGCAACACAATGGGGATAATACTTTGTAATGAAGTAAGAAAAACCATATAACCTCCCATACTCTATAAGTAGTATATCACAAACAAAATAAGCAAGTTATATGGCAATACAAAATTACGCTAATACCGCATTCATTTCGGTCAACAACTATAACAAATCCATATAGAACAGGCAATTATAATGTAAATACAGTTATAAAATAAACTGGAAATCGTAATGTTTCTTATAAATGCTAACAGTATCAACTATGCATTTTACGTATTATTACTATAACTCATTGTATTGCCTTGAAAGTGTGATGTATGTTACATTTATGGGGCAATGCTTTCACAGTGGTTATATATTGATTTATTCGATGCATTATAGTATGACGATTACCATGTGAGTATGTATCTGTATATTTGTAGTTAGTTGTCCCCCACGGAGAAATGAGGAACAAATGGAAAACGAAGTAAGAAAAGTTGAAATGAGCGAAAATGTAGCGGATCCTACTGGTCTTGGTTTACTAGGTCTCGCTGTAGTATGTTTTGTGGTATCCACGTCCCGCGTAGGCTGGTCTGGACCAACAACATCTGTTATTATCCCTTGGGCAGTGTTATTAGGTTCTATGGCCCAATTAATTGCAAGTTATTTTGATTTCAAGAAAAACAATCCATTCGGCTCCGTTGTATTCGGCGCATACGGTTTGTTCTGGTCCGCTATGGCTGGTGTTTGGTTGATCCAAATGGGCTCCTTCGGTCCTGAGATCCAAAAAGGTTTCGATGTAACACAATTAGCATTCGCGTTTGTGGGCTTCTTAATCTTCTCTATCTTTGGTACCATCGCATCTTTGAAAACAAACAAAGTTGTATTCGCTATCATGTTCTTAATCTGCTTCCTATTCTTGGGTCTTGCAACAGACCTATTCTTAGGTGGCAAAACAGGCTTCTTCGCTCTTGCAGCATGGTCTGAATTATTCATCTCCCTCTTGGGCTTCTACGGTTCTGGTGCCGTACTTGTAAACAAAGTTTTTGGCAAAACTGTATTCCCTATGGGTAAAAGCATCCTATAATAGTTTGAAAACTATATAATACACTTAAAGGTCTATATATTACTGAGTTGTAATATATAGACCTTTTTTATTACATATGTACCAATAATCTATTTAAAGCTAAACTGTGCATCCATAATCATGTGTCGCAGTTGCTCAATGCGTACACCATTTGGCAATCTATCTCTATAGAACTGCAATTTATAATAGTATCTAGTTCCTTCATAATCAGTAACTAATACCATATCCGTCCTATTCTTTAATGGCCAGCCATACATAAATTCAGCGAGTAAACTACGCACACCATCATTATAGACCTCTATTACATCATCCTTAATAGGCAATACCATCTTAACAGTAGGTTCAGGAATCGTTCTCTCTTTAACAATCTCATTAACCTCAGCCTCTAAAGTGGAATCAATAGATTTAGCCTTAACATACATAAATACCCCATCAGAGGTTCTAAACACCCTACCATCAATATCCTTTGTTTCACCCTGCGTTTCAATAGCATCCTTTAATACGCGGAACTGGTAAGGTCCATAAAACTTTGTTTCTGTAAAAGTATCTAACGAATTATCATATTGACTATTAGATTCATTAGTAACACGTATCATAGATGTTATATCAATTGCTTGTGAAAGCACTGGTGTCGCTAGCAATACACCAAGGCTGATAGCACATATTATTCGTTTCATCTCTACGTCCTCCATGATTAACGATGATGCGGAAAATCCTGCTCAATATCCTCTCTATAATCGTCTTTGTATCGTATCTCATCAATCTCTGCTGGAGTCAACACACGACCTTCAGCATTAACATATTCACGGAACTCATTAAAGTATATGCCTTCTACATCGGAAGGTTCTAATTGCGGCTCATACGATTCCACATTCCCATATGTACGATTGATTTCATCCAATATGCGATTCTGTTTCTCTATATCCGCATCATTATCTATTTGATTATTCGATGACCTAGATTTTGCAATAAGTGCAATGATGATGACGGCAATGACTAAATAGAACATAGGTCTCTCCTACAACACGACTACTATATTATTAATTGTAACATATTGGGATAAATAAATTTGTTTAAGGCATGAAAAAAAGGCCCGACAAAGAAGTCAGACCGTTTCTTCAATATTAAAAATCGAGAAGCGAGAGCTGGCGACCAAACCATTTATGCCTCACTTTGATATCAATTATATCATATCTAAGCACGGAAGGGAATTGAACAATTTCCTTCCGTGCTTTCATTTATAAACCTTCATGCATTCTTCGTTCATAGGTATCATCTTTGGGAAACAGATGGGCCTTCACATATTGATTCCAATAATTGCCTTTTATAATTTCCTTACCATTATATCGGATAGCAGCCCGCCCCTCATGATCAGGCGATTTGCTATAAGAGGTAACAAAATATTGAATATGGCCTCGTAAGCTAGGCGCTAAATATTCTGTTTCTAACTTATGCCGTATTCCAGACCACGTAGCCATAGGATTCACACCTCAACACACGAAACAAATATACACATTACTTAAAAGGATAATCCTGCTCATAGTCCTCTTGATAATCTAGTTTATGACGAACCGCATCAACTTCATTGGGACTTAGTACATTTCATATTACTATTATTGTATCATAGCAAATCCACTTCACCCTTATAGGTATCTCCTAAGTTTGCAATCTTAGCATCTGAAATAATACTATGCAATAATCCAATATTATAATCATTCGTTGCACGATTATAATTAATCGTATGGATATAAAGATTATGAGCATCTTGAATACTAAAGCGTAATTCACCAGTGCCATCCTAATACCCAAACACTGTGAGCACACCAGGAACGCCATCATTCCATATATACCTATGGCTTCCATGACGCATACTCGGTTTAAGTTTTTTTCCATCAACTGAATCATTAGTATGATATAATATTAAATATTTACTAAGTTATGTATTTGAAAGGAGGAAAATATAATGCAACAATCATGGAAAATTGCATTTGCCTACATAGGTGTTATTGTAGGTGCAGGACTATCGAGTGGACAAGATCTTCTACAATATTTTATAAGTTTTGGCCAAATAGGTCTTATTGGTGTTCTATTACTAGGTCTATTAAATGCCGCATTTGGTAAAATCATGCTTTCTTTGGGGAGCTACTATCGTGCAGACAATCATGAAGAAGTTTTTACACAGATTTCCCATCCTATTATTACAAGAATACTTGATTTTGTACTAATCGCTGGTAGTTTTATTATGGGCTTCGTTATGATAGCCGGTGCAGGATCAAACTTAGAACAACAATTTGGACTTCCTTTTTGGATTGGCGGATTAATTTGCTCACTTTTAATCATAACCGTATCATTTATGGACTTTGATAAAATTACCAGTGTTCTAGGTGTTTTTACACCTATTATGATTGTAATGATATTCATCATTACAGGTTACTCTTTTATTGGTAAAAGTCATGATTGGGCTGCGTTAGATACTATAGCCCACACAATCAAACCAGCCACAAGCAATGTATGGTTTTCTGTCATTAATTATTATTCTCTATGTGCTATGACAGCTGTTTCTATGGCCTTTATTTTAGGTGGTTCTGTTGTTCGTATTGGTATTGCTGAAAAAGGTGGCACTCGTGGTGGCCTATTAGTCGGATTAGTTGTTTTTATAGCTGCTATCTCTATTTTTGCAAATCTAGATACAGTAAAAGATGCAGATTTGCCGATTCTTGCTATTGCCAATCAAATTCATCCTTGGCTAGCATATATATATGCAATCACAGTCTTTTCACTTATTTTTAATACAGCATTCTCTCTTTTTTATTCTATTGCTAGACGTTTTGCCAACGGCAGCACAAAAAGAATGAGAATTGTTATTATTTCTGTAGTAATCATAGGATATATATGTAGTTTCTTTGGTTTTAAAGATTTGATTAGTATCCTCTACCCAATTCTCGGTTATATGGGACTATTACTCCTAATTATTCTTATTTATGGCTGGCTCCGTGATCGTAAAGATATCATTATGGAAAAACTCTTCCGAAGAAAGATGCTCCATTTATCATTAAAAAAACATAGTCCTCACAAAAATCTTTCAGAAAAAGAACGCGAACTATTCCATACATTAGGTGATATTAGTCAAGCAGATACAAAATCTCTTAAAGAAGATATTCATAATGAAGCAAAAGAAATACTTTCAAATACGGAAACAGTTCAAGAGCTAAAAGACTATGTAGAAGAGCATCTCTCAATAGACGAAGAAGTTATACATCAAAATATCAATATTCTACAAGAACAACAAGAAGAATCAAAATCAACTGAATCTTCTAAAGATAGACCTATCAAAAAGTCCAATATAAATAACAATGAAGTAAAATGAACAACGAGGAAATAATGACAGGTGTGGAATTAGAAATTATACTAAAAGCTGGAAAAATACTACTTAGCAGTGGCGCCGAAATCAGTCGTACAGAGGATACTATGAACTACATAGCACGAGCTATGAATTTTAAAGATTTAGAAGCCTACGTATCCAATAGAGGTATTTTTGCAACTGCTAAGAAAGCTGATGGAACTGAAATTACTCGTATTTGTAACGTTCCTGAAGTCGATATTAACCTCAGCAAAATTGAATCTGTTAATGCTCTCTCCCGACGTATCACACAAAAAAATATTACTATTGAGGAGATTGAAAGTGAACTTAATCAAATTGATACCATGTCAGACTATTCTTTTTTTTGGAGATTAGTAGCTTATACGTTAGGAGCTTCGGGCTTTAGCTATGCAATTGGTAGTTCTATAACAGACTCTATAATTGCAGGTATTATAGGCTTAATATTAGGCGTCTATATGTGTACGATTAAACGCATACTTAGCTCTGATGTATTGATTACCATTTTAGGTAGTATTCTAATAGCCTTATTGGGTAATCTCTTTATCCACTTTGAATTAGGCTCCAACCTATCAGTTATATTACTAGGAGCCATGATTGACATTGTTCCCGGAGTTCCTTTCGTCAATGCTATTAGAGAGTATAGCCAGAATAACTATAATACAGGAATAACCCTTATGATGGGCGCGTTACTTACCTGTATTTCAATGGCTGTAGGGGTCGCAGTAGTACAATCACTACTCTTCAACACACAAATGATTCCTCTTTATACCTCTAATTTAGATACTAATTCCTTAACCTCTATGTTTATGCGTAGTATAATGGCTGGTATTGGTACTACAGCATTTGCAATCTTATTCCGTGTAGCTAAACAACATTTTATCGATTGTACAATATTAGGATTCATCTCATGGTTCTTGTTCTTAACATTATCTTCACTACAGTCTAATGTTATGCTCTCCATATTTATCAGTGGTTTTATCATCGCCATAGCATCAAGAATATTGGCTGTTAAACGGAAATGCCCTGCTATAGTTTTCCTAATGACTAGCTTATTCCCTTTACTACCAGGGCTCAGCTTTTATCGATCCATTTATTATATGCTAATGGGACAAGAAACTATTGCCATTAGCTTCGCAAAAGAATCCTTTTTGATAGCTTTTACAATTGCTATATCTATCGCAATTGTAAAACATATAAAACCACCACCAATCCAAAAAAACACTTATAAATAATATAATCTTATAACAAATTCATGTAAATTAAAGCATTTACAACGTAAATTCCAAATCTATTACCTGTAAAAAGATGATATATGTTACGTTTGTGAGGCGGTACTTTCTCATAGATGCGCCATCAAAACTGTATTTCCTTTGGGTAAAAGCATTCTGTAATAGTTTAGTAACATAGTGACTTATATCACCGACAAAATATATTGTCAATTGGTATATTTATTTCATCTTCCTACTGGGCTGACGGATACGTAGAATTGACTACATGCACAGTAGCACACATCGTGTGATAGCCGACCGTCTGGGCAAGCTTTTGTTCAGATGGTCTTTTTTTATTGCCATCTCATAGCAAATGCTTCTTTATCAATTTTTGATAATCTCACGTGTATGAAAGGAGTTTTTTTATGAGAAATCGTTGGCTTATCGCACTTGCAGCTATTGGACTGCACATATCCATCGGTAGCGTGTATGCATGGAGCGTGCTCACGCGCCCTATCATGGTAGATATGGGATTTACCTTATCACAAACAACCTGGACATTTTCACTAGCCATTCTAATGCTTGGTCTATCTGCAGGTTTTCTTGGATCCTTTGCAGAGAAGATTGGTCCTAAAAAAAGCGGTCTCCTCGCCATGTTATTTTGGGTAGCAGGTCTATTCGGTACAGCCTATGCACTTAGCATCCATAGCCTTACCTTACTATATCTATTCTACGGTATCATTGGCGGTATTGGACTAGGCATCGGCTACATCACACCAGTTTCTACGCTCGTAAAATACTTTCCAAATCGTCCTGGATTTGCTACCGGATTAGCTATAATGGGATTCGGATTTGCCGCCCTTATTGCAGGTCCTCTTATGCAGTACCTTGTGGCTCATGTGGGCTTAGTAAATAATTTCATTATCCTTGGTATCACCTATCTTATAGTTATGAGTGCTTCTTCCCTTTATTTGAAAGCACCTACGCCAAAAGCACCGACACGCTCTAATCAAGATAAATCTACCATGTACGTACATAATCACGGTATGCTAGCTAATGATGCTATGAAAACGTGGCAATTCAGTGCTCTATGGTGGGTCTTCTTTGTTAATATTACCTGCGGTATTGGGCTCCTATCTCTAGCATCTCCAATGGCACAAGAAACCATTAGCATGACACCAGCAGCTGCGGCCTCTCTAGTCGGTATTATTGGCATTTTCAATGGTGGTGGTCGCATTGTATGGTCCACTATCTCTGATTTCCTTGGACGAGCACAAACTTATATATTATTCTTTATCATGGAAATCATTGCCTTCTATTTACTGTCCCAAACCAATAGTGCATTAACATTCCAGATTTTAATACTCCTCATTATCACCTGTTACGGTGGAGGCTTCTCTTGTATGCCAGCATATCTTGCAGACCTTTATGGTATACGTCAACTCTCTACCATTCACGGCCGTATCCTAACAGCTTGGGGCTTAGCCGGCATTGCTGGTCCCATGATTGTATCGTACTTTCATGAAGCCGGATATGGCTATTCCATGGCTTTAGTATGCTTTGCAGGTTTATTTGTATTAAATACAATAATTGCTATAGTCTTAAAAATGTATGGCAAGAGAAACCTTCACACCTGACACCTGCATTTAAACATGAAAAAAGGCCCGACAGTAGTGTAGTGACCCCAAAAAGTTAGACTTTTATTTCCGAGTAACCTAAACTGGTTGCTCGGAATTTTTTATGCTGCAGTAATAGCTAAACGATAGTCAACTGGACTTAGCCAGTTCAATTTTTCCTTAATTCGTTTAGTATTGTAATACATAATATAGTTTTCAATCGCCATTTTTAACTCATCATAACTATGAAAGGTATTGTCATAATACATCTCTTGTTTTAAGATAGCAAAGAAGTTTTCCATTGGTGAATTGTCGAGACAATTACCTCTTCTAGACATACTTTGAAATATGTTATGCACTTTTAAATTATGTTGATACGCTTTCATTTGGTAACCCCAACCACGGTCAGAATGAAATGTCCGTCGATACTTAGCATCGGCAGTCTTTTCAATCGCCTGTTGTTGTGCTGAAAGTATAGACTCAGCCGATGGTGTAGGACTTATACTAAAACTAATAATTTCAAGATTATATAAATCCATAAATGGATCTAAGTATAGTTTTCCAACTTTCAAAGCACCGTTTGCATTTAGTTCATAATACTTAAATTCAGTTGTATCTGTAGTAATTTTTTGATGTGGTTGACTGCAATAGAATCTACGCTTAATGCGATTAGGTGCAATCCGTCCTTTAACGCCTTTATATGAGTTATATTTTCGGCTCTTACGGGAGAATGCTATTACTTGCAGATTGAACTTTTGCATAATTCGTTGCAATCGTTTCTTATTAATAACAATACCTCGTGATCGCAACAAAGGTAACAACCTTCTATATCCATAGTTGGGATGGTTCTTACGAATATCTTCAATAGCTATTCGTATTTGTAGATCTGGATCTACTCGGTCAAAGCGCTGTTGCCAGTACATATATGTTGCTTTTGGAAAACGTAAGGCAGCAAGAATCTCAGTTAGTTTGAATTCTCTTCGGAGACTGCTAATGATTCTTGCTGTTCTTTCATTTTTCGAGCGTCCTCGAGGCGCAATCTCCTCAATTCTTTTAAATAGGCATTCTCTATTTGAGCATAGCGTAATTGTTTTTCCAATTCTAAAATACGAGCTTGCTCTGGTGTTAATTCTTTTTTCTTCTTTTGGTTACGTGATTTAGTATGTGTGGTAATCTTTGCTTTTTCATCTGTTCGACTCATGGTAGGTATTCGTCCTTTCGGTCGCTCGACAAAAGCATTGGTCCCATATTTCATAAAATCCGACTTCCAGCGAGCTATTAATGAAGGATTATTCAGCCCATATTGTAATGCAATTTGCCGATACGATAATTCACTAGTTAAGTATGACTCTACCATAGCTAGCTTAAATTCTGAAGTATATCTTGTATTATTTCGCTTTCGACACAAACCATCTTTACCAAATTCTTTAAATGCACTAATCCAACGACGAACTTGCGATGTAGTCTTTAAACCATATTTCTTAGTTAAATACTCATATCCACCCTCGCCGTTTAGATATGCGGTAACGACTTTTAATTTAAATATAAGGCTATATTTTGCCATAGAAAAACCGACCTCCTTAACGTTAAGATTTTTGGTCTAACATTAAGGGGTCGGTTCATAGAGTCAGACCATTTCTTCAAATACTTTTTCGAGAAGCGAGAGCTGGCGACGAAACCATCTATGACTCACTTTGATATCAATTATATCATAATTAAAACAGGAATTATCTAAGACTGTTTTATATTAACTAATGACTAAAATCCCCTTAATTACTATTTATAAGTAATTAAGGGGATTCATACTTGTAGCGACCATTATTATAGCAGCAAAATGATTGTTTTCTAGCTTAAGCTATTTTAATAGTCATGAAAAAGCCCGACAAAACTTCTTCTTGAGCATTATAACACAAATATATAAACTAAAACCAATCAAAATAATGTAATTTTATGTATTATAACATGCTTATATAACAATAATTTAGTCCATTTGACATACTAAATCTGACTATTAATAAAATTTTGTAGTACTAATTCACTTTCATATATTTGCATTTTAAAATCATCATAATTAGCAGATTTATTAGGAATTTTAAAGCCAAGCTTAATAATATTTACATCATCACGCGCACTAATATTATTTTCATAGGTAGAACCCTTATTCAGATTTAATACAAGGGGTACTTGTCCTTCTGAGTCAGGATAAATATAGAATCCCTGACTTGCATCAAATCTATACATATATGCCAATACTTGCAAATAATCTCGTCCTCTAATATTTTCTATCGGTTTGTACTTTGCATCAACAATTAAACGAGGATCAGTTGATTTACTAATAAAATCAGGATATATTAAGCTTTTTCCATCTGAAAACAATTGTTGTGCACCAAATTTACTCTTATTTTTAGGATGATAAAAGTGAGAACTTAATAATATATTAATATATTCTTCCCATAACCATGCACCATCAAATAAGATACCATAGGAATTTTGTATACCACTACCAATATCATGTTTTTCACTTTTTAAAATTAAAATACATAATCTTTGTAATGCTGAATATTCCCTAAAATAGGCATGTCTAATGGGATTCTTCTTATTCTGTTCTATAATCTTTTGCCTATCACAAGCTCTATATGACTGTGTAGCATTTACAATTAACTTAAGTTCTTCTTTTATATCAGAAAGTATTATAGATCCATATGATTTGGATTTAACAAACTCTATTGTATGTCTTATTAATTCCATCAACATATTGTCATATGAAAATAATCGTTGACTATAAGCAATGTTACCTATGAACGGAGTATTCTTAATTAGATGTCTAGGAATATCAATCTTCCCTTTTATATTCGTATCATTATATTGCTTATGTATATATTGCTTATAAAGACCTTTTCGTATTGCATTTTCAAGATATTTTGGAAATATAAACAATAAGAAATTTAATAACCTTTTATCACTACTCGTATCTGCATCTAGACTAACTATATTAGGAATGTTTAATACACGCTCAAGTAAATAAGATAAGAAATAATCTTCCTTATCATTACAAAACCGTGATTGTATAATCAATCTTTCTTTTCCACATCCAATAAATCCCATTACATTTCCTGTACGATATTTTCCATTAAACTCTTGTAATATCATCTGATCACGAGTTAAATCCTCTACTTTTTTTATTGATTCAGGAAATATGAAAAGCCCTTCCGCATCAAGTTGACTTAAAGACTTATTTAAAATATTGCTAATTATACATTGAGTACAAGAAAATCTCGAAGTTATATATGTTGTATTATCTTTAACTTTAGGAATTTTCATTATTAAGACCCTTCTATGGTTCTATATAACCATATGCAGTAGCAAATTTTTTCATTTTACCTTCTTCATCATATAGTCCCTGAACATATTCTTGTAATAAAGGTCGTAAACAATCCGTCCAGAGTTCATCAAATGTTAAATTTTTCAACTTTAGAAAGTAAGAAGCACCAATTTGATAATTTTCATTTAAATCTTCAATCTCTAAAATGGCTTCATTCAACGCAGTCATCCTATTGATAGCTTCCTCTGGCAATAATTCATTAGCAGCATCATCAAGACGATTACTCCTTAACCCCTCTAACATACCTGATGTAGCATCTGCTTTTATTTCTATAAATCTAAATCGTCTACGCATCGCAAAATCAAAACTATCTACAGAACGATCTATATCATTCATTGTCCCGATAATATATAAGTTTTCTGGTATATAAAATTTCTCATTTCCCACCTGTAAATTGGAATATTGTGTAGCAATTTCACCTGATTTACCACGATATCCGGGGTCAATAGAATAGAAAAGTTCACCAAATATTTTAGAAATCTCACCACGATTTATTTCATCAATAATAAAAATATATTTCTTTAAAGGTTCTGTCTCTACTGATGATTGTCTAGTACGAATTTTACTAGATTGAATTACTTTAAGAATAACAAATTCATATGAATAAGCTTGTGATGCAAATTGTTTATTAAAAAAATTAGTAATATCTTTAACTCTATTAAATGTTAGACCAGACTCTAGCATTTGCTTGATTTCACTTACACTCAATACTAATTTATTAACTACATCATTTCCAGGAATAGTAATATGAATAAAATTATCATCAATACTTGAAACATAGAAACTATTTCCAGTTAATGTCTTAAATTCATCAACACCTAACTCTATATTATCAAAGAAATTTTTCATTGATTCTTGAACAGAAGTTTCTTTTTCTACTATCTCTTTAGGCTTTTGAGAATTCTCATAATTTCGTCTTGCACGTGAAACAAAGCTTTTAAAAATACCATCTTTCAATTCAAATCCCATAGAGCCATCATCATTGATCTTTGGACGTAACCCCTCAACAAAATCTGAATAATCATAACTTGGATGGAACTGAACGAATTCAACCTGTTTTTTTTGTTCATCATTTAGAGACTCATATTTATCAAAATAACCCTCACTGATAATATCAGTTGCAATCTGTTTAGCTAAATAAGATTTTCCTGTCCCTGGTGCCCCCCTAAAAATGATATTTTTTGATTCAATTAACATACGAGAATGCTCGTTTCCATATTCCTTTACAGGCTTAACTAATTCCTCTTGAATCGTAGCTTCACTTGCCTCATCTTCACTTTCTTTTATATCTTTCTCTCTATAAGTAAGAATAAATTTATCACCAGGCTCACCAAAACGCTTTAGACATTCTTGAACAAAATTTAATGTAGAGAAGAGATTCCAACAATAAATCACCAATAATTTATCATCATCATAAAAATACTTTAAGTATTCAATAGTATTTCTATACTTCTTAAAATCTTCAACACTACGATAAATACCATATCTCAAATCACTATCTGGAGTATATCTACATATAGGAAATGTTTCTTTCTCTTCTTCAGATAGATTAATAATTTGTTGTTCAAAAATTTGAAGAGCCAATCTAGGCATTGTTTGATTAGAATTCTTTCTTTCACCTTTATTATATTTACGAGTTATAATATCTCCATTTGATTTTTCGAATTTCACATCAAGAGTCTTATAATTATCCCCAAGACTTAAATTATTAATATCAAAACGTTCATCTGTCGACACTGCATTATCCGCAGTAATAGTTAGTACAAATTTTTCTTGCTTTACAGCGTTATTCACTATTAAATCCCCTTTTCATATAACTTGCTATGGAATATATGATTTACTTTTTCGCCCTTCATTCATCATATATTCATTTTATATCAAATATTGGAATAAATACATAGTAAATAACTACTTTTAGATAGTATGAATTTACTTGGGAACAGCGTAAGTTGTCAGAGGTAACTACTTGTTTTGATAATTTAAGAGTACCAGTCACAGCATCAGATAGGGTACCTGGTAAAATACCGTATTATGGAGCAAATGGTATACAAGATTATGTATCAGGATATACACATTCTGGTGAATTTGTCTTAATTGCAGAAGATGGTGCCAATGATTTAAATGACTATCCTATTCAATATGTAAATGGAGCGATTTGGGTAAATAACCATGCACATGTAATAGCTGGTTATAAGGAAAAACTAGAAAATAAATTTTTATCTTATTCATTAAAAACTGTAAAAATGAGTACTTTTATTGTTGGTAGTGGAAGATCAAAACTTAATTTGAAAGCATTGTTAGAAATACCTATATCAATGCCTAATCATGATGAACAGTGTTGTATAGGAAAATTTATAGAGACTATAGATAAAACTATTACCCTTCATCAGTAAAAGCCATTTCTACAAAATAAATCTCAAGCTAATCCAGCCATCGACCGCATCACCAGATCAATATCTCTATTTTCCATTTCCTGAATTATATGTATATATGTTTTCTGTGTTGTTGTCATACTTGCATGACCAAGTCTTCTTGCTACGCTTGCAATCGACACACCTGCAAAAAGTAATAATGAAGCATGTGTATGTCGTAAACCATGAATCGATATGACTGGTATTCCTAACTTTTTACAATACCGTTCTAATACACCATTAATTGTTGAATTAAAGACACGACCATTCACAAATATAGGCTTATCTTCAGGTAAGCCTTTAATTAATTCTGAGAACTTTATAATCGTTTGCCAATCAAGTTGTATTTTTCGTACTGATGATCGATTTTTTGTTGGTAAGAATCCACCAATTCCCTTATAGTCCCAAGTTTTATCTACAATCAATGATTGATGTGAGAAGTCAAAATCTTTTGGAGTTAATGCTAAAGCTTCTGAAAATCTCATTCCAGTTTTTGCTATTATCAATATCAACCAATCCCAATTAATTTCTGACGTCAATTTCAAATTAACTAACAATGTATGTAATTCAAACTGATTCAGATATTTGATTTTCTTAATTCTCGGTGACCTACCTTTTATAATAGCCTTTCGTGTTGGATCTCTATCTATTAACCCTTCATCCACGGCATCTAATACAGCTGCTTTTATTTGATGATGAAAGTCCATCGTTGTTTGTCGTTCATGAAACTCCGCATAGTCATTTAATAGTTGTTGATATGATATCCTATTTAATTGTGAAAGCCTAAGTTCAGGGACCAATCTCTTTAGCCATAGTAGCGTTATCTCATATTTTCGCATTGTTACGTCACGAATAGCGCCTTCTTTATATATATGTATCCATTTTTCATAATAAATATAAAATAGTTCGGACTTTTCCTCTATTGTTAACATAGTTTCACCCCATAATTTACGCTGTTCCCATATAGAAATGGCTCTTGCTGATGAAGAGTAATAATACTATCTATTTTTGATAATACATTGGAAATCAGGTGTTGTTCTTGGCCCGAGCTAGGTATCGATATACTTTGCTCAATTAATTCAGTTTTTGTAATCCCTTTTATTGATGTTCCTTGAAGTACTTTGGCATTTTCTTGCATTAATCGATATAGTTGATATGCAAGAAATTTAATATCACTTCTATCAAAATCACTCAAAGACAAAAAATCTTGACTAGTAGTAAAATCTTGATTTATTACTGCAACTTTACCAACACCCACTCTCGTAACTAAAGCAATTGAATCACGAGAGATCAATTTAGCTGCTGAATTCTTTAACGCATTATTGTTAATAAATTTATTTATATTAACATGTGCAATATCACCTTCAACTAAATCTGATGACTGTATCCAAGGTATATTACCACTCCAATATTCAGGATTAGCTGTTTTAGGAGTTCCTCCACCAGTTTTAATTTTGGCAATATCATCTAGCTTACGCTGTTCCCAAGAAAACAAAAAGCCGTATTAAACACCATATTATGTCTAATACGACTTAAAGTAAACGTTCTTGACCATATATGGACAAAACTTCGGGTATTCTATTGTTTACAATTATAAATTAAAATTTTATCTTACTATTTCAACTCATCTCTCAAAGGAATAATATCTTCAAATAAACATTTTCCCCATGCTTCAATCATATGTTGTGGATATGAAAAGGGATCTGCATCTGGATGTTGTTGCACATAGGTAGGGTAATCTATACTATCTATTATTCGTTTCTTATTATAAATATCCTCCCCAACGGAAGATTGATTAACAGAGATTACTAATTCATCGATACTAACACACCACATATTAGAAAAATTCTCTACTACAGAATCATACTTATCAGTAAAATAGTCTCGTTTAAGCTGTAAAAAATTACTATCCTTTTTAATAACCTGTGCATCTATATCATCAAGTATCTGTTTATATATCTCACGAACTAACGCACTCTTATTTAACTTGGTAAGTGCATTCTCTATTTTTACACGAGTATCCTGACTATTAGGCTCATACTCCTTCAATAAAGCATCTATATAACTTTTATCAACAGTATAAGTCTGTACGGTGCTAGAATCAAAAAAGTCTATAAGTTCAATACCGGGGTCATTTTTATCATCAGGACTTAATGATGCTTTTATTGTATTATAAAGCCCAATATTATCTTCTATAATTGCTATCTTCTTAGCAAATTTTCCTGATTTATCAGAATCAAATTCTATATTAAATTCATCATATGAAGCAATCGCTCTATATGCTTTATTTAAATCTTGAAAGCATTTTACAAAATTAATACGATCTGATTTTGGCGCATGTTCTGTAATTGGATTATTCACATTAATTGCATCCAGCTTTATTAAAGCATTATATGCAGCATTAAACTTCTTTTTAGATTCTTCATAAGTTGGATAAATCAAACTATCATTATTATTGGCTTGCGAATACAATCGTGTTGCTGCAAAAACATGTTCTTTCATTGTTGCAGGCTTTCTAAAAGTTGTAATAAGCCCTTTCTCTTTACCTTTATAGGTTCGGTTAGTTCTAGAAAATGCTTGTATTAAACCAGCATATTGTAAATTACGATCTACAAACAATGTTTGACATCTAGGTGCATCGAACCCTGTAAGTAATCGATCAACGACAATAACTAAATCTAAATGATTACCAAACTCTTTGAACTCACCCTTCTTACGTGCTAAACGATTATTAATATCTCCATTATAACGTTCTATACTTTCAACACTCCAAGACGTCCCATACATTAGATTATATTCATCAATAATCCCTTGCATTTCAGACTGTTTTAATGCCGCACCTTTTGTATTTTCTTCTAATGAATAAGTAATAGCTACACGAGGAAAATCTGGGTCATTCATAACCGCCCCTTGTCGCAATGGGTGATGCGGAAATTGTGTTTCTAACCAATTTTTATCAGCTGTAAATTTCTTAATAGCCTTATAATAACGTTTTGCCATATCGATGGAACTAGTTGTCAAAATAGCAGACATGGTAGGCTTACCATCTTTAAAGACAAATTTCCTATATGCATTGTTGGGGCTTAAAATTTTACGAATTACAGATTGAATGTGATCATCAGACTCATAGTGTGCACTTTGTAAATATTTTTCTTTGTCAATATCCTTCATGGATTCAACCGTAGACACTAATTCCTCATCAGTATAATTAAGATTCTTTTCTTCTGAGCGCATTGCTCGATACACTACATTCGCAAGCTCATCCTTATGTATAGTTGATTCATGCTCTACTTGAAATCCTAATACGGAGCCATCTTCTAATGCATTTTTTATCGTATATCGATGTAATACTTCACCATACTGATCGTGTGTAGTACGTGCATATTGTCCATCAGAACTCTTTTTATTCTCTTCAAAAATAGGTGTACCGGTAAATCCAAACCATGTCGATTTTGGAAATACTTTTTTTATATCATCCATATTTTGAGCACTAATAGCTCTATGACATTCATCAACAATAAATACGATATGTTTTCCTCTAAGGTTAGCTAATTTACCTCGTTCTTTTTCTTTTAAAGACTCAATAGCTTTATTTAATTTTTGACGTGTAGTCACAATTACAACGTTGGAGCTTGAATCCAATTTAAGAGCTCTAGAAAGAGCTTTGGTATTCCCTGTTCCCACTATAAGTGTATTATCATTAGTATTTATACCTGTTGAATAAGCAGATGCAAACTTAGTAAACTCCGATGTTGTTTGATTATCTAAATCTTTTCTATCTAGCAACATAATAGTTCTATCTATACCACTTCTTTGGGCAAGTAGCTTTGTAGATACAAAACTTGTTATAGTCTTACCTGAACCAGTTGCATGCCAAATATACCCAGACTGATGTTTACTTGCAGCCTCAAAAATAGCTTCTATAGCATGAATTTGGTATGGATGTAAAACCATTAATACTTTACTACTTTGTTCTTCACTAAGAATCATATATTCAGATACTAGTTCATGAGCTCTTGGGATATTCAATACTTGCTTTGCAAATTCATTAATGTTCTCAACTCTTGTATTATCTCGAGTTCGCCAAGCGAACATATACTTCTCTTGTAACTCACCTTTTGGCGCAGCAGCCATATATCGAGTCGTTTGTTCATTAGACATAACATATAACTGTAACGTTTGGAATATAGTGTTTGAAAAGGTTCCTTCATCAATATATTTTTCTATTTGATAATAAGCTTGCTTAATCCCATCCTTAGCAATTGCTGTTTTTAATTCTATTTGAATAATCGGCAATCCACTTATCAATAAAGTAACATCAAAACGACGATTACGTTCTTCTAAGTTAGATTTATTTTTTGCAATTTGGTGTACTACCTCATAAGAAGAAAAACCGCCATTTTTCTCATTACTAGAATAAATAACTAATTCTATACGACCTAATCCATTATCTCTTTCAAGAATAATAGAACATTTTCCCATTTCACCACGCAACCATTTTGCTGCTTCAAAAGGCGTTTTCGTCTTTGCCAATATTTCTGATTGAACTCTCTCAAACTCACTATCAGTTAACGCATTATCATTAAGTTCACTTTTGTTCCGAATCTCAATAATATTACGTAAATTATTCCACAAATCTTCTTCTGTTTTTAAATCAGGGCGAAAAGTCCATTGTCCATGTCGTGCACAAAGTAAATCAATAAGATTTTGTTCTAGCTGCGCTTCTTTTGTATTATTTAATTTCCCCATATATCTATTCCTGTCATTCTATACAAACATTTTTTGAAACAAGCCTTTTTTCACTTCTTGTAATCTTTCTAACTTACGCTGATGAAGGGTAATAATAGAATTAACATTATTAAGTAGCATACTAATTTTAGTTTGTTCTTCTATAGACGGAATATCTATAATTAAATCTTTAATATCATTTGAATTAATTGATTCAAATGTCGACCCAGAACTAAGAGATACCCAATAGCGATTATTTTGTAGTTTTTGTAAAAACTGATATATATAATTGTTACCTTTAATCCCAGCAACACCACGACCAAGTACAACCTTATAATCAGTTTTAGCCACATCCCCTACTGGTGCACGAACAGTTAATATTATTCCATCTTTATCAATGGTTTTTGTAATCTCTTTAGTCCATAATCTAGGTACTACTTTTCCATCTTTTAAATCAGCATTTCCTTGAACTAAAATATTATCATTCGGATTATCTGTATAATTTTTAGAAGATGGAGATTGTCCCATTACAATCTCTGTAATATCAGACAACTTACGCTGTTCCCAAGCATCAGTAAAACCTTTAAATCTAATTTCAGGAATATGTTTTCCATTTTTAGGAAATAATTTTTGTAATAAAGCTTTTTTCGTTAATTTTAGCTTTTCAAGCTTACACTGATGAAGGGTAATATTTTTACTTAATATGCTTAATAGAGTTCCTATTTTCTTCTGTTCTTCAATATTAGGAACTAAAAGTTCCTGATTTAAGAAATGATTATGATCCAATTTATTTGATGAATTTCCTGATGAGGTAATAGATTTTGCAAATATAGGAGCCATCACTCGTTCACGTTGAATCGCATATTTCCAAAAATCCAAGTCATATTCAGTAATAGGTCTATAAATGGGAAATAGCTCTGAAATGATACCTGTACCTATATCATTCAATACAAATCGACCAAATTTAAATTCGTTATTTGGATGACCTTCAAAAGCTATATCGCCTTTTTTCATCACATAGGTGCGAGTATCTAAATTATTTGATTGTACCTTATCGGGATCCTGAAAATACATCTTTGCAACAGAAATCCATTTATCTCGCCCTAAAGTTCCATCATTACGGTCATTTACACGTTTATATAAATCCCCTAACTTACGCTGTTCCCAATCTTCAGTAAATCCTTTAAATCGTATTCTCGGTTTATTTCCCATGATTGAACACCTCGAGTACACCATTTAACCAGTCTTTATCTTCATCAGCACAGTCTAATTGAAGAAGCATATCATAAATTTCTTTTTCTAATTTTGCTTCTTCTTCATTAATAGATTTCATCTCTTTACCAAGTGCAACCATGTCAATAGGAGCTTCTTCTACGAATGTATCAACATAGCGTGGGATATTTAAGTTAAAATCATTATCTTTAATTTCATCAAACGATGCCAAATAAGAATATTTTTCTATACTTTTACGATTTTTATAAGTATCAACAATACGTTTAATGTGCTCTGGTTCCAATTTATTCTGATTTTTGAATTTTGTAAAATCATTGCTTGCATCAATGAATAATACATCACGTCCTGGGCGATTCTTTTTAAGAATAATTACTGTTGTCGGTATTGATGTACCAAAGAATAAATTAGCTGGCATACCAATAACAGCATAAATACTGCCATCTTCTAATAACTTTTTACGAATTGTGCCTTCTGCAGCCCCTCTAAATAACACACCATGTGGTAAAACAATTGCCATAGTACCTGATGTTTTTAAGTGATAAAATCCATGTAAAAGGAATGCAAAATCGGCTTTGGACTTAGGTGCTAACTTACCATAACGATTAAATCTTGCATCATCCATAAATGTTGGATCAGCAGACCACTTTGCGGAATATGGTGGATTCATAACTACTGAATCAAACATGTACGGTTCATCAACCGGCCAGTCTTTATTTAAAGTATCGCCATTATGTAAATTTTGATCATCCGAATTTACTTCATGCAAAATTAAATTCATACGTGCCAAATTGTAAGTTGTTACATTAAGTTCTTGACCATGGTATTGCACACGATCTGGGTTCTTCAGATACTTTCGCACATTCAACATTAATGAACCAGACCCCATTGTTGGATCATATACAGTAAATGCAGGTGTACTCTCTTGTCCTATTGTTACAATTTGAGCCATCATATCTGATACTTGTTGTGGTGTATAAAATTCACCTGCTTTTTTACCAGAGCCAGCCGCAAATTCACCTATTAAATACTCGTAAGCGTCACCGATAACATCACCATCATGACCTAATACATCAATATCATCAAGTTTCTTAATAACATCACTAATTGTGATATTGCGTTGATTTGCATCAACACCTAATTGTTTAGAATCTAAATCTATATCATCAAATAGCCCTTCAAACTGTGTATATGCTGTTTCTAGGCGCACAAAAGCATTTTTTAAATGTACTAATTCAAAAGAATTATTTTTAACAGAATTTGCTAATTCACTAAATAGATATTGAGGCTCAATATGATAACCTAATGTATCTGACATAGTTGCAATAAAAAATTCTTTACTTTTATCATTTAAAATGTAAGATTTATATAATTCTGTTTGCTTATCTAAAGTATTGTACTCATCAAGAGATTTATAGGCTTTTACCACTGTTGCTTCAAGTAGTTTATCTGACAAATATTTATAAAATATTAATCCTAATAAATAATCTTTATATTGATCAGCACTCATTTTGCCACGCAAACTATCTGCAGCACTAAATAATTTTTGATTTAATTCCGCCCCCATGATATCTCCTATATATTCATAATTTATTCATACTAATTAAGTTAATTTTACTATAAAAATAGCCACATATAAACACTTTACTACAGTAATAGTGAAATATGTGGCAAAAATAAAACATCTTCAAAATCAGATATTACCATATTCAATTGACGTTAAATTACTATATTACAATATACCAATATATTCCATAAATGGCACTCAATATAGATAGCGCACATAAGACTTCATCTATATATTCTGGCAATAACTTAATACGATATATATCAAGATATCTATATATAACTTTTACAGGAACATTCTTTGTAAACATAGATACAAAATAAAGATAAAACTCACAAGTACTTTCTACTGCTTCTATAAAGGCTAGAATCATAATGACAATAAGTAAATAATACATAAAAACTGGCATACTTATTGTTTGAATGATTAAATAAAAACCTACTGCGTTAATAAGGTTAAATATAAAGATGCCTAGACTAACAAGCGATATAATAACTCTTTTAATTTCAGGTGTGGCATTAGCAAAAACTATAAATCGATTGGACTCAACATAATCTTCCATATCCTCATTAATAGCATCTTCATCATCACTTTTAATTGGCCACCATGTAAAATCAACAGGACCACGGTATAACCGAACTACTAGCCAGAGTATAAAATACAATAATACTAATCCTGTGTAATGTTCCATAATGCAATACCTCCCATGAATCATATATAAATAAAATACCACATCATACGGGACAAAAAATTCCTATATGATGTGGTATTATTTTCTTTACGATCTACTCTATCACTATATATTCAATGTAATACTACTTTTAAGATTCTTCAATTTTGGAAAGCCATATTCCTCCAACGCATGTAAAATCTTTTGAATAGTCTCTTTGATAGTATCTTTAGAAATAGGTATAGAAATTACGATATATATGATTCCATCAGCTTTTGCAGGATAAATGCTTACAACACAATCATGACTATGTATGATACGAAGCAGATATACATCATAAGTAGACTCAACATAAAAATCAAACTCCTGATTTTCATGTATTACATCAGGTATGTCGTGAACTGGTGCTACAGTACAATCAGATATCTGAAAAGAATCTTCATCAAAATGTACTCTACAATTACGCTTTCGTTTCATCCGTTCAAATCGTTCATCTATCATGTTTCACCACATCACTAATTAGTCGTCCTAAATCAATAGCATTTTTAGATGTAATAACAGGTTTACCAGTTCTAGCTTCAATCGATTTACGTGCATCACCAGCAATAGAACCACCATCTTGAGCAACTTGTTTATTCTCGTCTAATCCTTGAGGATTAGTTGCCTCCGCAATATCCTTTGTAGCCGTTTCGGCTAACATATTTAAGATAAGTTCTGTAGATATCTTTTTTAGCATATCCTTCTAAGGCTCTATCTATAGTTAGCTCTGGGTCAATTATTTCATCAATACGTTCTTTATCAACTTCTGCTAACCACATTTTAAAAGGTTCTGCCTTAGGCGATGGAACAGATTGTATGATACGGAAAATACCTTGCATATCGGCAACATCTGTTAATCGCATTTTACCATCTGGAGCTTTCAATTTTAACTGTCGACAAATTGTCGACAGTTCACTTCGTTCCTCATCTGACATACGTTTTTTCACTCGATACCAATAATCACGTGGATTATTGCTTTCAGTCAAAGAACCTATAACATCGACTACACTAAAATACCACTCTTCCCTTTCATTATCCCACACAGAACGAATTTGACTACCTTCAAACATCTTTACATCATCATTCATACATCTTCCTCCTCTCTTTAAAAGACAAATATATGTTCTGTATTATTGCCTATAGTATACGCCTTTTAGCATAAGAAATAAAGATATTTTTAGCTTCCCTTACATTATCATATTTCGTTTGACTTATAGTTTGACTTATAGTAGTATAATATAAGTATGAAAACTAGGAGATGATTACTATGAAATTTACTAAACGTATACTCGTCATGACTACCCTAGCCGTGACTGCTGTAGTGTCCACAGGATTTGCTTACGATTATGTATGCAATAATTCTCAGTACAATTGCAATACTAGCACGCAATACAACTGCAATAACAATGCTAACTATGCACCATGTAACAATAACAACCAAAACTATTGCGGTCCAAATTCTAATACTAGAGGATGCGGCGGATATAGAAGATAAGATATTAGACATGACAGAAGCCTATAGTACGATTTTCGTGCTATAGGCTTTATGTTTTAATTTAGATAAAACGCCTAACGTATAAAAGCATTCGCAGTGCTTACACGTTAGGCGCATTTTAATGTATAACTAGTCCCGCTATCCCCCACATCACGGCCATAACGCCAAATATAAATCCCCATATACTAAGGAATAAATGGACCATAGAATAATGTGGATAGACTCTAATAGAATACGACCTATAATCATCATCACTACTAATTAAATAGCGACGAATCGTACCAAATATCTTTGCTATCCGACTAGGCTTATCGTTAAATAATAGCTGATACGTCCCCGGCTCAGCATGAAATGTATAGAGCTCGAGTCGTACGTCGATTACTTTAGCCACACTAACGGGTATCAAGTTAGCTCTTAATGGGACTTCCTTTTCCGTTTCACAGTTAATAAGCTGTAGTCCAAATAGCCCTAACGGAGCTTTTTTAAACCGATTACCATTAAGCCATATACCATAGCGACCAGCTGTTTGTATAGTAAATATCCCTTTGTCTGTTCTATAAGGCATATCATGTATGGCCGTTACCGTATACACTTTCACAGTATGCTTAATGCTCAGTACGAGTAACAACAGTCCTAGGGGAATCATCAGTCCGAAAACAAACAATATAACGCCACCTTTATTACGAGTTCATGCGGTTAAAGTATTCAATAGATTGCGGTGTAAATCCAATATAGGTTGTTCCATTAGAATAACCTCCCCATTGCAAGGTATGTACCTCACACTAGAGAGCCTAATGACATTATTTATTTATATACCTATTAATCAGCAAAGTGTGTATGTTTAACGCGCCAATGTGTCATTTTATTAAATAACCAGAAGCCATAGATGCCAAAAGTAATGAATGTTAACAGTAACCATTTAATATAATTGCCGAATAGTTGTGAACCCGTTCCATCAAAACGTAGACGTCTGCCATCGATAATGGTATTGCGGCAAACCCAACTTTGGAACATCACTTCCACCCAAGGGAATGCTAATCCAAACGTAAATATAGTTACTAAAGATGCTAAAATGCTATAACCGATATACTCAATTACAGATCCTTCAAATCTTGATTCCATAATTCTACCTTCTACTTTCTTCTTACAAATTAAAATATATACGAGGTTTATTATACAATAATTATTAAGTTTATTCAGCTTCTACAATAAAATAATGATTTATATTTTTGTACCAGTAAGTACTGCTAATATAATCCCTCCTACAAAGCTAAAGAATCCTAGTATAATTAACCAAGTGCATAGGAATAATAGTATAGTGGGTTTATTCTTATAGATTTGTATGGAGAACTGTGTATAATCAACGGCCTTTTTGCTCACCACTTTACCTAGAGCACCTGAAACTGTATCTAATAGAGATGGATCGTTCGTAAGTGATAAGGTATAGCTGCCAGCATTAGCACTAAAGGTGTATAATTCTATTCTAGAGTTTGTAAAGCCATTTACCCTAGTTCTCATGATGGATGGCATTATAGAAATACGCTTTCCTGTCTGTTCATTAACGATAGCAAAACCAAATTCCCCAATAGGTGCTTTAGTAAACATTTTGCCACTAAGCCAAATACCATATGTCCCACTTTCATCTAGCTGAAAGTTGCCCTCTTTATTCACATAGGGCATTTCAAACAACATCTTAGATTTAGCAAAGCGAAGTGTGTATTTAATGCCATTGTACAAAAGAAAAAGCCCTAATGGTATCAATAGGTAAGGTAGGTATTCTATGTATTGCATATATTCCATGTGTTCCATGTCTCTCTCCTTTTAACACAATACAACATAATTCTAGTAAGTCTCCCTTAACTAGAGTTCTAGATGGCACTAGGAATCTAAGGGGACTAGTACATATAGATACACTATATCATATTTTTACGATACAAAAAAGGACCCTCATTAGAGAGCCCTTAGTGTATTATATTATGTTATTAAGCGTTTTTAGCTACTTCAACAAGTTTAGCGAATGCTACTGCATCGTTAACTGCCAAGTCAGCCAACATTTTACGGTTAACTTCAACGCCTGCTTTAGTCAAACCAGCGATGAAACGGCTGTAAGTTGTGCCATTGATGCGAGCCGCTGCGTTGATACGAGCGATCCACAATTGACGGAATTCGCGTTTTTTCGCACGACGGTCACGACGAGCGTAGTACAACGCTTTCATTACTGTTTCGTTAGCTTTTTTGAACAAACGGGAACGTGTACCGCGGTAACCTTTAGCTAATTTTAAAATCTTTTTATGACGTGCATGAGCTGTAACGCCCTTTTTCACTCTTGCCATTGTATATTCCTCCTAAATTACGATGTTGTCGATTTAATAATTAACGATTAAGCGTATGGTAAGCATTTAGCTACGCGTTTGTGGTCAGCTTTTGCAACCAATGTAGCTTTACGTAAATTACGTTTACGAGCTGGAGATTTTTTCTCAAGAATGTGGCTTTTGAAAGCTTTTGCACGCTTGAATTCACCAGTACCAGTTACTGCGAAACGTTTAGCCGCTGCGCGACGAGTTTTAATTTTTGGCATAATTATAATCCTCCCAAAACATTATTTACTTACTAAAATCATGGTCATGTTACGACCTTCTAATTTAGCTGCTTTTTCAATAGACGCTGTTTCTTTGAGTTCTTCAGCGAAACGTGTCAACACTGCCATGCCTAATTCAGGATGTGAAAGTTCACGACCGCGGAACATGATAGTTACCTTTACTTTGTTACCTTCACCCAAGAATTTGGATGCGTTTTTCATTTTTACGTAAAAGTCATGGTCTTCAATATGTGGACGTAACTTAACTTCTTTTAAAGTTACGGTTTTTTGTTTCTTTTTCGCTTCTTTCTCGCGTTTTTGTTGTTCATAACGATATTTACCGTAGTTCATAATACGAGCTACCGGTGGTTTAGCGTTAGGTGCAATTTCCACAAGATCAAGATGCTTTTCTTCAGCCAATGCCAACGCCTCACGGCCAGACATGATACCGATTTGTTCGTTTTCAGGACCTACTACACGAAGTTCACGAGCACGAATCTCTTCATTAATGCGTGGTGTATCCTTGCTAATAGCGTTCACCTCCAAGAGAATAAAAAAAACGGATGGCAAACACCATCCGAATAGAGTTCTCTATATTAACCTTATACTTCGTGGTATTAGGTGAGTGGCGGATGGCCTCTGCTTCATAAATTACTTAATTATAATAACAAATAGAATTGTGAAAGTCAAGAACAATCTTAATAACTTTCAGCAAAACTATATATTTTTATAACTACTGTAGTATAACAAAAATTCTTGTCCTTGTACACTCTTTATTATATCGACAAATTTATATATATCATTATATAATAATAGTAGTTATAAATTATTTTTATGTTATTATTCTTTGTATTTATAGTATATTCTAAGGAGGTTTTATTATGAGTGCAACAAATAGTACTCTCCCACCTAAAGCACCATCTAATCAAGCCCCTCAAAAGGCTCGCACAACGGTGCAAAATATAGGTCTTATTCTTGCCTTTATCGTACTAGGCGCTATTTTATTAGTACCAACACCTGAAACATTATCTACAGGTGGTCATCGCATGATTGGAGTCCTCGCATTCGCCATCATCTTGTGGATGACGTCGGCTGTATCCTATCCTGTAAGTGCGACCATGATTACAGCACTCACAGCATTGCTATTAGGTTTCTCACCAAATCCAGAGGCACCAGCCAAAGCAATGGGCACAGCTAATGCTTTGAAATTGATTATTTCGGGTTATTCGTCCCCTGCCATGATCCTCGTTGGTGCGGCTATGTTTATCTCTGTAGCTATGCGTAAAACGGGACTTGATCGCCGCATTGCGATGCTTGTATTATCTAGCGTAGGCACTAAGGTGAGCCGCATTTATTTAGGCGTTATTATCACTGGTCTCATCCTCGCCTTCTTCGTACCGAGTGCCACAGCACGTATCGCCTGCTTAGCCCCGATTATTATTGGTATTGTTGAGAACTTAGGTATTGAACGTAAAAGCCGCGTTGCGGCCCTCCTTATGGTAGGTGCTGTACAAGCAGATACGTTCTGGAACATCATGATTCAAACAGCGGCAGCTCAAAACCTTGTAGCGGTAGGGTTCATGCAAACCCAAATGAAAGGCGCCGTAAGCTGGATTGACTGGCTCATGGCAGCGGCTCCATTCTCCATCATTATGGTTATTATTACGTACTTCTTAACACAAGCTTTCATTAAACCAGAATTCAAGGAACTCATTGGCGGTGATGTACAGCTCGCTAAGATGCGCCAAGAAATCGGGCCTATGAGCACTGATGAAAAAAAACTATTATGTATCTCCATTATGCTCCTTGCTTTATGGGCAACAGGTGGTAAATTACATTCCATCGATACTACAACTACAACAATTGTAGCTGTCGCATTATTCTTCCTTCCTAAAATAGGGATTATGGACTGGAAATTTGCTCAACCAAATATCGATTGGGGTTCCATCGTTATGTTTGGTGCTGGTATTGGTCTTGGCTCCGTATTACTAAAAACAAAAGCAGCTACTTGGCTCGCTCAAGTATTCGTGAATGCATTCTCCCTTGAAACAGCCAGCGTATTCTTATTAATTGCGGTTATGGCTGCATTCCTTATTCTAATTCACCTAGGCTTTGCATCTGCTACAGCCCTCTCCTCTGCTATGATTCCAATCGTTATTTCTATCGTTATGGGACATAACGCAGAAGGCCTTAACCCATTAGGCGTAACAATGCTCATGCAATACGCCATCTGCTTTGGCCTAGTACTACCTGTAAACTCACCACAAGGTATGGTGGCTTACGGTACAGACACATTCGACGTAAAAACATTTATGACTACTGGTATTCCATTGACTATTATTGGCTATGTAATGATGCTCGTATTTGCTCTTACATATTGGCACTGGATTGGAATCGCATAATACTATACTTTCATAACAATCATATATAAACCAAAAGGCTCTGTCAGAAGACAGAGCCTTTTCGATATTCACTATATTATTCTAATTCCTTACCTTTAAGTTCAGGGATTAAGAATAGGGTTGCAAGAATATCAAGTACGTAGATAATAGCTAGGAATGCAATTGCTACTTGGAAGGAGTACATAGAGATAATCATGCCTACTACCATTGGGCTAAAACCACCTACAGCACGACCGATATTAAATAGTACGTTTTGAGCCGTTGCACGAGCAGTTGTTGGGTAGGCTTCTGCCATCAAGGCACCGTAGCCACCCATCATACCATTTACAGAGGCGCCTAAAATAGCACCGGCAAATAGCATGGCAGTTGGATCAGATAGTTGAGAATAGATTAAAATAGATGCTACAGCACAGACTTGGAATAGGATGAATGTAGGTTTACGACCTATTTTATCAGCTAAGCGACCAAATAACCAAATACCTACCATCATGCCACAAACAGTAACCGCTGTCCACAAACCGGATTTTGTAAGAGAGAAGCCTAATTGCTTACTTAAGAAATTAGGTAACCAAATCATAATACCGTAATACCCAAAGTTTTGAACAGATGTTAAAATAGCAACACCAATAGATGTCTTTGTAGTTCTTACATCTTTTACTAATAACTTGAAAGAGTTTGTATGTGAATGCTCTTTATCTTCTTTACTTTGTACAAAGATTTCTGGTTCATGTAGTTTCGCACGGAATACCCAAGCAACTAGTGCTGGAATAATGCCAACCATAAACATACCACGCCATCCAATGATAGGAATGAGTAATGGTGTTAACAAGGCAGCAGCCAACACGCCTAATTGCCAACCAAGAGCAACATAGCTTGTCGCTTTTGCACGATGTTGTGCAGGCCAAGCTTCAGCAGCGAGTGCCATACCAATACCAAATTCACCACCTAAACCAATACCGGCTATTGTACGGTAAATTAGAAGATCCCAATACCCTTGAGCAAAAGCACAGAGACCAGTAAATACTGCAAATAGCACGATAGTCCAAGTCAATACGCGAACGCGACCAAATTTATCTGACAAAGTACCGAAGATGAAACCACCAAGTACGGCACCAACCAAGGTCCACGTCACCAAAGAACCTGCTTGACCAGTGGTCAAGCCTAAATCTCCAGAAATCAAGGTTAGCATAAAACCTAAAATCAAGAGATCAAAACCATCCATGGCATAACCAACGGAAGAACTAACGACGGCTTTCCAGCCATATGAATTTACTTCTTTCATAGCATTTCCTTTCGCTACTCACAGGTAACAATTAAAGAGATAGCCCCCACTATACAAATGACTAACTCCTAGACTTAAGTCTAATGAAAGGCTTTAGTATATGGGGGCTAAATTTATATCTGTTTATTTTGATGCATATAAGAAATTAGATCATAACAATTTCAAACATGACAACTCATCCATCAATAATATTGATGGATGAGTCATAATAGTCAATTAGTTGCGTTCTTTGATTTCAATTTTAATAGCATTGAAGAATTCTTCGAATGGTACGGAACCTAATTCGTCACCGCCGTGTTTACGAACGTTAACAGTGCCTTCTTCAACTTCTTTATCGCCTACCACAAGCATGTATGGAACTTTTGCCATTTGTGCTTGACGGATTTTGTAGCCAATTTTTTCGCTACGATCATCCACTTCTACACGTACATAGTCGCGATGCATTTGTTTTGCCAGTTCTTTAGCATATTCAACATGTTTTTCAGAGATAGGCAAGATTTTAACTTGTACAGGAGCCATCCAAGTTGGGAATGCACCTGCATAATGTTCAGTCAAGATACCAATGAAACGTTCCATGGAGCCGAAGCATGCACGGTGAATCATGATAGGGCGGTGTTTTTGACCATCTTCGCCAACGTATTCAATTTGGAAACGTTCAGGCAAGTTCATATCTAATTGAATAGTACCACATTGCCATGTACGGCCCAAGGAGTCTTCGATATGGTAATCAAGTTTAGGACCATAGAAAGCGCCATCGCCAGGGTTAATTACGTAAGGAATACCTTTGGCTTCAATCGCATTACGCAATGCTTCTGTAGCGGCTTCCCAAATTGCATCATCACCCATTGCATTGTCTGGTTTAGTGGACAATTCAACATGGTATTTTAAACCAAATTGGCTGTAAATCCGGTCAAACAATTCGATGACTTTCATCAATTCAGATTGCATTTGATCTGGCAACATGAATACGTGAGCATCGTCTTGAGTAAAGGCACGTACGCGGAACAAGCCGTGTAATGCACCGGATAATTCATGACGGTGAACTAAACCAAGTTCAGCATAACGCAACGGGAAGTCGCGGTAGGAATGCATTTCATTTTGGTACACCAAGATACCGCCTGGGCAGTTCATTGGCTTAATTGCATATTCTTCTTCGTCGATGATTGTAGTATACATATTTTCACGGTAATGGAACCAGTGACCAGATGTTTCCCACAATTGTTTATTTAAGATGATTGGTGTACGAATTTCTTCATAGTCAAATTCATGATGAACTTCACGCCAGAAGTTTTCCAATTCGTTGCGAAGAGCCATACCTTTTGGTAAGAAGAATGGGAAGCCAGGACCTTCTTCTTTGATAACGAACAAGCCAAGTTCTTTACCAAGTTTGCGATGGTCGCGTTTAGCCGCTTCTTCAAGCATGTGAAGGTATGCATCAAGTTCTTCTTTTTTCTCGAATGCTGTACCGTAAATACGTTGCAACATTTTGTTCTTTTCATCGCCGCGCCAGTATGCACCTGCAATGCTTTGTAATTTGAAAGCTTTTACCTTACCAGTAGATGCCACGTGAGGACCTGCACAAAGATCGATGAAGTCGCCTTGCGCATAGCAAGAGATAACAGCATCTTCAGGAAGATCTTCAATTAATTCTACCTTGTAGTCTTCGTTTTTAGATTTGAAGAACTCAATAGCTTCTTGACGAGACATTACGGATTTAGTGATAGGCAAGTTTTCTTTTACAATACGGCTCATTTCCTTTTCGATTTTGCCTAAATCTTCAGGAGTTAAAGTATGTTCCATATCGATATCATAGTAGAAACCTTTATCGATAGCAGGACCGATAGCCAATTTAGCTTCAGGCCATAAGCGTTTAACCGCTTGTGCCAAGATATGAGAAGCTGTATGGCGCAAAGTATGTTTGCCACCATCTTCTTCGAATGTTAAGAACGCTACTTCAGAACCATCTACGAGTTCTTCGCGAAGGTCTGTTAATTCGCCATTTACATTAGCAGCTAGTACTTTTTTAGCCAAGCTGTTAGATAGTTGTTTTACTGCTTCCCCAAGAGTAGTGCCGGCAGCGTATTCCTTTGCACTACCATCAGGTAAAATGATTTTTACATCTGCCATTTTTCTTTCCTCCAATTTATAAACTAGGATAGTCGGTTTTAGGTAATAAAAAAAGACCCTCTATCCCTACAAAACAAGGGACGAAGATCATTCGCGGTTCCACCCTAGTTAACTACCTATACGAATATATATGTATAGTAATTCACTTCATTAAGCCCGATAACGGTGGCGGCCGTATTTGCCTACTTAGGTTCGACAAATCAGTTTAAAGGGGGTAACTCTGATATATGTGTAAGGCATTTCCAGCATCTGCCTCTCTCTGGTACACAGGGATATGAGAATCATGTCCTTTGCATCACTTTTACTCAATCATCTTATCATAGACATTAAAAAATTTCAACTATACAATAAAATCACAACAGGCCTGTACTATCTTGAAAGAGCACCATATCAGCGCACCTTCAAATGTATTACAGGCCTGTAGTATTTCTGGAGAGTGTTAAAAAATCCCACCCTCTGCGTCCAACTTTAGTTTACCACTTCATTATTTTCTTTCAAAATGAGCGGACAACATGGATCCAATCACTTTTTCAATTTTAGCATTTGTAATGTCTGGGCCTTTGAACAAGATTAACATTACATCGTCAGAGTTGTCTTGCTTAGATACCATCAATACGCCGCTACCACGAGCACCATTATCATCGTAGTCTTTTGCAACGATAACCATATTGAGGTAATGATCTTTCATGTATGTGTATACCTTGCTTTGTTTAGCAGAGTTTCCAATGCTGCTAGCCATACCCATGGCACGATTAAATACGATTGTATTTGCATTGTGTGGATTGTTGCGAAGTTGTTGTTTTTCTTCGTCATTAAGTGGCAATAGGTTCACCATCAAGGATTCACCCATGCGGCCACGGAGCATAGCGGGCATTGTTTCACGCACATCGGCCGGAATATCGGTGCTAGGATTCAACTTTAATTCTTTAGGAACAGTCATGTACAATGTGCCTTTGCTATTTTCACCTAACACAGTCTTACTGTTATCGATAGCACCCATTGTAAAAGTATCTTTAATGATTTCCATTTGTACACCCAATGGTTTTTCAGGTACGCCACGGCTAGCCACTTGGATGTCACCAGATTTTGTTTTCTTAATGGTTTCTACGGACCAAGCTGCACCTGGTTTACCTTCATCACTAGGAGAGGTCAAAGCAGCAGGCACTTCTTTAGCACCTGTGAACACATAGGTTTGGGCTGGTACGATTGTATCAGGCGCACCTGCTTTGTTGAATACAGCACCATATAATACATTTGGCACTACAGCAGAACCAATTCGTAAGTTATTGTTTTCTTGGCTTTCAACATCAAAATTGATATTGCCCGCAAAGGTTACGTCTGGATTATGGTTAATAATAACAACAGTGCCTGGTTGTGGAATCATAACAGGACCAGTTGGCGCTGCAAAAGCAGCTGTTGCCATGGATGCCCCAAGAGCAGTTAATACCAATGCGCGTTTTAATACATTACATTTCATTATTATTCTCCTAGATTCGGATAATTCTCTACGCTACGTTTAGCATACTAAAGTAACTATAGGCAGGCTCGATAGAATATCAATAGCCAGTTCTCGTGTGTCAGGTGTACATCTAAGCATACAGCGTCCAGCTGTATCGACAGTAGTCATGACACCTACATATTCATAGCCTTCTAAGATTCGATTGACATAATTTGTATGTTTCGGATCGATGTGAAAGTACAAATAGGATTCCTCCCCTGTCCCTGTATAAACAGTTGGTTCTGGAAAGCCTTGTAACGAGCGAGATGCTACTAAAGGCACTTCATTAGAAGTTCTATAGGCCTCTTCATTACAAGCGGTCATATCAATGGTATGTGACTCCACCATATTAGTCTTCTTTCACCTTGCACTCGCGGCGCATCATGGAATACGGTTCTAATTTTGTATCCATGTACAAGCGAACCTTCATTTGTGCATGAGGTGCTACGTCGATAGGATTACCATCTTCGTCTGTCATTTTTTCAATAACCGCTTCTATAAGGTCACCCTTAGGTTGGCAGAATTCTACCTTATCACCAACCTTAAAGTTATTACGTTGTTCAAGGTCAACATATTTTTCTTCGTCGTTATAACCAAGAACTAGACCAATGAAGTCATGTGTTTGGGTATTCGTAGATTTGCCGTAGTTTTGAGCACTTTCATCAGGACGGCCATCAGCAAAACCATCTGTGTAAGGACGATGAGAAATTTTTTCTAACTCAGCAATCCATTCAGGACGAACGTACCAATTTTCACGCTCTTTCAAGTATGTATCGATAGCCGTGCGGTATACCTTAGCCACCGTTGCACAATAGTGAACAGATTTCATACGGCCCTCTACCTTAAGACTATCGATGCCTGCTTCGTATAATTCAGGAATGCGATGGATGAGGCACAAATCTTTGGAGTTAAAGATGTATGTACCATGTTCATCTTCCTCGATTGGATAGTATTCACCAGGACGATTGGATTCTACAATACTATATTTCCAGCGGCAAGATTGAGAACATTGACCGCGGTTAGCATCGCGTGTACCTGTCATATAGTTAGACAAAAGGCAACGACCAGAGTAAGAAATACACATAGAGCCATGTACGAAAGATTCGATTTCAATGTCTACATTCTTCTTCATCTCTTTAAGGTCTGCTACAGATACTTCACGAGCTGCTACAACGCGTGCTGCACCAAGCTCCTTCCACATTTGTACCGTATGCCAGTTCGTAGTAGATGCTTGTGTACTTACATGAAGCTCAAGACCTGGAGCCACTCGTTTAGCCAAGCTAAAGATACCCATGTCAGCCACAATAATCGCGTCTACACCGATACTTTCAAGAAACTTCAAATAATCCTCAAGGCCCTCAAAATCTTCATTATGAGGGATGATATTACATGTAACATGGATTTTTTTACCATGTTCATGCACAAATTGAACGGCCTCCTTCAATTCTTCGTCGGAAAAATTGGAGTTACCAGCGCGCAAGCCAAATCGTTTACCTGCACAATAAACGGCATCCGCACCATAGCGAATGGCCATTTTTAGCTTGTCCATATTACCTGCCGGACAAAGTAATTCCATAAAATGATCTGCCATTATTTGTTGTGTCCTTTCCACACACTCACACTCATACCATCCCCCATAGGGTAAATGGTGGTGTTAAATAATTCTTTATTTTCTACATATGCCAAATATGATTGTAATCGTTTAACAATCGTTTTAAAGCGATGTGGAGCCTCTTTATCGCCTCGTACATAACCTCTAAACAGAACATTATCTGCGAGGATGACGCCCCCTTCTTTCACATGAGGTAAAATCACCTCTAGTTGACTTAGGTATTGCCCCTTAGGACCATCTAAAAACACGAGATCGTATTCCCCTTTAATCTTAGTTAATACGTCCTTCGCATCCCCCTTAATCAATGTGATTTGATCCTTATAATCAGATTGACCGATATAATATTTCGCCATTTCGTAACGTACCTCATCAAGTTCGATAGACGTAATCCGTCCGCCTTGCTCAATAAGGGGTGCCATCAGTAATGTTGAGTAACCAATGGCGGTGCCCACCTCCAACACAGAGGTGGGCCTGTATAATCCAACCAATTCTTCAAATAAATGCACCTCAGATTCCCGAAGGATGGGCACATTATTAATCATCGCGTAAATACGCTGCTCATTTAGTATTTCATTTAATTCCATAAAATATATTATAAATTCCTAGTACATATATAACTGTGAAAGTAATCATATACGCGCAAAAGGCTGCACGTATATGACATAAGAATTAATGTAATGATATAGATACACTATCTATCAACACCGCCCTGTGTATTACCTGTACTTGGTAACGTTTGTGTGCTAGGGGTTGTACTAGGTCTCACAATACGAGGTTCCTCTACTGCTGGCGCAGATTGAACAGGTACAGATTGTTGAGGTACTACCTGTTGCATACTAGGTGGTATTTGACTATCTGTAGATGTTGTCGCCGGTTGTTGTTCTGGTGTAGGAACGGCAGCTGGCGTAGGTGTTACTTGTGTTGTTGACGGTACTGTAGATGGTTTATATGTATTTGTTGGTTCTACATCAACATATTTAGCATCCGCCTCTACAGCCTCTACAGGGCTATAGTTATAGTCTGGCTCAGACGTAGCCGCCACGTCATAGTTAGGCCCAGCCTGTGCCAATACAGGAGCTTGTCCTTGATCAGAGGATGATGTAGTAGCTTGATCCCCACCATAGATTTTTTCAATAGCTGCTAGATGTTCAGCATAAGTCTTGGAAAAGTGATTATGCCCTTCCTTGTCAGCTACAAAGTATAGATACTCCGTATTTTCAGAGTACAATACCGCATCTAAGGATTTTTTACCAGGATTTGCAATAGGTCCTGGCGGTAAACCTTTACTTACATATGTATTATAAGGACTTTGTAATTGCGTATCGCCAATCGATACATTTTCTTTTGCATAACCAAGTACATAAGAGATTGTTGCATCAGACTGTAATGGAATGCCGTGGGCTAAACGCTTTTTAAAGACCCCTGCAATAGTTGGGCGATCTGCATCAAATAAAGATTCACGTTCAACGATAGATGCCAAGGTTACAAAGTCATGAATACTCATGTGTTGCGCTTGAATTTGCTTTTTTACAGCTGGCGTTAAATAGCGATTCATTTCATCAGCCATCATCATAATGACATCTTTCGCCGTAGCACCTACAGGAATCTCATAAGTGCTTGGGAATAAGAATCCTTCTACAGGATATGTTGTCGGTTTAGTGCCTTTCATATAAGGGTAAGGAGTAAAGGTTTTTGCCTCTGCTAAGAATTCGGAAGCCTTCATAATTTGGGCTTTTTCTAGAGCGATAGCAATATCCCCTACTGTATAGCCTTCTGGAATTGTCAATTTAATAGACTCTACATGGCCTTCTTGTAATAAGTTTATTAATTCATGGACAGATACCTTATTTGGAATCTGATAATGACCAGATTGCAATTTTGAACCTGTCCCACTAAGAGCTAACCATAATTTAAAGACCTGTGTAGAACGAATAAGCCCATGTTCATAGAGCATATCGGCAATTTCTGTTCCTGTTGCATTCTTGCCTATCACTAGGACTTGCGAGCCACCATCATTAGAAAATGTGTTAGGTACGAAATAAGTTGCACCTAAGGCACCTCCACCTAAAATGGCAAGGCTAAGAATACCTACGGAAACATATTTTAAGGCTTTTCTCATGGATGAGTTCCTTTCTATTACAAACTATTGTAAATCATCTTATTATACCATATTAAAGCCTTTCGATGTATCTATTCTTTTACATAAAAAAGCCCTGATATAACATTTGCTATATCAGGGCCTTAGTATTATTCTTCTTCACCCATTGATTCGTATAGGTTTACTAATGCTTCGAAGTTTTCATCATCTTCATCTAAAGGAACGTATTCTTCTACGCCTTCATCATTTGTTTCGATGCGAGCCAAAATCATATATGTATCATCTTGACCTTCATGTTCTTCATCTTGTACATGAACGAGTACAGCGTATTCTTGACCTTCGTGATTTAAGATAACATCTTCAGTGAAATATTGTTTGTTACCATCTTCATCTTCAAATTCAAGATAGAAAATTTCGCCTTCATAATTTTGATCAACCATGGGAATTCCCTCCTTTATAGTTTATACACAAGGACTTTTTGTGTTCGTTACAATTAGGATTTACTAAATTGTAATCGGTCCAAATAGCCTTGTAAAATAACGACAGCTGCCATCTTGTCGATAACGTCCTTCCGTTTTTTACGGCTCACATCGGCTGCGATGAGCTGGCGTTCTGCCATTACGGTAGATAAACGTTCATCCCAAAAGGTAATCGGTAAATCGATGACCTCTTTCATTTTTTCAACAAATTCCTCGGTCTTTTCAGCTCGTTCACCTTTTGTGCCATTCATGTTTTTAGGCATGCCTACAACAAGTTCATGCACTTCGTATTCTGAAATCAATTCGCTTAGTCGCTTAAAATCATTTTCTAAGGATGTACGGCGAATCGTTTCAATGCCTTGTGCAGTCATCAACAATGCGTCGCTACATGCGATACCAATGGTACGACTGCCCACATCTAATGCCATAATTCTCATTATAGTTGTTTAGCCTTTGCGTATTCTTTTAATAATTCTTCGATTAAATCATCCCGCTCTAAACGGCGAATATCACTACGCGCATTATTATAGCTTGTAATGTACGCTGGATCCCCAGAGATTAAATAGCCTAAGATTTGATTAATTGGATTATATCCTTTTTCTTGAATAGATTTATAAACGCGAGTCAACACCTCTTCGGCCGTCATCGGTTCATCGTCTACTTTACGGAATAACATAGTTTCATCTGAAACGTTCATGGGTATCCCTCCTTGGTATGAATGGGCCACTATAGTGACCCTCATATGTATATTCGTGTATCTATTATAGCATATACTGCTATTATACCCCATTATTTATGCGTTAAGAGCTTCCTTAACAGCATCACCAGCCGCTTTTAAAGCATCCATCAATTTAGCTGGTTCTTTACCACCTGCTTGTGCCATATCTGGACGGCCGCCGCCATTACCACCAGCTACTTGAGCTGCCGCTTTAACGATATTACCTGCTTTTACGCCTTTACCGACAACATCTTTGGAAACTTTACATACAAAGTTTACCTTGTCATCGCCCATAGCAGCACCTACTAGGACTACGCCAGAACCGTCCAATTTATCGAGGCCCATATCTGCAAAGTCACGCAATTCATCGATAGAAGACGCTTTCACAGAAGCAGCAACAAATGCCACATCACCAATCATAACCTTACCAGCTACGATATCAGCAGCACCAGCAGCAGAGATTTCCTTGCGGATTTGGTCTAATTCTTTAGCTGTTTCTTTAGCATCTGCCAATACTTGGTGTAAACGTTCTTCTACTTGAGGCGCTTTCGTTTTAAGTTCCCCTGCCATGCGTTCGATAGTCAAGCGATCTTGTTTAGCTGCATCTAGAGCTGCACGGCCAGTGATAGCTTCGATACGGCGTACGCCAGAACCGATGCCAGCTTCAGATGTTAAGCGGAAGGAACCAACGAATGCTGTATTACCTACGTGAGAACCACCGCACAATTCAACAGAGAAACCTGGAACCTCTACTACGCGAACTACATCACCGTATTTATCGCCAAAGAGTGCCATAGCACCTTTTGCTTTTGCTTCGTCCATGGACATTTCAGCAATCGCAAGGTCAGTTGCTTTAAGGATTTCTTCATTTACAAGGGCTTCGATTTGATTAAGTTCCTCTTGTGTTACAGGGGAGAAATGAGTGAAGTCAAAACGCAAGTAATCTGGAGTTACTAAGGAACCAGCTTGGTTTACATGGTCACCTAGAATTTGTTTGAGTGCAGCATGCAATAAATGTGTTGCTGTATGGTTACGAGCCATCGCAGAACGACGGTTTGTATCCACCTCTAGTTCTACATCATCACCTTCTGAGATAGAACCCTCTATAACAGTACCGATGTGGTATACAGTACCTTCTGGTAAACGTTTTGTATTATGAACCTCTACCTTGCCCATTGGACCAACGATAAAGCCAGTATCGCCTAATTGACCGCCCCCTTCTGCATGGAATGGAGTAGTGCGAACAATTACAGTAATTTCATCGCCATCAGCAGCTGTTTGTAAGCGTTCAGAACCTTTACCAATCATCAATACAGAGGATGCTTTAATAGCTTCATCTTCAAGAAGTTCTTCATCTTTTAAGAATGTAATATCTGGTGTTGCTACCTTTGCATCTTCTTTTACACGTGCTTCACGAGCGCGTTCACGTTGTTCTTTCATGGCAGCTTCAAAGCCTTCATGGTCGATTGTGAAACCACGTTCACCGGCGATTTCCTCTGTCAATTCCCAAGGGAATCCATATGTATCATATAATTTGAATACTTCAGAACCAGGAAGTACAGTCGCTTTTTCAGCAGCTAATGTATCGATTAAGGAATTCAACAACTCAAGACCTTGTTCCAATGTTTGGTTGAAACGTTCTTCTTCGTTTTGAACTACACGTTTTACAAAATCTTGTTTTTCTGCAATGGATTTAATGCCAGGGCCAAGGATTTCTACAACTACATCAACAAGCGGTGTTAAGAAGATACCGTCGATGCCAAGCAAACGACCATGACGCACGGCACGACGTAAGATACGGCGCAATACGTAGCCACGACCTTCATTGGATGGTAATACACCATCGGAAATCAATGCTGTTACAGCACGAGCATGGTCAGCGATAACCTTCAAAGATACATCTGTATTTGGGTTTTCGTTATATGTAACACCAGCACGTTTTGCGGTAGCTTCGATGATTGGATAAATCAAATCTGTTTCAAAGTTTGTTTTGCAGCCTTGCAATACAGAAGCCAATCGTTCAAGGCCAGCGCCTGTATCGATGTTTTTATGTTGCAATGGCTCATATGTGCCATCTGGCATTTTATTGAATTGCGTGAACACAAGATTCCAGATTTCAAGGTATCGATCGCAATCGCAGCCTGGTGCACAGTTAGGATCGTCACAGCCATGTTCAGGGCCTTGGTCGAAGAAAATTTCACTATCTGGACCACATGGACCTTCACCGATTTCCCAGAAGTTGTCTTCTAAGCGGGAAATGTGGCTTTCTTCTACGCCACAATCGTTATGCCATGTATCATATGCCTCTTGATCATCTGGATATACCGTAACATATAATCTGTTTTTGTCGAGCTTAATAACCTCTGTTAAGAACTCCCATGCCCAGTGAATCGCTTCTTTTTTAAAGTAATCACCAAAGGAGAAGTTACCAAGCATTTCAAAGAATGTATGGTGACGTGCTGTGCGACCTACATTTTCAAGATCACCAGTACGCATACTTTTTTGACTTGTTGTAATACGACGACAAGGAGGTACCAATTTACCTGTAAAGAAAGGCTTTAATGGCGCCATACCTGCCCCAATCAATAATAGAGACGGATCGTTTTCTGGGATAAGAGAAAAACTTTCTAATTTTAAATGTCCTTTGCTTTCAAAAAACTGCAAGTATGCTTGACGCAGTTCATTACCTTTCATGTGTATATTCCTCCTAAAATAATTTACTCTTAATTATAACGTAAAATACAGAGAAAATCTATTATAACCTCTATTTATCCTTATATAATTGACTATCATTAGCCATGAATATTCTTTACGATTATAGTTAAGATAGATATAGAGATACATATAGATAATTAGCAATATAACATACAGAAAAGAGGTTATACAAATCAACAAAACTTAATTGATTCGTATAACCCCTCTTATGGCTTATATAGTTCGCCAATGGATTCCATTGTGGGAATACCAGGATATTACATAACGCGTTTAGCGCCGATATAACGTTCACCCCAATAGCCTGTGTCAAGATCAGCAACTGCTACGCCACGACTGGATGTAGCACTGATAAATTGACCATTGCCGATGTAAATGCCGGAATGAGACGGACCTGGTTCATATGTTTCAAAGAATACAAGGTCCCCAGCCTTAAGGTTTGCACGAGATACAGATGTACCTACATTGTATTGCTCATCCGCTAGACGTGGTAAAGCAATGCCTTGTTTCGCGAATACGTATTTAACATAACCGGAGCAGTCGAAACCGCTAGGTGTAGTACCGCCAAACACATAAGGAACGCCACGATATTTGTCAGCTTCCGCTAAAATAGCGTGAATGTTGCTTGGTGTTTGCACCTTTTTCAAGTTATTCAATTTAACGTTTTGGCCTGCAAGACGTTTAGATTGTGCATTTTGATTTGTGAAAGCAGATTTTGTTGCTACTGCTTTTGTAGCTGCATTATTAGACAATACTGCCTTAGTTGTACGAGGAGCACCCATCAACGCATTGTACGTTGCTGGTCCAATAATACCATCTACAGGTAAACCACGATCTTGTTGGAACAGGCGTACAGCCCATTTTGTTTCCTTACCATACACACCATTTTTATCGGTTGCATTGTAACCGTGTTTAATTAATTGTTGTTGTACAGCAATTACGTTTTTACCTTTATCACCATATTGTAATGTTGTGGCACTTGCCATCGCAGTGGTAGCGCACACAAACGTTAATGTTAATGCCGCAATTTTACTCTTACTATATTTTGACTTCATATTCTGCCTTCCTATACTTTAAAGTGAGTTTATTTATTCAAAATATACTAACCGTCTCATTATTTGCATATCCAACAAATACAGCTAGTCTTTATTTTCTTCAGGGCCAGGTACTTGATTGGCTATAAATACATCAGCTTTTGATGGTTCATAAGCTATTTCTGGATTTTCACCATCAAAATTTATAGCAGCTTTCACCCAATATAAAGGACGTTGTTTTACCTCTTCGAATACGCGCCCTACGTATTCACCAATGATACCAAGTCCTACTAATTGGATTCCGCCGATAAACAATATGGACACGCCCAAGGTGGTCCACCCATTTAATGCTTGCCCCGTTAAGTACACATAGAGTAAATGTAGAATCAAGAGAAAACTCAAGCCACCACATAATACACCTACGTACAAAGCCGCACGCAATGGTACACGAGAAAACGCTGTAACCCCATCAAGAGCAAAGCGAATCATTTTACGTACACTGAATTTCGAAACCCCTGCAAAGCGAGGTGGCGCTACAAAGTGAAGTTCTGCTTGGCGATAACCAAGGGCCCCCACGATACCACGCAAGAAACGTCCATGTTCACGGAAATGTTTCAATGTTTCTAGCGACTTACGATTCATTAAACGGAAATCAGATCCCCCTTCTACGATGGGAACATCTGCCATTTTATTCATCAGCTTATAATAATATTTAGAAGTAAAGGATTTTGCCCAGCTGGCATCCTCTGTAGAGTCTCGAATGGTGCGCACTACATCATACCCATTCTCCCACAACCGTATGAGTTCTGGAATTAATGCTGGTGGATGTTGCATATCACCGTCCATCGTAATTACTGCATCCCCTTTGGCGTAATCAAGACCACAAGTCAATGCAGTTTGATGTCCAAAGTTTCGCGCTAATAAAACGACTTTAACACGAGCATCTAATTTTGCAATTTCTCGCAAAATAACGACCGATGAATCTGTAGATCCATCATCAACATAGATAAGTTCATATTCATATGATAGGCCTGACATAACCTTTGTTACGGCATTGTAAAAAATAGCTATATTTTCTTCTTCATTATATACAGGCACAACAATTGAAATTAACATATATCCTCCGTCGATTACCTTTATATTTTACAGTCAAATAGTCAATATAGGCAAATCCAAAAGGTTAACAATAGCGAAGATGAACCCCATAAATCCAGTAAATAAGCTGTTTTATTGAATTTTGAGGTTTATTCTCTTCATTTTTATTTGTCATTATGACAGCTTATCAATAATACATATATTTATTAAAAAGTTATATTTATACAGTTTTATACATACTATATAAATAGGTGTTAAACCCTGATTTTATAGCCCTGCCGCATCAATCCATGTAGTAAGATCCTCTTCCGCAGTTATGATATCCTCATCATATGCTCCTACAACCTCAGGGTACCGAGATACTTCTACAGTGTGAAGAATTGAGTCATCACGGCCATTTTTGTAGGTACCAATCCAAATTCCAGAAAACTGGGACTCGTACCACTCTACTGGTTGGTCTGTTTCATTAAAGTTAATCGTAATATGTCCACGACCTAATGTTTCTAGTACCTCTACCTGTTCTTCTTCAGTAAGACCGGTTTTCTCAATATATATGGAATAAGTTTCACCTGTTTCACGTAATTGCTTTAATGCTTGACGTAATTCATTCAATATAGCACGCACATTATTATAATTCTCTATCATGCCATCCCTCCTCTCTTGTTAGTATTTTTTAACTTATTTAATCTATAAATACGTTTATCTATCAGATTTTATTTAGGTTCTATTTGTATGCCCCAGCCGCGAAGCACAGAAAGCACACGAGCCTTCACCTCTGGTAAGGCCTGTTGCACAGCTGCACTGGGTTCAAATCCAATTTCTAAGGATTCTGGCTCTACGCCAATGACGATAGCATCCTCTAAAGGATTTTCCTGAATGGCACGAATACGCAATATATCCTGCATACCTACTTCGTGAACGGAAATATGGTCCGTAAAATATTGTTCCAATTCCCGATGTGGAAATTCATATACAGTCCCAGGATTTTTTCCACCATTGATAGCATCGATTAATAGAATTTTTTTCATGCCCCTCATATAGGTCAGCAGTTCCATGCCCATCGTACCACCATCAATCAAGGTGACTTGAGGCGTGAAAGTATAATTAGCTTTTAAATCTTCTACGACATGAACGCCAAGGCCCTCATCGGTAAGTAAGATATTTCCTACCCCTAGAACCACTATGGAGTTATCATAATCATCATAAATGGCTTGTAAATCAATACGCGGGCTCTCAGAGCCCGCGTATTCTTTCAAGCCACTGATGTTTTCAGTACTTGTATCAATCATCTTCTTGTAATTCTCTTTCTCTTGGATCGTCAGGATTGCTTGGACGATATGTTGTGCCAGATGGTTTTTCGATACGTTCACCACGCCGGCGTTTACCATTGAGGTCCTCTAAATCAATTGGATCATGAGCATAATACTTCATGCCAGAAACCATGGCAGATACTTCGCCAGATTCTTCCATAACGTCTTCTCGGAATGCCATGTATACGTGAACGATAGTAAAGAACAAGAATCCCCATGCAATATAGTGATGGATTAAATGAACCTTATATTCACCACCGAACATTGTAACCAATGGTGCAAATATAGAACCTAAAATACCATTTGGATTAATCATGGAATACATTGTAATACCGGTGATGATTTCAAAGAAGAACATGATATACACCATCAAATACGCTGTTCTCGCCAAGGAGTTACGAAGCCAGTGATGTTCATGTTTTTGAGGAATCATCAAATAGTGCAATGTAGTTTCTCGAAGACCGTACCAATATCGTTTTTGACGGAATTTAGGTAATAATCTATCGCCGCGATTATAGAAACCACCCGCCACACGGAAGATAAAGGAGAATGTTAAAATAGCTCCAGCAGTGAAGTGAATACGGCGCATAGTCTCCATAGAGAACCAACCATCTATTGCAAAGGTTGGTTCAGGATTTCCTGTAATCGCCGCAAAGCCTGGGTCACCGATATATAGACCAGTCCAGAACAATGCAGTTACGCTAAGCACCATAGTCCAGTGGAATATACGCAGCCATAAACTAAATACGACATACGCTTTTTTGTCAGTATGTATTAACATAAGCCCACCACCCTTTATTTACACAATGCATCGGTATTGACGGAAACAATCTTTTCGCCTTTTTTATTGTATAAATGGGTTGCACATGCGAGACATGGGTCGAAGGAGTGAATTACCTTCAAGATTTCAAGTGGTTTATCCGCAATTTTAACATGTGTATCAATCATGGAATCTTCGTATGCGCCATGTTCATTGGCAACTGTCTTAGGACATGCATTCCACGTGGATGGTACGATACATTGATAGTTTGCAGAACGACCATCTTTGATGTGAATCCAGTGTCCCAAACCACCGCGAGGTGCATCTACAAGACCAACACCTTTTGCATCTTTAGACCATGTGTTAGGTTCAAATTTAGTCATATCCGCAACGGCAGTATCACCATTTTTAATATTAGTAACAAGTTTATTATAGAAATATTGGCTAATATTTGCTGCCACTTGTGCATCAAGGCCACGACATGCTGTACGACCAACCATTGTTGTCATCCACACATGAGCTGGTACACCCAATACTTGAGATACTGTATCGATTTGGCGAACAATCATCGCTTCTGCCCAAGTTGGGTCTTTAATGATACCCTGTTTTACCTTTGTATAGACTACAATGTATTTTGCTAATGGGCCGACCTCTGCAGTTTTACCTTTGAAAGTCGGAGATTTAATCCAAGAGTATTTTTTATCTTCATCAAGGAATTCCCATTTTTCTTTTGTACCAGATTTAGGGCCTGTGAATTTTGGTTCAGTCACACCATCAATGGGATGAAGTGTGCTTGTACCATTTGGATACGTAAACCAGGAATGATCAACCTCTTCGCTAAGGTATTGTGGATCCATGAAATCCTTACCTTCTAACGGAATAAATGTTGCTTTATCTACGCCAAGGGCAAAGTTCTCTACAACACCATTAGAGCGAACGATACATTTTTTGTGGTAATCGCCATCAGAAATGCCTGTATAAGACTCATCAGGATAGTCACCATAAGACATAACGCGTTTTTTCGCAAGGCCACCACCATCGATCATGCCTTTTTCAACGTACATCTTACCAATTGCTAATAAGTCTGGTACATAGAAGTTGTCTACTAAATCTTTAGCCAATGCAATAGATTGCTCTACTGCAGCAAGACGTTGTGTATTAATAGGTGCATTCATGTCATTCATAGAAATGGAACATGGCATGCCACCAATGATGTAATGTGGATGAGGGTTTTTACCACCGAATACAACGTGAGGAATTACGATGTCACGTTGACGGTCAAGAATATTCAAGTAATGGGATACAGCCATTAAATGAACCTCTGGTGGCAACAAATTATAATCAGGGTGATCCCACCATTGGGCGGAGAAAATCCCCAATTGGCCAGACTCAACGATTTTCTTAACCTTTTGTTGTACCGCTGTAAAGTATGCAGTGGTAGCCTTAGGGAATTCTTTAGGATATGCAGAATCCTTGGATGCTGTTTCAGCAGGTGCTAAACCACTTACATTGTAGGTTGCTAATACATCATTTTGTAATTGAGCTGTTTTTGCTGGATCAGCACTGAGAGCAGCTACAGGGCTCACCCAGTCAAGCGCATGCAAGTGATAGAAATGTACAATATGGTCATGTACATCTAAGCAGCTGTGCATGATATTACGAATGTAGTTTGCATTTCTAGGTATGGTAATACCCAACGCATCTTCTACAGCACGCAAAGACGCTAGTGCATGTGTTGTAGTACATACGCCACAAATACGTTGTACAAAAGCCCAAAGGTCGCGAGGGTCGCGGTCCTTTGCAACGAGCTCAATACCACGCCAAGCAGTACCAGAGGATAATGCGTCCTCTACTTTACCACTTGCTTCATCAACTTTTATTTCTACCCGTAAATGACCTTCAATACGGGAAATCGGATCTACTACTACGCGTTTCATTAGCGACCTCCTCAATTATTATGTTTCTTCTCATCCCACAAACCTTGTTCTTTCAAGCGTTTTTCCTCTTGAATATCAATGTATTTATTGCGAGCAAGGGTTGCAGCACCATGGACGATAACCGCCGCAGTAGCGCCAACAGCTGCTACTGTGCCGATTGTATCAGCCGTAGTAATGGTGTTTGCCAATGGAATATCAGGTAATCGTTTGTAGAATACGTCATTATCCCAAAAACCTTTTTCAGAGCAACCAATACAGCCGTGGCCGGATTGGATTGGGTAGGATAAACCATTCCACCAACGCAAATTACCACAAGAATTATATGTTTGAGGTCCACGACAACCTACTTTGTACAGGCACCAACCTGATTTAGATGCATCATCGTCAAATTTTTCAACGAAAAGACCGGAGTCAAAGAAGGCACGACGATAGCAAGTATCGTGAATACGATTGCCATAGAATTGTTTAGGACGACCTTGAGAATCTAGAGGCGGAATTTGACCGAATAATGCATAGTGCATAACTACACCAGTCATAACCTCTGGGATTGGAGGACAGCCAGGAACCTTGATAATAGGTTTACCAGATACAACAGAGGATACGGATACCGTATTTGTTGGATTTGGTTTTGCTGCTTGAATACCACCCCAAGATGCACAGGAGCCATACTCGATAATGGCCGCTGCACCTTTAGCAGCTTCTAATAAGGACTCCTTAAATGTACGGCCCCCTACTGTACAGTACACACCGTTTTCATCTAACGGAACGCCACCTTCAACAGCAAGGATATATTTGCCATTTTTCTCAGCAATGATTTTTTTGAGGTGTTCCTCTAATGGTTCCCCAGATGCTGCAGCCAATGTATCATCATATTCCAAAGAAATCATATTTAAAATTACATCGGATGTAAACGGTGAAGAAGAACGAATAAAGGATTCACTACAACCTGTACATTCATGACCATGAAGCCAGATTACTGTAGGTAATTCTGTCGTTTCCGCAGCTTTTACCACCGTATTAAGCATGGTAGGTGGCAAACCTAAAATAGCAGTCAGTGCCACGCAAGACTTCATAAATGTACGTCGACTGAGACGTCTCTCTTGAAAGAGAGTCCATAAACTGTTCACACGATTTTTCATGGAATGCAGCCTCCTCACAACAACTTTGAAGCAATATTTCTATATTACCTAATTAACTATTACTATCGAGAAATATCATCTCTTAATTAATTTATTATAACATTTTAATAATTATAAAACTATGACATAATACTCAGTTCTCTATATGTTTATCAAAAAAAATGCCCAGCTAAGTAATTATTATAATTACCTAGCCAGGTGTTATTCATGTATAAATTATTTTATCACTTCATTAATCAAAGCTTCTAATACATTTGCTTTTTTATAGCCAGCAATGCGATCCAATAATTTGCCATCTTTAAAGAATACCATGGAAGGAATACCTTCTACATCTTCTTTTAACAAGATAGGCCGCAAAGCTTTATCTTCTGCATCTACTGTGAAGAATTTAACACGGCCGTCCAATTTTTCTGCTACTGCTTCTACTTCCGGACGCATAACTATGCAAGGTTCACACCAACCAGCCCAGAAATCTACAATAACGAGCTCTTTAGAACCTAATACTAATTCATCAAATTGTTCTACACTAGTAATAGCAGTGATAGCCATCGAAAGGCCTCCTTTTTATAGTTCAATATAAATATCAGGTAAGAAGCAAGCAATCATTAAGCCGAGTTCTGTTCCGCTTGCGCGGTGACGATTATCTTTCTAGGCGTACAGTCGCCTGCACGCTCGAGCGACACAACCCGGAAGGTAGGCGGGACCACCGTTAACCCTTCCCTATTCGGTCTTGCTCCGGATGGGGTTTACCGAGCCAGCCTGTTACCAGACTGCTGGTGAGCTCTTACCTCACCTTTCCACCCTTACCAATTACGTGGCGGTTTCCTTTTCTATGGCACTTTCCCTAAGGTCACCCTCGCCAGACGTTATCTGGCATCCTGCCCTATGGAGCTCGGACTTTCCTCGAATCCAATGGACTCGCAACCGTCTTTCATACTTGCTTCAATTCAGTTTATCATAGCTCTATGCACTATGCAAGAATATCGAATTTTTCTGTTAGGATTATGAAAGTCTCTAATCAAAGAAAAAATCACATTGATTTTCAAAGGACTGTATAGTAATGCCCCAGTTACTTTCTGCTGATTGATTCATTAAATAATCACGAATTCCATCCGCTACGATTTCTTCCGTACCAAAATGTCCTGCATCAACAACGAGTACACCTAATTCTTTTGCTAATTGAGCATCGTGATATTTCAAATCACCGGTGACATATGCATCAGCCTTGATTGCATTCTTAATAAACTCTGCACCACCACCGGAGCAAAGTGCCACAGTTTTAACGGTCTCTTTTTTTATGCCTCCAAATCGTAAATTAGCATGAGGCAAAGACTCTTGTATATGCTCGCGGAAGCTTTCAAAATCCATAGATTCAGGCAATTCACCAACTCGCCCCAAGGTGCGACCCATATTCGGCTCATACATAGCAAATACCTCATAAGCCACCTCTTCATAAGGATGCGCTGCTTTCATAGCCTCAATAACAGCTTGTTTATGATTACTGTCCACAATAACATTGATAGCTACCTCAGGCACTACCGTTAATGAACCCGCTTCGCCTACTACAGGATGGGATTCATCATTACCTCTGAATCGACCTTCGCCGGTAAAACTAAAGCTACAAGCCTCGTAATTGCCAATGCGACCAGCCCCAGCCTTAGCCATTGCGTCGCGCACCGCATCAGCCGCATCAACAGGTACAAAGGTGGTGATTTTATATAGCGTATCAGCCCCTGTAGGAACAAATCCTTTCACATTAACTAACCCTAACCGGCTCGCCAACATATCATTGAGCCCCCCCTCAGCAATATCGAGGTTCGTATGAGCACTATATACAACAATATCGTTTTTTATAAGTTTCTCAATCACATGGCCTTGAGGGCTATCTAGATTTAGGGATTTAATGCCCTTAAAAATAAAGGGATGATGGCTAATAATCATTTGCGCTTGCTCTGAAATAGCATAATCAACCACTTCAGGTGTAATATCAAGGCTAGTTATAATCTTAGAAACCTCACGTTGTTTCGACCCAACCATAAGACCTACATTATCCCAAGATTCAGCATAATGAGGTGGAGCCCATCGTTCCATTGATTCAATAATTTGTTTTGCTGTAACCATAGTATCACTCCTAACGTCTCTAAAAATCAGCGTAATCTCGCTAATTCATCGATTTCACCTTGTAATTCTTTATATTTTTCCGTATGTGAAAGTGCCTCTGTCATGCCGTCTAAGGCGCATTGACGTTGATAAATTAAATAATCTACGTATTCATTCCATAACGCAGGTTTTTCTTGAGCTAATAAAGCCCCTACAGACCAAAGAATGGAAGTAGTGGGTAAATCTATATAGGGATTATCACTTGAAATAGTAACATCAGCATCATTGTGACTAGGATTGCGACTATTCATATCATGACGAATTGCTAAAAATGCGGTGTACATTTTCCCCATATCTTTCATGATAATTTCTTTAATAATCTGGTATCCTTTTTTCACCATGTATTGGCGCAATTCTGCTTGACCATTTTGTGGTTGCAATACATAAAACTCTAGAGGTTCCGGTCCTGCTTTAACGATATCTCGCATCAAGAAACCACCCATGCCACAACAAATGGCACCATTTAGCTCTCCCTGTTTCGTCATCTGTAATCCATCTCCAAGGCGACAGTCGATTACATCACTTAAACCTCGAGATTGAATGTATGATTTTGCTGATTCAAGAGGTCCCTTATTCACATCGCCAGCTATAACACGCTTTGCTTTACCCCGCGTGATTAGCTCTACCGCTAAATAACCATGATCCGTTCCAATATCAGCAATAGCGTCTGCCTTTGGAACGATATCAAATACCGCCTCTAAGCGATTCATCATAGGTTTTGCTTTCATAATTGCCTCGTTTATAACAGGTCCATAGACCTATCTACTATATCACTAGATTAACAATAAAGAGTAATCAAATTTTTATTCTATATATCTGTATTATAACAAAAAACCTGCCCCTAACGGACAGGTTTTAGGTTCGTTTTATACAAGTTTGGTGGGCCCACCTGGGATCGAACCAGGGACCGACCGGTTATGAGCCGGTTGCTCTACCCCTGAGCTATAGGCCCAAGCTTGCGTATAAAATTATACTGAAAATTTTTAGGTACGTCAAGTTATCTACGGTGCTCCGGGCTTAAACAGGATAATTTATCTTATGCGTTTTTTAGTGTTAGGAATCGGTTGATCATATCGTCTTGTTCGAATATGCCTTTTGTGGCGAGGGTGGTTGTTTTGCTATTAGTGGATTTTACGCCACGAGCGCTGACGCAGCTATGGGAGCTGGTGATGTGGACGATGACGTCGTCGGTGCCGGTAGCGATGGAGATGACCTCCGCAATGTCTTCGCCGATTTTTTCTTGCAATTGTAATCGTTTACAGCACATTTCTGCAATACGTGGCATCTTAGAGAGACCGATAACGCGACCTCTAGGAATATAGCCTATACTGATATTCATATCGTACATTAAGGCCATATGGTGTTCACAGTGCGAAAAGCATGTAATGTCCTTTACCACAACCATTTGGTTTGTATCCACCTCAAAGGTTTTACCAAACATATCAGCAATCTCCGCGTTGGTATACTGAATGCCTTCGAACATTTCTTCCATCATTTGAGCTACCCGTTTTGGTGTTTCCACGAGGCCCTCACGGTTTGGATTTTCCCCTAATGCTTCTAGTAGTTGATACACTAGAGATTCTATTCGATTTGTGTCCATGTTATACTCCTTTCGCACCAGGGTCCCAAATAAATTTATGGATTTGCAGCTGAAATTTAACGTTCTGCCAATTATGGGCTTTCATATAATCAACAATCATAGCCCCTTCAATATTTCCCCACACAGGGGACACGAAGATTTGACCATTCGTAGGATATGTTTTAAGAACTTCATCCATACGGTCTAAATCTTGAACAGAACCAACTACAAATTTAATGATATCCTCAGCTGTTGCCATCTTGAAAATGTCTAGATTCATAGAATCTTCTGCCAATGATGATGGCGTTTTATAGTCATAGGTAAACCATACATTATCTCTTTGAAAGCTTGGTACGATAGTACCATTTGTTTCAATATTGAAATCATATTGAGGATTGCGTTTCGTCAATTCATCAATTAGTTCTATAACATCCTGTTCCTGTAAAAGAGGTTCTCCGCCAGTAATAGTGATGCGATGATTACCTAGTTGTTCGATAATATCCGCTACAGCCTGAATACTCATACTTTCAAAAGTACTTTGAGGACCATAACTATACAAAGTATCACAATAAGAACAGCGAATGTTACAATCATGGAGGCGTAAAAAGGTAGTCAAACAACCTTGGCGCTTCCCTTCACCATCAATGGATGCGAATATTTCAATCACGTTCATAGATAGCAACATTTCCTTCTGACTCTTGAACCTCTACCTTAAAGCATTTTGGACCTAATTCGTCGGCAATCCATTTTGCCATATTTTCCGCAGTTGGGTTAATATCCCCTAACACATCATTAATATGTTTATGATCCAAGCGACCATGAATCTTCTCTTTAATAATTGTAAAGTCAATAACCATACCATTGTGATCCAATTCTTCACTGCGTGCATGTACAGTAATAATCCAGTTATGGCCATGTAGGTTTTGACATTTACTTGGATAATCTAATGTTAGTTTGTGAGATGCACTCACCTCTAAACGTTTACTAACGGTATACATAAAAACTCCTTTTGTATATCTGTAATCTATCTTTTTATTATAACATGCTATGATAATACAAAAAATACAGTCCTCTCAAAGAACTCAATTGTCTCATAAACAGATGACATACGAGGAATGTTGAGAGGGACTGTATTTTGACTTTATAAGAAATCTTTTATTTTATCGCGTTTTCCACGATTGCGTAATTTCGTTAACGCTTTACCTTCGATTTGACGAATACGTTCACGTGTTACATTAAAGTGTTGACCTACTTCTTCAAGTGTACGTGGTTTACCATCTTTCAAACCAAAACGTAAAATCAATACTTGTTGCTCACGATCAGTTAAGCATGTAAATACGTCTTCGATTTGTTCTTGCAACAAGATATAGCTAGCCGCATCATCTGGTGCCACCGCATCTTGGTCTTCGATAAAATCACCCAAGTGGGAGTCTTCTTCTTCACCGATTGGTGTTTCCAAGGATACAGGCTCTTGTGCAATTTTTTGAATTTCACGAACACGTTCTGCAGTAATGCCCATGCCTTCTGCAATTTCTTCCGGCGTAGGTTCTCTACCTTTATCTTGCAATAATTGTCGAGAAATACGAATCAATTTATTGATTGTTTCAACCATATGAACTGGAATACGTATTGTTCTTGCTTGGTCAGCAATGGCCCGTGTAATCGCTTGACGAATCCACCATGTTGCATAGGTGGAGAATTTATAACCTTTTGTGTAATCGAATTTATCTACCGCTTTGATAAGGCCTAAATTACCTTCTTGAATCAAGTCCAAGAATAACATACCTCTACCAACATAGCGTTTAGCAATACTTACAACTAGGCGCAAGTTAGCATCTACCAATTTCTTCTTAGCCTTCTTGCTAAGCTGTATTTCTTTATATGTAGCATCCTCTGCTGCCCCAGCTTCGATTTGTTTTGCTAAAACAATTTCTTCATCGGCGGATAACAATGGAACACGACCAATTTCTTTCAAATACATGCGAACTGGGTCGTCGATATTAACGCTAGCATCCACACTTAAATCTATGGATATATGTTTTTCTGATGCGCCTTCAACATCTTCATCATCAGGTTCAGGTTCGAGGGCATCGTCTTTATCTTCGTCATCAACATCTGGAACAACTTCGATGTTTAATTTGTTAAAAGTAACATAAATATCATCCAATTGTTCTGCTGTTAAATCAGTTTGCTCATGAAGAGCATCTGAAATTTCCGATTGTGTCAACACACCGCTTTTACGGCCTTTTTCAAGAAGTTGTGCAACAATCTCCTCTATTTGACTTTTTTGTTCTTTCTTAGCCACAGCGCTCTCCTTTATCAATTACTATTTAGACCATTCTCTAATTAGATTTTGTATTTCCTGACACTTATGTAATTCGCTAATAAATGTCGAATCTCCTGCACGTTTTAATTGATCGGCCAAAATTGAGTGCATTTTATATTGTTCCCGTAGGGAATGAAGCCGTATTTTACGGATAAGTACAGGCACCGCTTCATTTACTTCAATCATCATAAGCCGTGAAAAAATTTCATATTCTTGAGGCGTTAGCACGACCTCTACAGATTCCGGCTGATATTGACCAGTTTGAGTAAATAAGGTGTATATCTTTTCTATTATACCGCGATATTGAATATTTTGAAAGTCCTCTAAGGGTAAATACTGTATAACCTCTTGTAAGGCCTGTGGATTTGTAATGGCTAATGCCATTAATAACTCTTCATCACCACTGACAATATCCTTGGGCTTTGTGGCCCCTTCATTCACTAATTCAATATTTCCCTTTTGTGTGTAGTTTCTAAAATAACGAAATATAGTGCTATTATCTAACCACAACGGCAATGCTAGTGCCTTTAATGCATCATCTCGCACGGTTTGGCTATGGATATTCGCAATGAATGGGAATATATCCTGCATAACCGCCTGCTTACCTTCCGCTTCATTGGTATCATGTTTTATAAGCGATTCACTCAATAAATAGTCTAGAGGTTTAACCGCTTTTTCTACGAGTTCTCTAAACGCCTGTCCTCCATGATTTCGCACATAATCGTCTGGGTCCTTACCATCTGGCATAGCTAATACGCGAACCTTAAAATCTGTATTCTGCAATAATTCAATGGCTCGAGCAGCAGCTTGACGTCCGGCACCATCCATATCATAAGCTAATATAATTTCATCTGCTTGGCGCATCAAGATATGACCATGATCCTTTGTATATGCAGTTCCCAATGAAGCCACTACATTGGTGACGCCCTTATTATGAGCTGAAATAACGTCCATATAGCCTTCAACTAAGATGGCTTGTTTGTGCTCACGTATCGATTTATAGGCTTTATCAAAGGCAAATAGAATTTTCCCTTTCTCAAAGATTTGGCATTCTGGAGAGTTCAAATACTTAGGCGTGCTATCATCCATGACGCGGCCACCAAATCCCACTACACGGCCTTTACCATCCATGATAGGAAACATAACTCGGTTCCGGAAGAAATCATAAGCTTGACCCTTTTCATTCTTACGAATCAAATTGAGCTCAATCAAAATCGATTCCTCGATGCCTCGTTCTCTAAAGGCTTTGTATAACTTATCCCATCCATCAGGGGCAAATCCAAGCTTAAACTTTTCTATCGTTTCATCCGTAAGTCCCCGTTTTTTAAGGTACTCTAATCCCACCTTGCCAAACGATGTTTTGAGCAAACAATTATGAAAGAAATTCGCTGCTAAGTCGCACGCTTCATATAGTTTCTTTCGCCGCTCTTCTCTTGCCCGTACCTCTGGTGAAAGCTTTGCCTCTGGTAATGGTATATTCGCGCGATTTGCAAGGCGTTCTAAGGCCTCTACAAAGGTAATCCCCTCTAATTCCATCAAAAATTTAATAGCATTACCCGATGCATGACAGCCAAAACAATAATAAAACCCCTTATCTGGAGCTACACTAAATGACGGCGTCTTTTCATTATGAAATGGACAACATCCCCAATAATTTTTTCCTTTTTTCTTTAAAGCAACATGTTCTGATACGACGGATACGATATCATTAGCATCTTTAATTTGTTCAATTAATTCATTTTCAAAATATCGACTCACCAGAACACCTCCCCTGCTTTGTATCCCTATTTTTATCGACTATACAACCATAGACGAAAAAGGTCTATAATTCTATATTCGATAAAACTTTCAAAAATCCTCTAAAAAGAATAGATAAGAACTAAAAAGGATAGGCTGCAATATAATATTGCAGCCTTAATTTGATATAATGCTTATTTAGCGTAATCTACAACGCGTGTTTCACGAATGATAACAACCTTAATTTGACCAGGGTATTCTAATTCGGATTCAATGCGTTTTACGATATTCCGAACAAGTAATGTAGACTCAGCTTCATCAATCTTATCCGGTTTTACTACAACGCGAATCTCACGGCCAGCTTGAATTGCAAAGCATTTTTCAACACCTTCGAAAGATTCGGCGATTTCTTCCAATTTAGATAATCGTTTTAAGTAATTTTCTAATGTTTCTCTACGCGCGCCTGGACGTGCTGCAGAGATAGCATCTGCAGCTGCTACGAGAACAGCTTCTACTGTTTGGAATTCTTCATCGCCATGATGAGCACCAATACAGTTGATTACAGCAGCGCTTTCACGATATTTACGAGCTACATCGACACCAATTTCCACGTGGGAACCTTCGATTTCACGATCCAGAGCCTTACCAATATCATGTATTAAGCCGCCCCGTTTAGCTAATGTAACATCACAGCCAAGTTCTGCTGCCATAAGACCTGCTAAATGGGATACTTCAATAGAGTGTTTTAACACATTTTGACCGTAACTAGTACGATACTTCAAACGACCTAAAATTTTAATAATTTCAGGATGTAAACCGTGAACATCAGCCTCAAAAGTAGCTTGTTCACCAGCCTCTTTAATTGTTTGGTCCACCTCTTTACGAGCCTTTGCCACCATCTCTTCAATGCGAGCAGGATGGATACGACCATCAACAATTAGTTTTTCCAATGCGATTCGTGCTACTTCACGACGAATTGGATCAAAGCCAGATAAAATTACGGCCTCTGGTGTATCATCGATGATTAAATCGATACCAGTTAATGTTTCTAGAGCGCGAATATTACGGCCTTCACGACCAATAATACGACCCTTCATTTCATCGTTTGGCAATGCTACTACAGAAACTGTTGTTTCTGCTACATGGTCAGCTGCACAGCGTTGAATTGCACCAGAAATAATTTCCTTTGCTTTCTTTTCCGCTTCATCTTTGGCTTGCTGTTCCATTTCTTTTACCATCATAGCCGTTTCATGACGGATTTCTTGTTCCACATTGGTTAACAAGATGTTCCTTGCCTCATCAAAGGTTAAGCCAGAAATACGTTCTAATTCTGCCATTTGCTTTTCATATAAAGCATCAACCTTTTCTTGGCTTTGAACTAAGTCAGCTTCTTTACGATGTAAAGCTTCCTCTTTGTGCTCAATATTGTCTAATTTTTTGTCCAAAGATTCTTCTTTTTGAAGAATACGGCGTTCCATACGTTGTAATTCAGAACGACGATCTTTATTTTCTCGTTCCACATCAGAACGGAGCTTATGAATTTCTTCTTTCGCTTCTAATAAAGCTTCTTTCTTTTTAGACTCGGCCATGCGCTCACCATTTGCGATAATGCGCTCAGCCTCTTGCTCAGCTTGATTCAGTTTTCCTTCTGCGATATTTTTTCGTAAAAAATAACCTACACCTAGTCCAATCAGTACCATTACCACTGCAATTAGACTATATTCTAAAATCAGACCCACCTCCTGTATCGTCACACACGGGCATTTGCCCCTTGATTCCAGATTTTCAAAATACCAAATTACATAACCTTATAACTAAATTGTATATTTACAAGGCTATTTTAATTTTAGACTTGAATGCCTATTCTGTCAAGGTTGACAGGCCTCTGAAACCTTTGTAATGGTGCTCATAGAGAAGCCTCTATTGCGAAGAAAATTCATTACTTTTATGCGTGATGTATCACTGATATGTTCACCGTATTTTTTATCTACTACGCGATACGCGGCCGCTAACTCATCATAGCTTTCAATATCACGAGGAACCTCAAGACCACGCAATTTCATTTTTTGTCTAATAAGAAAGGCACCATATTTCTGTTCTCTCATTAAGTACGATACAACTTGTTTTGCTAATCGTTCATCGTTTATATAATCGTAGTAAATCAGCCGTTCTTCCACGTAATCAATCAATTCTGATGCAATTTGTTTACGTTTCATTTTTTGGCGTAATTCATAAGAGCTCAAAAACCGTTGTCCTAAAAATCGATATGCTTGATCTAAGGCCGCCTGTTTCTCTTCTTCTGTAAACATATTATCTGTCATAATAACCTCAGTAAAAAAGGGCTACCTAGTAGCCCTTTCAGTATATATGATGTAACAATTAATCTTCTTCAGGAGTAACATCTTCCCCTACAACATCAAATGTTTCTGGTTCAGCTGCTAATGTATCGCGAATGATACGATCGATTTCTTCTGCTACTTGAGGGTTATCAAAGAGATATTGTTTAGCCGCCTCTTTACCTTGGCCCATGCGTTCACCATTATAAGAATACCATGCACCGGATTTTTTGATAATTTCCATATTAGTACCGATATCGATTAAAGTACCTTCTTTGGAAATGCCTTGGCCATACATCAAGTCAAATTCAGCGGTTTTGAATGGAGGTGCCACCTTATTCTTAACAACCTTAACCTTTGTACGAGCCCCTACGTTCTCATTATTAGCCTTAATCAATTCGCCCTTACGTACATCGAGACGTACAGAAGAATAGAATTTTAAAGCGCGACCACCAGTAGTTGTTTCTGGGTTACCAAACATTACGCCTACTTTTTCACGCAATTGGTTGATAAAGATAACAACGGTTTTAGTTTTATTAATAGTACCTGTTAGTTTACGCAATGCTTTACTCATCAAACGAGCGTGAAGGCCTACGTGAGCATCGCCCATTTCCCCTTCGATTTCCGCTTTCGGTACCAATGCAGCAACTGAGTCAACTACTACGATATCTACAGCACCGCTACGAACAAGAGCCTCTGTAATTTCTAGAGCTTGTTCACCATTATCTGGCTGAGAAATCAATAGATTATTGATGTCTACACCAAGATTGCGTGCATAGATTGGGTCCATAGCATGTTCCGCATCAATAAATGCAGCAACACCACCTTGTTTTTGTGCTTCTGCTACGGCATGAAGAGCCACTGTTGTTTTACCAGATGATTCAGGACCATAAATTTCGATCACACGGCCACGCGGAAAACCACCTACACCTACAGCAAGGTCAATAGCAAGAGAACCAGAGGAAATAACCTCTACATTCATACGATCTGCCGCTTCACCTAGGCGCATAATAGCACCTTTACCGAAATCCTTTTCTATTTGTTTTAATGCGTTATCTAACGCCGCTTGTCTACCATCAAGAGCCATTATTTATCCCCTTTTTCTTGAATATATAAGTTCACATAATATAATGCTAATTCAGCCGCACTAAGGCGGATATCTTCACGATTACCAATTAAATTTACTTTGTGTGCCACTGTTCCTTGTGGACCAGTTACACCAATCCACACAAGACCTACTGGTTTATTGGCTGTGCCACCACCAGGACCCGCTATGCCCGTTGTGGACACTGCATATGTAGTATTACATACGCGCTTTGCTCCTTCTGCCATCGCTTTCGCCACTGGTTCACTAACAGCACCATATGTGTCGAGTAATTTTTGTGGCACACCTAGCACTCGATGCTTTACATCATTGCTATAGGATATAATGCCTCCCATATAGTAATCACTACTACCGCTTACATTGGTTAATAATTTACCAACAAGTCCCGATGTACAAGATTCAGCCGTAGCAATTGTGGCAGATCCATCTTTTAAGGTATTACCTAAGGTTTCCTCCATAGAAATATCTAGTTCTCGGCCAATATGCGAACCTAAACGCCGATAGATTATATGGGCCCATGGATCCAATAGATCATGTGCTGCTTTTAAAGATTCAGCCTTAGCAGTAATGCGCAATTCGATGTAACCTTTTTTAATTAACAGAGCTATGGTCGGATTGGATTGTTGTTTAATCAAATCCATAACACGCTCTTCTAAATCGATTTCTCGAATATCATAAACCGCATATCGATAAGAGGTTACAACCCCTTGAGAGCCAAAGCGCTTAGAAAGATAAGGGACAACGCTCTGTTCAAACATGCCTTTCATTTCACCAGGAGGTCCTGGTAACAAAATGTAGGTTACATCCCCATCTACGGTTACTACACCAGGTGCGACACCGACAGGATTTTCTAGGACACTAGACCCTTCTGGCAACATAGCCTCTCTGCGACTCGCATCAGGCATTTCACGACCAACACGCTTAAAGAATTGTCTCACCTCAGCCATGGCATCTTCATTATATACTACATTGCGATCCAATGAAGAAGCTAATACTTGTCGTGTTATATCACCTTGAGTTGGTCCCAATCCACCGGTACTAATGACAATATCAGCACGTTGACCAGCTTTTCTAAAGACCTCTGCCATGCGTCCAGGATTATCGCCTACTACGGACTGATAGGCAACGGAATAACCTAATTTATTAAGCTCCTGTGCTAACCAGGAGACATTTGTATTCACCGTATCCCCTAGTAATAATTCAGAGCCTGTAGAAATTAATTCTACAATCATCGTAAATACCTCCCATCACTTCATATGTGTTAGTAGTGGTATTACCTAATACACTGCTTATTATTCTACGATAGTAGCTACTACATCATAAGCAAAACCTTGTTCTACTTGAACTTTCAAGATATCCCCAGGTTTAACTTTGTCGCCACAATCCTCAATATACATATTGCCATCTACATCAGGAGCTTGCGATTTTAAACGACCTTTAGCAAGAAGCGTATCATTATCGCCTTCTTCTAATTCTTCAACCATTGCATAATCAATAGTTCCTTCTAAATCGCGGTTATTTTCCTCTGAAATGGCAGCTTGTATGGACATCAATGTGTGATAACGATCTTCTTTAACCTCTTCTGGCACTTGGTCTTCACGGGCGCCAGCAATAGTGCCCTCCTCTTGAGAGTACGTAAATACGCCCATATTATCAAACTTGATATCTTTCACGAATTCGCAAAGTTCCTCAAATTGTTCATCGGTTTCCCCAGGGAAACCTACGATGATAGACGTACGAAGTGTTACATGAGTCGAAGCATTACGGATTTTTTTCAATAATCGTTCAATGTCCTCGCGAGAATCACGACGATTCATTTGTTTCAGAATATCATTGTTAACATGTTGTAATGGAATATCCACATATTTACAAAGCTTAGGTTCGTTAACGATGATATCCAATAATTCGTCACTAAAGAATGTAGGATATAAATAGAGCATGCGAATCCATTCAATACCTTCTACCTTAGTTAATTCTTTTAATAATTTTGTGAGCAATGGTTTACCATTATTCAAATCAATACCGTAGCTAGTCGTATCTTGCGCAATGAGAACGATTTCCTTAACGCCGGCATCAGCCAATCGTTCAACTTCAGCCTTAATAGATTCAATGGTACGACTTCTAAAAGCACCACGAACCTTAGGAATGATACAGAATGTACAACCATTATTACAGCCTTCAGCAATTTTTACATACGCACTGTAGCGAGGTGTTGTTTGAATACGCGGCATCCGTTCATCATATATATTAGTGATGTTTTCCATAATGCAACTACGGTTACCATGTTCAATAGCATCAACGGCAACCATAACTTGATCCCACGCGCCCGTACCGATAAGTGCATCAATTTCAGGAATTTCCTTAAATAATTCATCTTGATATTGTTGACTTAAACAGCCCGCTACAATCAAGCCCTTACAACGGCCCTGTTCTTTATATTGAGCAGCCTCTAGAATCGTATTAATGGATTCCTCCTTCGCTTTCTCTATAAAAGTACAAGTATTGATGATAATCAAGTCAGCCTCATTTAAATCATCGGTAATAGCATAGCCATTATCCTTTAATAATCCCAGCATGACCTCTGTATCTACTAAATTTTTAGCACAACCTAGGCTAATGTATCCCAATAATTTGGTCATTCTAAATCCTTTCTTTATAGAATGTAACTATTTCAATTAGAGTCCTGTATCAAACTCAATATCTATTAATCTTATCTGAAACTCAATAACTATTGATCTTTTCTAAAACGCACTTGACTTACCCAGTGATTTAGTAAAAGCTTTTTCCCCTCTACTGTATAGCCTCCATTAACAGGCCATAATACTACAGATTTCCCTAGAGAATCTAATGGTTCTACTACCTCTGGATTCGCGAAAATATAAGTAAAATTATTTTCCATCATATACTTGGCTGTATCGTTAGATAATAGCCAAGTAATGAATTCAATACTTTCATTTTTATGTTTAGAGTCCTTTTGTATAGCCGCACCAGTCAAATAAAATGATGTACCATCACTAGGGTAAATCATTTTTACCGGATATGAATGGCGGATATATTGTTGGGCATCAGATAGATTGCCAATACCAATATCAGATTCGCCAAGAGCGGTTAAACGTATCGGAGTAGAAAGAAATTTAGCATGTTGCATAACATGTGGTTTTAAAGCGAGCAAATATGCTAGTGCATCTGGTTCGCCTTTATATTCCACCATATTATACAAAAGATTGGCCGCATTTTGAGAAGCTACAAAATCTGTCATCACGATGCGCCATGTCCCTGGTTTCTGTAATGTATCCCAAGTCGTAATATGTTGGCCTAAACCTTTATAAAAGGTTCCATTTTGGACAAAGACAATAGGATCATACCAAAGACCAACCCAGTATCCATTGGAATCCTTTAATCGGTCTAAAACCTCATCAATACGTTCATTAACAATAGGTACAAATTTATCCTGACTGGCGCCAATAACTAGATTATCTTCAGATGTAATGACCACATCGCCAGAGGTATCTGCCAACTTAGAGGAAACACGTTGCTCCATTTGTTCCTCTGTAAGAGGCATAATAGTAACCTTTACATTCTTTTCCACTAAATATTTATCAGCAAGCAATGTAGTTAAATTGTTAGGTAAATCGGTATATACTGTGATTTCACCACGTACGGGGGCCTTCGCTTTTTCAAGTTGCTCTGCCCGATAAAAGTATATGCCATATCCTAACATCCCTATGACAAACAGCATGAGTATGCTAAAAGCCATCCATCGTTTCATCGCGTAAATCTCCTTTTACGTCCACCCTTGGATTCGCTTATATGAGACGGATTAAATCCTCTTGAGTGTCCCATTTTTTTATGACCAATACTTTGTGATTTGCCCTGTCCAATAGGTCTAGGTGGAATTAAACATTCAGGCCCAAATCCAATTAAATCACGTCGTCCAGCCTCAATAAGAGCTTCCTTTACAAGATCATAGTTTTCAATATTTTTATATTGCATCAATGCCCGTTGCTTAGCCTTATCGCGCCCTTTTTTTGCTACATATACAAGTTTACCATCTAATGGATTAATGCCCGTATAGTACATACAAGTAGAAAGGCTTCCCGGTGTAGGAATAAAATCTTGCACCTGCTCAGGGTACATATGTTGATCTCGTAAAAATTCAGCCAATTCAATGGCATCCTCTAAGGTACATCCTGGATGAGAGCTCATGAAATAAGGCACAAGATATTGCTTTTTCCCCAATTCACGATTTGCTTCTTCAAACCACTTTTTAAAAAGTAAGAACTCTTCTTTTCCAGCCTTGCCCATCATGGTTGTAACACGTTTAGAAACATGTTCAGGGGCCACCTTTAACTGCCCACTCACATGATGTTCACAAAGTTCCTTAACAAAGGCTTTATTATTATCAGCTAGCACATAATCATATCGCAGGCCAGATCTTACAAATACCTTTTTTACGCCCTTTAATTTTCGTAATTTACGTAACAAAGATACATAATCATCATGATTTGTATTTAAGTTTTCACAAGGTATAGGTGCTGCACAAGTACGTCCTTTACACGCACCATAAGCAGCTTGTTTATCACAAGCTAAGTGTCTAAAATTTGCCGTTGGCCCACCCACATCGTGGATATAACCTTTAAACCCATCCATATTAATCATCAATTTTGCTTCATCAATTAATGATTCATGGCTACGATTTTGGATGATACGGCCTTGGTGATTCGTAATGGCACAGAAAGAGCAACTACCAAAACATCCCCTCTGACTAACGAGGCTAAATTGAACCTCGCTCAATGCAGGGACACCACCCTTATCATCATAGGAGGGATGCCATTTACGAGTATACGGCAAATCGTAGGCACCATCCATTTGTTCTTGTGTTAATGGTAATGCTGGGGTATTTTGCACCACATAGCGATCACCATGTTTTTGAGCAATTGCCTTTCCATAAAATGGATCTTGCTCATCATATTGAATGCGAAATGCCTCAGCAAACGCTTTTTTATCAGACTTGATATCTTCAAAGGACGGACACTCAATACAATAAGATGGTATTTCTTTTGCCATATAGCAAATACCGCAAATATTTGGCAAAGACTCATCAAATCTATTTTTATCAAGGGCCTCTGCTAACTCAATAATTTGTAATTCACCCATCCCATAGACGAGTACATCAGCCTTAGAGTCAACCAGAATGGATCTACGCACTGTATCAGACCAATAATCATAATGTCCAAATCGGCGTAAGGATGCTTCAATGCCCCCAATAATAAGAGGTACATCACGATAGGCCTCTTTCATTCGATTCGAGTAAACCAATGTGGCTCTATCAGGACGATGTCCCGCCTCACCACCTGGCGAATAATCATCTTCACGACGAATTTTTTTAGCCGCCGTAAATTTATTGAGCATAGAATCTAAATTTCCGGCGGTTACAAGGGATGCAAGTCGAGGCTTGCCCAACCGTTTAAATGCATTCACATCATTCCAATCAGGTTGAGCAATAATGCCTACACGATACCCCTTTGATTCTAGATAACGACCGATTACGGCAGGCGCAAAAGACGGATGATCTACATACGCATCGCCACTGATAAGCACAAAGTCAAGCTCTGCCCATCCGCGTGCTTCCATATCTGCGCGTTCTGTAACTAAAAATGTATCCATCAATGTAACCTTTCCTTAAACGTAATGATTTATCTTAGAATAAAAACAACCAAATCATAAATATGACTATGAATACAGCAATAACAGCTAACATCACGCGTTCTTGTGCGATAGACCGTTGACGCTTTTTTTGTCGTGTCTCTAAAGACATGCGGCGTTTTGCCATCTGATGCTCTACGTATTCACTTTGTACAGAGTTGATAGTTCCCTGCTTTTTTTGACGCATTATAGGACGTATCGTAAAAGTATCTACTTCACCCACTTGATTTTGATAAGCTTTTACTAAACGCTCTCCATCAAGTCCTAGATAATTTCCATAGTTACGAATAAAACCTTTGGCGTATACACGTCCTGGGATAACTGCAAAATTCCCATCTTCGATGGCTTCTAAATAGGTTGTTTTAATATGAAGTACTTGTTCAATATCTTTAAATGTGAGATTTCTACGTACCCGTTCACGGCGTAGTTCTTCACCTAATTCAGCCACAGTATATCCCTTTCTATTCTTCAGAATCAGAGAAATATCTTGCTTTCACCTGTTCTGGACTCATTAAAATCTCTCGAGCCTTACTACCCATATTAGGACCTACAATTTTAAGGTCCTCCATCGTATCTACAAGACGTGCCGCCCGAGTATAACCAATACGGAATCTACGTTGCAACATAGAAACTGACGCTTGTCCAGATTCCATAACAAGATTAACCGCTCTCTCTAGTAATTCATCGCGATAAATATCTTGTTCATCATTATCTTGCGATGCAGATTCCTTTTCTGCTTCAGCAGTCACCGTATCGTCATATTCCGGTTCTCGTTGTTGTTTTACAAATTCTACCAAATGCTCTACTTCATCATCAGAGATGAAAGCCCCTTGTACACGAATTGGTTTATTTGCACCAATTGGAGAGAACAGCATATCACCTTTACCAAGAAGTTTTTCAGCCCCTGCCATATCGAGAATTGTACGAGAGTCTATTTGAGACCCTACGGCAAAGGAAATACGGCTTGGTACATTAGCCTTGATAGAACCGGTAATAACGTTAACAGAAGGTCGTTGCGTAGCTAGAACCATATGAATACCAGCGGCACGAGCCATCTGTGCTAATCGACTAATGGACTCTTCTATATCATCAGGAGCAGTCATCATCAAGTCAGCTAACTCATCGATAATCAATACGATGAGTGGCATTGCCGCTTTTGGATGTGCTTCATTATAGCTTTTAATATCACGCTTGCCAGATGCAGCAAATGCCTTATAACGGGCTTCCATTTCACGCACGGCCCAGCGCAATACAGCTGCTGCCTTTTTCATATCTGTTACAACTGGTGCCATCAAATGAGGAATCCCATTATAAACAGATAACTCAACCATCTTAGGGTCAATCAATAGTAATTTAACCTCTTCTGGTTTACGACTAAAGAGAATACTAGAAATCAATGTATTTACACATACAGATTTACCAGACCCTGTTGTACCAGCCACCAATAGATGCGGCATTTTAGCAAGATCCGTAATAACAGGTTTACCTGCAATATCTTTGCCAAGACCAACAGGAATACCCCCCCGTGCCTCTTTAAAGTCACTGCAATCTAGTACATCACGAAGATGAACCGCTTCAGTTTTCGTATTTGGTACCTCAATACCAATAGCAGATTTACCAGGAATCGGCGCTTCCATACGAATATGTTGAGCCGCAAGATTCAGCGCAATATCATCTGTCAAATTGACGATTCTACTTACCTTAACACCTTGAGCAGGCTCGATTTCATAACGTGTTACAGTTGGGCCTTGCGTAGCATTCACAACCTTAGCAGCTATCCCAAAGCTTGCCAACACCTCTTCGAGACGCATTGCATTATAAGCAACCTCATCATTATTGTTTTGACCTACCTCTCCTTTCGCCAAAATATCTAGGCTTGGGAAATGATATGGTCTGTCATAGGTTCTATGAATATGTCCATCTTTAGAAACAGCTACTTGCGCTGTATCCTCAGCAGTACTTGCTAAGGAAGGAACTGACAATGGCATACCACTCATACCAGCACCTGCGCTAACGGCACTGGCTGCTGCACCAGTGCCAGGAACGGCGCTAGCTATAGCAGCATGATTAGTCTCAGTAGGCCCCATTGTGATTGGTCGATAAGAATATTCCTCTGGATTTGTTTCCACTACAATATGCTCGTCATCCTCAATAGGTTTCCCCCCATCTGTATCAAAATCTTCATCGTCAAAGTCATTTTGATTATTTAGCCACGCGGGAACAGCATCAGATTCTCTATCAGCTGTAACATCATCATCTTCACTGCTATTATTAGCATCACCAGATTCTTCAGATAATGTTGATAATTGCTCTGCTGCGCGATTGCGAGCCTCTAAATCTGCCAGTTCACGCCAAGAGGATGGACTATGTGTATCCATAGCTTCAACTACATACTCGTCACCAGACTCTAGTACGCCACGGTTCTCAAGGGACTCTACAGCCTTTTCCGTTGCATTGGTATACCGTTGATCCTTTTCACGATTATACGCCTTGCGTTGAGCCGCCTCTTTTCGTTGCTCATTCCAATCTTCTATAACCTCTTTTGCAACAGCAACCTTTTCAACAGCTACTTCTTTAGCCTTATCAAGACCTACCTGAGTCTTATCAGCTGCCTTACGCAACCCACTACCCAAGGATAAACGGGTAATAATGATACCACAGCAAAGCATAAGGATGGATACAACAATAATAGAACCTAGCTCACCGAATAAAGTTCTAAAAAATGTAGCTAATAAACCACCTACGACGCCACCTTCTCCCGCTAATGCAGTAGTCATTAATTCATCCCCTACAGGCACGCGACACAATGGTACTAAGGTAATAGCTAATAAGTAGAACACAGTTATAATAATGCCCCGTCTAGTAATGGACATAAATTGACCTTGATATAATAGACGCCAACCAAGCCATAACAAAGCAAGACACGGAATAAAGCCCCCAAAGCCAAATCCATAGCGAAAAACACCTGTTAATACTTCGCCTACAACGCCTAATTCATAACCAAAATAGCCCAATAGTGCCAATATAGCAACGCCAATGACGATAATGCCTTTCACTTCATTGCGCAGTGAAAATCCTTCCTTTTTAGGCGCTGATGTAGCCCGTTTTTTACGGGGCTTCCGCCCTCGTGTAGAAGTTTTTTTCTCTTCTGCCATAATCTTGTACAAACCCCTTACTTTAATATAAAAATCTATTTTAAATCATCATTATATTATACCATATATTGGCCATTCTATTTACCATTACAACGGTTGTTCCAATCTTTTAACAGTATTGCTTCCGTACCTCGTTCAATACCTTTATAGTATTCAGCCTTAACTAAAGGATCTGGTAAATATTGTTGCTTTACATATCCATTCGGATAATTATGAGCATATTTATAAGTTACACCATGTCCCAATTTGCTAGCCCCACTATAATGACTGTCTCGTAAATGATCTGGAACTTGACCACAATCCTTATGACGCACATCAGAAATAGCTGCATCAATGCCAACATACACAGAATTACTCTTAGGAGCTAATGCTACATAGCAGGCGGCCTCTGATAAAATAATGCGCGCCTCTGGAAATCCGACCATATGAGACGCTTGTGCCGCCGCATTTGCTAAGATTAAGGCTTGTGGATCAGCTAATCCTACATCCTCTGCTGCACAAATTACAATACGACGAGCAATAAAGTTAGGATCCTCTCCGGCCTCTATCATACGCGCTAGATAGTGAAGTGTAGCCTGTACATCGGAACCGCGCATACTTTTGATAAACGCAGAAATCGTATCGTAATGACTATCCCCTTTTTTATCGTATGTGTAAATGCGACGTCCTATGACCTTTTCAAGGATTTCTATGGTTATCTCTTCCCCATCATGAACCATTGCCGCAGCTTGCTCTAAAATATTAAGAGCCATGCGACCATCGCCATTAACAAAGATACCAACATCCTCTAATAATTCATCTTTTACTTGTAATTGACGAGATCCGAGCCCAACCTCAGTATCTGTAATAGCTCGTTTTAAAATTTGGCTAATCGCCTTAGGTGTTAAAGCCTCTAGTGTAATGAGCCTCAACCGTGATAATAAAGGCCGGTTAACCTCAAAAAAAGGATTTTCCGTGGTGGCCCCAATGAGGATAATCGTACCATCCTCTACACAAGGCAATAGTACATCTTGTTGACTCTTGTTAAAGCGATGAATTTCATCGAGAAATAAAATAGTACGTTGCTGTAATGAACGAACTCGTTTTCTCGCATCCTCAATAATATTTCGCAATTCACCAATACCTGCATTAGTAGCATTCAAATTGACAAAATGGCTATTGCTCATTTTAGCTATAATGCCAGCTAGTGTCGTTTTACCGGTACCACAAGGTCCATAAAACAACATGGATGGTATGGTATCCTTTTCTACCATAGCCCGCAAGAATGTCCCTTTGCCTACAGCTTGTTCTTGCCCATACAAGTGGTCTAGCTCTGTGGGTCTCATGCGTACCGGTAATGGTTCATATCTATTTGTAGGTAATGCATCAAATAAACTATCCATGCTACCTCCATTCATATTTTTACATGCAAAAAAGCCCCACCATGCCGTAATGTACCGCGTTTTGATCCTGCTAGAGCAGGTGGGTGTCCTCCTCATCCTGCAGTTTTCCCATAAGGGCATAACGTTCAGACGAGAGTTCCGGACTCCCGAAGAAAATGTGTTGGCTCAAAACTGCGATATCACACGCACATGGCAGGGATATCTTCTACATAAATAGTAGCAAAAAGATTTATCATTTACAAGACTTGACATTTAAAAATTTAGCAAATCTTGCGGACTTTTTATAATTCGTTTATCAACGATTATACTAAGGATTGTTCTTCTTCCTCTACATCTGGTTTAATATGTAGCTCTTTTAATTGTTTAGGTTCTACTGCTGATGGAGCTTGGCTCATGATATCAGAAGCGGATTGTGTTTTAGGGAATGCGATAACGTCGCGGATAGATTGGCGTTTAGCCATCAACATTACGAGACGATCGAGACCAAATGCACAGCCTGCATGAGGAGGTGCACCATATTGGAATGCATCAAGCATGAAACCGAATTTGGATCTAGCTTCTTCTACAGATAAACCGATTGCTTTAAATACTTGTTCTTGTACATCAGCTTGGTAAATACGCAAGGAACCACCGCCGATTTCTACGCCGTTCAATACCATGTCGTAAGCAATTGCTTTTACACTGCCAGGATCGGATTCTAATTTATCAAGATCTTCGTGGCGTGGCATTGTGAATGGATGGTGCATTGCAACATAACGTTTTTCGTCTTCGTTATATTCGAACATAGGGAAATCTGTTACCCATGTGAACGCCAATTTATCTTGATCAATCATGTTCATGCGGCGAGCCATTTCAAGGCGCAATTCGCCAAGTGCTCTCGCAACAGTAGCAGGTTTATCAGCAATCATCAACACTAGGTCACCGCCTTTGGCACCCATTTTTTCACCGATGTTGCGGATTGTATCTTCGCCTAAGAATTTCATGATTTGTGATTTAATGGAACCATCTTCATTGAAGCAAGCCCATGCCAAGCCTTTTGCACCGTAGCGATTTACATATGCTACCAAATCATCAAGTTCACGACGTGCAATGCCAGCGTCGCCAGGTACTACGATACCTTTTACAACACCACCATTGTCGATAACGGAACGGAATACTTGGAATTCAGTGTCTTTTACAAGCTCTGTTACATCTGTGAAAGCCATGTCAAAGCGAAGATCTGGTTTATCAGAACCGTATTTATCCATCGCTTCATCCCAAGTAATACGAGGCATAGGCAATGGAATTTCTTTGCCCAATGTCTTTTTAAATACTTCTGCAACCATTTGTTCCAAGATTGCATAAATGTCTTCTTCGTCAACAAAGCTCATTTCCAAGTCGAGTTGAGTAAACTCTGGTTGACGGTCTGCACGCAAATCTTCATCACGGAAGCAGCGAACGATTTGGAAATATTTTTCATAGCCTGCTACCATCAAAATTTGTTTAAAAATTTGTGGGGATTGAGGCAATGCATAGAATGTACCTGCATTTACACGAGATGGTACTAGATAGTCACGGGCACCTTCAGGTGTAGATTTTGTAAGCATCGGTGTTTCGATTTCAAGGAAATCACGGCTATCAAAGAAATCGCGCATAGCCTTAGTCACTTTGTGACGCAAAATCAAGTTACGTTGCATTTCAGGGCGACGTAAATCAAGGTAACGATATTTTAAACGAATATTTTCATCTACATCGATATCATCTTGAATGTAGAATGGAGGTGTTTTCGCAGAGTTTAATACGCGAAGTTCTTCACAATACATTTCATAAGCGCCTGTTGGCAAATTAGGATTGATTGCGTCTTCATCACGTTTTGTAATTTTACCGCGTACACAAAGCACATATTCATTACGAACATCTTCTGCTTTGTGGAAAGAATCCACATTATGGTCTGGGGACGCTACAACTTGAACGATACCAGAACGATCTCGCAAATCCAAGAAGATCAAACCGCCGTGGTCACGACGACGTTCAACCCAACCACATAATACGACCTCTTTACCTACTTCTGCTTCAGAAATAGTGCCACATCCGTGCGTACGGTGTAAGCCTTTCATTGTTTCCATTCTACTTGTCATCCTTTCACCAAAGAAGATATACGCTCTGAAACAGACGTCAATGGTACTGTTTCTTGTTCACTTGTTTCCATGAAACGAATAATGGCCTCTTGATTAGCCAATTCATCATCACCCATTATAATAACATACTTTGCATGAATTTTGTTAGCATATTTTAATTGGGCCTTCATACTTTTACCTTGACCATCCATTTCGGCTCTCACATAAGCACTATGCAAGGTATTACAAATTTTAAAAGCTTCTAGTTTTGCAGCATCCCCAAGAGATACTACAAATACAGCCGGTTCGATAGCTGGTTCAGGCAATAAGTTTTGTTTTTCTAGAGCTAACAATAAACGTTCCATGCCCATAGCAAAACCAATAGCCGGTGTATGAGGGCCGTCGAGTTCTTCTACGAGACCATCATAACGGCCACCACCAGCAACGGCGCTTTGCGCACCTAATGGAGTATATTGAACTTCAAACGCTGTTTTAGTGTAATAATCGAGACCACGTACCAACCGTGGATTTAGATTATATTGAATGTCTGCCGCATCAAGTAATGTTTTAAGTTCTTCAAAGTGAGTGTTACATTCTTCACATAAATGCTCATGAATTTCAGGGGCACCTACAGATAAAGCTTTGCATGTTTCATTTTTACAATCCAACAAACGCAAAGGATTTTTATATAAACGAGATTGACAATCTGGGCACAACTGATCTTTCTTAGGTTCAAAGAATTCAATCAATTTTTGGCGATATGTAGGACGACAATTTGGACAACCTACAGAGTTCACCTCTACATTGAGATCCTTTAGACCAAAATCCTTCAACAATTGTACAATCATACAGATAACTTCGCTATCCACTACTGGAGAGGAGGAACCAAGTACTTCTGCCCCGAATTGATGGAACTCACGATAGCGGCCAGCTTGTGGTTTATCATGACGGAACATGGATCCCATATAGAACCACTTAGTTAAATTTTCTTTGCCATACACCTTATTTTCTAAATACGCACGCACTGCAGATGCTGTATTTTCCGGTCGCAATGTATAGCTTTGCTCCTTGTCATCTCCAGTGGAGAAGGTGTACATTTCCTTGGATACTACGTCCGTAGTTTCCCCAATGCCACGCAAAAATAATTTTGTATCTTCAAAGGCAGGTGTACGAATTTCGCTAAAGCCATAAGCTTTACAAATATCGCGCATACGCTGTTCTATATAATGCCAATTAACAATTTGTTCTGGCAAGAAATCTTGTGTGCCTCTTGGTTTTTTAATAGCCATTACACAACCTCCCAAAATGATTTACATAATGCATGCCTTTTATCTAGTAGAGTTGTTAACGTGTCTATGTAAACATCTACATCCTTTGGCATATGCTGCTTCTTTTGTCTATATAAAGGCGCGCGCATCCATTTAGATGATCCGCCTGGCCCCATAGACATAATTGTTTGCCGCTCTTCCATGATTTGAATATTATATTCACAAGCTTTACCTGGCAATGTATACCCAATATTTTCAAGTTGACCTCTCATATATTGTTGGCGATATAGATAATAAGGCACATAACCAGCCGCTTCTAATCGCTCCTTGGCATACTGAACCATGTGACGTACCACGCTTTCCTCTGGTACATCATCTTGCATATTCAAATCATATAACGGACTACCACGTTTGATAGCTAACGTATGAATTGTAACATTTTCAGGCAAATTATGACAAATATAATCCATGTTATGCATCATATGTTTTATTTCTTGACCCGGAAGTCCTGCTATAAAATCCATATTTACAGCAAAATCGGTATGCTTTTTTACATATTGATACATATCATCAATATCTTGAGCGTTATGTCCACGCCCTATACGCCGTAATATAGTATCATCCATAGTTTGTGGATTAATACTAATACGATTAACATGGCAATGTTGCATAGACCGAATCTTTTCAACGGTTATTGAATCGGGACGTCCCGCCTCAACGGTAAACTCACGGTCTTCTGGTATCAATGTTGCTAAACGAGTCAACAGATGGTGAAAATCCTCATTACCCAATATAGTAGGCGTACCACCACCCATATAGAGCGTATTAGTGTACAGATTATAGCTTTCACAAATGGACCTTACATCATCAATATCCTTTAACAATGCTGTAATAAACTCAGCTTGCCATGGATAATCCTGATATAAACCATAGGGAAATGAACAATATACACAACGAGTCTCGCAAAACGGAATCCCACAATAGAGGCTAATGTGTTTAGGCGAATCATCGCCTAAAAAAGGCCGTTGATAACGTCCAATCTTACTAAGGACCTCAAGCTTTTCCATAGACACAGAAAACTCGTCCCTAATGTGACGAGTTGCTGCCTCTAATGAACCATATTGATCCATGTACTTATGAAGTAATTTTGTAGGGCGCACCCCCACCATGGTGCCCCACTCATTATGAGCAGGCAGCCCCTGTTCTGTACGCAATAGTACAAGCAAAGATTGTCCAATAGAGCGTCGTCCCAATGAAGATATGGACCCCGTCAACGTATGTTCTACACCACGAATAGAGACCGTCAAAATATACATATCATCATATTCTACAGCACTGAGTTTAACATCTGCATCAGTATTACTAGAAAACAGTCCAGCAGCGCCACAGTTGTGGGCCACTACCGATCCGAGTGGTAATGGCCCTGTGTAATGATATCCATTAAGCATGATGTGCCATTTTATCAAGTTTCTCAAGTTCTGCTGGCGTCATATGTGATTGGCAATCACTGCAGTAGCCATAGACTTTCAATTGATGATCTATGGTGCGGAAATTTAATTTTTTCGCAATAATAGATTCCAATGTTTCTAGCATATCATCTTCAAATTCAGAAACTTTGCCACATTTAACACAAATTAAATGATGATGGAAATGAGCAAATTCTTCGTCATTTAATTCATAACGGTTACGACCATCACCAAAGTCAAGGCGTTTTAACAAATCTAATTCAGTAAATAGATCCAATGTACGATAAATAGTAGCAAGACCGATATCTGGCGCTACTTCTTTTACCAATACATATACATCCTCTGCACTCAAGTGATTCTCTTCAGCGTCGATGAAAGCTTGTAAAATGGTTTGACGTTGTGTAGTCAATTTATATTTTTTATCTTTAATGCGTTCTTTTAATTTTTCCAATGTTGTATTCATAATTACTATCCCCTTTACTAAATAAATTAATTAAGCGCCTACAAATGGATTATATTGTTTTTCATATCCAATTTGTGTTTCTGGGCCATGTCCTGGATAGACCATCGTTTCGTCTGGCAATGTATATAATTTTGTTTTAATTGCATCGATTAATGTATCATAATCACCTTCTACAAAATCGGTGCGGCCAATCGATTGGTTAAACAAAGTATCGCCTACGAATACGAGGCCGGGTATATAGTAGCATACACCACCTGGCGTGTGCCCTGGCGTCTCATATACTGTTAAATCAACGGAACCACAGGTAATGTGATCTCCTTCGCGAACCTCTTCAATGCGCCCCTTCACAATAATCGGTGTAGGATTACTGTAATTGCTCAGATTCAATTCAGGATCACTTAGGTATTTCACATCATCATGTTGTATATAAATCGGTACATCATAAGCATCAACAATGCCTTGTACACCACCAATATGATCGCCATGTCCATGTGTTAAAAGGACTGCTTTAGGCTTTAAATCATATTTTTTTAATGTTTCTAGGACCTCTGTACTAGCGGGGTCGATAATGACTGCTTCCCCAACTTTCTTATCGCCTATAACATAACAATTTGTTCCTAGCGGACCTAAAGGCATACGCATAAGAACTAGATTAGATGTATCCATCAAGCACCACCTTTGCTACGTTGTACTGTGTACACTTCACGAATACGACGCAATTTAGTCATAACAAAATCAAGTTGTGAAATATCGCGGATTTCAACGACTATGTTGATAATTACATTTTTAGTATTTTCAATAACTTTAGCATTCATATTGGTAATGGTAATTTTCAATTCTGAAAGTACGGCCATAACCTCCATGAGAATCCCAGGTCTATCATAGGCTTGAATATCGATGCCTACATGGAAGGATTCACTAGTAGATTCATCCCACGAAACCTCAATCATACGCTCTAAATCTTCCGGTGTGTGACCTAAGCTTGTACAATCAGAACGATGTACAGAAACACCACGACCTCTCGTGATGTAACCGATAATATCATCACCTGGTACAGGATTACAACATTTAGCCATACGAACCATAACCCCTGGTTCTCCTTTTACGAGAATACCAGTGCCATTTTTCGCCTTTTTGGACCCTTGAACCTTTAGCTTTTCAATGATTTGTTCCGTTGTTTTACGAGAATCTTCATGCTCTTTAGATTTCTTATACAGTTCAACAAGACGTAATAAAACTGTGCTGACAGGTATACCACCATAACCACAAGCAGCATACATTTCGTCTTCTGTACCCGACTTCAATTGTTTTACAACCTGTTGAATCCGATTATCTGAACAAAGGGCCTTCCAATTATAGTTGAGACGTTTTGCTTCACGTTCAAGAGCCTCAAGACCCTTTTCAATATTTTCTTCTTTATTTTCACGTTTAAACCAATTGCGAATCTTATTTTTACTTTCAGAAGACCCTACAATATTAAGCCAATCAAGGCTTGGTTTACCATTCTTAGACGTAATAATATCAACAATATCGCCATTTTGCAATGTATAGTCAAGGGATACAATTTTCCCATTAACCTTTGCCCCCACACAGCGATGACCTACATCGGTATGAACCCGGTATGCAAAATCAAGAGGTACGGAACCAATCGGTAATTTAATAACGTCCCCTTTAGGCGTAAAGACAAATACTTCACCAGAGAACACATCCAATTTTAAAGCATTCACTAGTTCCTTAGGATTGCTCGTATCTTGCCATTCTAATACTTGACGGAGCCAAGCCACCTTTTGGTCAAAATCCTTATCGCCACTCTTATTGCCTTCTTTATAGCGCCAATGAGCTGCTACACCATATTCAGATACACGATGCATTTCCCATGTACGAATTTGAATTTCTACTGGTTGCCCCATCGTGCCGATAACAGTGGTGTGCAATGATTGATACATGTTAGATTTCGGCATAGAAATATAGTCTTTAAAGCGATATGGCAACGGTTTCCAAATACTATGAGCAATACCGAGGACGGCATAACAATCCGGAATTGTATCAACTATAACGCGAACAGCCAGCAAATCATAAATTTGAGATAAATCGCGATTATCCTTTTTCATCTTCTTATAGATACTGTAAAAATGCTTTGGTCTCCCCTTGATATCGGCCTTGATATGGGCCTCCCCAAGGGCTTTTGTAAGCTGATTCATCGTATCATTTACAATATCTTCACGGGACTGCCGTTTTTGTTTCATTTGATCCACGAGATCATAGTACTTATCCGGTTCCAAATAACGGAATGATAAGTCCTCTAGTTCCCATTTCACATTAAAAATCCCGAGGCGATGTGCCAAAGGTGCGAAGATTTCTAAGGTTTCCTTTGCAATACGTTTTTGTTTATCACTACGCATATGTTTCAAAGTACGCATATTGTGCAAACGGTCACCCAATTTAATAACCACTACACGCACGTCCTTTGCCATGGCTAAAATCATCTTGCGATAATTTTCCATTTGCCGATCTTCTTTAGTTTCGTATTGAAACTGATTTAATTTAGTAACCCCATCAACGAGGAACGCCACTTCAGTACCAAAAAGATTTTCAATATCTTCCTTAGTATAATCCGTATCTTCTACTACATCATGGAGCAATGCTGCAATGAGTGTAATATGATCGATTTGCAAATGTGCCAAAATTTCAGCAACCGCAAGAGGATGCATAATATACGGTTCACCAGAGGCTCTAAATTGGCCTTCATGGGCTTTATCTGCAAGGGTGAAAGCCTTCATAATTTGTTCGCACTCATCATCTCCTAGATACGAATGCACATAATCCATAAATTCTTTTAAGGCCTCTTCTTTGTTAAACCCTTTTTGTTCAACTAAGGCTTTACCTTCTTCATTTATGGTCATCATGGTATCACCTCCTGCTGACTATACGTTATAAACGTAACGGATGTGGTCAAATCGAGCTTTCCGTTAATTACATTCCAACGAATCATAGTTTGACCACTATCACTAGTTTCTTCACTAATAATGCCTAATTCTTTAAACACATCAAGGGCCATCAAAGCAGATACACCATTTTGGTCAGATGGCTTGCGACGTAAAATCTCTTGCTCCACATAGTATAAAGAATTCGCACCACCTTTTAAAGCTAGGCGCACGATTGTATAAATTTCACGCAAACCTTCTGCTGTAAGGTGAATTGGTTCCTCCACTATAGGCTCTATATCTTGAATCATAAGTTGCGGTGATACAAAACCTTGCCACTCATTTTTTTGAAGTGTGAATGCGACTTTCACATTCATGCCTTGAAAAATATGTCTGAATAAATCTGGCCGATTCCATGCGATAGCATCAACAGTACCATTGGCCGTTTCTAAAATCACCTTACAATGATTTTTAAGCTGTCCCATGAGCATAATATTTTCTACCTTAGCATCCATAACACCGAATATAGGCGTACTATTACCCATACCAAATGGTTCTAATGCAGACACTCTATCTACAATATCAACATCTATATCATCTACAGGCAAGGTAGCATCAATAGATACAACGGGGATATACTCATCAGCCGATACATGATCCTTACAATACTCGGTTAATCGATTTCGCAATTCATCAATACGATTAGCATCGATACTAAATCCTGCTGCGGCGGCATGACCACCAAACTGAATTAATATATCCTCACAGGATTTTAGTGCATTATAAATATTAAATCCATCAATACTGCGACAAGAGCCCTTTCCTACGCCTTTATCAACACTAATAACAAAGGTAGGCTTATAAAACTCCTCTACCAAACGTGATGCGACGATGCCGATAACGCCAGGGTGCCATTCCTCACCGGATACAACTGTTACATAATCAGCGAGATGCCCTTGAGCGGCCACATTAGCACGTGCTTCTTCATGAATAGAGCGCTCTATTTCTTGACGTTCTATATTTGTCTCATGTAATTCTTGCGCAATAGCTTCTGCTAAATCCACATCATCTGTAACAAGCAGTTCTACAGCACGTGTGGCATGTGTAACGCGGCCGGCTGCATTCAAACGGGGCGCTAAAGTGAATCCAATATGTCCTGCTGTAACAGTTTTATCATGTAACCCTGCTACTTCAATGAGTTTATGAATCCCAAGATTAGGCAACTCATTCATCTTTTTAAGACCAGCTTGAACGATGATGCGGTTTTCTCCTACTAAAGGCACCACATCTGCTACTGTACCTAAGGCAACGATATCTAAATCCTCAAGATACCATTCGCCATGTTGACGTAACCATAGTGCTTGGCATAATTTTAAAGCTACCCCAACGCCAGATAGGTTTTTATCTACATACGGACAATCTGGCTGTTTATGATTGATAACAGCTCGTGCTGGCGGAATTTGAGGCGGTGCCGTATGATGATCTGTAATAATAATATCGAGGCGGTCACAAACAGCTTGTACAATATCATAAGAGCTAATACCACAGTCCACCGTAATAACTAATGCAGCACCATCAGAGATAATATGTTCTAAAGCCTCTAAATTTAGGCCATAACCTTCACTTTGGCGTTCTGGTATGTAATAACTTACATCGGCCCCCATCCTTACTAGAAAACGATATAAGAGAGATGTAGCCGTAATACCATCTACATCGTAGTCACCATAAACGACAATAGGTTTTCTAGTTTCAATGGTTTCAAGAACAAGGGCAACCGCTGTTTCCATATCCTTTAATGTAAAGGGATCTAACAAATCATCGAGGGTACCCTCTAGAAAACAATGGCCTTCGTTGACATCAATACCACGATTTACCATCAACCGTGCCACGATAGGATTTACACCGAGTTCACGGATTAATGTATTCTCTTTTTCTATATTCCTTGGCATAATATGCCAACGTTTCTTTTTCATCATTCCATCCTCGGTAAAATATATTACAAGATATACAATATCATTATATTTTCGTTAAGTTTATAATCAATATCAATAAATTTAATATATGTATTATCATTATCAATTTCTTACATTATACTATAAACATCCACATAAATAAAGGGTTTTATCTGTATCTTTCATATAAAATTCACTTGTTTTTCTCAACAAAACAGCACTGCTTATTATCATTATCATAATAAGCAGTGCTTGTTTATATCAGTTTATACTATTTTTGCATGAACATTAAAATACAAATATTGTTAATTAGAAACGGAAATCTCGTTTCCCGTCTTCCATTTGTGCAATATAAGCTTTGGCTTTTTCTTTTACCAAGTCGTTTTTGATATTTTCTAACTGTGCTTCTATAACTTTAGCACCATGTTCTTTGGTATGTTCATCGCCATAGTCCATAATGTATTCATTTAATGTCATCAATGCATTTGGTTGGCAACAATTGTGAATTTGGCCCGATTTGGCCAAGGCCATGAATCGGTCACCGGTGCGACCTGCGCGATAACACGCAGTACAGAAGCTTGGTACGTAACCCAGTTCGAGTAACCAATCCACGATTTCATCTAAAGTACGCGTATCACTACGATCAAATTGAGCCGAATTATCTTCTGGTTTCTCTTCTTCTTTATAGCCACCTACACTAGTACGAGAGCCGCCACTGATTTGGGAAATCCCCAGTGCTAAACCACGCTCACGCATTTCCTGTGTTTCACGAGTAGACATAATCATACCAGCATATGGTGCAGACACACGAATGAGAGCTACGATTTTTTCAAATACATCATCAGGTACAGCATTGCTAAAATCATCTACATCAATATCATCAGCCGGACAAATACGAGGTACAGAAATCGTATGTGGACCTACGCCAAATACGGCTTCTAAATGTTCGGCATGCATCAACAAGCCTACAAAATCATATTTATAGTGCTCCAATCCATAAAGAACACCAATACCTACATCATCAATACCACCTTGCATAGCTCGATCCATCGCCTCCGTATGGTAGGCGTAGTCGCTCTTAGGTCCTGTTGGATGTAGCGCTTCATAGTTTTCTTTATTATACGTTTCTTGGAATAATGTATAGGTACCAATACCTGCATCGTGAAGTTTTTTATAATCCTCTACGGAACATGCCGCAATATTTACATTAACACGGCGTATTTCACCATTTTTGTTCTTAATACTGTAAATAGTTTTAATGGATTCCAAAATATATTCAAGAGGATTATTGAGTGGATCTTCACCAGACTCGATAACGATACGCTTATGGCCCATCGCTTCTAAGGCAATAACCTCTTCTTTAATTTGGTCCTGTGTAAGTTTCTTACGCTTAATATCTCTATTTTTAGAATGATAAGGACAATACACACATCCATTGATACAGTAATTAGACAAATATAATGGTGCAAACAATACGATGCGATCACCATAAATAGCTTTTTTGATGTCCTTCGCTAATGCAAAAAGCTTTTCCTTATATTCAGGTAATGGACATTCTAACAATACAGCTGCTTCTCTGTGATTTAAGCCCTTAAAGGTAGCTGCTTTTGCTAAAATTTGATCTAATAATTCGCGATTTTCTTTATTTTCCTCTGCATAAGCAAGGGTATCAAGAATTTCTTGATGGGAAATAAATTCCTCCGCCTTAGGAGACTTTACATCATACATAGTACTTACCTCAAATCTTTCTACTGGGTATCTACCCCATTTTTAAGTATATGAAAGTATATGCCAACCATAAAACTGGTATTTCACTGATACTGTTCATAGTATACCACTATTCCTACTAAAAAACATAGGAATTTAAAATATATTCTATATTATTTATTCAGTTGATTGCGATTATTAAAAAATCCTTTGTAAGCTAATTGACAAGCGATCAAGCATGCAATAGATATTGTCGATAGAGACATAAAGGAAACAAAAAATCCCTAGTGGAAAACCACTAGGGATTAATAGTCTTTGTAAAATTAAGCTTCTACAGGGTATACGCTAACTTTACGGTTATAACGACCAGCACGTTCGAATGCTACTTTACCAGGCACAAGTGCGAATAAAGTGTCATCTTTACCGATACCTACGTTAGTACCAGGGTGGAAGTGAGTACCACGTTGACGAACGATGATGTTACCGCTCTTTACGATGGAACCATCATGGCATTTAACACCAAGACGTTTAGATTCACTATCACGACCGTTACGAGTACTGGACACACCTTTTTTATGTGCGAACAATTGCAAATCAAAAGTAAACATTAAGTTCACCTCCTATATTTCGTGTATTTGGACAAACTCTGGATATTGACGGCTAATCTCCTCTAAACCGAGAATCATAGTCCCCAGAATATCCTGTCCACTCTGGTTAATCGTACCAGAGAGAACCATATCACATCGACCTTCGCTATTCGTATATTCCCCTTCTTGTTGAGCAATCTGGGTAAGTCCTAACATTGCCGTTGCCGTTAAGGCAGACACTGCAGCACATACGATATCGAAGCCATGCTCATCATATCCTGCATGACCGGATATGTGACAACCAATGACTTGATTCTCACTATTCCGCTGGATTCCAATAGAAACCATAATTAAGCTTGGATAGATTCAATACGAACTTTTGTGAACGGTTGACGATGGCCTTGACGACGACGGTAATTGGATTTAGCTTTGTATTTGAATACTAAGATTTTTTTACCTTTACCATGCTCAAGAACTGTACCTGTAACTTTTGCACCGTTTACAAGAGGAGCGCCAACTTTAACGTCGCCGTCATTCACTACAGTCAAAACTTCTTCGAATGTAACGGACTCGTTAGCAGCTGCTTCCAATTTTTCGATAGTAATTACATCGCCTTCAGCAACGCGATATTGTTTACCACCAGTTTTAATAATTGCGTACATGAGAACACCTCCTTGTTATCGAACTCGCTGAATTCGGTATCCCGACCCGAACTTCGGTCGGGCGTTTAAACCTGCTTCACGCGGATTGCAAAGTTCAGTAAACCGAACTAATACTGATATAGTATATCGTATTAAACCATTCATGTCAAACAAAATCCAGTATAAACTGCTCAATTTCTAGGACTTTCATATATATACAACATCCGTAAACTATCCAATAATACCGAGATGTTGTAATAATATCTTGGTACCAATGAGGATTAAAACGCCACCGCCTATGATATCTGCATATTTACCAACGAATCGGCCCATAAATTTACCTAAGTAAATGCCCACCAAGGATATACCAAAGGTTATGACACCAATTGTGGCTGATGCTTCCCAAACATTGATGGGTAAAAAGGCAAAGGTTAAGCCTACAGCCATTGCATCGAGGCTAGTTGCTACAGAGAGCATCATCATTTCCCATACACCTAAAAAGGTCTTATCATCGTCTTCGTCATCATCACTAAGACCTTCTCTAATCATAGCAATACCTAAATAGCCGAGCAGACCGAAGATAATCCAATGATCCCAGTCTGCGATTACATCGATAAACTGGCGACCAATGAGCCAACCGATAAGAGGCATAAGAAACTGAAATAAACCAAATAAAAATGCTAATGTCACTTTTCGACCATTCTCACCTACGGGCATGGTCAGGCCTTTGCCGATAGATACGCCAAAGGCATCCATAGCGAGACCTGCGCTAATTAATATAATTTCAATTAAGGACACAAATTTCACCTATATACAATAACAAACATACGGTTAATCGGACACAGCCATGAGAGAATACCCTTCTCTACTCATCTGTTCATTTACAACAATGGAAATAGTGCGTCCTATAGAGTTTCCCAAATCCTCCAGCACAGGTTTCGTTAAATAATACGCCACCTCTGGATGAACCTCAATTTCAAGATTTGATTTAATACGGCCTGATTTGAACAGTTCTCGGATACGACGCACAATCTGCATATACACGGTGCGACCAGATAACATATAACCAGTGCCACCACATTGTGGACAAGTATCAAACATCAATGTTTGTAGACCTTGTCGAGCGCGTTTTCGTGTCATCTCTACAAGTCCGAGAGAACTGATACCGCATACAACAGTTTTCATCTTATCCCTTTTCGCTAAATCACTCAATAATTTCAAGAGCTCTTGTTGATGATCCTTCTCCTTCATGTCAATAAAATCGACAATGATAATACCCCCGATATCGCGCAATCTAAGTTGACGACATATTTCATGAGCCGCTTCCTTATTGACTGTGAAAGCTAAATCTTCCGCTTTATTAGAACGTCCCGTATAATGTGCAGAGTTTACATCAAACACAGTTAAGGCCTCTGTATGGTCAATCCGGATGGAGCCGCCTGACGGCAAGCTTACATCTCTAGAAATGAGATCCTCCAGTTGTGGTTCAATATGATTCACTTTAAAAATAGGCGTACTATTATCATGCAATGTGACTTTTATATCTGATGAGGCTTGCCCTGTACCTAGCAAATCCTTTAAGCGTTCCATACCATGTTTAGAGTCGACGATAATTTCACAGACATTGCGATGAGCATAGTCCCGAACAAGGCGGAACCAAAAATCTGCATCACTATATAAATCAGTGCCACTCTTCGCTACTTTAAAACGCTTTGTTACATGTTGCCAAGTGCGCCACAGATAATCCATATCTCGGCTAATTTCCTCTTCTGTTGCCTTGGCAGCAGCGGTGCGAATAATAAATCCAGCCCCCTCTTGTACATAAGGTTTAGCTTGCTCTTGCAATCGATCACGCAAGGTTTGATCTGTAATTTTCTTAGATATATGCATGCCTTCTGAATATGGCAGTAAAACCATAAAGCGTCCAGCCAAGCTAACATCAGCCGTAACGCGAGCCCCCTTGCCAAGCATTTCTTCTTTGATAACCTGTACAAGAATTTGTTGTCCTACCGACACATTACGAAGAATCTTTAATTGTTTTCCTTGCTGTAAATTGAGATACGCATTTTGCGTGCCTCCGATATCAACGAAAACAGCTTGCATACCAGGCACCACATTTTTCACGATACCTTTATACATATGATTCGCCATATGCGTTTCATCGGTTCGCTCTAACACAAAATCAACGAGTTGCCCCTGTTCATCAAGCACAGCCATTCGAATTTCTTCTCGCATCACATTAACGAGGATTTTATTCATAGTGCCCCCATCAATTCACCTCTAATGGTGTAAAACGTCCAGACTCATTTTCAACCATAATAGCTTTTCGATTTATTTCATAGCCACTCGTAATAGGCCAGTTGAATTGTTGACGACCTAAATTCCACACTTCACTAGGCTTAATCGTCCCTTGCGGATAGATACCAATGCCCATTGTCAAAGTAACCATGCCATCTTTTACAGTTGCCACTATCGGCTCTTTTACGAATTCTTTTACATCAATGATACGAATTTTCTTAGGAGTCACCTTTTCATAAGAAATTTCAGTAGCATCATTGAAAGACTTAAGCAATACATCCCAATCTACATCAACATCAGTTACAGGACCCGTAACCTCATAAATTGCATAATTACAGATAGCCATCATCTTCTTAACCTTTTCAGGCATAACCTTGCCACCGAGCACCTCAAGACCATGAGGAGCAACTCGATTCAATCGTTCCATAATGGACTCTAATGTATCTTCTTCTAGTACATCCATATCTATGTATTCTGCTTCTGCAGTAACACCTAATGCTAAGGCAGAGGAGAAGCTAATTTTCATGTGCGGATTAAAACCTTCAGAATAGGCCATTTTAATCTCTGCACGACGAATCATGCGCTCCACGGCTTGCGCAAAATCGAGATGTGACAAGAATCTCAATTCTTCGCCTTTATGTAAGGCCAAACGTAACTTTTTCAACTCTGCCACCCTCCTTATAATCTACAATAGCCGTATTTAATTCTGGACACACATTACAACCCTTACATGGAGCACGACGGCAATCAGGTGTTAAGTTTGCTGCAACAGCCTGTTCCCATTCGCGTTTTAAGAAGGCCTTGCTAACGGTACAATCTAAATGATCCCACGGCAATGGTTCATCAAAATCACGGGTACGACGCGCGTAATACACAGGGTCAATACCACAATTTTCAAAAGCTTTCAACCAAGTTTCATAACTAAAGAATTCAGTCCAGCCATCAAATTTACAGCCTAATTTCCAAGCCTCTACCAATACGCTTGATAGTCTACGATCACCACGAGCAAATACGGCCTCCATATAACCGGTATAGCCATCATGATAATGATAGGAAATATTGCGATTATTAATAAGAGATTTTAAGTATTTTTGCTTGCGATGAATTTCTTCTACATCTTGTTGACCATACCATTGATATGGAGAATGTGTCTTTGGTACAAAAAAAGATACGCTAACAGTAACGCTACCATTGCGCTTACCTGTAATATCACGGTGTAAATCGAGTACCTTATACGCTAGGTCTGCAATGCCTGCCAAGTCTTCATCCGTTTCAGTCGGTAAGCCCATCATGAAGTATAGTTTTACCGTATTCCAACCGGACTTAAAGGCATTTGTACAAGCCGCTAGCAAATCTTCTTCGCTAACGCCTTTATTGATAACATCGCGCATACGTTGAGAGCCCGCTTCTGGAGCAAAGGTAAGGCCACTCTTACGCACTTGTTGTACCTTTTTAGCAATATCAATGGAGAAGCTATCGATACGCAAAGATGGTAAGCTAACACTTACTTGCTTGTCTTTAAACTCTTCCATGAGCATATCAACGAGTTCTGACAGTTTAGAGTAATCTGCAGAGCTCAAGCTCATCAAAGAAATTTCGTTGTACCCAGTATTGGCAATCGTTTCCTTAGCAATTTCTAACAAGCGTTCTGGTGTGCGTTCACGTACAGGACGATACAACATACCCGCCTGACAGAAGCGACAGCCACGCGTACAACCTCGGAATAATTCGAGAACCGCACGATCATGGACTACATCAAGGAATGGAACAATTGGCTTTGTAGGGAAAAATATATGCTCTACATCCTCTACGATACGTTTTTGAATAGCTGCAGGTACCTCTTCAAAACGAGGTGTAATCGATTTAAAGTCCCCTTGTTCCGTATATTCTACATCATATAAGGCTGGGCAGTATGTACCAGGAATTTGAGCTACTTTACGTAGAAATGCCTCTTTACCTCCAGGGAACCCCTTTGCTTTTTCAGCTTTAAAAAGGTCGATAAATTCATCGCCCCACTCTTCGGATTCACCAAGTGAAACGATATCAAAAAAATCTGCAATAGGCTCTACATTGAACGCACATGGGCCACCACATACGAGCAATGGAAAATCCATATCACGATCTTTGGCATACATTGGAATGCCAGCCAAATCAAGCATGTTAAGAATATTGGTAAAGCTCATCTCATATTGCAGCGTAAAACCAAGTACGTCAAAATCCTTAATAGGCGTACGCGTTTCTAAAGAAAACAAAGGAATATTGCGCTTGCGCATTTCCTCTTCCATATCGTGCCAAGGTGCAAATACACGTTCCGCCACAGCATCTTCACGGCGATTTACAAGACCATATAAAATTTTGATGCCCAAATGGCTCATAGCCACTTCGTACACATCTGGAAATCCTAGCGCCATTGTTACATCAACAGTACTGTGATCTTTTATAATACTGTTGTATTCACCACCCGTATAACGAGCAGGTTTTTGGACATGTTGTAACCATGACGTATCTAATTGAATCATACATCCTCCGTCTTTTATGAAAGACTTCTTTCAAACCGATTCCTATGAAGAGAATCCTAAAAAATATATTTTGTTCGCTGCATTGATATATTTAACAAAATACCTATACTAATCATATTCGTTGTCAATGCACTAACACCATAGCTAATGAAAGGCAAGGGTATCCCCGTAACAGGCATAATGCCCATTGTCATGCCTGCATTGACTAAGACCTCAAAGCACAACATAGAGCTAATCCCCGTAGCAAGTAACATACCAAAGCGGTCATTACAAGTATAAGCAACCTTTATGCTGCGATAAATGAGCATAAACAAAAGAATTAATACAATAACACAACCTATAAACCCTAGTTCTTCACCAATAACAGAAAAAATAAAATCCGTGTGGTTTTCAGGCAAGAAGTTTAACTGACTTTGCGTACCGTTGAACAAGCCTTTGCCGAATATGGTACCAGAACCTATGGCAATCTTAGATTGAATGATATGATACCCGGAACCAAAAGGATCTATATCAGGGTTCATAAACACAAGAATACGTTTTTTTTGGTAATCTTTCAAAATAAACCAAGCCAGTGGCATCAAGAAAACACCAACTGTAGCAATGATACGTATCAATCGCAATCGTATACCGGAAATAAATAGCATTCCGATAAAAATCGCCATATATACGAGTGAGGTTCCCAAATCTGGTTGCATAAATACAAGCAATATAGGGAAACCTACATAAAGTACAGGAACGATAAGCGATTTAAATGTATCTAGTTTGTTAAAACGAGACTCTAACATTTTAGCCATACAGATAATCATGAGTAGTTTTGAAAATTCGGATGGCTGAATTGTAATAGGGCCTAGCTGAATCCATCGTTGGGCACCTAGCGCAGAGGTACCAACGAAAATTACAGCTAATAGCATGAGAATCGTCAAAATGTATATGCCATTAGCCCAGTCCTTCAATTTATGATAGTCCAGGAACTGAATGGCGATGACTAATGCCACATTAATAACAAAGAAAATCAATTGTTTTGCTACTAAAGTGGAAAAATGAAGTCCTGTTTGATTAATGTGGGTAGCACTACCTATGGCAACTACCCCTATTGCGACAAGCAATAGTGTGCACGTAATGATTGTCCAATCACAATCACGCCAAATTCTTTGTAACATGGCACACCTACTTCAAACGGGTCCGGCGCCACATACTCTCTTTACCAGAAATGAGTCGATTTCTAGTAGACCAAGAATTGGTATATGTCACTGCACGCGTTCCATCGGTTGAATCATTTATACTATCTGTCTCCACTGGTTGCGCTAGCGTAGTCATAACAACTGAGTCCATGGCTTTCACAGCAGTTACATCATTAAAACGATGTATAATATCCTGTTCATCCCACGCATCACCTGATGTAATGTAATCCACCATAGGTGCTAACATATCTTGATATGGCTTAGGCATAGCCTCTATGAGTAACCCCTCTTGTGTGCCATCAAGGATACGAGCATCATAAGGTAACATGGACCCTACATATTCAGCACCCAAAGCATCTAACATATCATACATATTAGGCATATCCCGATCTGTATGAATAGCATTGAATACAACTGCGTAATCACGATGCCCATATTCACGGCAGAATTGAATTGTTCGTGCTGCATTTCGTATGGAAACCCATAATGGCTGTGTAATAATCAAAAAACGTTGTGCCAAATCCATAATAGACTCAAGGCCACGACCAATACCTGCAGGGCAATCAACGAGCACATAGTCATAAGATTTCGCTAAGTGGCTAACAAGTTTTCTGTATTTTTTGCGCCCCATATCTTCCCAGCGAATACTTTGACTAGCTGGTAGAAAATATAGATTGCTTTTAATTTTCATGACCACATCATCAGCCATGGATTTATCTTCTAATGCATTATACGCATCAAAACATACTTCGTCTTCTTTACCTAAGATAATATCTAGGTCGCGTAAACCAAAATCGCCATCACAAAGAAGAACTCGATATCCTTGTTCGCTAAGCGCAGCCCCTAAACAGGCTGTTATTGTCGTTTTGCCTACGCCACCTTTACCTGAGATAAGACCGATTATATCACCCATAATATCCTTCCTATTCCTTCACACTTGGCTTAATATCCTGCTGATTATTTTTGGTATTAGACTTCTTCGTATCAGTTGTCTTTTTAGTTGCATCAGGAACCTTAAAGTATGCCCTTAATATATCACGTACAATAGGTCCCGCTGAACCAGCACCAAAACCACCTTGTTCAACTAATGCAACAATTACGATTTGAGGCTTATCATATGGAGCATAGGCAACAAACCAACCATGGTCGCGACCATGCGCATTTTCAGCAGTACCAGTCTTACCAGCTACAGCAATTGGGAACCCTTTAAATAGAGCACCTGCTGTACCACCTTCATTCGTAACATCTCGCAAGCCTTCACGAATAAGATCCATAATATTTTTTGGGACTGGCAATACACCTAAATTTTTAGGCCCAAATATTTCGGCGGGTGTTCCATCTGGATTGTCAACACGACTCACCACATATGGCTGATAACGAATACCACCATTAGCCACTTGGCTAAGGAGTACAGCCATTTGCAGCGGTGTTGCCAAATGAAATGATTGACCAATTGCAGCATCAAAGGTTTCCCCTAAATACCAATCCTGATCAAATACCTTACGTTTATACTCAGGGCTTGCTACATTACCAGCCGCTTCACCTACAAGATTGATACCCGTTTTTTCACCTAAACCAAAATAGCGCGCATAGAGATCAATATTTTCAATACCTAGGCGATTACCCATTTCGTAAAAGTATACATTATCTGATTTAGCCAAGGCTTGATTGAAGTTTAACCACCCCAAAGCCTCACCTTCTGCATTTCGCTTATCTATGAGCCAATGTTTCCCACTATCGAAAATCATTTCATCAGGTGTCACCTTTTTCAAGTCTAATGCAGCCGTACCTGTAACTATTTTGAACGGTGATCCTGGAGGGTATTCACCAGCGATAACCTTATTTTCAAAAGGATGACTCTTATCATTGTTTAACTGATTCCATTGAGCTGTTGTTATGCCTTTAGCAAACCAATTAGGATTAAACTCTGGAGCACTCACCATAGCGAGTACTGCCCCCGTATTAGGATCAAGAGCTACCACAGCAGCACCTGTGGCCCCTGAGCTTCGCAATATATCTAATTGCTTTTTAACCGCTTCTTCAGCAGCTTTTTGAACATTTACATCGATGGTAAGATGAATATTAGAGCCTGGCACTGTGTGTTTGCGATCTACCTCTGCTACAGGTCTCCCCGAAGCATCCACCTCAAGTTGCTTGCCCCCATCAATACCTCGCAAAACAGAATCATATAGCTTTTCTAAGCCTGCACGGCCTAAAATAGAACCTGCACCAACTGTTGTATTAGGATTTTGCGCTTTGATTTCCGCTAATTCCTCCTCGCTAACCTCGCCTACATACCCAAATAGTTGAGCTGCCATAGTTTCATATGGATAATATCGTAAAGGCTCCACATCGATTGATACACCTGGTAATTCATGACGATGTTCCTCTATGCTAGTCACTACATCCATAGAAATATCGTTAGCAATACGGATAGGTTCATAACCATGCTTATGGTCATTTACCTTTTTCTGAATATCTTCTGGTTTCTTATTGAGCAATTTAGCCAACTTAGCCAATTCATCTTCATCCAAGGGCTTGCCATTAGGCATGATAGAAATTGTATAAGCCGGCCTAGAGCCTACTAAAATCTGTCCATTTCTATCATACATAACACCGCGAGCTGCAGTCATAGGAACCACACGCAAGCGATTGCCTTCTGCCTTCGCTTGATAATAGCCACCTTCTAATACTTGCATGGCAAATAAACGGAGACCTAGAATGACAAAAATCCCCATTACAATATAGAAAAGCACATCAAAACGGCTCGTTTTTTTTCTTTTATATAAACTTTCAAGCACCTATGATTCCCCTTATATGCTTTACTAAATCAGTAATACTACCAAATATAATCCTCTTTCTCTTCGGTAAGGCCCATCAAAATATGACCTATACCACCTAAAACGGCATTCCAGAATACCGTGGGCATAACCATATGTCCGATGTAAGAAAAGAAGATAATATCGCCGCCACTAGAGCTTATCATCACATATCGCACAATACCATCAATGAGAGTGCATATCCCTACAATGGCACAAGACCAATACCATCGTTCTTCATAAACATGACTTTTAACGAACGACAATAGATATACAACTATAATATAGGGAAATAGATGTAAACCAAAAAAATTGGATATCAATATATCGTGAATCGAACCACCTATGACGGCAGCAATAAGCCCCGTCTTCCGGCCTTTAAAAATGGTAACCAAAATAACAGCTGTTAAAATACAATTAGGTAACCAACTGGTATGGAATATAGCGGGCAGTAGTTGAGCCTGTATGAAATACAGCCCACAACATAACATGACTAATGCAATATATCTCATTGGATTACAGCTCCTTTAGCCCCCTGAACTTGATCGCGCTGTGTTTGCGGAACCAGTTTAGGTTCCAATTGTGCCTTGTCTGGTGTTTGTACCGTAGAAGAGGTGATAATGAAAACCTCTTCTAAACGATGAAAATCGACAGTCGGTTGAATGGTTGCATTCTTAACGAAACCTTCTGTATCATTTTCGATAGACAAAACATTGCCCACCAATAATCCCTTTGGATAAATGCCACCATAACCAGAGGTAATCAATTTATCACCGACTAGAACATCGCCTTCACGTGCAATATTTACCATCATCGGTTTATTCGGATGATTTCCATCCCCCTTAACGACACCGGCCAAGCGTGACTCTGGACGTTGCACAATAACGCCAATAGCACTACGTGGGTCTAAAAAGGTTTGAACACGCGCAGAATTAGGATATACATCGGTAACAAAACCAACTACCCCACTTGGCACTACAACGGCCATATTCGGTTTTATCCCATCATTTTCTCCGCGGTCGATGGTGAAAGTATTTGTCCATGTACCAAAATCTTTAGTGATAATGCCTGCCAAAGTCATAGTAAATTCAGGATGAGCCGATTTATAGTTGAGCATTTGACGAAGTCGAATATTTTCTGCCACCACTTCATCATGATTAGATACCTTTTGCTCTAGGTCTGCAATCGCATTATCCTTACTGTCACTATCAATGAGCCCTAGGATAGCGTTATCAATGATGCGTATACCCGTTTGAATGGTAGAAAGCACACGAGCTGATCCATAGGCAAAAGGGGTAGCAATTTTTTCAAGCGGTACCGTCACAAATGGAATGCTGGTCCGCTGTTTCCATGCAAACCCAAGAAGAGCCATGATGATACAGCCGAGGACAACAAAGATTAATAATTTCCGATCTGACTGTATCATACACGTCCCCTTCTATCCTTTGAATTAATAATAAATCTAGATAATTCAACAATTTGCCCTGAACCGCGGTGAAGTCCTTGTACTACTTTTAATTCTGGCTCAAGAGCAACTTGTACAGGTACGCCTATTTCAGTGCTAACACGTTCAGCTAACCCCTGTAAACGAGCCATACCACCGGTCAACACAATTCCATGCTGCATAATATCAGCCACTAACTCTGGCGCTGTTACACGAATCATTTGTCGTATAGCATCTAAAAAGTTTTCAAGCCCATTATTAATCACTTGATATATTTCCGATTGATGCACCACGGAACGTCTCACAATACCACTAGTCATATCTCGACCGGAAAAAGAATATTCACAGTCCTCTACAGGTATAACAGCTGTACCTATAGCATGTTTAATATCCGTTACGGTTTCTTCTGACACCATCAAACCAAAGCACTGGTTAATATACTGCATGATAGCACGGTCTAAATCATTACCACCAAAACGTATAGTTCGGCTAATAACCGTACCACCTAAGGAAATAATACCCATATCCGCAGTACCTTCACCAATATCTATAAGCATAGAGCCACGAGCCTCAAAAATAGGCAAACCGCATCCAATAGCAGCCGCAACCGGTCTTTCAACAAGAAATACCTCCCGTGCACCAGCTTGGATAACGGCATCCATCATGGCTCTCTGCTCTACATCGGTCATACCACAAGGTACACCTACAAGAACGCGAGATCTACGCAGTGTATTGGACACCTTGTGAAGAAAATATTTTAACATCGTGTGCATAATACGATAGTCGACAATAAAGCCATCTTGTAACGGTGTTACAGAGCGCCACATATCAGGCATACGGCGCACAATGCGGTCTGCCTCATCACCTACAGCGACAATTTTTTCTAATTTTGTATCAGTAGCCACGATAGATGGCTCACTCATCATGGTCTCTCGTGTACCCCCCATGACACGTGTCATAGACGTGCCAATATCGATACTCACGTCTTTTCCAAGAGACGGTAAAATGGAATTCATAATGCTAATCTCCTTCATTACATCATCATTCCATTTTACCATAACTAGCTTAATTTACCAATTTCACTCAAGCTCGTAAACTCGCCATCGCCAATGACGATATGGTCCAAAACTGGAATGCCCATAAATTGTCCTGCACTCACAAATAACTTGGTAACCCGTATATCATCATCACTAGGTCTGCTGTCGCCAGATGGGTGATTATGTATTAATATAATAGCCGCCGCATTGCAAGCTATGGCCTTTCTAAATACGGCCCGTTGCTCCACAAGGCTCGATGTGAGGCCTCCATTAGATATGGTTTCTATGTGAATTAATTTATTGCGAGACGTCAGCATGGCTGCCAACACATGTTCTTCCGTTTCATGGCGGAGCCGTTCCATCACATATTGAGCTATTACATAAGGCTGCGAAAAATCTTCGTACGTAGAGGTAATCTTTAATTCTCCTAAACGCCTACCTAGTTCTACAGCAGCACAAATGGTAACCGCTTTATCCATACCAACACCTTTGATTTTAACTAAATCATCTATAGTCATATGATTTAATCCGCGGATGCCGTCTGTGAAAGAGTCAATAATCGTATGCGCTAAATCGATAGATGATTGACCTTTCAAGCCTGTTCTCAATAATATAGCCAACAATTCTTCCATCGCCATTTGTTTAGGCCCTAAGGCAACAAATTTTTCCCGTGGCCGTTGAAATGGCAACATATCTTTTACGCTGATAGTTCTGACTTGCATAGAATTTCTCCATTCTTACAGTACGCAAACAAAATCAGCCTCAATATTTCTATTATCTTTATGTTACGAACCTATTTTTCGTACAGATTTTTCCTATTACATTTATGACTTTACGCCCAACGCTTTACATAATTCTTCGTATACATGTTCTACGGGCAGTCCTACCACATTCGTATAAGAGCCTTCGATTGTATCCACCCACAAAGCCCCCTTCCCTTGGATGCCGTAGGCACCAGCCTTATCCATCGGCTCTAGGGAATCAATATAAGACTCTATTTCAAAATCTGCTAATGTTTTAAAATATACCTTTGTTTCATTATGAAATACAATCTCACGGCCTTTGATAAGAAGAGCTACACCGGTAATGACGGAATGAACTTGTCCGGATAAGGTACGAAGCATAGCGCGTGCCTCATCCTTACTGTGAGGTTTTCCAAGCACCTGACCATTACATACTACAATCGTATCTGCCCCTAAAATGATACCACCTTCTGGTACCCCCTCTGCACAACGAGCCTTTCCCAAGGCTTGGGCCTTGACCATCTCGATAGGATCCGTGATAACCACATTATCCTCTTCATAGGAACTAGAAACAACGGTATGCTCAATGCCTACTTGGGTCAATAGTTCTGTACGTCTTGGAGATTGGCTCGCCAAATATAATCCACTCATAATACTTCCTACTCTTCTACACTATTAATTAGGCTTTCATAATATTCCTTAACATCGATACCTTGTTTCACCGCATCAGCTCGCACGGTAGCATAGAAAATAACATCTGCTTCTGGTACGCGCACGCGATTAGGCACAAACTGTTCAAGTGTTTCATAGAATGCAGCCTCTGCTTTCAACATAACACGACCATATTGAACCTTTTTTCCTTTAGTAATGGAATATACCATGAACCAAATCGGTCTATCATCAGAGGTAGAACATTTTCTATACTTATAGCGATAGTGCAAATTCGTTAAAAAATCGCGATTATACGCATAAATACCATCAATATCCTCATACTTTACAGAAAATGTACGCTTTCTAAAAAAGGAATTCTCTTCGATGATAAATTCTGTATCTGTTAATGTATACGTGTAGCGACTAACGGCCTGTTTGACGATAACAACAAGCGCGGCTAGCTCGATAAAATATTCAGCCAATAAGAGATGCCCTACATTAAGGCTTCTAAAGGTCGTAAATATCATGGCACCGATTAGCAAAACAACAAAGAGTAATACTAATAACTCCGCACTACGGGTGCGTTGAGACTGTTCACTATATAAAATATTCATACGTAACCCCTTTCAAAAATGACTCTGCATACTATTTATTATATAGGATTCATCTCTGAAAAACTACAAAAACCCCGCTTATATCTAAGATATAAACGAGGCTTTGTATAAATAGTCTAATTAACTATTAAAATGGGCATAATCCATGTACTTTTTATTATTTCAAAGCGCTTGTGATGCGTTGAGTATCACGAGCAATCATGATTTCTTCGTTTGTAGGAATTACGAAGATTTTAACTTTGGAACCTTCAGCACTGATTTCTTGTTCTTTACCACGAACATTGTTGCGTTCAGGGTCGATACGTGTGCCAAGGTATTCTAAACCATTGCAGATTGCATCGCGGTTACCGATACCGTTTTCGCCAATACCAGCTGTGAAGATGATAGCATCAACACCGCCCATAACAGCAGCGAAAGCACCGATTACACGACGAACTTTGTAATGGAACATGTTAAGAGCCAATTTAGCGCGTTTGTGGCCATTAGCAGCCGCTTCTTCGATTACGCGGAAGTCATTGGACACACCGGAAATACCCAATACGCCGGACTCTTTGTTCATTACTTTGTCGACTTCTTCATAGGACATGCCTGTTTTATCCATCAAGAATGGAACGATAGCAGGGTCGATATCACCAGTACGAGTACCCATGATCAAACCAGACAATGGAGTGAAGCCCATTGTAGTATCGATGGAACGACCACCTTTGATAGCGGATACGGAAGAACCATTACCCAAGTGACAAGTGATGATACGAAGATCAGACATGTGTTTACCCATTAATTCTGCGCAACGTTGTGCAACATATTTGTGGGATGTACCATGGAAACCGTAACGACGGATACCATAGTTTTCATAGTATTCATAAGGAAGCGCATACATGTAAGCTTCTTTAGGCATTGTTTGATGGAATGCAGTATCAAATACGCCAACTTGTGGTACGTTTGGCATAATAGATTGGCAAGCTTCGATACCTTGAATGTTTGGTGGGTTGTGCAATGGAGCAAGAGCCGCACATTCTTCCAATGCTTGCATAACAGCAGGTGTAATCAATACGGAATCAGCGAATTTTTCACCACCATGTACTACACGGTGACCAACTGCATCGATTTCATCCATAGATTCAATAACACCGAACTCTGGATCTACCAAGATGTCAAGCAAGATGCGCAATGCTTCTTTATGATTCAAAATTGGTTCAACGCGTTCTAATTTGTCTGCGTTAGGGCGTTTATGAGTGAAGATAGCGTCTTGATCACCAATCTTTTCAAATAAACCTTTCGCTAATTCATGTTCAGTTGTCATATCAAGTAATTGATATTTCAAGGAGGAACTGCCGCAGTTAACTACTAATACGTTCATTGATTAACCCTCTTTCTTTTGCGTAACGTAAATCTTATTCATAATTTGTTTGCTGATATCAGCACCTATTTGATCATCCGCTGGATATCTATAGGTTATATTCCACAATACACCTTTATCTACAAAGACATATTGAGAGAAACTAGTTTTAATTTTGTTAACATAAAAATCACCGGTTATAAGCTGTGCTTGAACACCATTTAAATCGATGTTTTCTACATTAACAGTAGCACCTAACTTAGCATACTCAGATTTCTTTTGATTTACAAAATCCGCTACCGTTGGTAATGCTTTATTAGGGGCTGCTCGACGAGCCTCCACAGAAATCAACATATGTTGACTTAAACTTCCATATGCATCCATAGGATATCCATCAACGCTAGTGGTTTCCGATGTTTTTCCCATTTCATATGGCAATGCTACAGTCACTTCTGATTGTCCAGAACGAATGACTTGATTGCCAAAGCTATATATATCCATCACATTATTGGAACCACAGCCAGCTAGTGCCAGTAGTGACGTGCCTAATACGATGGCTTGTACTGTACGTTTCCACTGAACCTTCATCAAATCACCTCACGTCAAATCAGAATTCACAAATAATTATACCATTACACCGCCTACCATTCTAGTACTTTCACAATAAATTCTATAATTCCATATAAGAATGTTGAAAGTTTCTAAGATCACAGAATTTTCCCTGCAAAGAACAAATTATATAAATTCACTCATTTGTTATATAATAATATAAATTACACCTATGAAAGGACTCAATATGAAAGCAATCGGTATTATCTGCGAATACAATCCGTTTCACAACGGTCATTCCCATCAATTACATACATTAAGCAATACCCATCCTGATGCAGTGCGCATCGCTATTATGAGTGGGTCCTTTGTGCAACGTGGCGAACCGGCCTACTTTAGTAAATTCGACCGTGCCCGTTGGGCTATATATGGTGGTGCCGATGTGGTAATCGAATTGCCTACGGTTTATTCCTTAGGCAGTGCAGAACTATTTTGTACCGGTGCTATTCGTCTTATGAAAGCCTTACATATCGACAGCATCTCCTTCGGCTCTGAACTGAATAACAACACAGTGCTTCATGAAGCCGCTGAATTTTTAAACACCAAACAAGGGCAAGATGCCATACAGCGGCAAGTAAGAACAGGCGTATCTTATGGTACTGCTTTACGCCAAGTGATTGCAGAACATGTGCGAAATGGTGAACTTATCAACAACGCTCCTAATGCCTTACTAGGTCTTGAGTATATTCGAGCAGCACAACAATATTTTAATGATTTATCTGTAGTTCCCATTACACGTCAGTCGTCACATCACAGTACCCTCCTCCCCTACGGCCAAGAATTTCCATCAGGCACTGCCTTAAGAGAAGCGCTCATCCAATATAAAGCAATTGATTCATATGTTCCGGCCTCAATTATTGATGATGTAAATAGAGTCATAAAAAGCGGTGCCTATGTAGACTACGAACGTTATCAAGATATGCTACACGGCATCAATCGATTATTATCCACAGTAGAGCTAGAAAGATATGGCGATTTTACAGAAGGCATTGAGTATCGTTGGTACCAAGCGATGCGACAAACCAATTGGATCGATGCCCTTGAAGAAATTAAAACTAAACGTTATACCTATGCTAGATTGCGCCGCATGGCAGCCTATACAGCACTACATATTACTAAATCTATTTTACAAGAAGCACATATGCTAGGCCCACAATATGCACGTCTATTGGCATTTAATCAAAGGGGACGCACCTGGTTAAAACATAAAACACCGAGCATCCCTGTGATACAAAAATGGGCAAAAGCTCATTCTATGGTATCCATTTGTGGAAAAGAAATGCTTTGTATCGATACGAAAGCTACGGATTTACAAGCCTATGTGTTTAAAGCACCAACAGCCCGTACAGGTCATGATGACTTTCGCTATTCCCCACAATATATTGAAACATAAAAATAAAGACTCGACTTATAGTAGTAGGTCGAGTCTTTTCATATGTAACTATCTATTATTGCTCGATGGTCACGCCATCACAGCCATCTAATTCCATCACTTGTACACGTACCTTTTCCAAGTGAGATGTAGGAATATTTTTACCTACATAATCAGCGCGAATTGGTAATTCACGATGACCGCGATCAACTAGTACGGCTAATTGAATCGATTTAGGACGCCCAGAGGTCATCAATGCGTTTAAAGCAGCTCTAATTGTTCGTCCCGTATATAATACATCATCTACGAGGATGATTGTCTTTTCTGTGGTATCAATAGAACATGGTGCCCCTTCCTTAGGACGAGTATCTCGATCATCGCGATACATGGCCACATTTAAAGGTTCACATTCAATATGAAGCCCCTCAATAGCATGAATTTCTGTTTGTAATCGTTTAGCAAGCATCACGCCACGTCGTTCAATACCAACAATAACAGCATTAGAAAGGCCTTTATTACGTTCTAAGATTTCATGACCAATACGTCTAATGGCACGTTTAATTGCGTCTCCATCCATTAAAATACGCTTTGTTTCCATAGTAGTATCCCTTATCTACGTTCTCTATATTCCTTAGCAAACTCGATACAATTTTGAAAGTCCTCAGGTACTGGCGCTTCAAAATGCATCTCTTTTCCTGTAATTGGATGTACAATATCCAAGGTATGAGAATGAAGCACTTGCCCTTCTATAGGGAAATCCATGCGACGATAACCATAGAATGGGTCATTAACAACAGGATGCCCAATATGCGCAAAATGAACACGAATTTGATGTGTACGCCCAGTTTCCAACACACATTCTACTAATGTTTGATATCCATAGCGTTCAAGCACTTTAAAATGGGTAATAGCGTCCTTGCTATTTTCAAAAACTACAGCCATCTTCATGCGGTCTTTTGGATGTCGACCAATAGGTGCCTTAATAATCCCTTTTTCCTCTACAATATTACCTTGTACAAGAGCTAAATACGTGCGTTTAGCACTATGGGCTTTCACCTGCTCTGCCAAACCAATATGAGCGGCATCATTTTTTGCAGCCATCATTACACCAGAAGTGTCCTTATCTAAGCGATGTACAATACCAGGGCGAATTTCACCATTGATACCGGATAAATCCTTACAATGATGCAATAAGGCATTCACAAGAGTACCAGAGTAATTCCCTACTGCTGGATGTACCACCATACCACGTGGCTTATTAATAATAATGATGTCATGATCCTCATATAGATAATCTACAGGAATATCCTCAGGCAATACCTCTACAGATTCAGGTTCAGGAATCTCAACAGAAACTACGCTATCTACGTTAAGGCGTAGATTAGCTTTACCAACCTTGCCATTGACCTGAACATGACCAGATTTTATAAGACTTTGGATATAACTACGAGACCCTTCTATTACTTCAGTCAAAAATACGTCAAGACGTTTTCCCTCTTGTTCCAAAGATACAATATATTCGTTCATCTATGACTCCTCATGTTCATTTATTAACAAATGATATATGATGCATGCAACACCGACACATATACCAATATCTGCGACATTAAAAATAGGCCAAATTCTAAAATCAAAAAAATCAACCACACCATGTAATACATAACGATCAATGCCATTGCCGATGGCACCAGAAATAAGTAATGCACTACCTATGCGCAAGGAAATAGGGCCTCTATTAACCTTCTTATGATAGATAGCATACACAATAATCAAAATAAAAGCGACTACCAAAAAGAACCATCGTTGATTTGCTAACATACCAAAGGCAGCCCCACGATTTATAATATACGTTAAATGAAATACATTTTGTATAACAGACACTGATTCACCTATTGCAAAATGATTCATTACATAATATTTTGAGACTTGATCAAGTACAAGCCAAATAATTACAATTAAATAAAACAAAATTTACTCCCTTATCAAATATATATCTTAATAGTCCTATTATACTAAGTTACATGATTTTAGGCAAAATAAAAAGCCCCTCAATGAGGGGCGTATTTTATTTGTGATTACTCAGCGGAAATTACAGATACTGGGCAAACGGATTCGCAAGAACCGCAGTCGATGCAAGTATCGTTGATTTCGTATTTAGTTTCGCCTTCAGAAATAGCAGCAACTGGGCAAACAGATGCGCAAGAACCACATTTAATGCAACCATCAGCAATAACTCTCATGATAAACCTCCATAGGAACATTATAAAAGAAAACTTATTATTATCATTTAAAAAGGCACTTGCCTTAACTTCTGTTCTCATTATCACACAATAATAATTGAAAGTCAAACGAAAATGATAAAATTTTGTATATTATTTTGCATAACAATTGTTCCTTTTTATCATATAAAGTCTATGTTTATCATGATTTTGATATTTCTTTTCATTTATATATTCAAATATATCTTTCAATAATTGAGAATGCACCAATTATCATTTTTATCAAAATACGTAGTAATATACTAGGAATTCAATTATCAATATTTATTATCATAAAAACTATTTTTTTATTACAACAGATTTAACGCTTATCTATATTTTAATCTAACATATAAACTTCACTCTAAAAAAGGCCGAATCATACGATTCGACCTCATTTATATTTATAAAGTAAAGTAATATCTTTACTATTATTCACTATATAACAATAATACTATTTTTTTCTTATAGCACTTAGAAAGATGTTAAGAATGTTAGTGTACCTAAAATAACGCCTGCAAGGTTTGGTACGATTAAAATATAATCACGTTTAGGTGATTTTGTCCAACCATATAATACCCAGATCAAACAGGATACTGCTGCAAATAATGGTTGCCATGGTTGACTAGGTTGACCATGAAGATTAGCAATTATTTGTGGGATATAGGCTAAAAATACAAATACACCAATAAATGCACCAATAGAACCAACTAACATGTTAAATCTTTCTTTTGTCATAGATGACCTCCTTATTCAACATTACATTATTATATCTTACACAATATACTATATCATATTTTTTTCGATGTAGTCAAATGTGTAAAATTAATCATGCAAATTAGTTTAATTCATATTGCTTTTGATTACACTTATATGTAATCTATATTAAAATCATATAGGCTAAAATCATAAAAAACGGCTCTATAATAAATGTTGGGGTGACACCACTACGGTGTCACTTCCAACATTATTTTTTTGCAAAAAATAAGCATATAAGGCTCACATGCTTTACAATAAAAGTGTCAAAGTCCTAAAGAAAGGATGTGAGCTTATATGCCTACTACTGATTATACTGAATTTTTACATAATGTAAAACAAGAATATATTACAAATAGCTACGAATTGGACGGAACATTTATTTTTGACATAGAAGTACCGGTAACACCACATATTTGCCCAAAATGCGGAGAAACTACAGAGCGTATTAAAGATTACCGCATACGTACGGTAAAATTTGGAAAAGTACAACGAGGACCATTAATTGGAAAATATAGACAACGTCGATATATTTGCCCTCATTGTAAGCACTCTTTTTCCGAGACCAATCCATTTGTACGAAAACATATGCAACTAAGTATAACCAATATTAATTTGTTATTTGACAAACTTACTGAAAGTGTAACCTATACTGCTATCGCTAACGAGTGTGATACATCTATTACTACAGTATTACGATATTGCTCTATGATTACTATACCTAAGCCTAAAACACTACCTACTGTTATTGGTATTGATGAATTCAAAGGAAATGCGGAAGGTCATCAATACCAAGTCAATTTAACCAATCCAGATACACACGAAATATTAGACATTTTACCGAAACGTGATACGCAAGCATTAATCCGCTATTTTGCATCATTTAAACATAAAGATCGCGTACAAGTTAAGTTTATTGTAATGGATATGTCCATACAGTTTAAACGC
>NZ_PPDF01000008.1:0-558190 GCF_002959935.1 Veillonella tobetsuensis
TACACTTGATGACTGTCCTCAACCCCGGTGCGGTTGCCCGCTCCGGTTTGGCCTCTTTCCCGTTCGCTCGCCGCTACTAAGAAAATCTCGTTTGATTACTCTTCCTCTGGGTAATTAGATGTTTCAGTTCCCCAGGTGCCCTCCTCATAGTCTAAGCTATGGGTGACAGTGCATAACCACTGCCGGGTTCCCCCATTCGGAAATCTACGGGTCAAAGGTTGCTTGCACCTCTCCGTAGCTTATCGCAGCTTACCGCGTCCTTCTTCGGCTGATATCGCCAAGGCATCCACCGTACGCCCTTAAAATCTTTACTTATTTTGCGCCATAATTTGCGACTATCTTCGTTGTACTGCATTCAGCTCATCTTGCGTATACAAATACGCGGCGATTTCGCTTCATTGGTACGCCTCGATATTCATCAAATTCTGACGAAAATCAATTTGATTTTTAGACATGCATTAGATACATTGTCGTTAATTTTGTAGCCGTACATTTTACATGTACGTCACCATTAAGTCAGAGAATTATTTCCTATGTGCTCGGGTCAACCTACTTAGAAATTCTAAGAGATGACCTTACAAATATATATAATTATCTTCTATGCAGTTTTCAAAGAACAAACAATTTTAGTATACGGCAGACAGGCTGTCAAATACTAAATGGTGGAGACGAGGAGATTCGAACTCCTGACCCCCTGCTTGCAAGGCAGGTGCTCTCCCAACTGAGCTACGCCCCCATGAGTGGTTACGCTTTATTCTCGATAATCCATTCCGAAGAATCCGTTATCTTTTTAAAGTTATACCTATAATTAGCTCTTTTTGTCTGTACTCTACACAATGTGTATTTCAAGTAATATGAGCCAACTGGTGGGCCTAGGTGGACTCGAACCACCGACCTCACGCTTATCAGGCGTGCGCTCTAACCAGCTGAGCTATAGGCCCATATCTGTAGATTTGAGAGTCTTTACAGATCTCTCAAAACCGAACAATGTTAGGTGCCAAAGTGTCGACCTAAGTGACATCCAAGCTCTTGGCTCGGTGTATGTCTCCCTAGAAAGGAGGTGATCCAGCCGCACCTTCCGATACGGCTACCTTGTTACGACTTCACCCCAATCATCGACTTTACCTTAGACGGCTGGCTCCCGAAGGTTACCCCACCGGCTTTGGGCACTTCCGACTTTCGTGGTGTGACGGGCGGTGTGTACAAGGCCCGGGAACGTATTCACCGCAGTATGCTGACCTGCGATTACTAGCGATTCCGACTTCACGTAGGCGAATTGCAGCCTACGATCCGAACTGAGAGAGTGTTTCTCGGGTTTGCTCCATCTCGCGATCTCGCTTCCGTCTATTAACTCCCATTGTAGTACGTGTGTAGCCCAGGTCATAAGGGGCATGATGATTTGACGTCATCCCCGCCTTCCTCCGCATTGTCTGCGGCAGTCTCTCATGAGTTCCCACCCGAAGTGCTGGCAACATAAGATAGGGGTTGCGCTCGTTGCGGGACTTAACCCAACATCTCACGACACGAGCTGACGACAACCGTGCACCACCTGTTTTCTGGCTTCCGAAGAAGAGGAACTATCTCTAGTTCTGTCCATCAATGTCAAGACCTGGTAAGGTTCTTCGCGTTGCGTCGAATTAAACCACATACTCCACCGCTTGTGCGGGCCCCCGTCAATTCCTTTGAGTTTCAACCTTGCGGTCGTACTCCCCAGGCGGGGTACTTATTGCGTTAACTCCGGCACAGAAGGGGTCGATACCTCCTACACCTAGTACCCATCGTTTACGGCCAGGACTACCGGGGTATCTAATCCCGTTCGCTCCCCTGGCTTTCGCGCCTCAGCGTCAGTTTTCGTCCAGAAAGTCGCCTTCGCCACTGGTGTTCTTCCTAATATCTACGCATTTCACCGCTACACTAGGAATTCCACTTTCCTCTCCGATACTCTAGATCAGCAGTTTCCATCCCATCACGGGGTTAAGCCCCGAACTTTTAAGACAGACTGACTGATCCGCCTGCGCGCGCTTTACGCCCAATAATTCCGGACAACGCTTGCCACCTACGTATTACCGCGGCTGCTGGCACGTAGTTAGCCGTGGCTTTCTATTCCGGTACCGTCAATCCTTCTAACTATTCGCAAGAAGGCCTTTCGTCCCGATTAACAGAGCTTTACAACCCGAAGGCCGTCATCACTCACGCGGCGTTGCTCCGTCAGACTTTCGTCCATTGCGGAAGATTCCCCACTGCTGCCTCCCGTAGGAGTCTGGGCCGTGTCTCAGTCCCAATGTGGCCGTTCATCCTCTCAGACCGGCTACTGATCATCGCCTTGGTGGGCCGTTACCCCTCCAACTAGCTAATCAGACGCAATCCCCTCCTTCAGTGATAGCTTATAAATAGAGGCCACCTTTCATCCATCCTCGATGCCGAGATTGGATCGTATGCGGTATTAGCAGTCGTTTCCAACTGTTGTCCCCCTCTGAAGGGCAGGTTGATTACGCGTTACTCACCCGTTCGCCACTAAGATTCTTAGAAGCAAGCTTCCAAGTCTCTTCGTTCGACTTGCATGTGTTAAGCACGCCGCCAGCGTTCGTCCTGAGCCAGGATCAAACTCTCCAAGATATCTTGAAGCTATTTGAATAGCTCATTATTTGTTGTCGTTACATGTATGTAACTTTGAATTATGGTTGGTTTTGACTTAGTCAAAACCCGCACTCTGGCATATGTTCAATCATATGATTGATTACCTATCATTGTTCAGTTTTCAAAGATCTGTACATTAGAACTTACTCGGTCCTAACGACTTTTTAAAGTATATCAGTCATCATTTAAAACGTCAACCACTTTTTTAAGAAGTTTTGTTTTATTTTGACTAACTGTGTTACCACAATATACTTACCATCATAACCAAATTTCCTAAAATTAGAGATAGAAAACTCACAAACTTTCGTTTGTGAGTTTTAATTTGGTGACTCACCCGCGACTCGAACGCGGGACACCCTGATTAAAAGTCAGGTGCTCTGCCAACTGAGCTAGTGAGTCATGTTGGCAGGGGTGGCTGGGATCGAACCAGCGCATAACGGAGTCAAAGTCCGTTGCCTTACCACTTGGCGACACCCCTACAGTGATTACGATGTGTAGGTTATGGGGTGAGTAGTGGGGATCGAACCCACGCGTAACGGAGCCACAATCCGCCGTGTTAACCGCTTCACCATACCCACCACCTTGTAGGTACCGAAGACATCGTCTTCGTAACAAAGAGAATTATATCTGTTTTAGAAGCTTGTGTCAACAACTTTTTTTAACTTCATTTATCCTTTAGTTTTGAAGTCAATTCGTTGCATACTCCTTATACAAAACCCTTTTATATATCCTTAATAAAAAGGAAGTACCACCGTTAAATAGATTTTTAACGAATGGTGCTTTCCTATTATACATACTATTTATTTTTTTGGCAAATAGTTTTTTACAAAATTTGGCAATGCAAAAGCAGCTTTTTGAATTTCTTTATTATAGTACTTAGTTTCAAAGTTTTGCTCACGGTTCGGAGTCCATGTTAATGGATCAAATGTTTTGGATCCCAATGTAAAGCAATGCATACCTGCTGGATACAATGGAATAAAAGCTGTATATAGACGAGCAATTGGGAAGTGATCATTTACATAACCAAATACTTTTTCCACTAACGGTTGATGCAACATAGGGGATTCTGTTTGTTGTACAAATAGACCGTCAGCCTTGAGAGCTTTCAATGTATTCTTATAGAACTCTTCAGTAAAGAGACCTTCACCAGGACCGATTGGATCAGAGCAATCTACGATAATTACATCATAATAATCTTCTGCTTTTGCCATAAAGCCAATACCATCGCCAATTTTTACAGTTAACTTAGGGTGTTTTTCAATCATTGCTTCCGCAATAGTTGGTAAGTATTGTTTAGCGAGTTCTACAACTTTACCATCGATTTCTACCATAGTCACTTCTTTTACACAATCATGGCGTACACATTCTCTAGCTACGCCCCCATCTCCACCGCCGATAATCAATACGCGTTCAGGATTTGGATGTAAAAATAAAGGAACATGGCTCATCATTTCGTGATAAATAAACTCTTCTCGTTCAGATGTTTGGAACACACCATCTAAAGCGAGCATCATGCCATACTCTTTAGATTTAAAGACTTCAATTTTTTGGAATTCAGATTCGCCAGAATATAGTACTTCTTCAGCCTCTGCACTAAGGCGTAAATGAGGAGTTTGCTCCTCGGTAATCCATTGACTCATAATAGCCTCCTATCTATATAGGTAGAGCGACAGCTTTCACCATCGCTCTTATAACCCTACACTTATTTCTTGGTTATATAACAAAATCCACCACCAAGAATAGTATCTTGCAACCAATTAACCAAAGAGAAATCACGAATCTCTCCTTCATCAAAAATGCCACAACGAATATCATCACCATCTATAAACAACTTATAAATAGGAACCCAATGCCAGGTATAAAGGGCCTTTTCTTTCCCCTTGTGACGATTTAAAAAGGCTACTGGAACATCTTGTGATAATCCATTATGAATAAATTGGGCTGCTGCGTCTATTTCAATACGAGATGCCGAAAAAGGTGACACATTCAACATATGTACATCATAAGATAAGCCTTTATCCTCGAGCAAACGAGTAAGACCGCGTTCCATCCATTGTGTTTTATATACGCCACCACCAAAGCGTGGCTTTACATATTTCCAAACTAAGTTCATCCGTTCTAAAGCTAGCGTTTTATCGGATGTGGTTTCCAGATCTAATAAGCCATCCCTAAATAATGAATAGCCCAATACTTGTGATGCCGATGTAGGACCACAACCAGACAAGCGTTGCCACTCATCAGTGAACCACTCTTGGTCATACCCATATGATGTTTTACCATTTACATCGATATATAGCCATTCTGGATGTTTAATAGATACATCATTCATGAGATTAACCTTCGATTACTTCCACAGTTTCCATGATAGCACCTTGGTGGATACCATCAACTACGTCCATACCTTCGATTACTTTACCAAATACTGTATGAACACCATCTAAATGAGGTTGTGGTTCATATACGATAAAGAATTGGCTGCCGCCAGTGTTAGGACCACGGTGAGCCATGGACAATGCACCACGTTCATGTTTATGTGGATTACCAACTAATTCGTCTTTAATTGTATAGCCTGGGCCACCTGTACCGTTACCATTAGGACAACCACCTTGTGCTACGAAGCCAGGGATTACACGGTGGAAGCGAAGTCCGTTGTAGAAGCCTTTGTTGATTAAGTCTACAAAGTTTTGTACTGTGCCAGGAGCTTCTTTATCAAATAATTCAATTACGATATCGCCGCCGTCAGCCATATGGATTTTTGCTTGTTTCATTGTTTAGGTACCTCCAAAATTGTACGCAACACATGTGCTGCTAATATAAAACCTGCCACTGGTGGCACAAAACTACATGTTCCTGGGCTCGTTGCTTCGCCGCGGAACTGTGGTTTTGTCGGTTTTTCTGTAGAAAATAAAACTAATTGTTTTTTTATACCCCGTTTCTTGAGTTCCCGGCGCATAACGCGTGCCAACGGGCATGTATGAGACTTATTGATATCTGCAATCATAAGTTTTTCTGGGTAAAAGCGATTACCGCCGCCCATACAGGAAATAACAGGGATGCTTTCACGTTGGCAAACCTCGATAATATTGAGTTTTGCCGTTACCATATCAATGGCATCGATCACATAATCAACGTTCAAGCTTTGAATAAATCCAGGATAGTTCTCCTCAGTATACATAATATCGTGAGTTTCTATCACTACATCAGGATTAATGGAAAGAGCTCGCGCCTTTGCGACCTCAACCTTACGTTCTCCAATGGTATCGTGTGTCGTAATCATTTGACGATTCAAATTGCTAGGTGCAATGGAATCACCATCAATAATAACGATGCGCCCTACACCAGCACGTACTAGAGCCTCGATGGCCCCACCGCCGACACCACCAACACCAAAGAGCGCAATAGATGTATCCTTTAATGTTTGGATTTTATCAGGCCCAACCAACCACTCTAAACGAGTTAACATATATTCCATTAATATTTACCCGCCGGAATGATTTCTGTCCAATATCCATCAGGATCAGCGATAAAATAAATACCCATGTCGGCATTTTCATAGGCTACAACACCCATCTCTTTATGTTTTTTTAGAGCTGCTTCGTAGTCATCTACATAAAATGCCAAGTGGAATTCATTATCCCCTAAATTATAAGGGCGATCCCAATCGCGCAACCATGTAAGTTCTAATTCATGTGCCGTATATGGACTTTTTAAATATACAAGGGTAAAAGCACCGCTTGGGTCTTCCAAGCGACGAGCCTCTTCAAGCAGTAAGGCCTCTTTATAGAAGGCTAAACTCTTATCAAGATCCTTAACATTTATATTATTATGAGCAAATGAAAACTTCATAGGACCTCCTTTTATAAATACAGTATGTTTTTGTAGGAATTATCCTCTTTTAATAGTATCACATTTTGTAAATGTATAGCTAGTTAATCACAAATTTTGCCGTACTGCCATCATCACCACGTGTGACCTCTAAATGAGCAGGTATACGAGTTTTCAATTCCGGTACATGAGAAATCATACCGATGAGGCGCCCCGATGATTGTAGTTGTACCAATGTTTCCATAGCGAGCTCCAATGTATCAGGGTCAAGTGTACCAAACCCTTCATCAATGAACATCGTATCCATATGAATACCACCGGCATAACTTTGAATTACGTCGGCAAGACCTAAGGCAAGTGCCATAGAGGCCAAAAAGGTTTCACCACCAGACAAGGTATTCGCAGGTCTAGATTGTCCTGTGAAAGCGTCCATTACGGCCAAATCAAGGCCTTGCTTGCCACGGCCGCCACCGGTATAGTCTGAACGCTCCAAAGAGTAACGGCTACGGCTCATCTTTTGAAGACGTAAATTGGCTGCATAAACAACCTCATCTAAAATGGCCCCCAATACATAGCGCTCAAAGGTGACATTTTTAAAACCTTGTTCCCCCCCATTAGCGAGATCATTCAATCGACTTAAGAAGGCTACCTTCTCTCGGGCCTCACCCATAGCTGATTCAATTTCCTCTAGTGAAGCAAGTGTAGTTTCTATATGCTGTGTTTCTTTATCCCAGGCCGCCAAATTGCCTACCAATGTATCACGACATTCTACCGCTGCATCATATACTTCATCCGAAACAGTATCGCTAGGTTTAACCACAGCCTCCGTAGTCTTTAGTGCCGCATCATATACAGCTTGTGCTGTACTAAAGGCCTCTTCCAAGTCATATAACTTAGATTTAAAATCCTCTAACGCATTAAAGTCACTCAATGCTTCAACAAAATCAATTTCACTTAACGATATAGATTGCAATGACTGTATATATTCCCCATGGAGAAAATCAAGATTCTTTTGTTCTTCTTTTACTTGAGAAGATAAGATTTCTAGTCGACCTCGTTTAGCACTTAGCTGCCCTCGAGCCTCCTCTAATTGTTTTGTAGTCACCGTTAACTGCGCATCATACTCTTTAATTTCTGATGCTAAGAATATCACTTGATTACGCCACAACTCTATATCCGTAGTAGGCAACGACTCTGACAAGGAATCTATTTTTGCTTGTACAGAACTGATACTAATCTCTAGTTCATGCAATGCTTTAAGCAATTCATTATGCGCAAGTTCTGATTTAGCCAACGTATCCTTAGCGGTGCTTAACCTACGCTCCGCATCAGAAATAGTCTTACCTAGCTGTTCAGATTCACCACATAACGTTTTAAATCGTTCCATTTGAGATAACAGAACTTGTTGAAGCGATACAAAGTTTTCTTTAGAAAACCCATCTATAGAGGACTGAAGAATCGAAACTTGTGCGTCCATATGGTTAGATAATTCATGCATCCGCCCCACTAACGCATCCCTTTGACCAACTTCATTCGCTTGTTGTTGTAACTTTTTATCACGAAGGTCTCGAGCAGCTTCAACCTCATCCTTAGTAGGATATAATTCTGGCTTAGTTGCTAAATGAGGATGTTCTGTAGATCCACATACTGGGCAAGGCTCATCTTCTTTCACGAAAGGAACCAGTTCATACGCGCGCCCTTCTTGCATTAAATGCTCTAGCCGCTCTAAATGTACCTTCGCCTCTTTCACTGTTGTATCCAGAGTTGATACGATCTCATTCTTAATGTCGATTTCTTTTTGAACCTGACTAATTTCTTCTACCAACTCAGAATATCTGTGCACATGATTAAGCTGTTCTTGAATAACAGGAACCTGCTCCAGTAGTGTACTATTCTCTTGAAAGCGTTTACGTAAACCCTCAACATCTACTTCTATCTGTTTGATGAGCTGGCGTTGTATCTCTAGGTTCGCTTCACTTTTTTTACTATCCAATTGTTTTACATTACCACGTAGTGTAGACATCTTTTTTTTCAACAATCCTAATTCATCAAACTTTTCAGACTGTTGTTGGAGTTGAGCCAAAGTAGTCCTCTTAGATTGTATCGTTTCAGCTTGAGATTCTAACGCTTCATGAACCTCTATACAGTTAGTCTCATGTTGAGTAGCAGTGTCTACACTTTTTTCTGCATCGGACAGTGCCCGTTCTAATGTTGTTAAACTAGACTGTTTATCAATGTATTGTTGATACAATGCATGAACTGGAGATAAGGAATTGAGGAATTGAACCTTTTCACTCAATTGTGTGCGCTCAAGTTCTTTAGCTTTTACCAAGTCCAATTTAGATGTAGCCTCTACAAGAGATTGTTGCGCTTGATTATATAAGGCCCACTCCTTACGCAAGGCATTAAATTGTTCTACCTCATTAACAGCCCTATCTCGTTCTACTACAAGTACATCACGATGTGATACTCGATTAGATAACAGTTCACGTACATGTTCGACAGTTAGCACAGGAGTCTCTTCATCGCGAGGAATAGACTGCATCAACGCCGTTTGTTTAGTGAGATTTACCTCTATACCTGATTTCGCTTCATCATAAGCAGCTTTAAGGGCCTCTTGTAATTTTCGGTATAGCTCTGTTCTAAACAGAGTATGTAGTAATTCTTCACGCTCACTAGTGGAGGCTACTAGTAATTTCCGGAATTCTCCTTGTGGCAACAATACCACTTGTAAAAATTGATCCTTCCGAAAACCTATGATTCGTTGAATTGTATCGCGAACAGCGGTGGCAGAAGTAGCAACGACCTTCCACTCACCATCTTTCATTTCGTATACAGTAGCGCTAGCGTTCTGTTCCCGCATACCGGTGCCACGTTTTTTGGCTACCATCTGTTTTGGTAATCTTTCAACACGGTATTGAGCATCTCCGATAGCAAAGGAAAAATCTACACGCGTCATGCGCTCAGATTCCGCAAAATCGCTGCGGATAGCATCGGTTTTCCGCACTTCTCCACTTGGCTCGCCATACAAGGCATATACCATGGCGTCTAATATAGATGTTTTACCTGCCCCCGTGGGACCAGAGATAAGGAACATGGAATGGTCTTGGAGTGCACTAAAATCCAAGGTAACCGAATCTCGATACGGACCAAAGGCTTCTATAGTTAAAGATATAGGCTTCATCTAGTCCTCCTTGATAATTCGGTCCCACACAGAGTCGATATATGACTGTTCCGCCTCTGTTAATGGCTCTTTCCACACGGTTTCTGCAAACTGATTAAACAATTGACGTTCATTTAGCTCTTTAAATACGGAATCCCCCATGTCAGCCATAGGCGCTGCCACACGACCTACTAGGTCAATCGTCATACAGCAACGATACACTTGGCGCAATTTGGCCATCCCATCCATTATAGGCATCGTATCGAGCAATCGAGCCTGCACATAATCGTCTTTATGCTTAGCCTGTAATTCCTTATTATTTAGTAAATCTTCAAAATAACCTTCTAAAATAACTACATCTCTCTTTGGCTCTACAGGAATGGTACTAATATCTACCTTCCCGTTTGTATCCATATCAATAATAGTAAAAGATTTCTTCTGCTCATGTTCATCAAAGGAATATTTTAAAGGCGATCCGCTATAGCGAATATGGTCTGCCCCCATCCGTTGCGGTCCATGTAAATGTCCAAGAGCTGTATAGTGAAAGTTTTTAAAAACGTGAGGGCTCACCTGTTCACTACCACCTACAGACAATGTTCGTTCCGAACCACCTACTTCGCCCCCCATTACAAAGGCGTGACTAATGGCAATGCTACGCATCCGTTTTGGCACTTGTTTATATAGATAATCACTCCAAGCCTGATACATTTGGTCATAATTATGTAAATTAAGTGCGACCTCTTCTTGATCCTTATCATCTACATAGGAAAATAAAGTATCATCAGTCATATCCGCATCAACTGGTTTTGATTCACTGGAGTTCAGTCCCAAAGCGTCACCTATACGACGAGGCTCACTAAAGGGCATGGGGCAAATGGCTACCTTACCATCGGAGCTTTCAAATTCAAAGGGACGTAACGCATGATGAGGTGAACCCCAAATATGAATGCCAGATTGGCCCAACATAGCACGTCCCACTTCGAGGCGCTCTGCCCCATCGTGATTGCCACTTACTACAAAGAGTGGCATCTTATAATCCATAGCGAGACGAGTAATGATAGAGTCCCATAATTCAATGGCTTCTATAGGTGGTACCGCCCGATCAAATACATCCCCTGCAAGCAATATGCCATCGATTTTTTCGTCTTTCAAAATAGAAAAGAACTGATGCTCCAATACAGGAGCTTGGTCTTCCGTTAAATACTGACCATAAAATATACGCCCTAAATGCCAGTCTGCAGTATGTAAAAAACGCATTTCATCCCCCTTTCCAGTTCTCCCTATACCTTATATAAATTTAGTTTATACCAATTATTATATAACTAAATTTACAGTTTTGCTTAATTATTGATTCTCTACGATAGAGCGCAACATAGCAATTTCTTTAGCATAACCATCTAATTCATTTGGCGTTTCCAAGTAGAATGGCAAATTCGTCAATTTAGGATGTGTTACAATGCGGGCAATTGCATCGATACCAATATGACCTTCCCCAATTTTTTCATGACGATCTTTATGTGCCCCCATAGGATTTTTTGAATCATTCAAGTGAATAGCTTTCAAACGGTCAAGACCAACAATACGATTGAACTCGTCGATAACACCATCTAAATTATTAACGATGTCATAACCACCTTCGTGAATATGGCAAGTATCTACACAAACACCCATGTACTCTTTTAATTTTACACCGTCAATAATACGAGCAATTTCTTCAAAACGAGAGCCAATTTCCGTACCCTTACCAGCCATAACCTCTAAAAGAACCGTTGTTTTCATGCCTGGAAATAAGATTTCATTCAAGCACTCCACGATGTATTCGATGCCTTGGTCAACACCTTGCTTTACATGACTGCCGGGATGAAAGTTATACATCTGGCCTGGTAAATATTCCATGCGTTCTAAGTCTTCTGTCATGGCTTGTTTTGCAAAAGCGCGCAAATCTTCCTTTGCTGCACATGGATTATACGTGTAAGGTGCATGGGCTAACAAGGTACCAAAGTTATGTTCTTTCATATACGCACTAAGACTATTCATATCCTCCACATCGAGAGCACGCATGCTACCACCACGAGGATTGCGCGTAAAGTATTGGAATGTATTGCCACCAATTTTGGTAGCTTCCTTTCCCATATGTAAATATCCTTTTGATATTGATAAATGTGAACCTATAATAAACATTAAATTTCCCTTCCACTCTATTTTTACTCAAAAACCCCCTGCATCTTATACGCAGGGGGCGTCTGTTAGTGACTTTCTTTTTTTGCACATTCTGGGCATACGCCTTCGAATGTAATTTGTTGTCCTGTAATTTGATAAGCACTAGCTTTTCCAGCAATATCGGAAATAGCATGAAGATCGACATTCATCATATCTTCTACTTTGTTACAACGAACACAGCGAATGTGAGCATGCGCAGTCGTATCCCAATCGTAATGAGCTCGTTCATCGCCTACTTCCAACACTTTAACAAGGCCAATTTTTTCAAAAATTTCCATTGTTTTGTATACTGTTGCTAAACTCATGCTTGGATGCATAGGACGCAATCTATGATAAATCATCTCTGCCGTTGGATGATTGTGGTAACCACGCAAAGCATCATAAATTGCAATTCGTTGAGGAGTTACCTTGAACCCTTCGCTTCGCAAAATTTGTGCGATATCCATAATAATCTACCTTTCTCCACTTGGAAACATATCGGTACTCTATCGTCCATTTTCAAACAATAATTATTATTTATTGTACCATTCCAGTAGATTTTAAGCAATAAAAAACGTGGATTTATACAATCCACGTTTCTCATAACTCATATTTACTATTAATCTGTATTCAAGCTCTGTATTAAACCAAATTCACACTGTAATTAGTCTTTAAAATATGGTTTAAATCCTTCACCTTGATGACGTGGTTTACGATCTGCTTTAGGACGTTCACTACGACGGTCATCACGGCGACGGCTATCACGACGCTCACCTCTACGTTCATCGCGATTGCGGCGAGGACGATCTTCACGACGACGATCTCCGTCACGGCGGCGTTCCCCATCTCTGCGACGGTCACCATCACGACGACGGCGATCACCTCGACCACCTTCACGGCGGCGACGTACACGTAAAGGTTTTTCTTCCGTAATATTGACAGGTGTTGTATCTGGTTCTTTAGTTAACAACTTAAGAGCCGCTGCCAACAATGTAACAGAATCAGTATCATTCAACAACTCTTCAGCACTTACTTTAAATGGCGCCAACTCTTCTACATTGCCTGCCATTTCAACTAAACTTTCAACAGCAATACGTTGTTGGCCTTCCAAAACTTCACCTAAGGACGGCGCACGACGCTTCGCAATTTTGCGTTTCGTTAAGCGTTCAATAGCATGAAGGTGTTCAATTTCACGAGGGATAACAAATGTATATGCTTCGCCTGTCTTACCTGCACGGCCTGTACGACCTACGCGATGCGTATAGCTTTCAGGATCTTGAGGCAAATCATAGTTATATACATGAGATACGCCGGAAATATCAAGGCCACGAGCAGCCACATCAGTAGCTACAAGAATGTCAATTGTACCTTCTCGGAATTGACGAATTACACTATCACGTTTTTGTTGTGATAAATCACCATGGATACCTTCCGCCATATAGCCACGTTTTTTAAGAGCTTCTGTTACTTCATCAACACGACGTTTTGTACGTGTAAAGATAATAGCCAGCTCTGGTGCTTGTAAGTCGAACAAACGGCATAACACGTCAAATTTTTGACGATCTTGTACCTCGATATAGTATTGTTCGATAAGATCCATCGTTACTTGCGTAGGTTTCATACGAATCAACGTTGGCTCTGTAAGGTATGTTTCTGCTAACTCGCGAATAGCCTTAGGCATTGTTGCAGAGAATAGCAATGTTTGGTGATCTTCTGGGATAGCCCCTAAAATTTTGTTGATGTCATCTACAAAGCCCATGTTTAACATTTCATCAGCTTCGTCAAGAACGACAATCTTAACGTCTTCAAATTTAATAGAACCGCGGTCCATATGGTCCATCAATCGGCCTGGTGTGGCAACAATGATTTGCGGATTCTTTTTCAATGCACGGAATTGACGGTTAATATCTTGGCCACCATAGATAGGTAATGCCGTAATATCCGTATACTGAGCCATTTTATTAAGCTCTTCTGCTACTTGAATAGCTAATTCGCGTGTAGGGGACAAAATCACTACTTGAACGTGACGATTACTGCCGTCTACGCGTTCCAATACAGGTAGGCCAAAGGCCGCTGTCTTACCAGTACCCGTTTGAGCTTGGCCGATCATGTCTCTACCGCTCATGGCAACTGGGATAGCTTCCTGTTGAATTGGCGTAGGCTCTTCAAAGCCCATATCGTTTAACGCACGTAGAACAGGTTCGCTAATCATTAATTGTTCAAATTTTTCTAACATCTAAATGTGTTTCCTCCTATCGCGCACGAATTATGCGCGTTAGAACAGTATATCATATTTCGATTGTGAAAGCTATTACATCAAACTATTTTCTAATACATATATCCGCTTATACTAATCAACTATATGAGTAAACATATAATTTAGGTATAATATAATTAATATAATATACCCCAAAATTCCGCCAATAATAAAGCAATGCCTTTTAAGATATTACAATTTTACTGAACATTCAAGAGCATTATAAAAGGAACATACAATGAAACCACTTACTCTTAAACGATTTGTATTATTACCATTAATTATATTCTCTCTCATAATGACAACAGGTTGTCATCTTCTCTCCCATTACAGTGAGGATGAGGTACACCAATATATAAATAAGAACTATCCTAATCTGACCTATCACCTAGAGTCACGAAGGGGCAATACATGGCAAATCACCTTTGACAAATATCCACAAATGCCCATTGAAATATCTGAAGTCTTGCACACCTCTGCACCTGTTGTGCCACAAGTTGAGCGAATACTGATAACCAATATCCCGTTAATAACTACATTCCCATTAATGAAAAACTATCTAACAACAGAAGAATTATCCTATGCTACATACGATACATCTACTTTGTATATTGAAATGCCTATCCCCTATTCAGCCATAGAAAACCATGATGTAACAAATTTTTACAATCGAATGGATCAATTCTGCAAAGAATATGCTGCAACATATCCAGATTTCAAAGAAAAAATATATATTAGAGTCATCATAAAACCGTCTGATGGTTCTGATTCACCGGAAGAGTATAGAAAAGTATTCCGTTTATCCCAATATTAATAAAGAAATTATGTTAAGTATAATACTATTGTAATGAATACGCCTTTATAATCGAAGGAGATCCATTGAAATGAAAATACAGCATAAAGCCTTTACAACTATGGTGTTTCTCGCTATACTACTCACCACATCTGGATGCCACCTATTCACACACTATTCTACTGAGGAAGTAAAAGAATATATATCTCAAAACTACCCTCATATGCCTTACACCATAGAAAAACACATTAACCACACCTGGACCGCAACCTTCGACGCCTATCCAAATCTACCTATTTTAATACAGGAAGAAAATGTAAATTACGATGGTGGTGGCCTCCCTATTACAGATAAATTCATTTATACAAATATTCCTTTGGTAACCATATACCCTTTATTTCAAAAATATCTCACCGATGAAGAATTAAACTATGTATCTTATAGGAGATACCTTTTCGGAGAAGATGCTTGGAGTTTCAGCCTCACTATTCCATATGATGCGGTCCACAATCATGATATTCAAAACCTCTTTCTTCGCATCCAGCAACTTTGTGAGGAATGTAAAAATATGTATCCTCAGTTCAACACAACAATGAATATTCGTGTAGAAGTAAAATCAGCTGATGGTTCACCTACCCTGCCAGAACATTTAAAAATATTTAACGTCAACAAAACTAAATAGTGCTTTAAAAGGATTTTCATAAAACGATTGCTTCTCTTTCATTTAATATACATATACCTGATTATAATAATCAGTATATATATTCATTTTAATTTAGAGAGAGAGGAAATTATGAACGGAATCAATTGGACACATCTATTAACACTCACCTTATCCCCTGAAAAAGGTAGCAATGAACTCAAAAACACGGGCACCCTTAGTGAAGCCCTACCAATGGGTATTATTACGTATCTGGCAATGGCAATATTAACCTATATCTTAGCTTGCATTACAACAAGCATTGTAGGCTATAAATTCTTTACCATTTTTTCATTCACTACCTTATTGGGTCTTATATTTAAAGGACTTTTGAAAGCTATCATCCCTGCTCTACTAGCAAGCTATATCTTTAATTTTTACTGTCAGCGTACATATCCTACAGTAAACGTAAACTTACCAGATACAATTAAACAATTCATGTATGGTGTAAGTGTATATGCTCTACTTGTGTTAGTTCAAAATATCGTGCTCATGCCGTTCATGATAGGCATCTATACTGCCACATTCCCATATGGTCTAGTAAGAACAGTTATATTCATCTTAAATGTTTTAGTTTATGGGTGGACCGCATTTGCTTTATTAAAACTATGTATTGCAGAATACAATATGTCTGTACGCGATACAGCAATAACCTTAGTAGTTAGTATCGTTCCACTCATCGTGATCAACTACATCATAAAAAATGTCTTCTAATGCTATGGAAACAAAATTATAATGAATAACTCGAAAGGGGCTGTAACAGAATGCGGTTTTCCGCATTCTAGTTGCAGCCCCTTTATAATATAAGAAACACAAAAATTGGGGTTATAGGACAAAATGTATTGATAAAAAAATACAAACCTTGATTTTACTGCCCCCAATAAAGTTATAACTTCTTGTGAATGATACTCTAAGAATGTACTAAAATGATGATATAAAAAAGTATAATTTTGATTTCATCACTGACAATATAATTAAGGTGGTAATCATATGTAATACACATATGATATTAACCGTGTATTTACTATAACATCATTATTGGAATAACAATAAAACACCTATGATTAATAAGTTTTATAATCTTATATAGGCTTTAGTTTTGAAGATACACCCCATATTGTATTATGAGCTGAAAGACATGTATAAATAAGGATGTAATATAATCCTTATCTATGTTAGAGTAATTAATAGTTAAATATGTCTAAATACACAATAGAGGCATGTTTATCCATTTCTAATAAATACACCTCTATTCGATTAGATAAATAACTATTAATATAACTCAGCCAAGAAAATAATAGCAAACACCCACAATACAACGCCATATGTCATATTTGTTTTTACTTTATCAAGACTTACCTTTCCATTCTGTAACAATTTTCCCGTCATACTATAAGGGATCATCGGCCCTGGAACCAATACTGTAATGTAAAACTCTAGGCTTTGAGCTGTATATTCTACACCATTTAATAGATACTTAACATCATATCCATAAATAACTGTGAAATTAGGAAGTTCTTTAATAATTCTAGGCTTAACTGACAAAATCTCTACAGAAATACCTTTTCGACGACACCAGAAACGATATGTAATAAAATATGTCCCCCAAATCATAAGAACGATTGCCACGCAAAACTGCCATGGATTAACAAACATTATTTCTCTTCCCTTCTAAAGTTGATTTTGATATCCTACGAATTTAACCATGGTTTGATTTACAGATATATGTGCACCAGCTTCAATACCAATAACATGTAAAGTATAACCACCTACAGCAGCACTCAGCCATTGTTCTAGCGAAAAGTCATAATCTGCTATTAGCTTATCTTTTCTATGAGCAGTTCATTGGTCATTGTAGCTTTATCACCAGAACCATTAAATATCTTTGCAATTAAATGTCCTCCTTGAGCTTCACCTATCATCAATTCTTATAATCCTCCTAAAGAAATCATATCCACCATTTATATAATCACCTATTGATAATTCCTTATCTTTAAAGTATGGCGAAACCGGAAAATAACCCCAAACAACACCTAATCCCCCACATATATTACGGCCACCATCTCCACCTTTATAGGAAAATCCCTCATCATCATATACGATTTCTCTGCAGTATGGATCATCACCGATAATCAATCCAAAAAAGTTTTCCTTTTCTAATGTATACTCTCCATCATTATCCATCCATTCCATATGTTTTAAATTCATAGAGAAATCTATATTATTTCCCCAAGGGAAAATAGTTCTACACCCCTTGCCAGATAAATACTCCCATTCTCTTTGTGTAGGAAGAGAGTATCCATTATCTTTTATGTTTTGTAACAGTTTCTTAAATGTGGTGACTTCATAATATTTGCCACACCAATTGCTATCATCTGTTTTATATAAGCAAACTGTGTTGTGAACCATAACTTCAGAAAGGCCTTTTATCTCGGCTTTTTTAATCATATTTTGCCACTCTTTATTTTGTATAAGTTCCTCTTCGGAAATAGGTATCCAACAGGTTTCACTATACGTTTTTTGTACTAAAAGCGGATGTATTATAAATTCACCCTCTTGGGTAAAATTATGCGTAAGATAATTTTCTATGTTAGATATTATTGCCTCATCTGCCAGTGCTTCGCTAATCTTAGTTAAAATACCCTCTTCACTATAAATTTCATCTTCGTAACCATCTAAAAATACATAGACAAGATCCATTAAGCTTTCTTTATCAAAAATATCTTGCAACTTTTTATTGTCAAAATTAAGACCGAGCCTAACGGTATCCCCAGGAACAAATACAAAATCTATGCCATCATATGAACGATATATTGCCGTATAGGTGGATTTACCAAATGCATCAAATTCATCAAAACATAGTAACTCTAAATTATATATTTTTCCGATTTGACTTAATAATTCTTCCTTATCCTTAATAGATAATAAATCATATTGGGGATTATACAGTTTTTTGAAGGGAATATGATTCATTGTCTCTCCAGTCTCTTCTACAGTACACTCTTATATGCCCTTAATTATAACATATGGTATACATCCATATATAAAAGACTGGCCTCAAGCTATGCCAAAAAAGGCACCTCTTCGAGGTGCCTTCTCATCAAATATAAGTAAAAGGAAAATCTATTAAATTATTAATCTAAATCATAAAACCCAGATGGTTTATCACTTAAATTTACAATGATGTTTTTCATTTGAGTGTAGTGTTCCAAAATAACCTTGTGTGTTTCACGGCCGATACCAGATTGTTTGTAACCACCGAATGGTGCGCCTGCTGGGATGGAGTTATATGTATTAACCCACATACGACCTGTTTCGATTGCTCGAGCTACACGGATAGCACGGTTAAGGTTTTGAGTAAATACGCCACCACCAAGACCGTATAGGCTATCATTGGCTTGTTCGATTACTTCGTCTTCGCTATGGAATTTAATCACTACTGCCACCGGACCAAAGATTTCTTCACGAGCTACGCGCATATCATTTGTAGCATCTACGATAAGTGTAGGTCTTACGAAGCAACCTTTACCAAGTTCGCCATCGGTAACGCGTACACCACCTGCTACGACGCGAGCACCTTCTTCTTTAGCTAGTTCTACATAGCTAAGTACTTTCTTAACTTGATCTTCGTAAATCAAGGAACCCAGTTGAGTAGATTCTTCCCATGGTAAGCCAACTTTTACCTTATCAAATAATTTAGAAAGTTCAGCTACAAATTTATCATAAATTGTATCTTGTACGAAAATACGGGATCCAGCGCAGCATACTTGACCTTGGTTAAAGAGGATGCCGAGCATTGCCCCATCAAGAGCTTGTTTCCAGTTCGCATCGTCAAAGAAGATATTCGCAGATTTACCGCCTAATTCCAAAGTAGCAGGAATCAAGCGTTCAGATGCCGCTTTATATACATCAAGACCTACTTCTGTAGAGCCGGTGAAAGCAAGTTTACTGAAACCAGGATGATCTAGGATGTACTGCCCAGATTTAGAACCTTTACCCGTAATAATGTTTACAACGCCTGGAGGCAAGATTTCTTTCAAAATATCGCCTAATACTAAAAGGCTAAGAGATGTATGACTAGAAGGTTTGATGACAACCGTACAACCTGCCGCAAGAGCTGGTGCCAATTTCCAAGCAGCCATTAGGAACGGGAAGTTCCAAGGTACCACTTGACCAACTACACCAATTGGTTCACGCACAACAAGGCTCAATGTATTTTCATCAAATACTTGTGCAGAACCTTCTTCTGCGCGAAGTACGCCAGCGAAGTAACGGAAATGGTCTGCACCAAGTGGAATATCCACGTTTAATGTTTCACGGATTGGTTTACCATTGTCATAGGTTTCAACTTGTGCCAAATGTTCTTTATGCGCATCAATAGCATCTGCGATTTTCAATAAATAATCAGCACGATCTACTTGAGATACATGTTTCCAAGTTTTGAAAGCCTCTGTTGCAACCTCCACAGCTTTATCAACATCGGCCTGTGTAGCCTCTGCACAAATAGCGAGTTGGTCGCCATTTGCAGGATTATATACGGCAAACTCAGCACCATCAGATGCTGGTACCCATTCATTATTAATCAAAAGACCATATTTTTCTTTAATGTTTAAACTCATAGTATCCTCCTTTAATGGATAATGACTATTAATTACTTTCTATGGCTTCATCATACACCTAACATCTATTTTTTTCAATCTATTTTATTATTTTCGATATAACGATTTTAGTGCATTCTCAATAGCTTTAATCTATATCAAAATCGATATGCTTATCACTTTTTACGATAACTCTAACTATAAAAAAGGAGACCTTTATTACCTAAAGGACTCCTTTTAATCATGCACATTTTTGACATGTATAAAGTTTTACGAATTACCCCAAAGAGATTACGCCTTTTTCTTGTCTTTATTTCTCAATGACTTGACGGATAATCCGATACGATTTCTCTTTACATCTACAGAGATAATCTCGGCTTCAATAATATCGCCTACAGCAAGTACATCAGAAGGATGTTGTTTCGCCTTACATAGTTCGCTACGATGTAATAGACCATTGGTTTTTAAACCAAAATCGATGAAGGCACCAAAATCTACCACATTATGTACCGTACCTTTTACAACTGTACCAACCTTGATATCCTCAAGACTTACTACATGTTTACGTGTCAGAGGTGCTGGTAAATCTTCCCGTGGATCACGACCTGGCTTAGCAAGAGCTGCAATGATATCTCGCACAGTAGGAATACCCGCATCAAGCTTATGCGCCATCTTATCTACATCAACCAATGGTAATTTGACCTGTAATGCTTCAAGTTGGGATTTATCTTGTAAATCCTTTAATGTAAAACCTAGCTCGCCAATGATACGTTCCGCTAATTCATAAGACTCAGGATGAACAGATGTATTATCCAGTGGATTCTTAGCACCATTTAATCGCAAGAAACCGGCACACTGAGTAAATGCTGCAGGACCTAAGCGTGGCACCTTTAATAGTTGCTTACGACTAGTAAACCCACCATTTTCTTGACGAAATGCTACGATATTTTTTGCTACCGTACCAGAAATGCCTGCAATATGTTGCAAAATCGCTGGAGATGCCGTATTAAGTTCAACCCCCACATGGTTTACTACAGATTCAACTACTTGGTCTAATGTATGAGTTAATTGCTTTTGATTTACATCATGTTGATATTGACCTACACCGATAGACTTAGGATCGATTTTAACAGATTCTGCTAATGGATCTTGTACACGTCGTGCAATAGATACGGCGCCGCGAATCGTTACGTCTAAATCTGGCAATTCATCAATAGCCAATTTTGAAGCAGAATATACAGATGCACCCGCTTCATTAGTAATGATGTAGTGGCAATCTAATTTTTCCTCTTCAATCATCTTAGACGCAAATTGTTCTGTTTCATAAGAGGCCGTACCATTACCGATAGACAAGAGCGTCACATTAAATTTACGAATTTTCTCAGCTAATTTCTTTTGTGCTTCTTGTTTTAGTTTTTCACTATTTGTTAAATAGTAAGCACCATAATCGAGTACATTCCCTTGCGCATCGATAATAGCCATCTTACAACCCGTACGATACCCAGGATCAAGGCCCATAATGACATGGCCTGCCAATGGTGGTTGCAATAAGAGGTTTTTAAGATTTACGCCAAACACCTTAATTGCTTGCTCATCAGCAGATTCAGTTAACTCATTGCGAATATCCCTCTCAAGGGCAGGGAAAATCAAACGTTTGTATGCATCTGCTACGGCGCTAGCTTTCACATCACTAAAAATAGATTGTTCATTTTTAGTAATACCATGCACCATATATTGAATATAGGATTCATCGGGTACGGTTAGGGCCAATTTAAGAGCCCCTAATTTTTCGCCTCGATTAACTGCCAAGATACGATGGGACGGCATCTGCCGAACTGGTTCAGCATACTCATTATATTGAAGGAATTGGTCCTTGTGTTCATTATCTTCTACGAGTTCCGCTTGGATAAAACCTTCCTTCCACATACGCTTACGAAGAGTAGCGCGAAAATCTGCACTGTCGCTGACGATTTCTGCAACGATATCCGATGCACCTTGAATGGCATCCTCTGGCGTAGGCACCTCTTCAGAAATATATTCCTTTGCGATATCTAATGAATTGCCCGATGTTACTGTATCGTTTACTATCATTTCCGCTAATGGCTCAAGACCTCGTTCACGGGCAATCATGGCCCGTGTCCGTTTCTTAGGTCGATATGGTAAATACAAATCTTCTAATTCTTGTAATTTTACAGCTTTCATCAAAGATGCCATCAATTCATCAGTCATCTTGTCTTGTTCTGTAATAGCATTGATGATTTCTTGGCGTCGTGCTTCTAAATTGCGCAAATATTTAATACGTTCTTCAACAGTTCGCAGCTGTTCATCTTGTAGTTCGCCTGTTACTTCCTTTCTGTAACGAGCGATAAACGGCACCGTATTTCCTTCGTCTAATAGAGTAACCGCAGCTTCTACTTGACCGGTCTTAACGCCTAATTCCTTTGCGATAATGGCAAACATTGATTCCATTAGTTATGTCCTTTTCTTTCATAGGTTACAAATCGATGAGGGTATTTATTTTTATCATCTACCGTTCCCTCTACAACAGAGGTAATGGTGAAAGCTGACGCATCGAATTCAGGGAAATGCGCATCCCCTTCAAATTCATGGTCAACCTCGGTAATATGCATTACATCTACATAAGGTAAAAAGGCTTCGTAAATTTGGGCACCCCCAATCACATAGGCTACATCAAGATTTTTTGCAGCCTCTACAACAGCCTCTGGTGAGGAGAATACACGAACTCCTTCCGGTGCATTAAAACCTTTATTTGTTGTAATCACCCAATGCTCTCGATTGGGCAACAAAAAAGGCAAGCTTTCAAAGGTCTTTCGGCCCATAATAATAACATGGCCTGTCGTTTTTTCCTTGAAGAATTTCAAATCATTGGGCAAATGCCAAATCAGAGAATTATCTTTGCCGATAACGCGGTGATGTGCAACCGCTACAATCAATGCTAACATAGTATCCCCCTAAACAGCTACGGTCATGGATAATTTACCTAAATGTTCATACCCTTCTAACACGATATCTTCTGGTGTAAAATCGTAAAAATCAGTGATGTCTGGATTTACATGAATTGTCGGTGCCGGTAACGCTTGATTACGACGAGCCAACTGCTCACGCAATGCTTCTACATGATTTTCGTAAACATGTGCATTATTAATAACATGCGTGAATTTTCCCGGTTTCAAGCCCGTTACTTGAGCAATCATACATAAGAGTGCTGCATATTGAGCCGTATTAAATGGAACACCAAGCCCCATATCACCACTGCGTTGGATGAGCATGCAGTTTAAATAGCCATCACCTACATCCCACAATGTTTCATACGCACAAGGTTGCAAAGCCATATCAGGCAAATCCTCAATATTCCATAATGTAACAATCATGCGGCGACTATCCGGATCCTCTTTTATGGTTTTGATGAGATTATCCAATTGTTTATATTTAGAGATTTGGTATCCATATGCCTTGCCAATAGTGCCATCTTCACGCATCCATTCGTCCCATACGTGGACATTCATGTCTTGCAGTTTACGCACATCATTAGACTGCATCTGCCAAATCCACAACAATTCTTTCACCGCTGTTTTAAAGGCCACAAACTTTGTAGTAAGAATGGGAAATTCCTCTCGTAAATCAAATTGCATGATTTGCTGTGGCAATTTATAGGTAGCGATACCAGTTCGATTTTGACCATAAATACCATGATCTAAAATATTTTCAATAATATTGAGATATTGTGTATCTGCTAAGCTCATAGTTCCCCCTAACGGAATGTAACATTCCCTTAATATAATGCGCCTAATAACGCCTTATCATTATCCCTTATATTGTTCAATGACCTCCAAAAATGAAAGTCCATATTTTTTCAATTTTGCTTCCCCTACGCCTTTTATATTGCCGAATTCACCTAATGTACTAGGTCGTACATTGGCTAAATCGATAAGTACCGTATCTGGAAATATAATATATGGCGGTACCCCTAGCTGTGAGGCTAGTTGTTTACGATGTTGTCGTAAATGTTCAAATAAGCCACCTGAGCCAGACCGAGGCACTTCGGAGCGAGATATAGATGCAGACTTCTTTGTTTTACGAGAAGGTACAATGACCTCTTGTCGAATTTCTTCTACCTCTTTATGTCCAGCTAACACCTCTTCTGCGCCAGCTGTAACAGATAAAATGGGGTATTTCCCCATAGAGCTCCGCAAATAGCCAGAGGCTACAAATTGTTGAATCAGCCCTTTTATTTCCTTATCACCTATATCTGATAAATAACCAAATACAGATAATGCATCGAGTCTAGCGCGTGTAATTCGATCTGTTCGTTCACCACGCACAATGGAGGAAATCATAGAGGCACCATACCGCTCCTCTGTGGCGATAATGGCACGGAATATGGCCTTCGCCTCTTTCGTAACATTAACACGTTCCCCTTTTGTATTACAAGAACTGCAGTTACTGCATTCGAGCCACGGAACGATTTCACCAAAATAGGCGAGCATATATTTCCTTAGACATGTACTACAGAAACAGTAATCAATCATAGATTGTAATTTTCTAAGTTCTACCTGCTCACGTTGTGGTTCTAGATGACCTTGTTCAATCAAATACTTATGAACGCGCACATCTTGCCCACTATAGAGCAATATACATTCCGCCGGTGCACCATCGCGCCCTGCACGTCCCGCCTCTTGATAGTAGGACTCCATATTGCGCGGCATTTGATAATGCAACACATAGCGCACATTACTCTTGTCGATACCCATGCCAAATGCATTCGTCGCAACCATAACTTGTAATTGGTCAAAGGCATATTTATTCTGCATATCTTGGCGCATCTCATCGGATAAACCGGCGTGGTAATATCCAGTTTGGATGCCGGCACGCGTCAAATTATCATAGACCCGCTCTACATCCTTTCGAGTAGAGCAATAGATGATACCATTTTCATTACTATGACGACGAACATAGTCGACTACATAATCCATACGCTTAGGTGTGCGCACCACAGAAAACGATAGATTAGGCCTATCAAATCCCGTAACATACACATTTGCACAATCTAAGCCTAATAATTTTTTAATATCATTTTCTACTGCCTTCGTAGCAGTCGCTGTGAAAGCCCCTACTACGGGACGTTTAGGCAAACTAGATAGCCAATCGCCAATCAATCTGTAGGACGGTCTAAAATCATGGCCCCACTGTGAAATACAGTGTGCTTCATCGACAATAACTTGGGAAATCGGCATAGAGCGTAATACATTACAAAAGAAATTAGATCCTAGTCGTTCTGGTGCAATATATAGTAATTTAATCTTTCCACTACGCACCTCGTACATGGTCTTATTAAATTCAGTTTGCGTTAGTGTACTATTGATTAAGGCAGCCGGTATATTTTGATCCACCAAGCTATCTACTTGATCTTTCATAAGCGATATTAAGGGTGAAAACACAATGGATATGCCCGATTTACAGAGGGCTGGAATTTGAAAGCATATCGATTTCCCAGCGCCTGTAGGCATAATAGCTACTACGTCCTCATTTTGTAATAAAGATGCTACCGGTGCCTCCTGAGCTGGGCGAAAAGAGGTATACCCAAAGTAGGTTTGCAATAATTGCAAGGCACGGTTACGTAGATTATTAGTCACCATCGTATTCCTCCTTTCACTATCGTTACTATAAAAATATACTTAATGTAGCATAGAATTTACCGAAAACAAACTATTATATCTATATATTGTATCATTTTTTTAGTCATTTTACATTTAATATCATCGATTTATCTCATTCATTTTTAGCAAAATTTACATGACCATTGTCTAAATTCCTTTATTTCTTTATCCTATAGAATCATAATTTATGGTACAATAACTATTATGTATTTTAACGTGACGATACAATCTTAAGGAGGTTTTATATAGGCATGACACAAGACAATTTAATGATTATAATCGCCTTTGCCTTGTATTTGGGACTGATGATGTACATTGGCGTCTATTACTATCGCAAATCTAATAGTATTGGGGACTATATACTGGGCGGTCGCCAACTAGGGCCTTGGATCACCGCACTAAGTGCCGAAGCATCAGATATGAGTGGTTGGATGCTTATGGGCGTACCTGGCTTAGCCTATACGACAGGTATCTCAGGCCTTTGGATTGCCGTAGGCCTTACCTTGGGGACTTGGGCTAACTGGAAATTCGTATCCCGTAGATTGCGCAACCACACCGAGGTAGCTAGTGACAGCTTAACGCTACCTGATTATTTAAAGAATCGCTTCCACGATCAATCTCATTCAGTAGCTGTTATTTCCGCATTGTTTATATTAATCTTCTTCCTTATCTACACATCCTCTGGATTTGTGGCAGGTGGTAAATTATTTAACACCATCTTTGGTTTAGACTACACATTGTCCCTATTTATTACAGCAGGCATCGTAGTTTTCTATACCTTCCTTGGAGGTTTCCTCGCCGTATCCTGGACAGATTGCATTCAAGGTGCTTTGATGTTCTTTGCTATCTTAGCAGTACCGATTACTGCAGCCATGTACTTAGGCGGACCGATTGAAACGATGCAACTGATTCAAAGCGAATTCCCACAAGGTTTAAACCTATTTGGTGATACGAGCGATATGTTTGCACTCATTATCGGTATTATTTCGTCTCTAGGTTGGGGCCTTGGCTATTTCGGTCAGCCACATATTTTAGTACGTTTCATGGCCATTTCCGATGCTAAGGAATTAAAAAAATCAACGAATATTGCTATGGTTTGGGTTATCCTCTCCTTATTAGCTGCCATCTTCGTAGGTCTCATCGGCAATGTATATATGTTACCAGAAAGATTATTTGGTACTGATGCGGAAACAATCTTCCTCGTTATGACTGAACGTTTATTTACACCCTTTGTAGCTGGTCTCATTTGGTCCGCTGTACTAGCAGCTATCATGAGTACTGCATCTGCACAATTATTGGTAACAGCCTCTGCTATCTCTAATGACTTTTATGCTAATATCATCCATAAAACAGCATCCGATAAAGAACTCGTTCTTGTAAGTCGTATCGTTGTTTTATTAGTGGCTGCAGTATCTATTTTCCTAGCATTAAACCCTGATAGTCTTATCTTGACTATGGTTGCTTATGCATGGGCTGGCTTTGGTGCCGCTTTTGGTCCGGCCATACTCTTCTCCCTGTTTTGGAAACGCATGACACGCCGTGGTTGTATTGCGGGCATCGTTATAGGTGGTCTTACCGTTTTAATCTGGAAACAATTTGCCTTCTTAGGCCTCTATGAAATCGTACCAGGATTTATTTTCTCCTCTATTGCGATTTACATTGTCAGCATCTTAGACAAATTACCTCCACGTTCTGTATTAAAAGATTATAAAGAAGCAGAAAAAATGCATGTTCTATAAGAGCATGCAAAAGGAGCTATTGATTACTCAATAGCTCCTTTTTTACACATATTGTGCTAATCCATCTCGAATAGCTTCACGTACATCAAACACTAATGATGAAGGTGACAACACTTTCACACTTTGCATATATTGTAGTGCCCAATATTTAAATGCTTCTCGATTAACATGAACTCGACATTCCACCTTGTGATCTGTCACCTTTGTAAATGTTACATTTCCATCAAACCAATCGAGGATTTGATTTACAATACTCCGCTTCGCTTCAAAGGATACGGTTACTGATTCACCACCAAACATATAAATATGTTCATTCATGTATTGTTGCACATTGAAGGTATTTTGATTGTGATAACCTTGAATATCTCGCAATGGCTTACGACGTATATCTAGTACATTAATCTGTCCAATTCTATCCACCCGAAGCGTAGACATATCATCGTGGTTATCGTGATTTCCAACCAAATAATATTGACCACGACTGGCCACTAATTGGTATGGGTTAAAAATGTAATTTCGTTCGTTACCTGTTGCATCAAGATTTGGATGAAGTTTTTTATCTACATCAGGCTGATAGTATACTAACGAAATCTTTCTCCCTTCCGTAACTGCTTTTTCAATGAGATCAATATTTAGGAATAACTCCTGACTTCTCATGAGATAGCCAGAAGTGCTATTAATTTGCCCTCCATGAGATTTAAAATAACGGCTACCTAATGATGAAACCTTGTTAATTAAATCTTGGCGCTGATTAGAGTTGATATGACGAGATGCCAATAAGCCATCAATTAGCAGATGTAATTCTGCTTCTTCAAAGGGATGAATCATATAAAAATTAGTGCGGCGAATAGAGCCATCTGCACCTAATGCAGACTCTTCACACTTAATATTGAAATTATCAGATTCATATAAATCATTTAGATGACGGCCCAAAGTTTTACGATCTACCGTCAATTCATATTTTTTTGCTAAGATGCTACGTATCTCTTCTTGGGAGAGCGTATGATTTGCATCTGTTTCATCTCTTAGGATTTCTAGTATATATACTAGCACAGCCTTTTTAGACGCCATGGGAACAACTCCTTTTACAATATACTTTTACTAACAACATAAAACATGGTGTATTACAACCACATCTTATATACATGTACACAAAATCACTCATATAAAGTATATCACAAAAGTCATCTTTACTTCATGTATTTTTCATATATTTCTTCATATTTCCTATATTTTTTTAGCAACTTATCATAACTAAATGTAATATTTATAAAATAATTTGAAAATATAAAAAATAAAAAATTAAAGACCAATCCTTAATGGTAAAAATTAGTCTTTATACATATTACTTATTTAATTTTATTTTCTAAGTATCCTAATGTTTCCATACGTTTAGTCAATTCAGTATAAAAAGCCTCGGCCATAGCCGTTTGATTTTTCGCTTGACCACCTTGATTACCACCGAAAATATTCTTTTTAATGGTATTAATAATGGTAGATTTTGCCTTTGGCTTATTTAGAATCTCCATAAACATCAAATCTTCATCGGATAAATTGTCTACCGCATCATTATCGGAGGTTGCACCATACATAAGCTCTGAACCACCTTCAACAATGGCTTTCACAAATTTTGTAAATCTAGCAGGTACGAAGGACTGCCCCTCCATATAGAAGGATTTTACATATGGATGTTTAAAGAAACGTAAGCCACCTCGTACAATATGTTCTGCCATAGCAACATATAATGCATTAACAGCAGTTTCTAGACTTTCATCATCACCCTTGGCAGCATCATTAGCAGCTTTCACAATCGCTAACGCCTCAATCATATTGAACTGGCCACCGTCTTTAATAATAGATCGGAATGTATCGCGCACAATATCATTCTCAAATATGGATAAAGCTTCTTCATCAAAGAGAATAGTATAGGTAAAACTATTAATAATGGTACGTATAGGTACTGAATTTACAAGTTCAGGGTTTCCCATATCATAGGATACAGTTTGTCCGTGATTAGCCTTACAGATAATAGATTTTCTAAATGTTGTATCCAACATAAAATCCAAATACTGTTCTTGAGCTACATGATCATTCGGGGCAAGTTTCTCTAATGTATCTGCAATATCAGAATCAAAACTACGCACCATGGATAATGTTAAATCAGCATCACATAAATATGCTAAATTATGCGCTTTTAAATGATCATTAAATTGATAGAAATATACAGGATCATTATTAGGTTCTAAATGGTCATGACCAACATAGTAATCGTCCTTTTGCATAACAGAACGAAGGGCACCTAAGAACTTACTATTTCGCTCTTTTAGATTATCGTATTTTAAGATTTGGCTGCCTACAATACTCCCCACTGTTTTACCATGAAGTACCTTTTCCTTATGGTTAAATTGTGCTTTATCACGGTTGCTAAACAGCATCAATTGACGGACTTCTTCCATTGTATGCCATCCTGGATAGGTATTATAGGACACATAAGCGATACCATCCTCTGCTAAATGTTCTTCAATAAGGCGTAGTAATGCATCCTTTACATCATTATCTACCCAGGAATAAACACCATGAGCAATAATGTAATCAAATGTCCCCAACGCACTACCAATAGATGCAATATCAAATTGAATCAAGGAAACATTTGTTAGACCTGCATTGGCAATAACTTCATTGCCCTTTTCAACTTGTTCTTGTGAAAGTTCAACACCTACAAATGTCGCCTCAGGATTAAATAAGGCTTGAGAAATAATATTGCCACCATAGGTTGCACCCAATTCTAATACCCTTGCAGTTTTTGGATTTGGCGCAGAAACTCCAAGCAATCCTGCATAGGCTTCAAGCGTAGCAGGGGTTGTATATGGGAAAGGCATGGATTTATATCCTAATTCACTATAAATTGTTTGTTGTACGTCATTTGTATTTGTAGTCATAATGTCCTCTATATTTAAATGCACATGTATCGTATAAATAACATATGGATAATACACATATACTATTTATTATACCAAAATCATGCGTTTTATACACCTTATCCCCTATCGATAAGCATGATAAGCGCAAAATAGGCATCCTCATAAGAGGATGCCTATTACTATATGCCGTTTGAAGAGACTAATTATTTAATGTCTTCGAAACCTTTTTGTAAGCGAACATAGCTTAAGCGACGTTCTTTAGCGTCTTGTTCAGTTTTAGCGAACAATTCTTCTGCAACGTCTGGAGCTGCTTTAGCCAAGGAAGCGTAACGAACTTCACCTTTAAGGAAGTTTTGGAACTCTTCGTAGTTGCCTTCTTTAGAATCCAAGGAGAATGGGGTTTTTACCTTCTTCTTTAAGTTGTGGATTGTATCTGTAAAGATCCCAGTAACCACAAGCAACTGCTTTGCGTTGTTCTTCTTGAGCTTTACCCATACCAGCTTTGATACCATGGTTAATACATGGGCTGTAAGCGATAATCAAGGATGGACCTGGATATGCTTCAGCTTCTGTGATAGCTTTCATCAATTGGTTTTTATCTGCACCCATAGCTACTTGTGCTACGTATACATAACCATAAGACATAGCCATCATGCCAAGGTCTTTTTTCTTAGTACGTTTACCAGCTGCCGCGAATTGAGCTACTGCTGCAATGTTAGTGGATTTAGAAGCTTGACCACCAGTGTTGGAGTATACTTCAGTATCGAATACGAAGATGTTGATGTCTTCGCCAGAAGCTAATACATGGTCAACACCACCGAAACCGATATCGTATGCCCAGCCGTCACCACCGAAGATCCAGTGGGAACGTTTGATCAAGAATTGTTTTTTCTCAAGAAGTTCTTTCAACTCAGGAGTTGTAGCACCTTCAGCTTCGATAGCTGCTACTAAACGTTCGGAACGTTGACGAGTAGCCGCACCAAGGTTAGCGAACTCAAGCCATTGTTCTAAAGCTTCTTTCAATTCACCAGTAGCAGTTTCAGCAGCTTTCGCAGCCACTTCTGCTAATTGTTGACGAACTTTCTTAACGCCGATGTACATACCATAACCATACTCAGCATTGTCCTCGAACAAGGAGTTAGCCCAAGAAGGACCTTGACCTTGTTGGTTAGTTGTGTATGGAGATGCAGGCATGGAAGCACCCCAGATGGAGGAACAACCAGTTGCATTGGCAATCATCATGCGGTCGCCGAATAATTGAGTTAACAATTTAGCGTAAGGAGTTTCACCACAACCTGCGCAAGCACCGGAGAACTCGAACAATGGTTGTTCGAATTGAGAACCTTTAAGGGTCTCTTTCTTCATAGGGTTTTCTTTTACAGGAAGGTTAACACCGTAATTCCAAGCTTCAGCTTGTTCAATTTCAGTGTCGATGGAAGTCATTACGATAGCTTTGCCTTTTGGAGATGGACAGATATCAACACAGTTACCGCAACCCAAGCAGTCTAATGGGGATACTGCGATACGGAATTGAAGATCTTTAGCGCCCATAGCAGGAATTGTATCGAAATGTTCTGGAGCTGCTGCCACTTCTGCTTCAGTTGCCAAGATTGGACGAATTGTAGCATGTGGACATACGAAGGAACATTGGTTACATTGGATACAGTTTTCTGGTAACCATTTTGGAACGAACAATGCAGGACCGCGTTTTTCGTATTTAGCAGTACCAGCAGGTAATGTACCATCTTCGTAACCAGCAAATGTGGATACAGGAAGATCATAACCAGCTTGTGCATTGATTGGTTGTGCAATGTTTTGAACGAAGGACGGACAAGATTCGCAACCAGGTTTAACTGCGTGACCGCCTTCATCAACAGCGTTTTTCCAGTCAGCTGGAACGTCAACTTTTACAAGTGCGCCAACGCCTTGGTCGATAGCAGCGTTGTTCATGTCAACGATGTTTTGACCTTTTTTACCGTAGGAAGTTACTACGGATTCTTTCAAGTATTTGATAGCATCATCTACAGGGATGATTTCAGTTAATTTGAAGAATGCAGCTTGAGTTACCATGTTGATACGACCGCCCAAACCGATTTCGGAAGCGATTTTCGCAGCGTTGATGATGTAGAAGTTCAATTCTTTTTCTGCGATTTCACGACGTAATTTAGCAGGTAAATGTTCGCTCAATTCTTCAGGGGACCAAGTACAGTTCAATAAGAATGTACCGCCTTTTTTGATACCGCGAATCAAGTCGTATTCATGTACATAGGATTGACGATGACATGCTACGAATTGAGGTTCAGTAATCAAGTAAGGTAAGTTGATTGGGTTGTTACCAAAACGAAGGTGAGACATTGTTACGCCACCAGATTTTTTGGAGTCGTAATCGAAGTATGCTTGAGCATACATATCAGTGTGGTCACCGATGATTTTGATAGCGGATTTATTCGCACCTACAGTACCGTCAGAACCGAAGCCCCAGAATTTACATTCAGTCAAACCAGGAGTTTCAACTTCTACGCCTTCAGCACGATCTAAGGACAAGAATGTAACATCATCATTGATACCCAATGTGAAGAATTTCTTACCATTTTCAGCGTTTAAGTTATCGAATACAGCTACGATGTCTGCAGGGATAACGTCTTTGGAGCTCAAACCATAACGACCAGCGATAACTTTTACGTTACGACCACCGTCAACTACAGCTGCTTGAACGTCTAAGAACAATGGTTCAGCCAAAGCGCCTGGTTCTTTTGTACGGTCAAGAACTGCAATGCGTTCTACAGTTTGAGGAAGTGCTTTCAACAAACGATCTGTTGCGAATGGACGGAACAAGTGAACGTTGATGAAACCAACTTTACGACCCAATTTGTTGAGGTAATCAACAGTGGATTGTACTACTTGAGCGGAAGAACCCATAGTTACGATTACATCAGTTGCATCAGGAGCACCATGGTAGTTGAACAATTGGTAGTTAGTGCCAGCCAATTTGTTGATTTCGTTCATGTAGTGTTCTACAACGTCAGGAACGTTTAGATAGAATTTATTGGATGCTTCGCGATGTTGGAAGTATACGTCAGGGTTTTCTGCAGTACCACGAGTTACAGGAGCATCTGGGTTCAAAGCGTTTTTACGGAAAGCTTGAACTGCTTCCATATCAACTAATGGTTTCAAATCTTCATAGTCCCAGATTTCGATTTTTTGAATTTCGTGGGATGTACGGAAACCGTCGAAGAAGCTGATGAAAGGTACACGAGTTTTAATAGCAGTCAAGTGAGCAACTGCAGACAAGTCCATTACTTCTTGTACGGAGGATTCAGCTAGCATAGCGCAACCAGCTGCACGAGCAGCCATTACGTCTTGGTGGTCACCGAAGATAGCCAATGCATGTGCAGCTAATGCACGAGCAGCTACTTGGAATACACCTGGGAGTAATTCGCCTGCTACTTTGTATAAGTTAGGAAGCATCAATAACAAACCTTGGGAAGATGTGAAAGTTGTTGTCAATGCACCAGCTTGTAAGGAACCGTGGAATGCGGCAGCGGCACCTGCTTCAGATTGCATTTCTACAACTTGTACAGTGTTACCGAAGATGTTTTTACGACCAGCAGCAGACCATTCGTCAATGTGTTCTGGCATTGGAGAAGATGGTGTGATTGGGTAAATCGCAGCAACTTCTGTAAAACCATAAGAAACGTGAGCAGCCGCTTGGTTGCCGTCCATAGTTTTAAATTTACGACTCATGTGATTATTGCCTCCTTAAGCATTTAGCAAAAATAGAACACTTGCTTAATCTATCATTATGTTTAGGAATAACAACCATTACAAACTTGCGTACATGAAAAAATAATGCAATAATATATATGTTATATATAAATATGGCATTATGAAGTACAAACTATTTTGTAGTGGGCACAACCATAATTCCTAATATCATAACTTGATATAGCCCTATAAACTCATTATAACGTGGCGAGCTATATCAAAGCAATACATACAGCGCTTGGTACCTTGCCAATATCGCTATCCATACTTTACTTAATGTAATAGCTGATTGCATTTTAGTAATAACTATTCTCATTTAAGGTTTTCCTTTATATCACATCCTTTTATTTACAGGGGGTTAGTTATGGATTTTCACCATTTAAAATACTTCGTAGAAGTAGCTGATCAAAAGAGCTTTAGTAAAGCAGCAAGAAATTTACATATCTCACAATCCGCGATTAGCCGCACAATAAAAGCATTAGAAGATGAATTAGGCGTTGTCCTTTTCATGCGTAATGCCAAATCCGTAGAACTCACTGATGGTGGTACCATCTTTTTAACTCATGCAAAACGTGTTGTGTTCATGTTTGAACATTTAAAAACAGATTTTGAAAACGAATTTCGTTTGGAGCAAGGTTCCATCCGTATTGGTATCCCTCCTATTACGGACGCACCAATTTTTGCACAATTATTAGGCGAATTTAAAAAGGTATATCCACAAATTGATTTAGAATTATACGAACAAGGTTCTAAGAAGGTTGAAATCAGTGTTCAAGAAGGTCTAATCGATATTGGTATCATCTGTACAAAACCAAATCCTAAAGAATTTGAAGCTTTTTATCTTACATCTGATCCATTGTCCGTAATCCTTCCTAAAACTAGTCCACTAGCTAAAGAACCGGAAATTCGTTTAGAAATGCTTTCAGAGGAATCCTTCGTTCTCCATAAAGACGATTTCAATTTACATGATGAAATTATCAAAGCTTGTAAACACACAGGTTTCCAACCTCATATCGTTTTTGAAACGAGCCAACGTGATCTCATGTTACAAACTGTTAGTGCTGATCTTGCCATCGCCTTACTACCATCTCGCCTCTGTCCTGAGGTAGGTGAAAATACAGAGGTTGGTTCCAAGGTTGTAGTACGCCCTCTTGTTCCAGAAATCATCCATACATTATATGTTATCTGGAAAAAAGGTCACTACCTCTCCCATGCTTCTCGCTTGTGGTTAGACTTCGTTAACTCCAAATTACCATTACCTGGTCTACAATTGGAGGGCCACAAATAATGAATAAACCATCTGGGCTCGCAGCAAAATTGCGGGCCCTTTTGAAAGCTAAAGAAACGCCTATGTGGGCTGTTATTTTGATTCTAATCACCGTTATCATTATTCAGCAAATCCAAATATCAGAATTACAATGGCGCGTTGATGAAGATCATGATGGATCCTCTATCGAAAGTGTCGCTGGTCGACTTTATATTTTAGAAGGTATGGCCAATAAACACGCCGATCAAATTGAGGAACTAGAAACATATATCCGTCAATTACAAAATGATGGTGCCAGATATGACTGGGAACTCAAACAATTAGAATGGTTACATCCAGAACTCAAGGTAATTCCTCCTGACGGGAATCCTAACCCTTTGAAATCGACAGATCTCAACCTAGATATGAACCCTGGAAAAGTGCCCGATGTAAAGAAATAGAATAAAGAGCTATATCTATAGATAGCACCGATACCATGTGTATAAGTGTATTAAAGATATAGCTCTTTTTATTTGCCAATTAATTCTATATTTAGTTATCCTTATGTTCCATTGATTTTGGTAATGTTAAAATCAATAGACCTGCGAGGAACATACAAGCGCCCATTACATAGTAGCCCATTGCAAAGCTACCAGTATGTCCGTTGATAAAACCAAGCATATAAGGGCCTACCCAACCGCCTACATTACCAGAGGAATTAATAAGTCCCATAGCGCCTGCTGCAGCTGCACCCGATAAGAATGTAGTTGGCATTGTCCACCATACGCCCATACCACCATACACTCCAACAGCTGTTAAACAAATAAACAACAAACTGATTTCTGGTGATGGACTATGTGGTGTTGCAAGGAAACCAATCGTACCTATAAACAACGTGGTAGCAACATGCCAACGTTTTTCATTGCGTTTCTCAGAGGAATAACCACAATATACTTGAACAAGTAATGCCGCCGTCATCGGAATCGCAATAGACCAGGCTACAACACTTGGTGGCCAACCAGATAAGCTTTTAAGAACTTGAGGCATCCAGAAACTAAAGCCCCAGAACCCAATAACCCACAAGAAATAGATTAAGGACAAACGCAATACCTTAGGATCCTTTAATGCTTGCCACGTAGTATATTTTTTCACCGCTTGTTTTTGAGCCTCTTCCTTAGCAAGCTCTTCTTTCATATAAGCCTTCTCAGCATCCGTTACCCAAGATGCTTCTTCTGGTTTTTCTTTCATCCAGAATGCGAAAATGAAAGCAAATATAACGGCAGGCAAGGCCTCCACAATAAACAATGTACGCCAACCATGTAGGCCAAAGAATGTTGTATCTAGTAATACACCCGCTAAAGGTCCACCGATGATGTTAGAGAACAACAAGGATGTGAGCATCAAAGAAATTGCTTTAGCCCGTTCTTTTGGTAGGAACCAGTTAGGTATCAAAAGTGAATATACTACTGGATATAATGACGCTTCACATAAGCCTAAAAGAAATCTGTACAAGTAGAATTCCCACTCTGTGGTCATCGTAGTCATGAGGACACATACAATCCCCCAACTAAACATAATACGTGCTACCCAATGCATTGCATTGCAGCGCGCAGCAATCAACGATGCAGGTACCTCAAACAATACATAGCCAATAAAGAAAATACCGGCGCCCATACCAAAAACCTCTGGTGTTAGCCACGGTAAATTTTCCTTCATTGTTAGTCCCGCATAGGCAATATTTACACGGTCTAAAAAGGCAATGATAGAAACAATAAATAATGGTAGGACTACATGGAGCATACGCCGACTCGTAAAATCCTTAAAATCGATAGCCTCACTTCGAGACTCAGTTACAGATGATGAATTCATAAGATTCCTTTCTACTTACTATGATGATACTTACCATAATATATTAAAAAAACAAATGTCCTCTGTCAATAATATTATATAGAATATAGAGATAACATTATATAATAGAGCAAATAAAAAAGCACCTTATATCTGTATGTAAAGAACCTCTACAGAGATTCCTTCACAGTATATAAGGTGCTTTCATAGTCAGTAAAAATATATTACCTTCTATTACCAAAGATACGCAACAAGGATAAGAACAAGTTAACGAAATCTAGGTACAAGCTAAGAGCGCCAGCAATTTCAATACGATCTAATATAGTTTCGTCTTCAGACAATGCCAATTGAGTCACGCTGTTTTTAATCATGTTCATATCAACAGCTGTAAAGATGGAGAATACTACTACCCCAACGTAGCCAAGAATCAAACTAATTGTGCTATAGCTAATCGAGCTAAGATAAGGAATCGAAAAGTACGATGCTGCCATAAACACGAGACTTACGATAATCATGCCAAAGATAGCCGCCACTAAGTACGGCGTTAATCCGGCTAAATTTTTCTTAGTCGTAAGGCCTACGATAGAAAAGGCAACGAAGAACGCCAACGCCCCAATCAATGCAGGTACAGTGGCTTCCATGATACCATATGCTAACGAAACAAGTGATAAGGTTACCCCATTCAATGCGCTATAAATGAAGAACATCGCATATAAGGACATAACATTAGCTTTATATGTGCGCATGCTAAACAAAAATACCACAGCTACTTCTGCAATCAACAAGATATTAAAATTGCTAGCTGCAAAACGCGCCCAAGACGGATTCATTAGCGTCGCAACACCAATACCTAATGTAGTCAATAAGCCGACAACCATCCATAAGATGGAACCCTTTAACCGTTGAGATACAATACTTTCTACCAATGCTACATCATTAGCATTTGGCGTTTGTGTCATGTATGGATTCATAAGAACCTCCTTGCTATTTGTAGTTTATATAGTTTGTTATCTATCTTTATATTATACTAAAAATTCTTATTCAACGCCATAAAAACACATTGTATAAAACCAAATCATAAAGAAATTTGAGTCCTTCTACCTCACTAGTGACCCACTTTCTGTTATCGTTCCTTAAAAAGCACTTTATAGTATGAATATATCTCTATCACAAGATAAGAAAATACTATAAAGTGCTTTCATATTAATTAGTATTAACAGGATCATAATCAGCAGGCACTGGCGCAACGATACTCACAAAGACAATATCTTCCGTTCCAGTATTTTTTGCACCATGACATTCACCCTTTTTAGATACTATAACTTGCCCCTTTGTAAAAGGCACCTCTGTATCAGGTGTTGGATAAAATACACCCTTGCCTTGCAATATAACCCATATATCATCAGAGTGATGATGATAATGTTTTGGTAAGGTTTGACCAGGTTTAATAACCCATACTGAACCACCTGTGGAATCAGTTTGATAAAATGGCGTCCTAACAGCATTCTCCAAACTTTCAACTTTCACAAGTTCCATATCAAAAACACGTTGATTACTCATAATACCCTCACCTTTCATCAATTAACGACTAACGAGTTCCTGAAGCATATTCACCCATATTTACATCAAGCACTGCTCTCACCGGTTGAATTAGAGAATCCTCATAATGCAATGTCCATTGAACATTTGAATCCAATTCTCCATTCTCTAGGCCGCTAATAGTATCACCATCACCCACAGGATTGTCATTTTCTAAAATAAAATACAGCATATTATATGCATGAATAACTACATCATCAGGATTCATACCATGAAAGTGATACTGTACATCAGGCAAGAATAAGGTGCTCATCCCCACCGAGTCAACCATCATATCTTCTGTACCTTGAATGTTAAAATATCGCACATTAACTGCATAATCAATAAAACGAGTTACAGCCTTATCTGGATAATTTTCAATCGATTCACGACTTAAAAACTTACGAGATGGACCAAAGACAACGGCCTTACAAGCCGGATATAATTCTAACAAAGCATCTACATACTTTACGAGCATATCAGCACGCTGTTTTGACTCTAAACCAGCAGCTAACATATCCGTAGCAAATACTCTATATTCGCACTCTGCCAACAAGTCATCTACATTGGGACAATTCCATACCTGACTACGATCAAAATCGTCTAATACAGGCTTATCAATTTTCTCACATTTTGTAATCATCAATGTTGGAGGAACCTCTGCATCATTATCCTCATAATGCACCTTATAATTCTGAGGTGCAAAACCAGCTGAATCCGCCCCATAACTAAAACAATCTACAGTGCCTAAGTGCTTTGTAAATACCTCAACCATATGCTCACGGTCAAGTATATCACAATGCTCCGCCATCAGCAACTCAACAAAAAATATACCACCAGGACGACCTGAAGTATCCGTTAAATCCTGTTTAAATACTTGGCTCATAGTCTCTCTCCTATTAATATCAAGAAAGTCCAAAATACTGCTATATACTCTCCTACAAATTATCTTTAGATATAAGCTTTTTATTTTCTAAGGATTTTAATGACAATAATTGTTTTTTAGCTAATGCTCTTAATTCTATCATTCTTTCCTTTTGAGAAATGCCCTTACTAATTAAAATTGCATTATAGCTTTCCATGTTAGCTAAAACTAATAATTCCTGTAAATTAGCATAGTCACGCATATTACCTTTTAATTTAGGGTTTTCATCACGCCACTGTTTAGCTCTCTTATCAAATAATGCTACATTTAGCAAATCTGCTTCGCTAGCATATTTATATGATAATTGCTCATCTGTTAAATCATTTAAAAGATATTCTTTAATAGCGTCTGTGTGAATTTTATAATTAAGTTTTGATATTTCACGATTCAAATTCCAATTTAAGGATAACTTTGAATTTTCATCTGATTTAAGACGCTTATAATCTTGTATGACGTACATTTTAAATTCAGCCGAAATCCATGAAGCAAACTCAAAAGCTATGTCACTATATGCAAAAGCCCCTCCATATCGACCACTCTTCGAAATAATGCCGATTGCATTTGTTAAACTTATCCATTTCTTGGGCGATAAAGTAAATGAATTATATCCCGCTTCAGATTTAATTCGGTCGAATTCGACCGAATTAAAATTCGTATTATTTAAGCTCTCCCACAAACCTAAAAACTCAATAGTATCTTTTCTTCTCATCCAGTTTTTAATTACATCACTAGGTTCATCACTTTTATATCGAGCTATGTCTGTTAGACTAATATAATCATTCATAAAGTCTTCTGTATATACTTGAATTGACAAGCCCTTTGCAGACAAACTATCTTTTTTTACATTTGTCATACTAAACCTTCTCTCACCTTATACAAAATAAATAATATATTATTATCTAAATTATACAATAAATCTAACGTAACTGTGATAAGAAAAAGACCCTCTCCGTGGTCCGTAGAGGAACTTCAGGCATGTGTGAGTCCTAGGACCATGGAGAGGGTCTTTGTATTATTTAATCAGCAAGGGATGGTGATACCGCCAGCGGAACCGTAACGGATTCTACCGCGCTCCACAACATCCACACCACCAACTCAATTATAGAGGTTTACGAACCACGTCGATAATAGAACCATCGCGGTATTCTACGATTGCGATGATGTCTTCATCTTTATCAGATACAGGGATATCTTGTGGTTTACCTACTAAATCAAATGCTAATTGTTGTAATTCTTCAATTGTGAAGATAGGCAAGTTGCTATCTTTGAAGCGTTCAATCAAATCAGTACGAGCTGGGTTGATTGCGATACCGTATTCAGTAACGAGTACGTCAACGGAGGAACCTGGTGTAATTACAGTTGCTACTTTGTCACGGATCATTGGTAAGCGGCCACGGATCAATGGACAAGTAATAACTGTGCATTTAGCACCTGCTGCTGTATCGGAGTGACCGCCAGAAGCGCCCATCAATACACCGTTGGAGTCAGTCATTACGTTTACGTTGAAATCAAGGTCGATTTCAGTAGCACCAAGGAATACTACGTCTAGGTAGTTTGTAGTGCAGTCTGTCCATGGGTTAGCGTACATGGAAGCAGACATTTCGATGTGTGCAGGGTTTTTATCTAAAGAGGCTGCTGCAGTTGTATCGAATGTTTGAGTATCGTAAATTGCACGGATCAAACCTTCTTCAAGCATACCAGTCAAGATACCTGTAGCACCACCGATAGCAAAGCCACCTACTTCACCGCGTTTGCGAAGTTTTTCAGCGATGAATTTCGCCACAGTCAATGGAGCACCACCAGCGCCCAATTGGAATACAAAACCATCTTTAATGATGCCAGCTTGATCAAGGAATTCACCAGCTAATTCAGCAATTTTAATTTGGATAGGGTTTTTAGTGAAACCTACCGCACCAGAAGCGATACCTTCTGGATCACCAATGCTTTCAACCTCAACAACATAATCTACGTCAGTTTGAGGAATTGCATAGTTGTGTACATAGTCAACCAAGTTATCTGTGATGATAACAGTTGTATCTGCATAGTGGGAGTCAACCTTAGCATAGCCAAGTGCACCACATGCGGATTTGCCCATACGACCAGTAGCATTACCACGTGGGTCAGCTGTAGGAGCGCCCATGAAAGCTACGTCGATATGAACTTCGCCAGATTCAATAGCACGAGCACGGCCACCGTGGGAGCGAATGATTACAGGGCGTTTCAATACGCCTGGATTTTGTGTTAAGAATTTACCAAGACGATCACGCAAGCCAGATGTTTCGATAGCTGTTACAGTACCATCTTGAATCATTTCTACTAAGAACTCATGGCATGGAGACAAGGAAGAAGACGCAATTGTAATGTCTTTAATACCTTTCGCTTGTACGCGTTCCATAACCATTTTCATTACATAGTCGCCATTGCGCAAGTGATGATGGAAGGACAATGTCATACCATCTTTTACGCCAGCTTTTTCTATTGCTTCATCAATAGAAGCAAGTACTTTATTAGTACCCACACGACTCATGTGTACAGGTTTACCTGCGCGATGAGCTTTAGGTTCAATAGCGAATTCACCTTGATATACTTCGCGACCTTCTAGTGCTGGGATATTTGTTGGGATATCGCGACCTACTTTATTTAACATCGTATTCTGCTCCTTCCTCTAATTCAACTTTAATGCCTGCTGCACGTGCTTTGTCAACTACTCGTTGTGCACGAACTACGATAGGACCATCGATCATTTTACCATCTACGGAGATTACGCCTTTATTGTTGCGCAATGCATCAGCATAGCTGTTCAATACCTTAACGGAATGAGCGATTTCTTTTTCGTCAGGAGTGAATACTTCGTGGATAATTTTGATTTGGCTTGGGTGGATGCAAGATTTGCCGTCATAACCCAATGCTTTAATGAACTCAACTTCTTCACGGAAGCCTTGAGGGTCTTTTACGTCAGAGAATACAGTATCGATTACGCGGATACCTGCTTCGCGTGCTGCATGAAGAATTGTTTGACGAGCGAACAACAATTCAACAGCTGGTTTATGTTTACCTGTGCGAAGATCAGCACGGTAGTCTTCAGCGCCAAGTGCGATAGCTACTACGCGAGGGCCATGACAGATTTCACGAACATTGTACAAGCCACGAACCGATTCGATAGCTACGATAATATTGATAGTACCTTCTGGCCAGCCATTAGCTTTTTCCACTTCTTCAATTTTCTTCGCTACGATTTCAACTTCGGATACGTCTTCAGTTTTAGGTAAACGAATCATATCAGGTTTAGCTGGAACGATAACATCAAGATCGTCATAACCATAAGGAGTTTGTGTAGGATGGTTGATACGAACAACAGTTTCACCACGGAACTTACGAGATTTCAATGCTTCTGCAGTCAAAAGACGAGCTGTGTCTTTTTCTGTTACAGGAACGGAATCTTCGATATCAATCATGATGGAGTCAGCACCGTGAATATCAGCGCTGTTAATCATTTTAGGTGTGTTACCAGGAACGAACATCATGGAACGGGATAAGCGTTTTTTTGCCGCTTCTGTAAGCGGATTAGTTTTTACTTCTGGAAATGTTTTATCGTTAGCCATTATGCTTTGCTCCCCCTTTCTAATGCGCCCAACACGCGAGCTTTGATTGTATAATCCCAAGCATTTTTATCTTGTACCGTTACTTTTACGCCGTCAAAGCCAGCTTCTTTTACAGTATTCAAGATAACAGATTTAATTTGTTCGCCATATTGACGCATAACTTTGGAAGTCAATTCGATTTCGATACCGCTAGCAATCGGTTCAACCGTTACTAATGCATCATTTTTTTCGTCGAAGCCAGCTTGCGCAGCTTTCACTAATTGTGCCATGTTGCATCCTTTCACTAATAAATATATCAAATGGCAAAGACCAGACGTGTCGCGAATGTCTGGCCCGTACCGTAAAAACAATGATGATTATAAAATTATATGATTAGCCAATCATACCGATGAAAGTCCACCAAGGGATACCTACTACAAAGAGTAGAACCCAGCTCAATACGGCTAAGATAGCACCAGCAGTCCACCAATCTTTTAAGTTATTATAACCTGCAGAGTAAATGATTGGACCAGGGGATGCACCGTAGTGAGTTACGAGACCGCCAAATGCATTTGTTGCAAGTAATACGAGACCAAACATAACTGGATCTACGCCTGCTGCCATACCTACAGTCAAGAATACAGGAAGCATGGATGCAATGTATGCAGTACTGGAAGCGAACAAGTAACGAATTACAACGCTGATACCAGAAAGAATTACTACAACTACAAGTGGTGACACATCGAGCGCCAAATTTGCTTGCATGTATGCTGCAAGCCAAGCGAAGAATTTAGCTTTTGTTAAAGCAGTTGATAAACCAAGAATCGCACCAAACCAGATGAATGTGTTCCAAACAGCTTTAGTTTGAACCATGTCATCCCAAGTGATGATACCAGCGAAGAATACAATAGTCATAGCTACTAATGCTACTGCTGTTGGGCTCAAGTCAAAACCGATGGAAGGCAATGCCCATCCGATAAGAGCAAGAATAAATACAACTGCCAAGATTTTTTCAGACATTTTCATAGGTCCTAATTTGGCAAGGCCATCAGCAGCTAATTTCTTATTGTCAATTTTTACTGCTTCAGGACGGTCAATCCAGTAACCTACAAGTGGTACGAAGATCAACATTACAAGACCTGGAAGAGCTAAGGCCAAAGCCCATTCAGCCCAAGTCATGTTAAGACCAGTGATTTTAGTAACAAAATCCAAAGCCAACACGTTTGGAGCCATAGCTGTTAAGAACATGAAGGATGTAATTTTTGTTACGAAATAACCATTCATCAAGATGAAGGAACCACCGCGTTTGGCAGTATCGCCAGGATAAGAACCGATGGATTCAGCAATGGATAAGTTAATTGGATATACGATACCAGCCGCACGTGCTGTGTTAGAAGGTGTAGCTGGAGATAATACTAAATCAAGAAGTGCTGTTACATAACCAAGACGTAATACAGTAGAACCGAATGCATTAATCAAATGGTATGCAACGCGGTGACCAAGACCAGTTTTACCAAAGGCAACGCTCAAGGAGAACGCAGCGATAATCATCCACAATGCAGTGGATCCATAACCTACCAAGATATCTTTTGCATTGTCTAAGAATAATGCAGATGCAGATAATACAGCTAATAAAATAATTTGAATTGGGTATGGTTTTAAAATCAAACCTACGATACCTGCAATGTAGAAGCCTAGAAGGCGCCACGCCGTATCAGTGAGCCCATCTGGTGGAGTTGTAAACCAGAGGACAACAGGGATTAGCACAATAAGTGCTAGTTTTAAGAATTTTTCCATGTTTCTTCCTTTCTTAAAAACATAGGCATGTAATCATCCTAACACTACCCCAGAAATTCGTGATACGCGACTATCATCTATTGAACTCTAGGAGTTATTGTCTACACTCATTATAATTGCTCAAAATTGTAATGAAAAATAGATTACCTTTATAGGGGCCATAAAAACTTTTATAACTACTATTCATACCTTTTATGCATTTTCAGCATAGTTTTGCCTAGTAAAATGAAAAAAGTGCATGCATACACCCAAAATGGATATATACATGCACTTACATGCTTTACGTACTCATACATCTATAGTATGGCTCATTATATTAAAATTTACCAATACAGAAATAGCATAACAGATTATGCTTTATATTCTCTAAAAATACTATCATCCACTACGGTATGTTCTTTATAGTAATTACGTACATATTCTATAAATGTTTTTACCGCAATCAGATTCGTAGCATCTTTGGCGTACACCATATTGGTATCGCGCGTAATATAATTGCCGTCCTTACTGCGCAATGGACTTACATAAATGTCTTTATCCTTACAGGATCCAAGTCCCATATAGGTCAAAATAGACCACCCAAGACCGGCCCGCACAAAGTGACGGCACGTACTCATAGAATTGACGTCCATGGCCACAATAGGAGGTTCTTCAAAATGCTCGGCACACCAGTTTTCAATAATATTTGAAACCGATGCATCTGTTTGGTACCTAATGAAAGGTACTTTTTCTAACGATTCTGGTGGTACAAGCTCTTTGTATACCAAGCAATATGGTTCTTCTAATAGTAATTCCGAGGTACCGGATACTTCATAGCCGCCGCGCGCAAAGGCAACCATACAGTCACCAGTATTAAACATCTTCACTACCTGATGACTAAAAGCTGTTTTCACCTGTATGTGCACATCTGGATATTGTTCTCTAAAGGACTGCAATAATTGCGGCAATTCATAGTCCGCAAAATTGATAGACGATGCAATTTTTAATGTCCCTTGAATCTTACCAGTAGAGGATATTAACGCATGTTCTAAAGATTCTCTATCATGCAACATACGTTTACAATAGTCATAGTAAATCTCGCCTTGCGGTGTTAATGTAATACCTTCTGTGGTACGAAGCAGCAAGGAGTACCCTACGCTATCCTCTAAATGACGCAGTCGATAGCTCAAAGCCGGCTGCGAAAGAAATAGTTTTTCAGCAGCCTTTGTTATATTACCTTCATCCACAACGGTTACAAAGGTACGCCATTCTTTATCATCCATAGTCGTACTCCTTCTTCTAATTAACCTGTCTAATCTATGATGGCTAGATTTTCTATTATTTAACGCCTGTATTGAAGGTTTATTATATTACTATATCTAATACGGCCACTAAATTATCTTGCATTTGCAATGCCTGCAAAGACCTTGCCTCGTTCCCCATCAATGGTTACTTCTGCACCTTCAAGCAATACGTCATGAGCATCTTTAGCACCTAAGATAACTGGAATACCATAAGTAATCCCCGCTATAGCGCTATCCGATGTGTATCCATCTTCAACAGAAATGATACCGCCAGCGCGTTTAGCAATATTCATCAATTCTGGTTCCATAGTCCCTACTACAAGAATATCGCCGGATTGGAAGCTTTCATAATCATTCTTATGATTAGCCGCAATAAATACGCGACCCGTAGCGGATTTACGCAAAATACCATTGCCAGATAACAATACCTTGCCTGCAATATGGACACGAATCATGTTTGTAGTCCCTGTAGATCCAGATGGCACGCCAGCGGTAACGACAACTAAATCACCAGAGTTGATGGCATTCGCCCCGAGAGCACCGGTAATCGCCTGTTTTACCATTTCATCAGAATTGATATTTTCACGGCCCTTGATGGCTTCAACACCCCAGCACAATTGAATGCGGCGAATCGTTTCATCATGCGGTGTAATAGCAATAATTTTACAATCTGGACGGTGACGAGCCACACTAATTGCAGTATGACCAGATTCGGTACATGTCAAAATAGCCGCCGCACCTAGATCACTAGCAACGCGAACGCTAGCAAGACATACCGCATCAGTAGTCGTCACATCATCGCTTTCCTGCGTTCTACTCTTATGATCATAAATAACAGATTGCTCTGTTACCTCTGCAATACGTGTCATGGTCGTAACAGCTTCTACAGGGTATGAACCATTAGCCGTCTCGCCAGACAACATAATAGCATCGGTGCCATCTAAAATCGCATTTGCCACGTCACTCGCTTCGGCACGAGTTGGACGAGGGTTTTGAATCATAGATTCCAACATTTGCGTAGCCGTAATAACAGGTTTACCAAGACGATTACATTTTTCAATCATCATCTTTTGCAATACCGGTACTTCTTCGGCAGGAATTTCTACGCCCAGATCACCACGAGCAATCATAAGACCATCCGCTACATCGAGGATTTCATCAATATTATTAACCCCTTCTGCATTTTCAATTTTGGCGATAATCTTAATATCCTTTTGTTCAGATTCCAAGATGCGACGAATAGCCACCACGTCCTTAGCGCGTTGCATAAAGGATGCGGCCACAAAGTCCACGCCTTGTTGACAGCCAAAACGCAAATCTAATTCGTCTTGCTCGGATACAGGTGGCAAGCTAAGCGCTACACCTGGCACGGCCACCCGTTTGCGATTGCCAATTTCACCGCTGTTTTGAACAGTCGTAATAATCTTATTACCTTCAATGGCATCGATGGTTAATCTTACAAGGCCATCTGCTAAAAGAACTGTATCCCCAACGTGCACATCGCCTACTAAACCTTTATGGTTTACAGTACTAATCTCTGACGTGCCTTCTACATCATCCGTAGTCAATGTAAATTGTTGCCCCGCTTCGAGGAACACCTTACCTTCTTTAAATAGTCCCAGACGAACCTCAGGGCCTTTTGTATCCAGCAATAATGCGATTGGTTTGTTGACAATCATCGCTGCATCACGCACCATTTGCATGCGCTCCGCTTGCTCTTCATGCGAACCATGAGAGAAGTTAAAACGAGCCACATTCATGCCGGCGCGCATCATATCTTCTAAAATACCGAATTTATCCGTGCCTGGACCTACGGTACATACGATTTTTGTACGTTTCATATATCCTCCTAAAGGGATTTTATTTAATATATCTACAAATTTAATTATACCTGTCCCCATTGAGCTTTGACCAATACCAAATTTACATCTTTCGATATAAATCTATTGCATATGCCCTATCTACGCACACCCTATTGTACCTCTACGGCACCTTCGCCCAAAACGGCTTCAATGCGTGCGATGATCTCATCTGTCGGTGCAAAGCATAATTGAGGTGATAAATTAATTCGTTTTCGTTGTTTATGTAAATATAATGCTGTCGGGACTTGCCCTTCTGCTTGTGAAAGTATTTCCTTCAACGCATTGCTATTCTCTGACGTATCATAGGCACCTCGAATATGGATGGCGATTTGTCGTGCATTGTTATAATTCACCTTTAGCGGTGCAATGCGGTCCGCAATAATCTGTACACCCTTTTCATCCGCATCAACGCGGCCTCGCACCTTAACGACCATATCAACAGCCAAAAATTGTTGGCTCTGAGCAAATACCTTCGGAAATGCCACCACTTGAGCCGAACCAGAGTAATCTTCGATGCGAAGAATACTCATGACATCGCCCCGTTTTGTAGGTCTATCCCCTCTTTCAGCAATGAGACCGCCAAAGGTAATCGTTTGACCATCAAAACGCTCTGGGTTTTCAAGAAGTTGCCCTAATTCAAAGAGGCCTTTCAGTTCCTTGTTATAGCCTTGCAATGGATGGCCTGTAATATAAAACCCTGTGTAATCCTTTTCATCCTTCAATTTATCATCTTCCGATAAATCAGGTAAATTCGGTACCGGAATCATATCGACGTCATCCGTGCTTTCACCAAAGAGACTCATAGTCCCCATGGCAGCATCCTTTTGCTGCTTAGCCCCTACAGCCTGTGCACTTTCATACATGTGCAATAACTGATTGCGGTTTTCCTCAAATCCGTCCATAGCACCGCAGCGAATTAAGCTTTCAAGCAAACGTTTATTCACAACCTTGCTATCTACGCGACGACAAAAATCGGTAATGCTCGTATAGAGACCATTAGCCTCACGTTCAGCGATGAGTCGATCGATAGCATTGTCCCCTACGTTCTTGATGCCCCCAAGGCCAAAGCGAATGGCATCACCTTGTACAGCAAAGCTACGTAAGGAATGGTTCACATCGGGACCGAGGACCTGCACATTGTGTTTTTTACAAGCATTGATATAGTATGTGAGCTTATCCATATTTTGCATAAAGCTGGTCATGGTAGCGGCCATAAATTCTGGGAAGTAGTGCGCCTTAAGATACGCTGTTTGGTACGCAATGTACGCATAGGCCGCACTATGAGATTTATTAAAGCCATAACCGGCAAAGTAAACGAGCAAGTCAAATACTTCATTTGCAATGGACTCTTCGATGCCATTATTGATAGAACCTTGTATAAATGATTCCCGCTGCGCCTTGAGGACGGATTCCTTTTTCTTACCCATCGCACGGCGCATCAAATCCGCTTGACCTAGAGAAAATCCACCCATGGCAGACGCAATTTGCATAACCTGTTCTTGGTAGAGAATAACGCCGAACGTATCTTTCAAAATCGGTTCCAAAATTGGATGTAAATAGGTCACCTCTTTTTTACCATGACGACGGTCAATAAAATCCGCTACCATGCCAGATCCCAAAGGACCTGGGCGATAGAGTGCAACGAGAGGGATTAAATCCTCAAAATGCTCCGGTTTCAAATCCATAACGAGCTTGGTAATCCCATCGGATTCGAGCTGGAATACGCCGGATGTATCGCCCTTCGTAAGAAGCTCACAAGCCTCTTTATCATCTAATGGGATAGCATCTAAATCGAGGTCAATACCTCGGTTTGCCTTGATGAGCTTAAGGGCATCCCCCATAACGGTCAATGTACGGAGGCCCAAAAAGTCCATCTTTAACAGGCCTAGTTCTTCGATATTATCCTTATCATATTGAGTAACAAAGCCTTCTTCATTAGAGTTTTGTACAGGCACATGGTCATCTAGAGGATCCGCAGAAATTACAACGCCTGCTGCATGAGTGGACGAGTTACGTGCAATACCTTCTAGTTTTTGACCAAAATCAAATAGCTCTTTTACATTAGGGTCTGTATCATATAAGGCTTTTAAATCTTTACCCTTTAAGGCCTTTTCTAAGGTGATGCCCAATTCATTAGGAATCATCTTCGCAATGCGATTGACCTCAGCTAATGGTAAATCGAGCACACGACCTACGTCGCGAATAACGGCGCGAGCCGCTTCTGTACCAAAGGTGATGATTTGAGACACGCGAGCTTGCCCATATTTTCGCGTTACGTAATCGATAGCTTCGCCCCGCTTTTCATAGCAGAAGTCAATATCGATATCAGGCATGCTTACCCGTTCTGGGTTTAAGAACCGTTCAAAGAGCAAATCGTATTGTAATGGGTCGAGGCCTGTGATACCTAATAAATAAGCTACTACAGAACCAGCTGCAGAGCCACGCCCTGGGCCGACTAGAATATCGTGTTCCCGTGCATAACGCACATAGTCCCATACGATAAGGAAATAATCTTCAAAGCCCATCGTCCCGATAACATCGAGTTCGTAGTCGAGACGTTTTTTAAGCTCATCAGATGTATCGCCATATAAACGAGGTATTTCTCGTTCACAAACCTTACGCAAATAAGTCTTAGACGTTTCGCCCTCAGGCACGTCAAAGTGCGGCAAATGGTGTTCATTAAAATTAAATTCTACATTGCATCGGTCTGCAATCTTTACTGTATTTTCTAAAGCCCCAGGAATGTATCCAAAGAGCTCCGCCATCTCGTCCCCAGATTTTAGATAGAACTCATCATTAGGGAATTTCAAACGGTCTACTTCGGCGCGACGTCGGCCCGTTTGAATACAAACGCGGATGTCTTGAGCATCAGCGTCGTCTTTCATAACATAGTGGAAATCATTGGACGCCACGATGCCTAGGCCATATTCGTCAGCTAATTGACATAGCACTTGCTGAGCACGTAACTCTTCAGGTAAACCGTGATTTTGAATTTCTAAAAAGAAATTGTCTTTACCGAAGGTTTCAATGTACCACTCAACAGCGCGGCGAGCCCCATCCATGTTATCTTGCAAGATATATTGTGGCACTTCCCCTTGAATACACGCACTAAGGGCGATAATTCCCTTGCTGTATTGACGCAACAAATCATGGTCAGCACGGGGCTTATAATTAAAACCTTCCGTAGAGGCTTTAGATACGATTTTAACAAGGTTTCGATAGCCTTCCATCGTTTCGGCTAGCAAAATAAGATGTTTTAATCGCTCACGGCTGCGCCCTTCTGGTTTATCAAGGCGGCTACCTTCTGTGACATACACTTCACATCCAATAATTGGTTTAATGCCTTGTGCTACACATTCTTTATAAAAATAGATGGCTGCATACATATTGCCATGGTCCGTAATGGCAAGGGCGGGTTGTTCCAATTCCTTCGCGCGGCGCACCATATCCGGCAAACGACTGATGCCGTCCAATAAACTAAATTCCGTATGACTATGTAAATGTACAAATGGCTTCATGGTACACCTCCTTACGGTCTATGTGCAAAATAGATATTTAATGATTTCTTACGGGCTTTCCAATCTGGTAAAAATTGGGCCACTAAATTGTGAAAGTTCTTGGAATGATCCAAGTATTTAAAATGGGCAAACTCATGGACCATAACGTACTCAATATAGGCCTGAGGCCCTTCTATTAAACGCATATTCATCTTAATGAGCTGCTTTGATGGTGTACAAGACCCCCAACGACTCTTCATGCGCTGTTGCTTTACCGTTGGCATGGGCACATCAATATGTTGTTGGTGAAAGCGTTGATACACGACCTTCGCCCAATGGGTAAACACCTTTTCCCCTAGCTGGCGCCAAAAGGTTTGCATTAATTTATGCTTGTCTTCATAGGTGTAATCAGATTTAACGAACATCACCATGCGATTAGACCCATCAAACTTAATATACGGTTTGCCAGATGTTTCTAGCACCTCTAGAGAAACAGGCATGCCCAAAATAGATACGGTTTCACCCGTTACATATTGTAATGCCTCTATACGCTGTGCCGTTAATGCTTCTAATTTAAAACGAGCCTTCTCAATAAAGGGTATATTTTCAATAACAAATGCATCGATACGATGATCTGGTACATAAGCATTCGCCGAAACATGGACACTACCATCCTTGTGCACACGCATATTTATATTCTTTACACGCTTGATTGTTAACTCATATTCAATTGTGTCACCATTGTAGGTAATAGACCGAGTTGTTGAAGTATTCATACCTTTTATTTTATCATAAAACACTCATAAAATCGTAAAATTCTAGGTGTTTTAATTGAAATTATTCGATTTTAAGAACATAAAAATAGCAGATAGTTGATTTTAGATTATCAACTATCTGCTGATTAAACTTTTATCAATCTAAGGCAAACTAATAACTCTCAATTCCCAAATCCCGTCATATTTCCCTCTATAGAGCAAATTGACACCAAAATTTGAAAAACCAAATTGATAAGAAGTTAAAGTTGGATCAGAAACTTTACCAACTAATCTATCCCCCATAATAGATTGTAAAGGAGGTATAATAAAATCAACAGTTTGATTTTCAGAAAGATAAGATTTAAAGTAAATGTGATTTCCCCAACCACCACCTTTAACAGGCCTACCCGAACCTACCTCAGTAATCTCTAATTGATTATTATTTTCTATCCTATCCTTAGCAACCATAATAAGATTATTAACTCTTTCTTGATGAAAGGGTCGTTGCATCGTATTTCGAATATTAGTAATTACAAAAAGAATAGCAACACACACTAAGAATATTAACAAGAGTTTCTTTCTCATATAACCCCTTTTTATATTAAAATATATAAATAAAATAACCCATCACACTAAATGAAAATGAGAAATAGCCACAATAATTTATTTTTTACATTTAGAAAGTTATCTTATAAATCCACCAATCTCTAATATCAATATACTCATACTAATATTTAGTCTCAACAAAAAAACTACTCCGGATCATTTATATCATAGGTATCCTCGTTTATTGCCTCCTCATCATGATTAGAGTTATATGTTGGTTGAGAATTACTTACATCAGATGCAATATTGGAAAGTGTCCCAACAAAAGATTTGTCATTGGTATATGGTACATAGCTTTCTTGGTACGTATCGCCATTTTGACGAGCCATATTACCACTCGCATTAATATCGAGAAGTCCGCCACCAGTCAAACTAATACCAGCACCGACACTCCATCCAGAGCTTTTATAGGTATTCTTAACATCTACAGTATTTTTGCCCGCTGCAAGGCTGATATCACTAACACTACAACATTTGATCCCTAAAAGTCCTCTATATTACCTTTAGTGTCAATTTCTTCTTTGTAATATTAAAATCACCCTATTAGAACCTACTTCTTTAAATAACTCGATATAAACGTTAGCATCATAGTCATGTCCAACTATACGATTTTTACTTATTTCATTCCATCCTATATTTTGTTTTGAAAGTATCCCTTTAATATCATCAATTGTAATAGAGGCATATGTAATTTCCAGATTATTATTTTGTGATGCTCTACCAGATACATAATACTCTTCATTTACTTTTTTTGAGGATATGGTTTCTAATTTTTGCTCATACAATTGAAGACTTTGCATTTGCTCTGGCCTTTTAATATACGCATGTAAATACGTAATTCCCATTAATAGGAATACCAATAAGACAAATCCAATATAAACTTTAACTGCAAATGGAACCCTATTCAATTTAAAATAACTTCTAGTCACACTCACCAACCCAAGTCTAATTTTAATTATCATTTATAACATTAAAAATAATTTTTAGTTGAAATATAACCAATATAGGTATTACGAAACAAAAATCTTTTTTAGCGTTTTTTATAAGCAGAGGCTTATTCTATTACCCAAGTGCAGAATCGCCATTAACTGCTAAATTTCTCAAACATAATTCTAGGGCCTAATTCAATATACCTGTGCCAGTTAAAAATGAATTAAAGATATTCCCAGTTGCCATTTTCAATTAACTTGCGATATCTAAGAGGAAGATTCTCATATCTATCTATTATCTTTATTCTTCCAATAAAATCCTCATATTGTTTTTTATCAATATCAAATTCAAGGTTCACAAATATATAGTGATCTAAATACCCATCATAAATAATATATTTTTGATGAATTTGATCAACTTGACCAATAAAAATCTGATGATTATAAATTGATTTGTATATATAATAATTATCTGATTCTAAGGAGTTTATCAATTTGTATGACCTTATGCCAGAGGCAATACTTATCATTTGTCTATAGTCATACAAAACGCCTTCATTATTTAACTGAATCAGATAATCAGGCTTTATACCAACTATACTTCCTAATTCAGCATGAAAAAACCAGGAATTCACTAAAAAATAGATACCAATTAAAAACAGAGAAAGAATATTTCCTAATATACTAATTATCAGTAATCTCTTTTTCCACATCTACTTATTAACCTCTACTTCCATTTGGAATTCTACATATGCATTAGTTGTCGCAATAGCACCACTTTGTTGCCATTCTACACCAATGGGGTTAAACATCCCCAAAATACCTTTATAATTATCACTTGATCTAAATTTAACCTTATTACTAACTACGCTCACGCAAATTATTTTTTACTAATGTATTGATCTCTTAGTTGCAACAAAATATTTCTCTCATTCTCTTCAATTTGATCTATACTATTTAGAATTATAAGATGTTCACCATACATATACTTTAATATTGAAATTGCAGAATCTTTAACTTTTTTTCCTGCAATACTTTCATCAAAATAAACTTGCATATCATTGGTTTCTTTATCAATGATAATAAAGCCACTCACATTAAATATTAAAATTTTGGTAGGTGTATCTTTTACACCTCGCACATCATTCGTAATAATAAGATGATTATCTAAATCCAAAAAAGTGGCTTCATAGCCAGAACGGTACCATCGTTTATTAAAGTATTGTGCACCATGCTCAGAATTCATTAACATTTTTTCAAAATTATCTAAATCTTCTTTTGAAAAATCAGAAAGTTTATTCTTCCTATTAACAACTATCTTAGATTTAGGATGATAGGTTTTAAAAGGACCACTTTCATCACCATAAACCTCGAACTCTAATACATCTAAAATATGATTTTTAATATCATAGCGACCAATTCCATCGTAGCCTAAATAGTAATAGTAAGATTCAGTGGGATATACTGCTAAAATTCGATTAGAAATCGATTCATCAATTGAGGTGTCTACTAATTCATGAGACTGTGTGGAAACAACTATATTATTATGGGCCACTTGATGATAATGATGATATATAGCTATACCAAGACTTACAATAGCTATCACTATAAAAATATAAGCTTTTTTCATATAAACTCTCTACCAAGCTAACTAATAAAATTTAACAATAGTCCTATTATGTTTTGTCGAAATATCTCAATCACAGCCAGATTAAACTAAAAAATACCTTAAACTAAAGTACTCTGTATATGGTAATGTATCATCTTTTTATAAATCCCTATAACGGCCAAAAGATAAATTAAATTAAGCCCCCTATACGGAAGAAATTTTACCAACCAAAAATCGCTAATAAGATTAGTAAAATGCTCTGCACTACAGACACAGCAATTCGACCTATTCCTATAATACTAATGCCATAGCTTTTTCCTTCCTTGCACATAAAATATTCATTGAGATTTTGCTTTAGTGCAAACATTTCCCCCCAAAGAAGAACCGCAAGTATTAACGAAAAAATAGAAAAACTATGTAAAATCCCCCCCCCAAAAATAACCATTAATTCAAGCATCAATAATTGACCTAATTGTATCATCGTAAGAAGAAGACTTCTCTTAGTATTTGCGCTTGCAATAGTTATTGTATTATTCCGTATAATATATATTGCATACATACCAATTAAAATACTACATAAGATACGCCCAGCATTCATAACAACTCCTAAGTCCACTAATACATTTCTAAATAACTTTATCTATATAACTATTCATTAATTATTACGATTACCGCATAGCTAATAGTATGAATTCTATTTGTAAAAGTTAGTAATAATATACAATCATAAATTCATTCATATTAATAGGTTTTACAGATAATTTTAATACTTCTCCACTAGTTTCTTTTTGAAATGTATTAGCCTCTATTTGCTTCCATCCATCTAAAGCTAAAGATTTTTCTATTGTATCCATATTACTATGACTTACTGCATCAACAATAAAATAAGGTCTAACACTACCAATTTCATATTTAAAAGGATAGATGGCATTGATAGTAAAATGCTCACGATGATCAAAACTTTTATATTCATTCCAAATAAGAGCTTGTCTACCAGAATAAATGGATTCCAATGTATTATCTATTTTCTCTAATACAAGAGCACCACTAAATGAGCCTATGATTATTCCTACTACAAATATAATTATTTTTAATTTATTAATAACAACCCTATCGAAAACCATCTTTATCAATCCACCATTTTATATTTAATTCGTATAAAGTCTTCTTTCAACTGGACTCTAATGCTATTGGTATTAAGACCTTCACTAATTTTGTCCTTATTATCATTTATATCATCTAAGAATCTACTCTGATTATACTTTGCCTTAAAGTCAGTATAGTCAGAATTCTTCACCATAAACTTATCACCAACGCGAGTCCAGTTTATCTCATCAATCAAAGCCTCTTTGTAAAGAGAATATCCATATTTAATTAATGCAAAAGAGTTGTCATTATAATGATAATATCGAGTAGTGATGCCGACAATTATGATTAGTATAAAGGCTGCAGCAATGCCAATAAGCAGATATTTTAATAATTGGGGACCAATTTCTTTTAATAAACCTATATGCATATATTTTATTAGACTCCATCTTCTCATTATAAACACTAGTAATATTTACAATGTTTCTCTAATGTACGATTAGTATCAAACGAACTCTAAAAGACAATTGATTAAACTTAGACTTTAGATTCTTATATATTTCCATGATTACTCCATATGACGTAATACTTTTAGAGTCTTGCAAAAGCAAAATCTTTACTTGTTCATATAATCTTACTCAAATTCGTTAATCAAATATAAAGCTTACTTTAATAGTACGAAAATATCAATTCTTCAATCTACTAATTATGACTACTTTCACACAACAATTTTAATTGTTGTAACGCCTCTCTATTAAATTCTTCTGACTGATAAGTTATTGACTGATCTAAAGCACGAGTATATATACCTTCTGGAAGCTTTATAATCACATCATTTTTTACATCATAAAAGAACGGTTCATAATCTGTAATATGATTGCTATATCGACTAGGATTAACTAACAAATTAGGAGCAAAAAAGTCAGGTTCTCCATTATCTGACTCTATTTCCAACAACACAACATCACCAACACTCCCAAAGTTATATAATGGACCTTTAGTCAGTTTTCGATATTCACCAGTATTTAAATCATATATTTCTCCAAATCTTTTCTTCTCAGGCATTCTAGTTAATACAAGATATGAACTGTTAATAATGCCATTATATGTCGAATATGAATCTAAAGAGATAAGATTAACAGTATTTTGAAGATTTCTTACAACATTAGAACTATCCATATAAACATATCCATATAAAGATGGTGAGAATATAAACTGATTTTTATATGAAAACTCTTGACTAACTAATTGAAATGCAAACTTTTCTCTTTCTGATTGATATATTTTTTGGTTCATAATAACTAATATGTTATCTTTATCCAACACAATCTGATATCGTTTCACATCATTTTCAATTATAGGTAACGCATATAAATCCATAGCATTATTAGTAATACGTAAAATGCTCCAAGTATGATCCTTCTCTTCTAACAACAAGTATAGAGCCTCATTATTATAAGCAACATACCTTATAGCTGAATCGAATTTTTTAGCAATGGAATGAAGATCAATAGTCTCATAATCATTAAAATTTCTCACATTATAAACAGTTAAAACATGAGAATCTAATCGTACTAAACTCCCTTGTAAATCCATATCAATTCTTTTGGACTGATTATTATGCAAATAATAACCAATCATCACTAAAAGAGCTACAATAAGAATAATCATTGCATAGAATTTTGAACTTTTTTTCATATAAACTCTCTATCAAGCTAAATAATAAAACTTAACAATAGCCCTAATATGCTTTGTCGAAATATCTCAATCACAACCAGATTAAACTAAAAAATACATTAATTTAATCTTAATTAAATTGTAAACTGTATGTTTTACAAAAACAATATACGTAACATAAATAAAAAAGCTATTATATCCAAACTAATAGTATATGTTTGGATATAATAGCTTTAATGCTATCAAACTTTATTTAATTAGCGACTTTCTAAAGGAAACTCAGGATCAGGCTCGTTTGTCATACAATCAAAACTTATCATTTTTTCCCGCGACTCGCGGCAAGGTTTGCCCCCAACAGTCCTCCCCGATTGATATGAGGATGGCGATGTGAGGTACCTTCTTTGATGGATGTTATACGAGATCGTTGAAATTTTTCAAACACTGTATCCAGTTCTCGCAAGAGAACCTTCTTTTGCGATGCTTTTAATTCATACAGGTCCCCTTTGAACTTAATATGTGTATCCTTCACAACGGTGCTAATGTCATAAATGCGTTCTTGCTGTTCATTATTAACATTCACGAGTTCATCTAAGGTCAGCTCATAGTAACGAGCCAACGCGCACAGTGTATCGAGGTCTGGTTCTCTATAGCCAGTCTCGTAATTAGACAATGCTGCATTACTAATACCTACAGCCTTGGCGACTTCGATTTGGCTCTTGCCCATGCGTACGCGAGCCCGTTTTAAGTTCTTGTAAAATTGCATGTTCATCACCTACATCGATTACGTCAAAGAATATTACAGTGTTTCACTGATAATTTTGAAAGCTTCTTCTGCAACAGCCAATGTTTTTTCAATTTCAGCCGATTTATGACAGATAGATACAAAGTTACTTTCAAAAGAGCTTGGTGCATAGTAAATACCATGGCTCAAGTTATGATGGAAGAATGTCTTGAAATGGTCCGCATTGCATGCACTAGCGTCATCAAAATTGTGAACCGGTTTATCTGTAAAGAACAAGGTAAACATAGAACCCACACGTTGCACAACTGCTGGCACATTGTATTTCTTAGCCAATTCTTCAAGGCCATTACACAATGCTTTTGTGCTATCTTCCACTTGTTTAAAGATGGTTGGGTCTCGTTGCAACATAGATAATGTAGCAAGGCCCGCCGTTACAGCCACAGGATTACCACTCAAAGTACCGGCTTGGTAAATAGGGCCGGATGGTGCTACTTCGCTCATAATTTTGCTAGAACCTCCAAATACAGCAAGAGGCATACCACCACCAACGATTTTACCAAGGCAAGTCAAATCGGGTTTAATATTGTATAGTTTTTGTGCACCACCGCTACTAGCGCGGAATCCACACATAACTTCGTCAAAGATTAATAGTGCACCATGCGCCTTTGTTACATCGCGCAAGGTTTCAAGGAATCCTTCTACTGGTGGCACACAGCCCATATTACCTGCAACAGGTTCTACGATAATACAAGCAATGGTATCGCCCATTTCATCGAATAATTGTTTAACCGCATCGATGTCATTGTATGGCAATGTGATGGTATTTTCTGCAACGCCCTTTGGTACGCCTGGGCTATCTGGTACGCCAAATGTAGCGAGGCCAGAGCCGGCTTTCACCAATAGAGAATCACTATGACCATGGTAACAGCCAACAAATTTAACGATACGATCGCGGCCCGTATACCCACGAGCTACGCGTAATGCGCTCATGGTCGCCTCTGTACCAGAGTTAACGAGACGCACCATTTCCATAGATGGCATGAAGGCTTGGATTTTCTTAGCCAATTCCGTTTCTAACAGTGTAGGCGCACCATAGCTTGTACCACGAGGAATAGCCTCTTGCAAACTAGCTACGACCTCAGGGTTCGCATGGCCCAAAATCATAGGGCCCCAGCTCAACACATAGTCGATGTATTCGTTGTTATCGATATCATAGATACGGCTGCCACTAGCGGAGCTAATAAATGGAGGGTTTGAGCCTACGCTACGATAGGAGCGAACAGGGCTATTAACGCCACCCGGCATATATCGCTTTGCTTCGTAAAACGCTTTTTCTGATTTACCTAGTTGTAACATAGTCACTCCTTATTGTTTAAGCCAACGTGCCACATCAAGGGCATGGTATGTGATGATAATCTTAGCACCAGCCCGTTTCATGGAGAGCATCGTTTCCATAACAAGGCGTTGTTCATCGATAAGACCAGCAGCTGCAGCCGTTTTAACCATTGCATATTCGCCAGATACATTATAGACAGCCAATGGTAATTCATAACGGTCACGTGCTTCGCGAACGATATCCAAATAGCACAATGCCGGTTTAATCATGATAATATCCGTACCTTCGGCGATGTCGAGTTCGATTTCACGCATTGCTTCTAAGCGATTAGCCGGATCCATTTGATACGATTTACGGTCCCCAAATTGAGGCGCTGAATTAACTGCGCCACGGAATGGACCATAGTAGGCAGATGCATATTTTGCAGCATAGCTCATAATGGATACATTGGTGAAACCAGCTTCATCAAGAGCTTCACGAATAGCACCTACACGGCCATCCATCATATCTGATGGTGCCACCATATGAGCACCTGCTTGTGCTTGGCTAACGGCAACCTTGCACAATAGAGGTAATGTTTCATCATTCAAGATTTCATGGTGATCAATCATGCCACAGTGACCTGTAGAGGTATATTGGCATAAGCATACGTCTGCAATGACCAATAGATTTGGCACTGCTTCACGGATGGCTTTAATCGCTTGTTGTACCGGTTGTTCCATATCCCAAGCAGAGGAACCTTGTTCATCCTTATAGGTAGGGATGCCAAAGATTTCTACACCACGAATACCGAGGTCATAGGCTTCTTGCGCCACCTTTACCGCTTCGTCTACGGATAAATGGTATTGTCCTGGCAATGTGTCGATTTCTTTTTTTATCCCTTCACCAGGAACGATGAATAATGGATAAATCAAATCAGTTGTATCTAATGTTGTTTCTCGTACTAAATCACGCATTTCTAGAGAAGTGCGCAAACGGCGAGGACGATATGTTAAATCGTACATGGTAAATTTCCTTCTTCCGTTTAATAATGACAGTATATTAGTTAGCGCAGTCTTTCACGATTGTGTCTACAAGACCTTCTGTCGTATATACAGGACTAATGATATCTACCTTTAAACCTGCACTCATAGCCGTAGCGGCCGTAATAGGTCCGATACATGCAATCTTTGTATGTTCTAATAGTGAAAGTGCATCCTCACCCAATAACTCCAATGTATTGGTAACTGTAGAGGAGCTAGTAAATGTAATATAGTCGACATGACCATGTTGCAATGCATCTACTAATGCCTCTTGTTGAGATGTATCTTGTTGTGTTTCATACAAGCGCAAGATATCTACGTCGATATCTAAATGACGCAATTCACGAGGAATCACTTCACGAGCCTTCTTAGGTTGAATTAATAACACCGTATCTCCAGCTTTTACATGCTGTTTCAATGCATCAACAACAGACTCAGCCTTATAATCTACAGGGATAATATCCGGCGTAATGCCATAGTTAGTCAATGCCTTAGCTGTGGCACTACCGATAGCACATACCTTAGCATAGCCTAAAGAGCGTGCATCCTTACCTTCTCCGTACAATGCATCAAAGAAGTAGCGTACCCCTTCAGCGGATGTGAATACGACACAAGAATAGCGATCTACGCCATGTAATAAACGTTTATCTTCATCAAATAATTCTACAGGCTCTGTTTTAATAGCTGCTGCTTGGATAACATTGGCGCCTTGATTCATGAGCATATCACGGAACTTGCTGGCTTGAGAGCGAGCACGAGTAACTACAATCGTTTTGCCGAATAACGGCTTGTTATCGAACCATTGCAATTGTTCACGCAAGTTTACAACATCGCCTACGACGATGATGGCTGGTGCTTTTAGTTGTGCCTTTTCCACGTCTTCTACAACATGTTCTAGTGTGGAAACAAGTACCTCTTGAACAGGTTTAGTACCCCAGCGAATGAGCGCCACTGGTGTATTAGCAGGACGGCCATGAGCCATCAATTTTTCTGCAATCATAGGTAAATTGCCTACGCCCATGACAAAACAAAGTGTATCCACTGCTGTAGCAAGACCTTCCCAATGGATGCCAGACACCGCTTTTGTTGGGTCTTCATGACCAGTAACAACCGCAAAGGATGTAGCCATAGCGCGTTGTGTTACAGGAATACCAGCATAGGCAGGCGCAGCGATAGGCGATGTAACACCAGGTACAAATTCAAAAGGAACACCGGCCTCACGAAGGGCCATTGCTTCTTCCCCTCCGCGGCCAAATACGAGGGGATCACCACCCTTTAAGCGGGCTACGATTTTACCCTCTTTGCCCTTTGCTACCAACAATTCGTTGATTTCCCATTGGTGCATAGTATGTTCTCTACATTGTTTACCTGCATAGATTAACTCAGCATCAGGACGAGCCCATTCTAATAAATGAGCATCTGCTAAATAGTCATACACGATAACATCTGCGCGTTCTATACATTCCTTACCTTTTACAGTGATTAATTTAGAATCTCCAGGGCCTGCGCCAATCAAATATACTAAACCTGTCATTTTATGATTCCCTCCTTAACAAGGGCTTCCACAATGTGTTTGCCCCCTTCTTCATATAAGGCTTTCGCAAGGTTTTTGCCTAACATAACCCCTTTCTTAGCAGGTCCAGACAATTCCCCTTCATATACAGTTTTACCATCCAAGGACGCAATGAGCGCTTTCAAATTAAGCTGTCCTTTTTCAACAGTTCCATATACGCCCATCGGCACTTGGCAGCCACCATTGAGTTGATTCAAGAAACTACGTTCCCCTTCTACGGCAAGGCGTGTTGGTTCGTCGTCGATTTTTGAAAGTATTTCTAACATCTCAGTATCGTCACTGCGACATTCAATAGCCAAAGCACCTTGCCCCACAGCAGGAATCATTTCATCCGCTGTAAAGACTTGTGTGATTCTATCATCTAAACCGAGCCGTTTAAGGCCTGCTTGTGCCAATACGACGCCATCGAGGCCTTCCGTTTCAATCTTGCCAAGACGGGTTTGCACATTGCCGCGGATGACTTCGATTTGTAGGTCTGGACGGCGATGCAATAGTTGGGCTTGACGACGTAAACTACTGGTGCCAATACGCGCTCCTTCTGGTAATTGGTCCAATGTTTTATATTTAGGACTAACCAAAGCATCGAATGGTACTTCCCGTTTGGAAATAGCACCTAATGTAAGGCCATCTGGCAATTCTGTAGGCATATCCTTTAAACTATGAACGGCGATATCGATATCACCAGCATGCATAGCCGCCTCTAATTCAGCAGTGAATAAACCTTTGCCACCTACTTCAGCAAGGGGCTTATTCAAAATGCGGTCCCCTTTTGTGTTAAAGTGAACTAATTCTACGGTAACCCCTGGGTATAAGCGTTGCAATTCACTTTTTACATATTCTGACTGCCATAAAGCAAGAGCACTCTTTCGAGTTCCAATTCTAATGTGGTTCCTCATACTACGAGCCTTCTTTCTCGAGATTAAACATATCTTTGAATAAATCCCAATATAAACCTTCTTCTTGTGTACCGGCGATTTCATTGAAATGAATCATCGGTTCTCTTAGCATTTTTCTAACGATCATACGACTCATAGAATCAATGATGCGACGCTCTTTATCGGAAATATCCGGCAATTTAGCCAGCGCTCGATGTAATTCACGGCGACGAATACGGTCAGCCTTATCTGTCAATAATGCCATCATAGGACGTACGGATAAATAACTAAACTTTTCTAACACTTCATCGATGGCTTCGTGAATAATCGGTTCAGCCCTCTTCGCTTCTTCCTCGCGTTGTTGTTTATTTTCTTCTACAACGCTTTCTAGAGCATCGATATTGAATAGGTACACACCTTCGATATCCGCAACGACAGGATCAATATCACGAGGCACTGCAATATCAATCATCACGATGGGACGTCCATGACGCAATGAGGCAATCCGTTTAGCCTCTTTTTCACCAATAATATAATGCGGTGCCCCCGTCGATGTAATGATGATATCTGCATGTTCCGCTTGTTCTACATAGTGATCTAATTTAATGGCTTGCCCATTAAATTTCTTCGCTAAGGCTTCCGCATTGGTAAAAGTTCGATTTGATACGAATATGGTTTTTACGCCCTTTGCTTGTAAGTGTGTAGCTGTTAACTCACTCATGGTACCAGCCCCTAAGATGAGGACTGTGGCTTCTGTAAGTGGTTTATCTAGGCTATCTTCCGCCAAGTTAACCGCCGTGTAACTAACAGACACAGGTGTATTTGCAATGCCTGTATTGGTCCGAACCTTTTTACCAACACCAATAGCGCGTTGGAACAAGATATTAAATACGGTTCCCGTAAAGCCTGCACTATAGGCAGCGATATAGGCACCTTTCAATTGGCTAAGGATTTGACCTTCCCCCAACACTAGGGAGTCAAGGCTAGCAGATACGCGGAATAGATGTTCTATACAGGCTTTCTCTTCATAGAAGAAAAATGCGGATTCATCAATTGTATCGGCATGTTTTAAATGCTTTAATACATCGAGCATATACGCTTTAGGAGATTGTACATCTTCTAATACGGCATAAATTTCCGTACGATTGCAAGTCGATAGAATGACGCATTCTGAAATTTTTTCGTATTCATAGAGTCGATTTAAGGCGCTTTCTACCTCGTTTTTTTCAAACGAGAAACGTTCACGCACCTCAACGGCAGCACTTCTATGATTTAGTCCTAATACCACTAATTGCATGGTGTAGTTTCTCCTCTATCAAAGGCCATTGTCCCTTAAGAATAGCCTGAAATTCAGATTCGCCTAGATGAGTGCGCCAAAAACGGCTACGCTCCTCTACGCTAGGGATAAGTAACTTTACCTCTTCCCTCATAATTTTAAGTCTCGGTATGGCAATTTGCAATATATTATAACGATTCATCATATCTTGTTTCACAAGACGATTAATACGTGGTCCCCCATTATTAGCACTAATCGCAACATGCAAATCACCCATATCGATTGTTGATGGTACTGTGAAATCACAAGCTGTAGCATTATCGGCACGATTGACTAGTATGCCATTATTGCGTGCTATAGCTTCTATATAATCATTAACAGCTTTATTATCTGTACAGCTAAACAATAATTTACATTGTTTTACAATGTCTATATGGTCATCGCTAAACACTGTATTGTGCCAAATAAATCTGTTATCCTCATGCCAAGCTTTCATCTGATCTGTTATAACGGGGCTAATGACAATGCATTGACAGGGCTCGTCTAAGCATAATGCTAGACGTCGTTCAGCCACGGCGCCACCACCTACAAATAAAATGGTATCACTCGCTGTAGTTTGTAATGTTAGAGATATCATAATGAACCTCGCATAATTGATGATACCGCTTATGTATACCTACATATGAAACTATAGATATACATAAGCGGTATAAAAAATCGGCTTGATGAATCAAGCCGATTGCTTATTTGCTTACATAAATCGTTTAAGGTAAACGCCGATACGTCCCTTACGGGATGTGCCCGTAATAGCCTCTACCTTCATTCGGCCACGACCACGCATAGATATGATGTCCCCTTCTTTGACCTCTTGGGATGGCCCCTTTGCAGGTTGCCAATTTACTTGCAATAAACCGGCATTTACAGCGCTCACCAATTTGGTACGGGATACGCTAAAGCCAGAGCTTGCTACCGCATCCAATCGAAGTGATGCAACGGTAGTACGCACTTCTTTAATCTTTTCTTCTTTTGGTGCTATCTCATCTAACTCCATCGGAGTTACAGATACGGCAACCATAGCAATCTTTGTAAAATTTTGCACTACAAAATCTGCTACAGCGCTATCTACGAGAATTTGTGCGCCCCCTTGGCCCATGATAATATCGCCAAACTTCGAGCGATCAATGCCAAGCCCCATCAAAGAACCAAGCACATCACGATGATTTAACAATCTAAATCGTGGATCCCAAGATACCTTCAAGGGAATGATACCCATATCTACTGTACCTTGAAAATGACTATCTACAAAGGCGATACGAATGCGTTCCGCCCCTTCATAGCCGCCATAGGATTGAACGAGTAATTCAGGATAAGCCGCCTTAATTGCGTCCGCGATAACAAGACCTGCAGGACTTGTAAAGTCACAAACGCGATACGGTTTTCCCTTTACCACTTGTTCAGCTAAATCAAGCATACGGCGCGCTTCTTCACCGCTACCGCTTGCTTCAAAATATCTAATTAATTTACTAGTATCAGCCATTATTTCCCCAATTCATTGGAACGAGCTAAACAAGCAACAACCCCATCTTGTAGGGCACTGCGCAAGCCACCTTTTTCCATAGCTCCAATGCCAGCAATCGTAGTACCGCCAGGGCTAGTCACTTGATCGCGCAATATAGCAGGATGTGTACCGGATTCTAATGCCATTTTACCAGCCCCATACATCGTTTGGGCAGCCGCCTTAATCGCCAATTGACGAGGTAATCCAATGCGGACCCCCGCATCAGCCAAGGCATCTAAAATGACAAACATATATCCTGGGCCGGCACCAGACAAAGCGCCTAATCGATCTAGGTCGGCTTCACTGACAACGGCTACTTCACCAACCGCATTAAATAAAGCCTCCACGTGAATTGTATCAGCTCCATTATCCGCAGTCAACGCAGTCATACCACATCCAATAGATGCTGGAGTATTCGGCATGGCACGGTACAACACCGCGGTTGGTAATGCTTTGCGCAAGGTATCTAATGTTACACCAGCTGCCACGGAAATAACCGTAGCCCCCGCTTTCACAGACGTTAATTGGCTCAATACAGATGGTAATACTTGTGGTTTAACAGCTAAGATAATCGTGTCAAACTGCGCCATATCAGGTAATTCTATAAAACCTGTAACGCCCAATTCGTCAACTAATTCGTCGCGATGTTCAGGGCGACGCACTACGATTGATACATCATCTCTACGTAATATACCTTGTGAAAGTGCGCCTCGTAAAAGGGCACCACCCATGGATCCTACGCCTATACATACTGTTTTTCCCAACATAATATCACCACTTTTTCTATACCGGATTATTTATTTTGCCAGTTAAATTCTTGTTGTTCAGTTGTTCCACTTTCAGATTCATTATTATAATCAATAGATACATTAACAGGTACGCACATGAAAATGTCTTTGCCTACCTTTTCCAATTTGCCATCTAATGCAAATGTTGCACCAGATACAAAGTCAACGATGCGAGCTGCTTCGTGAGGATCTGTATTTTCAAAATTAATCAATACAGGACGCATGTCACGTAATTGATGGGTGATGCTTTCAGAATCCTCGAATACTTTAGGTTCGATAACAACTACTTTCATGGCTGTTGGACGTTGTGTCATAGTGGATGTGCCTCCTACCTTACGTGGATGGAACTCAGATGCAGCTGCTGTTGGTGCTACTGGTGGCACGTCCTCTGCATAGTCCTCATCATCTTCATATTCATACTCATCATCATAATCATAACGGTCATCGTTACTAATTCCGATAAAGTTTTTAATTTTTTGCCATTGTTCTCCCATAGACATGGTGTTCCTCCTAATATACTCACACTGTAATATTTACCCTATTAGTTATATACGCGTTCCCCAAAGATGGCCGTGCCAACACGTACGATATTAGCCCCTTCTTGTAAGGCCACCTCGAAATCATGTGTCATCCCCATCGACAAATACTGTATATCTCCTTCAGGAAAATACCCTTTCATATCTTCATACAAAACATATGCCACTCTAAAGATAGGTCTCGCTTCCTCTGGATTCTCAAAGAACGGAGCCATGCACATTAATCCCCTAACGCGCACATGCGGCAAAGTTTTAGCATAGTCGCGCACCTCTGGAAATTCCTCTACGGACATGCCCGACTTGCTCGCCTCGCGAGCCACATTGACTTGTAACAATATATCTTGTACCTTATCATGCTTAGCAGCCACCTTTTCAATTTCATCCAATAGTTTTTTACTATCTACAGAATGAATCAAATCAAACATCGGTACCGCTTGACGAACCTTATTAACTTGTAAATGGCCAATTAAATGCCATACCAATTTAGGTCCTTTATAAAGCATTTGTTTTTCTTTTGCCTCTTGCACGCGATTTTCGCCTACATGAGTACATCCAAGCCGAGCCACTTCTTCTACAGCTGATACTGGATGATTTTTAGTAACCGCCACCAGTAATGCTGTATCTGTGCGCCCTACGCAGGCCATAGCATCGGCCATGCGTTGCTGAATATTGTGCAGGGATTCTTCAATCATATGATCCTCCCATATATCTACATATAAATAAATGTCCTATAGACTTATATTATATAATATTTAACCAATAATGTATATCTTTACCGCTTTTCGAGCATGGCAAATAATGCCATACGCCCTGTCTTGCCATGTTCACGACGATAGGAAAAACAATTCTCATCGGTCATACTATCCGTACCACCAATACAGATTTTGTCCTTTGGAACACCTCGTTGCAACAAATCTTCTTCGATAAATCGCCATAAATCAACATGTGGTGTCGCTTGCGAAGCACCCTCTCGAATTATATAGCGCACTAATTCATCGCTATCAGCATCGGTTATTTTATGCCATTCTTTTGTGAAAGTATCTGCCAACTCTTGATTGACCTCAAAGGATTCAGGCCCAATACTAGGACCTAAGTAGATATAACAGTCTTCAAATCGCGTACCAAAATCTCGTTGCATCGCCTCTATGGTGATAACCGGTAGATGGCCTATAACACCGCGCCAACCTGCATGAACGGTAGCCACCACATGATGCACAGGATCGTAAATGCCTACTGGTACACAATCAGCGGTAAATAAGAATAATGGTACATTGGGAATATCCGTATATATCGCATCACAATCTGGAATAGCAGTATCAGAACTCATAGAGCCAGCACCAATTAAATCTTCTGTAATGCGTACCGCATTGAGTCCATGCACTTGATTGCCACAGGTAATGCGGTCTGGCGATACACCTAAATGATCAGCTACAATGCTGCGGTTATCTAATACATCTTGTAATGAATCTCCTATGTGAGTAGCTAAATTTAGAGATTCACATGGCTTCTTACATACACCGCCATGACGATATGTATCCCCCATAACCAGAGGAAATTGATTGGCCCAGTTAGGCATTTCAAAAGACCATTTACGATCATCATTTGTATTTACATTTACAACAGTAATATCCATACGACTGTTCCTCTACTATTTATTTCTCAAATCACTTACACACGCCACAGCGCTTACACCCTTCCATGCAAGGAGGTGTATACGCTTCATCAATGGCCCGTTGCCATTCTTGTTCTAAATAACCATTTCTTAGACCCATATCTAAATGAGACCAAGGCAAATAATCCTCAAACTTGCGTTCCCGATAATTGCAATTATCCATGTCGAGGCCGGCTTTTTTCATTTCAGATTTAAAGGATTTGCTACCTCGATCTAGAGCACATGCAGCGAGTACCTTGCCTAAACGACGGTCCCCTCGTGCTAATACACCTTGGATATACGCCTCTTTTGGAGATTCAACGAGTACCTCGATGCGACGATTTTTTTGCAATGATTTCTTAATATATTGTAATTTCTTTTCTACGCTCTTTTGATGATCCATGGCCATCCATTGAAATGGCGTAAACGGCTTTGGTATAAACGGATTAATACTAAGTGTTAATCGGCCTTTACAGCCCACCTCAGCCATGTGTGCTTGTGTACGTTCTGCCAGTCCTACGATAGCATCTATATCTTCATCCGTTTCCGTTGGAAGTCCTATCATAATATATAGCCTCATATGTTGAATACCAGACTTAGCGGATAACTGAGCCGCGGTGCGGAGATTTTCTTCACTAATCCCCTTGTTGATGACACGACGTAATCGTTCACTACCTGTTTCTGGTGCAATAGTAATTGTCTTTTGTCCACTTTCAGCCAATCCATCGACAACGGCTTGTGTCAAGGAATCGGCGCGCAAGGACGCACAAGAATAACGCATATCCTTAGAGCGAATATAGGTTACGAGCTCATCAACCTCTGGATAATCGGAAATGGCCGCCCCCATAAGCCCTACCTTTTTCCCTAACTTTTCTGCTCTATCGACGCCTTCTTTCAAGATATCCAGTGGTCGTACACGCGGTACGCGGAAACAATACCCAGCCATACAGAATCGACAATGGCGGCCACAGCCTCGAGCTACCTCAATGATATACATGGCGCCAAACTCGGTGAAATTTGTAGCAATTACCGTTTCACCACCGCTCGTAAGAGGTTCAAAATGGCGTCGTATAATTTTAGGGGCACCATCTGCTATATCGTAACCAATGAATTGTTCCTTATCGTCATATTGAGGGGTATATAAAACAGGTACATATACACCATCAATTTGAGCTAGTGCAGAAATCGTTTCTTCTCGGCTTTCACCATTCTCACGACCCTTGCGAATTCGTTCTAACACAGCAGTAACAATGCCCTCCCCTTCACCGATGATGAAAGCATCGATAAAATCGGCAAAGGGCTCAGGATTAAATGTCGCACAAGGTCCTCCCGCAATGACGATAGGATCAAAGCCAGTTCGGGCTTCACTCGTAACAGGTACCCGACCATGACGAAGCATAAGAGGAATATGGAAATAATCCATTTCAAAGGTAACATCAAAGGCCACTACATCAAACTGATGCATAGGCCGTTGCGTTTCAACGCTCATAAGCGGTGTTTTCGTCTTATCATAGGCGTCTAGTTCCTTTTTCTCAGGCAAGAATATCCGCTCACATACACTAGATGGATGCAAATTGATTTCCTCATAGATAATGTGAAGGCCTAAATTACTCATGCCCACAAAATAGGTATTCGGATAGACGATGGCAACCTTTTGCTCTGCATGAGGGTTAATAGTTACGCGGCTATCTTCATCTTTATAAAGTTCTTGTAATCGATCAATTAAATCTTTACGGTTCACTAATTTCCTTTCTATATAAGCCCACTATGAATAGTGGGCTCAACAACGCTATATATCATTTATTTTAGATTTTATTGTATCCTTTGTCTGAGTAGTCTTTGTTTTAATTGTTTTTACCAATTGAGGCCGATGTTTTTTCTCATACGGATACAATACGACTTTACCATCTCTGTATTCCGCAATGTAAATATCTTTAATGGAATATCCTTGTGCTTGTACCTCTTGTTCTAACCATTCTCTATCTTTTTCAATTACATCAAGAGTAAATTGATTAATTTGACCATCGTTAATCAAATCAAAACGAATATTTTCTTCACCGAACTGAACAACACTAAGCTGACCATTTTGCTCTAATACGGCACGCTTAACATCTGCTACATATTGAACGCCGGCTGTACGAAGTTTTAGTTTTAACTCAGCCGATTGAATACCATAACGCATACACTCTTCTGTTAAAATATGACCTCGTTCAATGACAATGACAGGATGACCATCTAGAATTGTTTTAAAGAATCTTAGATTGCCTTTTAAGAATTTAAGCGTCATTACGAGAATAGTCCATAAGATGAGAACTAACATAAATTGTAAAATACCAATCGCATCATTATAGATGATGGCACCGATAATACCACCAAGTACATAGTTTTGTAATTGGTCTAAAGCAGAGGTTGGCGCTAAGTTTCCCTTCCCCATTAAGTTAATTTGTAAAATAATCGCCAAGAGACCGATGGCGAGTTTGGCAAAGACCATCCCATAGACGGCCATAGCTTCTGTCATATGTGGTCCTCCTTATGGTAATACATCCGCTTTATCATGAATTCGGTCTGTAGGACTTACTGTATACACACGAGTGATTGTATAGGTAGTAAATTCAGGATTAAATTGCACCTCATAGTATGCATCGCTAACCTTTAAGATCATACCATTACGTACCTTTAAGGAATTAACAGCTAATTGACCTTTATCAACACCACGGTCTGCACTAAAGGAATGCAAGAATTGAGCCATTCTAGAAGAATCTTCAGAGTAATTCTTCATACGACCATATTCTTGATATTCTAAGCCTAAGAAAAATACAATAATTAAGGATAATATAACAGTTAAATCACGGTAACGGCTTGTAAAACCATTACGCAAAACTTGAATGCCTACTCCGAGAATGGCTAATAAAACAACTACAAAGATAACGAACCCTAATGTATGACCAGATGCGATTTGGCTTTCCACATAGGAAACGGTATAGAAGTCCATAATTATGCTCCTTTCATATATCTTTTTATTATATCATAAATAAATATGATAATAACCAACAACGATTTATAAAAAATAGAGCTACCACAATGATAGCTCTATTAAACAGTTACTATACTAATTTATTTACATTCACGGTACACGATGATATACGCATGAGTATTCGCTGTAAAACCAGATTCTAATTCTAGTTCAACTTCTAAAACGGCATCGTCAACGTCACCTTTATAATACGCATTACGTTGTTCTGCGGAATAGAAATACATAGCCGCATTATATTCATTACCTGCTTGTAATGGAATTGTAATGGTAACAGGCTGTGTTTCAACATTCTTTGTTTTAGTACCCACATTATCCGTCGTGTAATATACGGATTCAATGGTATGTTCTCCTGGTGTTAATGCCACAATGACTTGACCATATTGACCAGTTTTATGATCAATAGTAGAAAGGTCCTTACCATCAACCTTTACAGATTTACCATAAATATGAAGAATCGCTTTATTAGCATTCTCTTGTACAAATTGTTGTTCACCGGCTTGTCGGTTTTTATTGAACTTCATAAATACGACAAACAAAATGGCCCAAATGACTGCAACGGCCACGATGATAATAATAGTTGTAGAACTCATAGTATCTCTCCTTATACCAAAATATACTACACTGACTCTACATTAACTATATCATACGTACTTGTATTACTCAATAAAAAAGCGACCCCAAATGGGGTCGCTTTCAGTAAGCCTATGCTTATTAAGAAATTACTAATGCAATCTCTTATTTTAACCAGCTCATCAAGTTGCGAAGTTCTGCACCAACTGGTTCGATTGGATGGTTAGCAGCTGCTTCACGGTGTTCTTTGAGGAATTTTTGACCGTTTTTGGAATCTGCCAAGAATTCGTCAGCAAATTTACCAGATTGAATATCTGCCAAAATTTGTTCCATCGCTTTTTTAGTATCTGCAGTGATTACGCGAGGACCTGCATGGTAGTCGCCGTATTCAGCAGTGTTGGAGATGGAGTGGCGCATTTTTTGGAAGCCACCTTCGTAGATAAGGTCTACAATCAATTTCATTTCATGTAAGCACTCGAAGTAAGCGTTTACAGGTTCATAACCAGCTTCAGTTAATACTTCGAAACCAGTTTTGATCAATTCAGTAACGCCGCCGCACAATACAGCTTGTTCACCGAAGAGGTCAGTTTCAGTTTCGGATTTGAAGTTAGTTTCTAAGATACCGGAACGGCCACCACCAATACCGGATGCCCATGCCAATGCAACTTCTTCAGTGTCGCCAGATGGATCTTTTTCTACAGCGTACAAGCAAGGAACGCCAGAGCCTTCTTGGTATGTACGACGAACTAAATGACCAGGGCCTTTAGGAGCTACCATGAATACGTTTACGTCTTCACGAGGAACGATTTTGCCAAAGTGAATGTTGAAACCATGAGCAAATGCTAAATATGCACCTTCTTTTAAGTTAGGAGCAATATCATTTGCATAAACGTCAGCTTGTAATTCGTCTGGAATCAACACCATAACGATATCAGCGCCTTTAACTGCTTCTGCAGTTTCTTTTACAGTAAGACCAGCTTCTTCAGCAACTTTCCAGCTAGAAGAACCACCGCGAAGACCGATTGTTACGTCCATACCATTTTCTTTCAAGTTCAATGCATGAGCATGACCTTGGGAACCGTAACCTAAAACTGTAATTTTTTTGCCTTCCAATTTGCTCAAATTACAATCTGCATCATAATAAACTGTAGTACCTAAAATTTTACCTGCCATATTAGACAACCTCCAAACATATTCAATAGAATATAGACTATTTATACTGTACACAATCTAACAAAAATTTGCAAGATGTGGCGTACATTAATTTAGTATCAGCAAGCCGAATTCTTGACCTCTGATAAATAAAATTGATAACTACCGCACAATCACCCAAGGGCGATCATCCTTCCATACAACCTGCACGGGAATTCCAAATACATCAGATAGATTCTCATCGGTTAATACTGTATGTTTAGGCCCCGCATGTACCATCTTGCCCTCTCGCAAAATAGCTACATGTGTAATAGCTGGTAGTATCTCTTCAATTTGATGTGACACATAAATAATTGGTGTCTTCTGCTCCTCTACTAGCGTAGATACGGTACGTAAAAACCTTTCACGCGCCGGCAGGTCTAGACCAGAGCAAGGCTCATCTAAGATCAGTAAATCTGGATTCGCCATAATGGATCTCGCCAACAATACACGTCGCTGTTCACCAGCAGACAATGTATAAAAGCGATGACCTTCTAAGTGACCTAGGCCAAACTCATAAAATAATTGCATCCCCCGCTCTCGCACCTCTGGTGATACATCTTGGTATATACCGATACTACTAAAAGCACCGGATATAACAACGTCCTCGACGACTTGTTTATCCAAGGTAGATTGAAATTGCCCAAGAGCAGAGCTGACAAAACCTAATCTCGATTTAATCTTAGGCCATGCGTATTTCCCAAATTCATGACCGAAGACACGCAAGGTGCCTGTCGTTGGAATTTGGTAGGCTGGAATCATGCTGAGAAGCGTCGATTTACCAGCCCCATTAAGCCCTAAAAGAGCCCAGTTTTCACCTTTTTCTATATGCCAATTTACATTATCTAAGATATGTCTGCCATCGCGTCGAAAGCAGATATTCTCATAATGGAGCAATTCATTCTCCACACTATCATCTCCTACATTTTTTCTCCACGGCTCATAGCAGTGATACCTGTTTTGGCAATTTCAAGAATACCATAGGTTTCCATAATTTGGATGAAACCGCGTAATTTTTCTACGCTGCCGATAACCTCAATAATCATAGAAGTAGGAGAAATATCTAGTACATTACCGCGATATACGTCGGCAATTTGAACAATTTGAGATCGTGTTGTAGCTGTTGCTTTCACCTTGATAAGCATTAATTCACGGCAGACTACATCATGATCGTCAAAAACTTTAACCTTAACAACATCGATTAGCTTGTAGATTTGTTTTTGCACTTGATCGAGGATGCGGTCATCCGCTTCAACAGTAATGGTAATACGCGCATAACCTGGCTGATTTGTAATACCAGAGGTCATTTTTGTAACATTAAAACCACGGCGGTTAAAGAGTGCCAAAATACGTGTACCAATACCTGGCGCATTTTTTGCAATGATTAAGACTTGATGTTCTTTAGCCATTTATAGCACCCCTTTCTTACCCATCATACCGCTTACAGTGCCACCTGCTGGAATCATCGGCAATACATTGTCTTCGCGTTCAACACGACAATCCAAGACGATACTTTCGTCAGAGGTAATATAAGATTGGAAATCTTTATTGAAAGCTTCTACCGTATCGAGACGAGCTGCTTTCAAGTCAAATGCATCAGCTAATTTCAAGAAGTTTGGACTCATTTCCAAATCTACATAGGAATAGCGACGATTATTAAAGATTTGTTGCCATTGACGAACCATGCCAAGATAGCCATTATTGATGATCACAATTTTAATTGGTAAATTGTACTGGCGAACCATCATGAGCTCTTCACAAGTCATTTGGAAACCGCCATCACCAACTACGAGGATAACTTGTTTCTCAGGTGCCCCTACTTGTGCACCAATAGCCGCTGGCAAGCCGTAGCCCATTGTACCAGCGCCACCAGAGGTAACAATAGTATGTGGCTTTTTATGAGTTAAGAATTGAGCTGACCACATTTGATGTTGCCCAACATCAGTTACAATGATGGCATCATCATTAGAGATTTTATTAAGCTCAGATAATACATATTGTGCATGTAACTCACCATTTGTAGACTCAGGAACCACCATAGGATATTCCTTTTGCCACTCACGGATTTGTTCAATCCAAGTCTCATGAGTAACAGGTTCAACTAATGCATTAAGTTCGGTTAATACTCGTTTTAAATCACCTACAATAGGTACGTTGATAGTAACATTCTTATCGATTTCAGCTGGGTCGATATCGATATGAATGATTTTTGCTTTTTTACAGAAGAAATCAGGATGACCTGTAATGCGGTCATGGAATCGAATGCCTGCCGCTATAACAAGGTCGGCCTCCTCTGTACAGTTATTAGCCGCTACAGAACCGTGCATCCCTACCATGCCAAGTGCTAATTCGTGGTCTCCAGGGAAACCACCAAGACCAACCAGCGTATTAGTCACAGGAATTTGAGCCTTTTCAGCTAACTCCTTAAGTTCATCCATAGCGCCTGATTTCAATACGCCAGCACCAGCAATGATAAGTGGGCGCTTTGCATTCTTGATAAGGGTCGCCGCTTTTTTAATTTGCCCTTGATGGCCTTTGTATGTTGGATCATACCCTTCAAGATGAATAGGTACTTCGTATAATTTATTGTATTCCGCCATAGATATTTTTTCTGTTTGAATATCCTTTGGAATATCGATTAATACAGGACCTGGACGACCTGTACCAGCGATGAAGTACGCTTCCTTGATAATGCGAGGCAAATCGTGAATATCTTGAACTAGATAGTTATGCTTAGTAATCGGCATTGTAATACCTTGGATATCCGCCTCTTGGAAGGAATCCTTACCGATAAACGGACGACCTACCTGTCCAGTAATAGCTACCATCGGCACTGAGTCCATATAAGCCGTCATAATGCCTGTTACAAGGTTTGTTGCACCAGGTCCAGACGTAGCAAGGCATACGCCTACACGACCGGATACGCGTGCATAACCATCTGCTGCATGGGCTGCACCTTGTTCATGACGTACGAAATAGTGTTTAATTTCAGGGAAGCTATAAATTTCATCATAAATTGGAATGACTGCGCCACCTGGATAGCCGAACATATCAGTTACACCAAGGCGATGCAATGTTTCTAGGACAATGCGTGCCCCATTGATTGTTTCTGCGCTCATAGGAACCCTTTCAACCAGCTATTCTGATAGAATCTCGCTGGAATTTAAACGTTGAATAATGTAACCATTATTTTTAAAAGTATCAATAATGCTTTGGATGTGCTCTTCCCCATTGGTTTCAACCGTCACTTGTAATTCCACTTCATGGAAACGGTCAAGGTTTTTAAACTGATTATGATCGAGCTTAATTACATTTGCATCCGCCTCAGCAAGCATTTGAGATACCGCAACCAATTGACCTGGTTTATCCGGAAGATTTACAGAGAAGGTGAAGATCCGACCACGGACTACGAGACCTTTATTAATCATAGAGGAAATGGTAAGTACGTCGATATTACCACCGCTGACAATAGCTACCACCTTTTTATCTCGGCAGTTTAGCTTTTTAAGCCCTGCTAATGGTAAGATACCTGAATTTTCTGCTACTAATTTATGTTTTTCAACGAGCAACAAGAATGCTTCCATCAATTCGTAGTCTGAAACTGTAATTATTTCATCTACGTATTTCTTGATATATTCAAGTGTAGTTTCACCAATTTGACGTACCGCCGTACCATCAGCAATGGTAGCCACTTCGTCGAGTGGTACAGGATGATTGGCCTTTAATGCTGCCAAAGCACTGGCTGCCCCTTCTGGTTCTACACCGATAACTTTGATGCGAGGATTTTTTAATTTAGCAGCCGCTGCAATGCCAGATACAATGCCGCCGCCCCCAACAGGTACGAGTAATACATCCGCATCAGGTAGTTCTGCTAATACTTCAAGAGCAATTGTACCTTGCCCTTCGATTACATCTTCATCATCGAAAGGATGAACAAATACATAGCCGTTTTCTTGTTGGAGCTCCATCGCCTTTTGGTAAGCTTCATCATAAATCTCACCATGTAGTACTACCTCAGCCCCATATTGTTTTGTAGCATTAACCTTTATGAGAGGTGTATGTTTTGGCATGACGATTGTGGCTTTAATGCCGAGGCGTTTAGCTGCAAGTGCTACACCTTGTGCGTGGTTTCCTGCAGATGCGGCAATTACACCGCGGGCCTTTTCCTCTTCTGTCAATTTTGCAATTTTATTATAGGCTCCACGAACCTTAAAGGAGCCTGTTATTTGCAAGTTTTCTGGCTTGATATATACATCATTGCCACACTCGTCTGAAAACACATCACTATGAAGCAATTTAGTTTTCACGGTAATCGTGGTTAACCGTTCGCGAGCCTCCATAAAATCATATAACTTACGCATTAATACTCCTTTATTAAAGATTGGTATAAAATATATTGCTATTAAGATTAGTCTTCAAATACTTCAATAGCACCTTGTGCTGCAGAGGATACGTGAAGAGCGTATTTTTTAAGGTAACCAGTTACATTGGATTTAAATGGTTTCAATGCTGCTTTACGGCGAGCAATTTCGTCATCAGATACAGCTAATTCCAATTTACCATTTGGAATATCGATGTTGATAATATCACCATCTTCAACAACGGCGATAGTACCACCTGCTGCCGCTTCTGGAGATACGTGACCAATGGATGCGCCACGTGTAGCGCCAGAGAAACGGCCATCAGTCAACAAGGCAACGTCTTTATCAAGCCCCATACCAGCGATCATGGATGTTGGTGTCAACATTTCGCGCATGCCAGGACCACCTTTAGGACCTTCATAGCGGATAACTACCACATCGCCTTTTACAATTTTACCGCCCGTAATTGCTTCAACGGCTTCTTCTTCGCTATTGAATACCTTTGCTGGGCCAGAGTGAACGAGCATATCTTCATCTACAGCACCAGCTTTTACAACGGAACCGTTTTCAGCAAGGTTGCCTTTAAGAACGGCAATACCACCTGTTTCATGAACAGGATTATTCCATGGATGGATAACATCTTCATCCACAACATGAGCTGCTGTTGCAATTTCACCTTGTGTTTTAAGAGCTACAGTTTTGCAATCTGTATGCAAACGACCATTTTCTGCTAAACGTTTCAACACAGCAGATACGCCGCCTGCAGCATACAAATCTTCGATGAAGTATTTACCAGATGGAGAAAGTTTGGACAATTGAGGTGTGTTTTGTGCAATGCGATCGAAGTCGTCCAAGGACAATGGTACACCTGCTTCGTGAGCGATAGCTGGCAAATGAAGTGCTGTATTAGAGGAACCACCCAAAGCCATATCTAGAGCTACCGCATTTTCAAAAGCTTCACGAGTCATAATATCTTTAGGACGAAGGTTTGCTTTCAATACCTCTACGGCTTGCATACCTGCTAATTTAGCCAAACGCAAACGTTCAGAGTATACAGCAGGGATTGTACCATTGCCAGGAAGTCCCATGCCAAGAGCCTCTGTTAGGCAGTTCATAGTATTTGCTGTGTACATACCAGAGCAAGAACCACATGTTGGACATGCACTATTTTCAATATTTGCTAATTCTTCGTCGCCCATTTCACCTGTTTGATGTTTACCTACTGCTTCAAATACATCAGACAAGCCGATTTTTTTGCCATTATGTACACCTGCAAGCATGGCACCACCAGATACGAACACAGATGGAATGTTAAGACGAGCCGCTGCAATCAACATACCTGGTACTACTTTGTCGCAATTTGGAATGAATACCATCGCATCAAAAGGTGTTGCCATAGCCGTCGCTTCAATAGAATCAGCTATGATATTGCGTGTAACCAAGGAGTATTTCATGCCGATGTGATTCATCGCCAAGCCATCGCAAATACCAATTGTATTAAACTCGATTGGCACACCACCTGCGTTGCGGATGCCGTCTTTTACGGCTTGTACAATATTTTTCAGGCCCACATGACCAGGAATGATTTCGTTGAAAGAATTCGCAATACCAATAACCGGTCTGCCCATTTCTTCGTCAACAAAACCCAGAGCTTTCAATAAAGATCTGTGTGGTGCACGTGCTACGCCTGTTTTTAAATTGTCACTTCTACAACTCATGATATTCTCCTCACTTTTTTGAAAGCATCCACTTGGACAGCTTTCATAACAAATAAAAAAAGACGATTACAAAGAATCGTCTTAAAAGTTTACAAATGATATTCCTTTTGTTTACAGAAACCCAATACATACATAAATAAACCTATGTACCCCATGGAATATATACAAAAACAAGAAACAATATAGTCAAATCTTATTGATTGTATATTAAACCATTCGCGGGAACTTCTAAGACAAAACATGTTAAGTTGTTGTTCATAATTCGAATGTTTTTAATAATCACGACCAGCGCGATAATCAACAAGCTAATGACTAAACCGAACATGTTTCCTCCTAAAATAATCTGTAACGATAAAAATATAATAACATTTTCTATAATCTCATGCAATAAATATTCTATAGATTTATTATAGTTTTTTTGTGAAGTTCACCATACCTAAAAACTATACCCACCTAAAAACAGTCCTTAAAACTTTCATAACAAACTAAAACTCCCTCGCGGTGAAAAACGACCACCAACGAGGGAATTTCATATTATAAGATACCAAAGAGCCACATACCAAGGGCACCGCCCCAGAAATGAATCATAAAGCTTACCACAGAAATAGCAAGACCTACACGCCACCAAGTCCCTTGTGGTACATAGCCTGCACCAAAGAAGATTGGTGTTACACCAGAGCTATAATGCGTTAATGTACAGCCAGGGCTATTCATCAAACCAAAGAGCAAGATGGTAAATGGAATCGGCGCACCCATGGCAACCAAAATGGCTGCAAAGGCGGAGAATAATGCGGTAATACGCGCCGTACCGCTAGCAAAGAAATATTGAGAGTATACAAAGGTTGCAGAGATAATAAAAGATGCCCAGAACCAATCGATACCTACAAGATGTTGACTTACAAAGTTCGCAAATACAGCAACTACACCGAGTTTACCGAGGAGACCGGCCATGCCAACGAGTGTGCCCATCCAGATGAGGATATCCCAGCCAGTGCGTTCGCCTAAAATATCATCCCACGTAAGGGAGCCCGTTATAACGCACGCAAGAACACCCATCATAGCAACTACTGTAGGATGAAGCTTAGTCCAAATGGCAGTCGCCCAAAGCAAGATACATAGAACAAAGATAATAGCAACAGAAATTTCAGCCTTTGTAATAGGTCCAAGTACATTTAATTCCTTTTGAGCCATTTTGGCAGCCTCTGGGGTTTCCTTAATTTCTGGAGGATAAATTTTGTAAATGAACCAAGGCATAAGGATCATACAAATCACACCAGGGATGACACCCGCTTGGAACCATTCCCACCAGGAAATATCATAGCCAAATAATTTAGCCCCTAAGGAGGTGATGAGCAAGTTACCACTACAAGCGGTCAAAAAAATGGTTACAGTAATTGTATTCATCGTATGTGCCGTAGTCATCAAATATGCACCAATACGACGCGCCGTATTACCATAAGGCTCAGAACCAAAGGCGAGGGAAATATTTTGCACAATTGGGAAAATAATACCGCCCCCACGCGCCGTATTAGACGGTGTGGCCGGAGAAATAATTAAGTCCGTACAAGCCAATGCATAGGCGAGCTTTAAGGAACTCGTACCAAAGGCACGGATCAATGTATAAGCAATACGCTTACCTAGGCCGGAATTAATAATACCTCTAGAAAAGAATACAGCCGCCACGATAAGCCAAACATTAGCCTCTGCATACCCACCAAGAGCTTGCACCATGGTAATAGATTTTGTAGCTACTGCTGCAACGATTCCAAAGAGTGCCATAATGCCCGTTGGCCAAGGGCGCAAAATAAAACCTACAATAGTAGCCGTGAAGATAGCCAGTAAATGCCAACCTTCCGGCTTAATTGCCTCTGTATGAGGCAAGAACCAAATCACTAAGCCCACCAAAACGGTAAAAGCCGCTCGTGTAAACGTGCTCATAGAACCTCCCGAACAAATTATACATAGTACCAGTTAAATTGATTAACAACTTTCCAAAAATGCTTTAATTTTAGGGTGATTTCTTAAGGTTTCCATTTCTTCATCAGATAATAGCTTCACCTTATCGCGTTCCTTATTAACAAGACAAAAGAATCCGATATAATCTCCCTTATTAGCTCTAAATTGGTGAATCGTATTGCCAGGGATTTCGATAAAATCCCCTTTTTTAACATCATATATTTCATCACCAAGCAAGAGTTGCCCTTTACCACGTCCAATCATAACCATATGCGTATGCTCATGGTATTCTAATGTGGAATAGCCCCCTGGCAAACATTCAAAATAGCGAAATTGGCATGGAATATCATAAGCACCATCATATAGTACTTGCCGTGTTACATCTTTAAAAGGACTCCCGTCTTGTTTGTATACTAAGGTATCGACGCCATCCCACTTGAAATTTTCCGGATCAAACTTACGTATCATCTCTTCACCTCACGATATAAAAAGGGGCTGTATCAAAACAATGTTTCAATACAGCTCCATGGATTTAATTATTTAAAGAGGTGTTTTATGGTACCTAATAAACCATGACTATGTTTATGTACACCATCTGCCACGGATTCTACATCAAAACCAGTTCGTTCGATGGCTTTTGTAATATCCTCTACATTCACCTTAGATGGATCAAAGGAAATCGTAGCTGATTTTTCTGCCAAATTGACTTCAGAGCTAAGCACACCCTCTAGACCTAATGTAGCCCCTTCCACAGTTTCCTTACAGTTATTGCACATCATACCAGGTACAGTAAATACCTTTGTTACAACGCCATTATCTTCACCACAACCGCAATCTTTACACATAGTAATACCTCCTAATCATTAGCTTCTTTATGTTTTTCATCATTTTTAGCCCCAGCTGTTACATCGATAGTAGTCGCTGATTTAACAGCTTCCTTTGTTTCATCGACAGCTTTTTTTGGGCCTGTAAGAGCATCTTTAAATTCATTGATTCCCTTACCAATCGCTTTACCCACTTCAGGTAATTTACCAGGTCCGAAGATAACTAGAGCAATCACTAAAATAACTATTAATTCAGGTGTTCCTATAGACCCCATATGTATCTCCTTTAAGTTTACTTAATACTACACATTTTAGTGTACATCATTATACGCATCTTTGTCCACATACCAGGTCATCGCCTCTTGTGAAAGCACAGCCCCTGGTAATACACGACCGATACGTTTATCCCAATTTGTGTCTTCATAATCCTCGCGTTGGTACAATACCTTAGTAAGAGCTGTACGCTTACTTTCACCAGTCACAGTGAACCACACAACATCAGTTTTTGCCAAAAACGAGAAGGTCATAGAAATTCGTTCCCACACCTTTCCATCCTCAACAGCCACAACATTGCGATCTGAGACACGCAACGCATGTGATCCAGCAAAAAGACCTGCCGTATGGCCGTCTTCTCCAAGATCGAGAATCGCTAAATCAAGACCAGACTTTTTGCATGCCTTAAGAACATTTCTTACCTCTTTTTCATATTCCTCTGCTGCCTCAACAACGGTTTTAGAATCTGTATTAATCGGCAAAAAATGTGCAGCCCCCTTTGCTTTACAAAGCAAAAACGGTTTAACGCGATTGAAATAATTATCCTCATGAGATTGAGGCAAAAATCGTTCGTCTGTCCATACGAAAAATACACGTTCCCAATTAACACGCTCAATGTATTCAGGAGAATTCAAGGCCTCCAACAAACCATTGACTACTCTGCCGCCTGTGATACCTACAATACATGTTTCAGTACGGCTAATCTCTGCATCTGTAAAAGCAATAAAATCCTCTGCTAATGCAGCAATGATATCACTAGAACCATCATAACATTTAATTATATCTTGAGCCATACAATATGGACCTCCTAAAACTATTTCAATAGTTCTATTATATACGCTTTGTCAATGTATGAAAAGGAAAAACCGATGTAACACCTGTTATGAGCCACATCGGTTCTAATTATATTAATAGTTTCTTATGAACTACGTAATACTAAATGCCATTTCATGCAAAAGATATTACTATTGACCAAATTTAGGACGACGACGCTCTGTAAAAGCGAGTACACCTTCTTTGAAGTCATCAGAAAGACCTAATTCACATTGATTTTCTACTTCAAACTTCTTGTATTCTTCCCAACCAGCTAAGAAGCTATTCCACATCATTTCCTTCATAACACGATAAGATTTTGCAGGACCTTTTGCTAATTTCTCAACAAGACGTCTTGTAGCAGTCTCTAAATCCTCTGGTTCACAAACTTTATATACAAAGCCCCATTCCTTACCTTTTTCAGCAGAAACGGCTTCACCAGTCATAACGATATGCATAGCACGATTCATACCAATGGAGCGAGTTAATAAGAATAAACCACCTGCATCAGGGGCAAGACCTACGCTTACAAAAGCCTGAATAAAGCGTACGTTATTAGCAGCTACAACAAAATCGGCAGCCAACGCCATATTAAATGCTGCACCTGCCGCAGCACCTTGAAGGCTCATGATAACAGGTTTAGGTAAACGTTTCATAGCCATAGAAATCTGAGCTACTAGCTCAACGATTTCAAACAAAGACTCTGTATCGCCTTCGTTTACAGCGCGTTCCATTTCTGTCAAATCGCCACCCGCAGAGAATACCTTTCCTTCAGCATTAATAAGCAACGCACGAACACTTTCATCATGATGCGCTTTATCTAAAACCTCAAGGATTTCTTTGCACATTTCGATATTAAAACCATTGGCCACTTTGGGGCGATTAAATGTCAACGTACCAATGCCGTTGTCCACTACGTATTGAATTGTATTATAAATCATATATTTTCTCCTATATAAGATATTTTATCGATATTATTCGATTCCTATAATTTCATTATAAGAGAATTGTATATAGATGTAAATAAGATTCCACAGATATGAAAAACTATAGAAATACAAAAACTCCTGCAGACAATATCTGCAGGAGTAATATCCGTTGTCCAAATATTAACGTTTGGAGAATTGGCTTGCTTTGCGGGCTTTTTTAAGACCGTATTTTTTACGTTCTTTCATACGTGGGTCACGAGTCAAGAAGCCAGCTTTTTTCAAAGATTGACGAAGTTCGCCATCTACGTCCAATAACGCACGGGAGATACCGTGACGAATTGCACCAGCTTGACCGGAAGGACCGCCACCAGCTACAGTTGCAATAACGTCGTATTGTTCAACTGTGTTAGTCAAATTCAAAGGTTGTTTTACGATCAATTCCAAAGTTTGGCGACCGAAATAATCATTAAGTTCACGTTTGTTAACAGTGATTTTACCTGTGCCCGGTACCAGACGAACTCTAGCAACGGAAGATTTTCTACGACCAGTGCCGTAATATTGTGCTACTGCCATTATATGTTCCTCCCTCTAGATTATCGTACGGAAATTTCTAAAACTTCTGGTTTTTGAGCTGCATGTGGATGCTCAGGACCAGCGTATACGTTTAATTTACGGTATTGTTGTGCACCCAATTTATTTTTTGGAAGCATACCACGAACTGCCATCTCAACAACACGTTCAGGTTGTTTTTCAAGCATCATACCCAATTTAGTGAAACGAGCACCACCTGGATAACCAGAATGACGGAAGTATTCCTTTTGCTCTAATTTTTTACCAGTTACGCGAATTTTTTCTGCGTTTACAACGATCACATGGTCACCAGTGTCTACGTGTGGTGTGAAAGTTGGTTTATTTTTGCCCCGAAGAACTTTTGCAACTTCGGCAGCAAGGCGTCCTAAAGTTTTACCTTCAGCGTCAACAACATACCATTTCCGTTCGATTGTGTTCGGATTGGCCATAAATGTAGTTTTCATGCTGCATATCCTCCTAATAACGTCATAATTCTACCAAAATCAGCTTGTCCTTTGCTTCCGGGGCTAATGGAAACACGACTAAAGCTTACTCAAAATAGTATACAGATTTTATGGGGTTGTGTCAATTAAAAGTTACTATGATTTTCACCTTTGTAGAAGATAGATTTTATATTTACTTTCATTTAATTGAAAAATCTAAATGCTCAAAATTAAGTACCAAACCATATTCCTGTAACAAGCCGATATAATAGATACAATACTAAATCAAAAAAGCCATAAATCAATATTAAAGACTAATATGCTCAACAACCATATAATTATCAAATAAGATGCTTGCCTAACATAATGTTTTCTTTGTGTAGTATATTCTATTCGTTTAATCTCTTTAAGATTATATGCTCGATATTCTAATAAGTGATTATGTATATTAAATGATAATAATACATCTAATAGTACAACACCTAAGAGTATGCGTTCCGATATAGTAAACTGAAAGAAATCAACGGAGCCAATAAAGTCAGATGATACTATGAATGCTAACGAAAACAAGATATTAACAAGGCTCAACCAATTATACCAAGCATAATCCCGACCTATTGTATAAGTTACAAAGCCATATTTTTTTAAGATTTCCAATAATACTTTTATAAGAAAATATATAAGAAAAATAATTAGAGATATCATCATTATAAGATGACTAAATGATATATTTTCAATATATGATAATAAAAACATATTCTACCAAAGTACCTCTTTAATTAAAACGGCCAATACTTTCTAGCTTTCTCTCTGCTGCAGAAGAAATATTCTATATTTACTTTCATTTAATTGAAAAATCTAAATACTCAAGATTGAGTACCAAACCATGTCCCTGTAACAAGCCGATATAATAAATACAAAACCATTATTAAAAACAACATCCCACTAATAAGCCTAAAAATCAATATCATAATTGAGCTTTCATTGTAACTGTTATCAGGAGAGTATAAGCCCAATAATAAAGGATTATATATGCCGATTCCAGTTACAATGAGACCAAATATACAGACATAAAACTGTGGATCAATATTTCGAAAAAATATAATTAATTCACTCATTTATATACTCAAAACAATCTTTTAGTAATAATACAAACAACACAACATATACAAAAACCCGCAGTGCATAGCACTGCGGGCAATAGCGCCAAATTATTTGGAGTACAATTCGACGATAAGTGTTTCGTTAACTTCGATAGGAAGTTCTTCACGTTGAGGAAGACGAGTGAATGTAGCTTTGAAGCCTTCCAAGTCTTTTTCAATGTAAGGAAGTTCGAAAGAACGAAGTTCTTGGAAGTTAGTTTTGAACATTTCGTTGTCGCGGGAAACTTCACGAAGTTCAATAACGTCACCTGGTTTGCAGGAGTAGGATGGAATGTCTACACGACGACCATTTACCAAGATGTGGCCATGGTTTACCATTTGACGAGCTTGACGAATGGAGTTACCGAAGCCGATGCGATATACAAGGTTATCAAGACGTTGTTCCAAAAGGATCAACATGTTTTCACCTGTAACACCTTGCATTTTTTTCGCTTTATCATAATAGCGTACGAACTGGCGTTCTAGCAAGTTGTAGTAAGCTTTAACTTTTTGTTTTTCTAATAATTGTGTGCCATACTCAGACATTTTTTTCTGACGTTGGTCTTTTTTGACGCGATTCAAGGCTTTTGCGTGACCGAATACGTTCACACCAAAGCGACGACAAAGTTTGAATCGAGCCTCTCTTCTCGTTGCCATGTGATTATCACCTCATAGTTTAATATAGACTTGTACCACGACATAAAGGTACCCAATAATAATAGCACTTCTTACGGTGCTATGTCAATTAGTTCTGCTTGTGAAAGTTAATCACCGTTGAAAATACTTTTACCACGATTAATTATAACTAAAATTACTTACCCATCAAAGATATGCAAACACATTTTATTATATAAGAACCAATCTATATCCAACCTACACAATTCATCGTATATTATAGATTTAGATGAAAAAATACTCATATTATGCTACAATACAATTAATATGGGTAATATGTAGTAATATGAGGTCTTTAAGTTTAATCGGAGTACTGAGATGAAAGAATTACCAACCATGCAGGAACTACAAAGTTTTATTACATATAATAAAACAGGTAGTTTCACATTAGCAGCACAAACGATGAATATCACACAATCTGCTTTCAGTGCGCAAATGAAAAAATTAGAGCGTCTCGTAGGCGTTAAATTAATTTCGCGCTCTACTCGCGGCAGCCGCTTGACACCAGAAGGAGAGTTGTTTTTGCCTGAAGCAGAACTTGTTTTGGATACATTAGAAAGAGCTATACAATCCATCCGTTTAGCTAGCAAGGTAGAACGTCCAATTTTAAATATCGGTGTTCTTCGCAGCCTCGGCGATATCCGCCTCAATGGATATGTATCACATTTCTTTGAAAACCATCCTGAATTTTCTATGTCAATTTTTGATATGGAAGAAGAAGAGTTATTACTCGATTTGCGCGAAAACCGTATCGATATCGCTCTTCTCTATTTACCAAACAATAAGGACATGTCCTTATACGAATCAAAAGCATTGCGCGAAGATGAATTCGTTTACTATGCACCAAAGATAATCGATCAAATACATGAGGCCACATTAAAAACAATGCAACAATTTCCGTTATTAATGTATCCTCCTAAATACTTTATGTATCGTACCTTAAAAGCATATGTTGGTAACGGCCAGCAAAACCTACATATTAGAGGTAGCCGTTTATCAAATCCATATACAATGATTGATTATTGTCAGAAAAATGATTCTGGCTGCATCGTAGCACGTCAAATCCTCGATGCCCTCAATATTACTTCAGGCTATTTGCCTCTAGCAAAACCATTTAAATTACAAGTATGCTTCGCCTATAAGAAGAACAACTCAAAAACAGAAACCATGCATACATTCATGGACTACGTCCTCCAAGAATCTCCAGCGAGATTATAATTTAAAAGATCCCTCATTCTTCGATGAATGAGGGATTTTAATTTAGTATCTACTGACATTCCAAAACAATCGTGATACACTAAAATGAGATTTATATTCAATGAGAGGTATTTATGTTATTATCTATATTTTATTTTATCTTAGCTGGCATCGCTGAAATCGGCGGAGGCTATCTCGTTTGGCTCTATATGCGCGACGATAAAAGTCCCTTATATCTATTAGCGGGTGCTATAGTGCTAATTTTATACGGTGTCATTCCCACCTTTCAACCAGAAACAAGTTTTGGCAAGGTCTATGCCGCATATGGAGGCGTATTTATTGCCCTCTCTATTTTATGGGGTTGGCTCGTCGATGGCTTACGTCCAGATATGTACGATATCATAGGAGGCCTTATATGCCTCGTAGGCGTGTATATCATCATGTATGCGCCACGCTAACGAATTACATTGTCCATACTGAAAGCGACACCTAGGTGTCGCTTTTTTGTCACCAACGCGAAAAAAGCAGTTATCCGAAGATAACTGCTTTAGCTTGGTGGACGATGACAGGATCGAACTGCCGACATCCTGCTTGTAAGGCAGGCGCTCTCCCAGCTGAGCTAATCGTCCATGTGGTGACCCGTCCGGGAATCGAACCCGGGATACCGCCGTGAAAGGGCGGTGTCTTAACCGCTTGACCAACGGGCCATGATATGAAATTGGCTCCCCGAGTAGGACTCGAACCTACGACCGATCGGTTAACAGCCGATTGCTCTACCGACTGAGCTATCGAGGAACATTTATGGAGCGGGAAACGAGATTCGAACTCGCGACCCCCGCCTTGGCAAGGCGGTGCTCTACCGCTGAGCTATTCCCGCATTTGGTGGACGATGACAGGATCGAACTGCCGACATCCTGCTTGTAAGGCAGGCGCTCTCCCAGCTGAGCTAATCGTCCATATTGGTGACCCGTCCGGGAATCGAACCCGGGATACCGCCGTGAAAGGGCGGTGTCTTAACCGCTTGACCAACGGGCCAGATTTGGTGACTCACCCGCGACTCGAACGCGGGACACCCTGATTAAAAGTCAGGTGCTCTGCCAACTGAGCTAGTGAGTCATGAATGGCTCCCCGAGTAGGACTCGAACCTACGACCGATCGGTTAACAGCCGATTGCTCTACCGACTGAGCTATCGAGGAATGTATGGAGCGGGAAACGAGATTCGAACTCGCGACCCCCGCCTTGGCAAGGCGGTGCTCTACCGCTGAGCTATTCCCGCATACAGAACCGATAATTAATATAACATAATTATCAATCTGTCGTCAAGAACAAATTGAGAATGTCCTGACCGCCTTATAATAATATCAATTTACAAATATAGTGTCAATGGTTTTTATATGAAATCACTGAGAAATTTATATTTAAAACCAGGGATACAAAACTTGTACAATACTTTCTTAATTACATAAGAGAGGACTTCGCCAGTCCTCTCTTATGTAATCTATTCTTTATTCTTTTGTCTACCTTTACCGGCTCCATCTTCAGCAGCTTTTACCTCTGCTTCAACGAAGGTTTTCATATCGTTTAACATATGCATCGATGCATCGATAATCGATAGTCCCATTGTGGAACCTAAGGCTTCATCAATTTGTAAGTTATAGTGTAAGCATGGTTTTACATTAAGAAATCGACATTGTTCCTTATGAATCGGTTCCTCATAGGCAGCAGATGGGAATATATAATCCTTAGTTAATGGCTCAATAGTAATGGCAGCTAATACAGCGGCACCCGTTACAGCATTATCAAAAACGATAGCCATACGATGACTAGCAGCACCTAAAATAAATCCTGTTAAGAATGCAATATCAAGACCGCCTGCTACATGAAGCAAATGCAATACCGCATCACGGCGGTCGCTTTCACTCAAAGCAGACCAATCATCCACAGCAATATTGAATCGATCTATAAAGGAATGAATATGAGCAGCCCGTTGTTCTACCGTAGGTCCACATTCGGTATGAACGAGAATATCATCATAGGCACAGCCCGTAATTGTAGCCGTCGTTACGAGGGAGTCAAGGAACGCCCTCTCCCCTATATTGCCGATAGCTACCACTTGTAATCCATCAGCATGTAGTTTATCAGCATAGGTAAAGCCAAGCTCTAGAGCTCGCTCAAGTTCATCTTGAGAAATGACAGGTTCTACACCAAAGAAATGAGAGCCCTTACGAATAACTTGTTGATCAATATATTCTAGATCACTAGTATCTTGCTCAAGACCTACATTTACAACATGTACGTCGGCATTTAACTTAAATGCCGCGCCTTGCGTAGCCGTTCTACCTTCATTGAAGCGTTTGATAGCAGCGTAGCTTTCACTACCATATTGACTATTTTGAGGGCCATCTACCAAATGATCCGCTGCTACAATGAGCACACCATGGCGCAAATGATTTGGCTTAGGATTTGCTAGAATACCTGCGAAACGTTCAGCTATGGTTTCTAATGTTGCAAGGCTATAAATAGGTTTTGTTAAATTATCAATACGTAAACGGCATGCTTCCATGGATGGTACATGCAATGGTTCTATGTTGAAAGTTCTCATGCCTTACCTCCCGTTATGGCCAAATACATATGAACTGCAAGGTCTAGCATCCCCATTTGAACCGAACTACCAGAGGCCTCGCCTAGACAAAGACCTAAATCTACATAGGCTTCAAGACCTAAATTTACCAACGAAGATTTAGCAGCCTTTTCAGCCGACAAATGAGATGCCATCACATAATCCATGACCTCTGGCACTAAGGTTTTAGCCACCAATGCACAAGCAGAAGTATTGAAACCATCGATGATAACCAATCCATTATTAGCAGCGGCACCTAAGATGACGCCCACGATACAAGCAAATTCAAAACCACCTACCGAGGATAAAATACCAATGGCATCGTCCTTTGGTATATCCTTATATTTTTCTAGTACATCATGAACGATGCGTTGCTTTAATTTAAGACGTTCATCGGAAATATTAGTACCTCGACCTGTCGCTTCTTCTGCAGTCAGGCCCGCAAACTTAGCAGTCATAAGGGCACTAGCTGTAGTATTGGAAATCCCCATTTCACCTACTAAGAATACGTTGAAGCCCTCGTCAATTTTCTCTTTTACAAGACGAATTCCCGTTTCAATTCCCTCGACAGCTTGCTCACGTGTCATGGCGGGCTCTTTCACAAAGTTTTTTGTTCCCATCCCCAGTTTATGACTGCGTAGGCCCGGTACCCAGCTCATATCCGCATCAATGCCCATGTCGATAACTTCCATTGGAGCACCACAGTAATTAGCTAAGGAATTGGCACCAGCCCCTTTAGGGATTAGGTAGTTCTGTGTCATCCCAACGGTAGTTTCCTTTGGGTACGCACTAACACCCATATCAGCTACACCATGATCCGCACTAGCAATAATCATACACGGCTTTGGTATTGTCAAAGTCTCTTGATTCGTAGCAGAGCCATATTGGGCCACCACATTTACAAGACGACCATACTGCTCTACAGATGATGCTGCATTCCAGCTATCAATTATATGTTGTTCAATCTCTTGATTGCGACCTGTAATAGCGCCACAAGTTTCTTGTAACAAACTCATACTATCTCCCTTAGTTATCTTTAATTTGTCCCGTTAAATACGGCAATTTATTACGAATGTCACGGCTTCGTTCCAAATAGGATTCTAATGCTTGACCTTCATCTTCTTGTGAAAGTATTTCTTTCACACGTTGAATTTCTTCTTCGATTTGTGTAAGACCATTAATAACATTACGACGATTACCATAAATGATTTCACACCACATAGATGGTAAGCCCCCTGCTACACGTGTACAGTCGCGGAAACCACCAGCGGATAATTTCATGCGCAATTCGCCCAATTCATCGCCGCCAGATACTTGTGTCACAATAGATGCTAATAAATGAGGCATATGGCTGACCATAGCTAAATATGCATCATGAGCATAAATATCGACAAACTCAATACGAGAGCCTAAAGCACGTCCCATATCCGCCAGTTCTTGAGCAACCTCTTCGTTATACACTTCAGAGGCTTTGTCCTCTAGCACAATCCACCCCATACCTTTAAATAGATTTTTATGAGATACTTCATATCCACCCTTTTCAGAACCAGCCATAGGATGAACAGATACAAATATAGTCCCCTTAGGAATTGATTCATACACAGCACGGACAAAGTTTTCCTTAGCACTAGATACATCTGTTACCACTTGACCAGGTCTAAACAGATGTGCCATTTCCGTAAAAAGTCGTGCATTTGTATCTGGTGGCAAAGAAAATACAACAATATCTGAGTGTTCAATCAATGGTTCGACTTCTGTCCAAGCAGCACTCACCACTCCATCTTGTAATGCCGCATCACATACTTCTTGTCGCCTAGCATAGCCAACAACCTCATAATCTGTATATGCTTTTAAGGCCTTTGCTAAAGAGCCTCCTAATAGACCTAATCCAATAATGCCTACGGTTTTACTCATATAAACCTACTTTCACAAATATCTAGTAATTTACAATCTCCAATGTGATGCCCAATATATTTCTACAAACAAGTAATAATTAATCATAATTAATATTTCAAAACTACGCCTCAATAAGCCGTCTATTTTTCCATTTACCGCTATACCAGCGATACACAAATAATAAACCTCGTAAAATTTCATCTGTTGCCATAGCAATCCATATACCTACAAGGCCCCATCCCCAGTAAATACCAAAGAGGTAGGACAATGGTACAGCACATAGCCACATGCCAAAGACACCTACTAGCATCGGCGTCCGAATATCCCCTGCCGCTTGTAAACAGCTAACCATAACAATATTAACGGCGCGTCCTAGTTCAAGGAAAATCTCAACCAGCAGTACATTATGTGCTAAACCTAAGATTTCTAAATCTGTTGTAAATACAGATAGTACGATATCACTGGTCACATAAAAGAATGTAGCAAGCCCTACATTAATTGCAATTGCTAAAAACATAGAATGCCATACGCGATTTGTCACCTCATCTTGCCGTTTGGCCCCCATCAAGAAGCCAACGATAACTTGTGAAGCATTCGCTAATGCTATGGTATATACATAGCAAAGCATGGCAATAACCGATACATAGACCTTTGTATTAATAACAGCTAGCCCTAGGATGTTGACCATTTTCATAATCGTTGTCTGAGATAACTGATAACTTAAGGTTTCACCACCAGAGGGAACACTGATATTCAGTAAAGACTTAACCGTATGCCACGGGAATGGTTTTAAAAATTTGAAGCTCACCTCTAACGTAAGCAACTTCTTAAAGGTATAGCCGATAATTACGAGGCCTACCACCTTAGATAACCAGGTAGAAATTGATACCCCTAGTACACCAAGGCTTGGTATGGGACCATGACCAAATATTAATACATAGTTAGTTGTGATATGGATAACATTCATAACTAACGCGATATACATAGTAACACGCGTTAATGAATGGCCTCTAAATACGGCAACCAGCGCATAATACATAGCCTGAATCGGTAATCCTGCGGCCACAATGGTCGTATATATCGACGTATCGCTCATCGTTTCTGGAGGTACACCTAGCCATGTAAAAATCCATTCATGACAAGTGATAAAGAATACGGCCGCAACAGATGAAAAGAAAAAGTTCAACACCAAGCTAATCGTACATACCTCTGATAGCTTCGACTGATTCCGAGCTCCTAAATATTGAGCTATCAAAATCGTCGTAGCTGTGCTCATTACAATGATGAGCATAATAAATATATTTAGAATTTGATTGGCATTAGCCACAGCTGCTACCGCTTGAGGAGAGTAGTGACTCATCATCACTTGGTCTATATTACCTACTAACAGCTGTAGGAACACTTCGATAAATATAGGCCAACTCAAAGTCCAGATAGACAAGCTAATCCCTTTTTCATAAGACTTCATAGTATCCCCTTCATGTTCTAATGCCAAACTTTTTACACACTAGAAGAAAACGCCTTTAGATTTTTCTTTAGTTTCTTGATCAGCAATGAATGGGATTCTTGTAGTTCTGCCTTCTTTAGCCGCTACAATCTTTTTAAATGGAAATTCAAATATTTCTCTATTCCAAGTATTTACCGCATCATTATACAAGGTTCTAGCTGCAGTAATTTCTTTTTGTAAGTAAGAGTTTTGTTGCATTGCATCGCGAATCGTATCATGGCTTTGTAATTCAGGATAATTTTCTATAGCTACATTAATAGCTCGTGTAGCTTTATTAAGTTGTGAGTTTACATCACTACGAGACTCTTCAGAGAAATTGCCACTTCTATATTTAGCAATATCTACGAGAATATCTTTATCTACTTCAATGGACTTTTCTACAAGCTTAGCTGCATTAGAAAGAATCACAACACGTTGCTCCATATAGTTATCGATTTCAGATGCAGCATTTTGAATTCTTTGTTCCATCATATTAAATTCTGAGCTAATTTGTTTTAATCGCCACCAAGGATAAATCAGTACAATTGCGCCAATAATGGATATGGCATACTTGTCTATAACAATTCCTAAAACGATGCCTAGAACACCGATTGCCATAAGAATTGTAGGAATAAGTTTTTCAAAACCACTAGTTTCTACAGGAATCACCTTAGCGATAACATGCACGTCTCTGCCGTCAGACATAATTTCCGGATTCATTTCGTCTAATTGATTAGCCATTATTGCTACCTCCAAATTGTTCATAAATAGTATGTAATAAATCGCTTAGAGATTGATTTTGTCGATATAGTTTACCGACCATAAAGTGGTCATATGCAAACGAACGATCTTTATTATTTTCAGATTGTTGATAGTGATCCAAGCCTTTAATATGCTTGAAATCATCTCCTGCAGATTTTATTTCCGAAACCTCTATAAATTCATGCTTTGTAACAGGAACATACTCCTCCCAGTGTACTGGCACATAATAAGTCCTACCATTGCCAGCTCTGACTGGCACCTCATCTACATGACCAATCGTTCTATAAGAATACGCATCTACCTTGATCACTTCAGAGTCGCCTTCTTTTTTATGGTGACTAGTCTTAAGGATTGTTTTTACATTATTTCGCTCCGCTGCATCAGGAGGAACAAATAAATTAAGTCCCATTTTATTAGCCAGCATTTCTGTAATGTAATCATTATATCTGAAATCATAAGACTTACCATAAATATAGTCATTAGATGCCATTTGTTGATACACAGGGATTGCTAAAACTGGTAAGAATGAGAAGTACATATGATCAAAATATGCACAGTTAAAATTAATGAACTTCTCTTTGATTTTTTGGAATGAAAAATCATAATACTGAGATGGTGCAGTATTAAAATCCCACTTTTGAGAGTTATCCGTTTTAATCTCATTGATTTTGCATTCTTTATTAAATACAAAGTCATCTCCATATGGAGAGTTTTCAAAAATATCCTTGAAATTATTTTGTGCTAATGGCGTAAACAGTACCCTAAATTCAACCTCATTATTTCGATCCAACGCATTAAATTGTGCATCAAACTCCTCATTAGCTAAGGCTTGGAAGCTTCCACCACCTTCTAATGAGTCCTGACCTTTTTTTCTAATGCTAGCAATCCCTTTAGATAAAAGGCTCTTAGCCCCTCCCAGATTAAAGAATCCTTTTTCCGGTGGTTTTCTATGGAATATTAGATTAGGGGCCGCATGATTACCATACACTAAGGATACTCTATTTGCATAATATGGACCAGGTTGTCTTATTACGGCACGTAATGTTTCGTTAACATCTCTTGTTTTCAGATTACCATTAGAGTCTACATACTCCTCTGTATAAGTAACATTTAACGTACCCTCATATGTATAGTCATCCATCCAATGAATGATACGTTTAAGAAAAACAAAAGGATTTCCTAGGATATCTCCAGAAGCAATATCTAATGTTGAATGATTTACATCCCCTTTTTCTAAAAATCCATAATCTCTAACTAACTGTTCATACCGTTCAATATTAAAATTAGAATCCATATGAATAAAGGGAATCGCCTTCTTTATGAGCTCCGCAGTCATTTCACTATGAAATAGATTATTTAATGGTGCCAGCATCTCATACCCTTCTTGGCGCATTTGAGCTAAAGTTGATTCTAATTCATTTAGTTTTTCTTCAAGACTCTTACTATTAGGCTTAATCCAATATAGATACAGAACTACAGTTAGCACAAGAACAATACTAGAAACAGTAACCGATATAATATCTATAGGATCTTGTAAAAACTGATAAACACCATAAATAAGGGCACCTATACCGATAACAAAATCAACTTTTTTGATAATCCCAAATCGTTTATATGAAGTATTTGATTGATCTCGATTTTCTGATACAGTAGTATACTTATCTATTAACTCTCTATTTTTATCTATATCTACCTTAGATTGATTTACCAAGTCTTGGAAATATTCTTCTGTGACATGCTGAAAGGCATCCTTTAAATCTTCCCGATAATACTTAAGTGGTTCTAGTAATGCTTCATTATATTCATTCGACACGCTACTCATTCCTCTACTCAATGACTCATATTGTAAAACAACAGACCTATACGTTTATAAATTTTTATAAAAACCCCTCTTTACTAGACTTCCAGTAAAGAGGGGTACAGATCATAAATGACTCGTTTTAAATAGGATTACTTAAATTGATTGCAAAGACTATCGAATAGAGCTTGATCTGGTTTTACTACATCTTCAGTCAATGGACGAGCATGTGGACCACCATTTGCTGCAGCCATAGCTTTTTCGAAGGAAGGTTTCGTTTTATCTTGATAAATAAGACCAGTAACCAAACCATCTGTTTCACCCAAAGTTTTAAGTGCTGCTGCACGATCTGTTGGGTCATAACCTTCTGGCAATGCAACTAAATGCTCTTTGAACCAGTCATAGCTATTGTGTTTATTATAAGTAACACATGGGCTGAATACGTTAATGAAGGAGAAGCCTTCATGATCCATTGCTTGTTGAATTAAATCAACGAGCTCTGCACGATTAATCATATAACCTTGTGCAACAAATGTAGCTCCTGCAGCAATTGCAGTTTCACAGATGGACAATGGTGTTTCAAATGCCCCACGAGGAGTTGTTTTTGTAACAAAACCAATATCGGAACGAGGGGATGCTTGACCTTTAGTCAAACCATATACATGGTTATCCATTACAACGTATGTCATGTTTACATTACGTTTGAAAGCATGAATTGTATGCCCCATGCCGATAGCGAATGCATCACCATCACCGGAACATGCAATAACTTCTAAATCTTGGTTAGCAAGTTTAACGCCTTGAGCGTAAGGAAGCGCACGACCATGAGTTGTATGTGCACCATAAGCATAAAAATAACCACCGATACGGCTAGAACAACCGATACCAGAAATAACTGCTAATTTTTCAGGTGGAATATTTTTTGCTACTACTGCATCAGTAATGGCTGCTTGAACCCCATAATGACCACAACCAGGGCACCAGTTAGGGCGAATATCATTTCTGTAATCTTTAGCTGTTGTCATATTATAGGACCTCCTTAATTGCATTTTTCACATATGATTTTGTGAATGGATTACCATCATATTTCAAGCAGCTAGAAATTTTAGATTTCTTATGCATGTTGATTTTGAATAGATTAGTTAATTGACCAGTCGCATTATGTTCTACAATAACAACTTTTTTAGCTGCATCCATGAAAGGTTGCAATTGTTTTGCAGGGAAAGGTTTAATCAAACGAAGTTGTAAGTGGTTAACTTTAACGCCTTCTTGATCAAGTTCAGCTACGGCTTCTTCAATAGCACCACGGCTAGACGCCATACCTACAACAAGCACATCAGCTTCGTCATATTTAGCATTATTCAAGAATGGTTCATAGTTGTCAGCTACAGTTTCCAATTTACGGAAGCGTTTATCAGTTTGCGCTACGTGCATTGTAGGTGCTTCAGCAGGTTTACCTTCTTCGTTATGTTCTAGACCTGTAGAAAGGAATAGACCATTTTTCATGCCAGGAATTGTACGAGGGGAAAGACCATCTTCGGTCAATTCAAAGCGTTTGAAGTAGTTAGGTTGAACCAATTCAGGAAGATCAGCTTCCTTCATCATTTTACCGCGGTTAATAGGTACGCGGTTCAAGTCGAATGTAGGAACCGATTGTTTATTCAAGCCTTGTTGCAAGTCTGGCATGAAGATAACTGGGCATTGATACATTTCTGCCAAGTTGAACGCTTTTTGAATTTCATAGAAGCATTCTTCAATAGATGTTGGAGAAATTACGATGCCAGAATAATCGCCATGTGCATTGTAGCAAGCCGCATCAATATCAGATTGTTCAACCTTTGTAGCCATACCAGTGGATGGACCAGAACGTTGTACATCGATAACAACCATAGGAAGTTCAGCCATAGATGCCATGGACAAGGATTCTGCCATCAAGGAAAGGCCAGGCCCGGAAGTACATGTAAAGCCACGAACACCTGCATATACACCACCCATAGCAGTCATACATGCAGCGATTTCGTCCTCTGTTTGAACAACTGTAGCACCCAATTTATCCATGTTTTTAATCATGTATTCCATTACTTCAGATGCTGGAGTAATAGGATAGGATGCCATAAAACGAGAACCTGCTGCAATAGCGCCAAGTGCACATGCTTCATTACCTAACAAGAACATCTGATCTTTTTTGCCAGGAGCTGGTAATGTATCGATTTCCACATCGCCTAATTTTTCCATAACTAGGCCATAACCGTCATCGAATGCAGCCAAGTTTTTATCGATAATTTCTTGAGATTTTTTAGCAAATTTTTCGGCAATAGCATCTTTAAACATCTTAGTATCAAAGCCAAGAAGAGCTACGGACATACCAAGTGCTACGATGTTACGCATCAACATAGAGCCTTGTTTCATTGCTGTTTCAGAGATTGGCAATGATAGACAATTAATTTTGGAACCTTCAAATTTAGAAAAATCTGGTTTTACTTTACTATCACAGATAATATAGCCGCCATCGCGTACTTCTGTACCGTGCATATCAACAGTTTCTTGATCAAGGGAAAGCAAAAAGTCTACGCCTTCACCAATGGACATAATTTGTTCTAATGCAACACGCAATGCGAAGGTAGTATGACCACCTTTAATACGGGATGCAAACAAACGTTGACTGTATAGAGAATAACCTTCTTTTGCAAGGATTGTAGCCATAATTTCGCCACAACTCTCGATACCTTCACCTTGTTGGCCCCCCATTTTCCAGATAAAATCTTTACGTTTTTGCAAGATATTCACCCTCCTTAGGATAAAAATTACTATGCTGACAAGAGTCTACCCTATGTATATAAATTACAGCTAAGTAATAAACCTGTCTTATAGTGCAATTGTAACATGTATAGTAGGCGTTTTACAATGTAACATTTAACATAGAATTCTAAGTATTACAAATTAATATAAATACATATAATAAATAAAAGCAGTAGATAATACTGGTATCTACTGCTTTTATGTGCATTTATAAATAATTTTGATGATTTTCAATCTATTTCGAATCAAAAATCATATAGAATATTTATTCTCCCTTAATACGTTGAATCACTGTATTAAGTCTATCTGGAGTAAAGAAGATTTCCTCTAATACGAGCCCCTGAGCAGGTGCGGTTTTCCCAATTCTCTTTCGATCTTTTGCGGCCAACAGTTCAGGGATTTGTGCCACTGATTTTCGGCCCAATCCTACATCAACTAATAACCCAGCTATATTCCGAACCATATGATATAAAAAACCATCGCCAACGACAGAAATATCGATGTGTCCATTCTTTTCTACAATACCAACAGCATAAATGGTCTTCACTGGATCTACAGGTGTCGTATTAGCCCCTTTTAATGTAGAAAAATCATGTGTTCCTTCGAGGGCTTTACCCGCGTGCCTCATAGCCTTAATATCTAAGGGCTTCTTTACATGCCAATGATAGCGTTGACCTATTGGATCAGCAATCTCACGATTATAAATAGAGTAAATATACTCCTTACCAAATATTTTATTACGCGGTTTCCAATCTAATGGTATCTCAATAGCCTCCGTAACAACGATATCCTTTGGCAAATGAGCAATCGTAGCCCTAGGAATATTTTCCACGGGTATCGATCCTGAGGTTCGAAAGGCACACACTTGAAAACGAGCATGCACTCCCGCATCCGTTCTAGAGGCCCCATAGATTTGAATTGGCTCGGCACAAATGATAGATAACGCCTTTTCCAACGCACCTTGAACAGTAATACCTTTATCTGCCGATTGTTTTTGATAGCCTGCTAAATCTGTGCCATCATAGGCTACAATGAGCCGTATATTTCGCATTAGTTTAACCACCATAAAGCTAATAAGATAGCTGTAACCATTAGTACAGCACCAATGCCAACATAATCTACCCAAGTAATACTTAGCTCTTTCATGCGCGTACGATTAACACCGCCACGATAGCAACGTGCTTCCATGGCGATAGCTAATTCATCGGCACGACGAAAAGCACTGATAAAGAGCGGTACTAAAAGAGGTATCATATTCTTAGCTCGTTGTATAATGCTACCTGTTACAAAATCTGCACCACGAGCCGATTGAGCTTTCATAATACGATCGGTCTCATCTAACAAAGTCGGAATAAAGCGCAATGCAATAGTCATCATCATAGCTAACTCATGCGCTGGTACCCCGATACGACGGAATGGATTTAACAAATGCTCAATACCATCTGTTAGCCGTATTGGAGATGTTGTATAGGTTAACAAGGAAGAGAATAAGATTAAAAATACCAATCGTGCCGCCATTTGCAAGCCCATAGCCACACCATTATCGGTAATATTAATAATCCCATAGGATATCAAGCTGTTACCAGGGGTTGTAAAAATATGAATCCCCATGGTAAATACAATAATAATCCATAGGGGTTTAATAGCATTCCACATCAAGCGCAATGGCAATCTAGATAGTAGCATAGCACCAATGGTAAAAGCTGCCACAATACCATATGCCAATGGCGTATTCGCTAAGAATATGGCCACTACAAAAATAGTGGTACCTATAATTTTTGCCCTTGGATCCATGCGATGTAATAAAGAATCACCTGGGAAGAATTGGCCAATAGTAATATTATTTAACATGTTGACCTCCTTCCAAGATAGATTTCACTGCATCATCAACGGATAAAACTTTGTTGGATATATCAAGGCCCCTATTGCGAAGCGATTCAATCAACACCGATACGGGAGGTACATCAACCCCTACCTCTTGTAACACATGGCGTTGATGGTTAAAGATATCTAATGGTTTACCATCCAACACGATTTTACCTTTATCAAGGACGATTAGACGATTTGCCATTCTAGAAATATCCTCCATATTATGAGACACGAGGATAACGGTTATTTTTTTTTCATTGTGTAATTTAATGATTTCCTCAAAAATTTCTTCACGGCCAAACGGATCAAGACCAGCAGACGGTTCGTCAAGAACAAGAAAATCTGGCTCCATTGCCACAACACCAGCTATGGCAACACGACGCATTTGACCACCAGATAGATGGAATGGGGAGCGTTCAGCATAGGTATCATAGTCAAGTCCTACAAAATCCATCGCTTCACGTACACGACGATCTACTTCTTCTTCATCAAGACCTAAATTTTTAGGTCCAAATGCAATATCGGCAGCAATAGTTTCTTCAAACAGTTGATGTTCTGGATATTGGAATACCATACCAACCTTATGACGCATCTTTTTAGCTTCATCAGTTTTCTCGCTCACATCAACACCATTAACAGTTACTGTTCCTATTGTAGGATGCAATAATCCATTAAGATGTTGCACAAAAGTAGATTTACCAGAACCAGTATGCCCAATAATACCTAAAAATTCTCCATTTTCAATGGTCACAGATATGCCTTTTAAAGCCGTTTTTTCAAAAGGAGTTCCCACACCATAGGTATAGGTAATATTATCTAATACAATAGCCATTAGTGTGCCTCCTTCGCATAATAATTAATTAGTGCATTCCCTAACTCATCATTGGTAATAATATCTTGTGGAATATCAACACCTTGTTGAGTTAATTTAAAGGCCACCTCTGCTGCCACAGGAACATCCAGCCCTAAACCTTTTAAGGTATCAACTTGTGTAAAGATTTCTCGTGGTGACCCCTCCTGTAGTTTTACACCATTTTTCATAACTACCACGCGATCAGCTGTAACCGCTTCTTCCATGAAATGAGTAATTAGCACAATGGTAATACCTTCTTCTTTATTCAGTTTGTGAATTGTTTCTAAAACCTCTATTCTCCCTTTAGGGTCAAGCATAGCTGTAGGTTCATCTAGTACGATACAATCTGGTTTCATTGCTAAAACGCCAGCAATAGCAATACGTTGCTTTTGACCACCAGATAATAAATGAGGGCCATGTTCCGCATAATCAGTCATATTTACTGCTGCTAATGCGTCGTCAACACGCTTACGTATTTCAGCACTAGGTACGCCCAAATTCTCTGGGCCAAATGCCACATCTTCCTCCACAACGGCTGCAACGATTTGATTGTCAGGGTTTTGGAATACCATCCCTACATGTTGACGAATATCCCAAATATGCTCCCCATCTAATGTATCATAACCACATACATTAACATGACCTTCTGTAGGTTGTAATAGTACATTAAAATGTTTAGCCAACGTACTTTTACCACTACCATTAGTACCGATAATAGCAACAAACTCTCCGCGATGTATACTAAGACTGACATCATCTAGCGCACGCACATCATTACCATTTTCATCAATATATAGATGGCTTAAATGATTGACCTCAATCATAGTTTCTTTTGATTTCATGAATAGCCTCGTATCTTTCTAGTCAATTTCGTTTTTTCTGAAAGTTAACAATTATACTTTCACTTCTACGATAACTGCTACTATATAACGATATTTGTACTAGTCGATTGTACCATAAAATTGACAATAAAAAAACGGTGCTGCAACCGAAGTTACAACACCGTATGAGTTTGATTAAACTAACTCGATAATAGCCAAAGGTGCAGCGTCACCTTTGCGAAGACCAGTTTTGATTACACGAGTGTAACCACCTTGGCGGTCTGCATATTTTGGAGCAATTGTATCAAACAATTTTTTTACTACGCTTTCATCCATGAGGTATGCAAGAACTTGACGACGTGCATGAAGATCACCACGTTTAGCCAAAGTTACCATTTGCTCAGCTAAAGAGCGAAGTTCTTTCGCTTTAGCTTCAGTAGTTTCAATACGCTCATATTGGAAGAAAGATGTTAACATGCTGCGGAACAACGCTTTACGAGCGGAGCTATCGCGGCCTAATTTTCTGTACATTCGTCTTCCTCCTTATTCGCCTTTTTGCTTAAGATTAAATCCACCTGGGTGGTTGCTGAGTTTTTCAGCGATTTCGTCGATAGATTTTTTACCTAAGTTGCGAACTTTTCCTAAGTCATCAATGGTTTTGTCTAGCAAATCTGCAATTGTATTGATACCAGCACGTTTCAAGCAGTTGTACGCACGAACAGAGAGTTCCAATTCATCGATGGAAATCTTAGCTGGGCCGTCATCTTCTTGAACATCTTGAGGCGTAGGATCAACTACATCACCTTCAAGATTTTGATCGTCTAATTCAACAACACTTGTAGAGTGCGCTAATTTAGTGAAGTTCCCTAAATAACCAATCATAATGGCAGCAGATTTAGCCACTGCATCAGCAGCGGTAATGGAACCATCAGTCCAAACCTCTAGTGTAAGTTTGTCGAAGTCCATCTCATTACCTACGCGAACATCACTCACTTCGTATTTAGCACGAAGAATTGGGGAGAAGATAGAATCAATTGGAATGCAACCGATAACATCTGTATCCTTTTTATTCTTAGTGGAAGGAACATATCCTTTACCACGTTCGATTACTACGTCCATTACTAAATGAGCTGTTTCATCCATTGTCGCAATCACGAGTTCAGGATTCAATACTTCTACTTCTGGTGGAAGTTGTTCTGCTAAATCAGCAGCTGTTAACACACCATCCTTTTGGAAGTCAAAATGAACTTCCAATGGCCATTCTGCATCTTCTTCAAGTTTAATGCACAATTGCTTTAAGTTAAGGATAATATCCGTTACATCTTCGCGAATACCAGGAATCGTAGAGAATTCATGAAGAACCCCATCAATTTTGATAGAGGTGATAGCTGCCCCATCCAAAGATGAAAGCAAAATTCTGCGTAAGCTATTACCGAGAGTGATACCATAACCACGATCTAATGGTTCACATACAAATTTACCATAGCGACCGCCATCGGCGATGTCCACTTTCTCGATTTTAAGTTTCTTTTCTTCGCTCATCAGGAACATCCTCCTATATAACACACGTTCTTAGTTTAATTATAGCACGGCCGTCAAAACGGCCGTCTATATATTATACACGACGGCGTTTTGGAGGGCGACAACCATTGTGAGGAATTGGAGTTACGTCTTTAATGGAAGTAACTTCAAGACCTGCAGCTTGTAAAGCACGGATTGCAGCTTCACGGCCGGATCCAGGACCTTTTACAAATACTTCAACAGTGCGAAGACCATGTTCCATTGCAGCTTTAGCAGCTTGTTCAGCAGCCATTTGAGCAGCGAATGGAGTGGATTTACGGGAACCACGGAAGCCCAAGCCACCAGCGGAAGCCCAAGACAACGCATTACCGTTTGTATCTGTTAAAGTTACGATAGTGTTATTGAATGTAGAACGAATATGAGCCGCACCGGATTCAATATGTTTCTTTTCTTTTCTTTTTGTTCTAACAACTTTTTTAGCCACGCTTTATCCCTCCTTTATCTTATTTCTTTTTACCAGCAATTGCTTTTCTAGGACCTTTGCGAGTACGTGCATTCGTTTTAGTACGTTGACCACGAAGTGGTAAACCCATACGATGACGTTTGCCTCGATAGGAGTTGATTTCAATTAAGCGTTTAATGTTAAGAGCTTCTTCACGACGAAGGTCACCTTCAACTTTGTAATCAGCATCTAACAATTCACGGATTTTCGCTACTTCATCTTCAGAAAGATCACGAACACGTGTGTCAGGGTTGATACCAGTTTTAGCAATGATTTCAGCTGCTAAAGTTGGACCAATACCATAAATATAAGTTAAACCAATTTCCACTCGTTTATCACGAGGTAAATCTACACCGGCGATACGTGCCATCTAATCATCCACCTCCTATCAGATTATCCTTGTTTTTGTTTATGTTTTGGATTTTCGCAAATAACCATTACGCGGCCTTTGCGTTTAATGATTTTACATTTTTCGCATATCTTTTTAACTGATGGTTGAACCTTCATTAGTACCTCCTTTGTGGACCCTATGCTTATTTGAAGCGATAGGTGATGCGACCACGATTTAAGTCATACGGTGTCAGTTCCATAGTAACTTTATCACCAGGAAGAATACGGATAAAATTCATACGCATTTTACCTGACACATGAGCTAATACCACATGACCATTTTCCAATTCTACTTGGAACATAGCATTAGGTAAAGCTTCTACTACCGTACCTTCCACCTCAATAACGTCTTCTTTTGACATATTTTTTCCTCCGGTTACCTGTTTATTTAATTAACCGCGGTTCATCACGCATGGTTAATATTTCAGGGCCGTTTTCTGTAACAACCACTGTATGTTCGAAATGAGCAGCCGGTTTACCATCAATGGTAACTGCCGTCCAGTCATCACCCAACACACGAACTTTATAAGAACCTAATGTAATCATTGGTTCAATACACAATACCATACCTGGCTTAATTAAAGTGCCATGTTCTGGACTACCATAGTTTGGAATTTGTGGATCTTCGTGCATTTCACGGCCTAAACCATGACCTACGAAGTCGCGAACGACACCGTAACCATGTTTCTCACAATACGTTTGAACAGCGTGTCCGATGGCACCAATACGGTTACCAACTTTCACTTGTTCGATTCCCTTGAACAGACTTTCCTCTGTTACTTTTAACAATTTCATCACATCAGGTTTGACGTGACCGATAGGAATTGTCACAGCCGAATCACCATGGTAACCATCCACAGATGACACAAGGTCAATACTGAGGATGTCACCACTTTTAAGCTTGCGCTTAGCGCTCGGAATACCATGAACAACTTCTTCATTGATAGAAGCACAGATTGTAGCAGGGAACCCATAGTACCCTTTACAACTTGGTATACCACCGTGGCTGCGAATATATTCTTCGGCAATTGTATCTAACTCAAGCGTCGTGATGCCAGGTTTAGCCTTTTCTACTAACAAGGACAACGTGTCTGCTGTAAGCTTGCTTGCCTTGCGGATACATTCAATTTCATGGGGCGATTTTAAAATAATCATTGATTATTTCTCCAACGCCTTAATGATGTCAGCAAATACTGCGTCTACATCTTGTAAACCATTGATTTCTTGATATAAACCGCTATTACGATAGTAATCAATCAAAGGTTTAGTAGATTCTTCGTACACAGCAAGACGTTTCTGTACTGTTTCAGGGTTATCATCAGCACGATTTTCAAGAACTGCTCGTTCACTAATGCGTTTAACAAGTTCCTCAGATGGAACATTTAAGTTAAGCACAGCGTCCAAAGAAATTCCTAATTCTTTAAGAATTGCATCCAAGGATACAGCTTGTGCTGTAGTTCTTGGGAATCCATCAAGAATGAATCCAGATTTGCAGTCATCTTTAACCAAACGATCACGTACGATACCAACAGTTACACTGTCAGGTACCAGTTGACCAGCATCGATATATTTCTTAGCCTCAACTCCAAGAGGTGTTTCGTTCTTAATCGCAGCGCGGAACATATCACCAGTTGAAATTTGGGGAATACCGTATTTTTCAATAAGTCGAGCAGCCTGTGTGCCTTTACCAGCACCAGGAGGTCCCATTAATAAAATATACATTCTGTTTCCCTCCTATTTTACAAAGCCCTTATAGTGGCGTGTTACCATAAGCGACTCAATTTGTTGCATTGTATCAAGTGCTACACCTACAACGATCAAGAGAGCTGTACCACCAAAGTATACGCCTTGCACGCCTGTAATTGTACCGAGGAAGTTCGGTATAATAGCGACGATAGCTAAGAATACAGCACCGGCCAATGTAATCTTGGTCATCACGTTATCCACATAATCAGCAGTAGGTTTACCCGCACGAATACCTGGGATAAAACCACCGTATTTTTTCATATTATCTGCCATATCTGTAATGTTGATAGAGATTGCAGTATAGAAGTATGTAAATATAAAGATCAATATTGCATACAATGCCGTTTGTAACGGCGTTCCCCATGTAAATAGATCCGCAATTTTATGAACAATATCATTGTCGATAAATTGTGCAATCGTTACAGGGAACATCAACACAGATGACGCAAAGATAATTGGAATTACACCTGCCTGATTGACTTTCAACGGCAAGAATGTAGAGTGGCCACCGTACATTTTACGACCTACTACGCGTTTTGCGTATTGAATCGGAATGCGGCGTTGGCCTTGTGTAACAGCTACTACAACAGCAATCATTGCAATAGCAATTACAGCGAATAAGAATGCTTGGAACATATTAATTGTTCCTGTTTGTATATATTGGTAAATGGTTTGAAGACCATCTGGTAATCGAGCTACGATACCAGCAAAGATAATCAAAGAAATACCATTACCAATGCCATATGCTGTGATTTGTTCGCCAATCCACATCAACAAGCATGTGCCTGCTGTTAGGATAATAGCAACAACAAATACACTAAGGATATCATTATTTACGAGAGCGGAATTTGCACGTAGTGCAAAAGCCATGCCAAAGGCTTGAACAAAACCTAAAACAACCGTACCATAACGAGTTACCTTCGCAATTTTTTTACGGCCATCCTCACCATCTTTACTCCACGCTTCAAACTGTGGAACTACAGCTTGAAGTAGTTGCATGATGATGGAAGCATTAATGTAAGGGGTAATACTCATTGCAAAGATAGAGAACTTACTTAGCGCACCACCAGCAAACAAGTCTAAAAGACCGAATAGGTTACCGGATGTGAACAAAGATTCAATAACAGATGCATCTACACCTGGTACAGGGATATGAATGCCGGCTCTAAATACAGCAAACATCATCAATGTGTACAAAATTTTGTTGCGCAACTCGGTAATCTTAAAGATGTTCGAGAGGCTATCTAGCAAACTAGATCACCTCAACTTTTCCGCCTGCTGCTGTGATTTTTTCTTCAGCAGATTTAGTGAAGCCATTGGCAATAACAGTTAGATTTTTAGTTTCCAAAGAACCATTACCTAAGATACGAATGCCATCGCGTACATTTTTCAAAATACCAGCTTCAATAAGAGCTACTGGATCAACAACTGCACCATCTTCAAAACGGTTCAATTGTTCAACGTTAACTTCAGCATATTGTTTAGCAAAAACACTGTTGTTGAAACCGCGTTTTGGTAAACGACGATAAAGAGGCATTTGGCCGCCTTCAAAACCGGAGCGAACGCCACCGCCGGAACGGGAGTTTTGACCTTTTTGACCACGACCAGATGTTTTACCCAAGCCAGAACCTAAACCACGGCCTACACGAGTACGAGTTTTTTTGGAACCAGCAGCTGGTTGTAATTCATGAAGTTTCATTCAGTGCACCTCCTTATCAGTATTAAACTTCTTCAACTTTTACTAAATGTCTAACTTTGTGAAGCATACCTTCGATTTGAGGTGTCACTTCTTTTACAACTTGAGAATTAGTTTTTTTCAAGCCCAAAGCTTTAACTGTCGCGCGTTGATCTTCAGGACGACCGATTAAGCTTCTTGTTAATGTTACTTTAACTTGTGCCATTTCTTGTCTCCTTATTACGCGTTATAGATTTCTTCAACGGATTTACCACGAAGTTCAGCAACTTCGCTAGCGCGTTTCAAATCTTTCAAACCTTCGATTGTAGCACGAACCATATTGTTAGGGTTAGAAGAGCCCAAAGATTTAGTCAAGATGTTACGAACACCTACTAATTCCAATACGGCACGAACAGGGCCACCAGCGATAACGCCAGTACCTTCAGCAGCTGGTTTCAAGAATACGCGGCCTGCACCGAATACGCCTGTTACGCTGTGAGGGATTGTACCATTTTTAATTGCTACGTTTACGATATTTTTCTTAGCATCATCGATACCTTTGCGGATAGCTTCAGGTACTTCCGCAGCTTTACCTAAGCCAACGCCTACATAACCGTTGCCATCACCAACAACTACAAGAGCGCTGAAGGAAAAACGACGACCGCCTTTAACTACTTTGGCTACGCGGTTGATGAATACTACTCTTTCTTTAAGATCAAGACTGGTGTAGTCAATTCTCGCCATGTCTATAGTTCCTCCTTCTTAGAATTTTAAGCCTGCTTCACGAGCACCTTCTGCAAGGGCTGCTACGCGACCATGATAAATGTAACCACCACGGTCAAACACTACTGTGTCAATACCTTTAGCGATAGCTTTTTTAGCAACTGCTTCACCAACAGCTTTAGCAGCAGCTACGTTACCACCATAGGATAAATTTAAATCTTTATCTAGAGAGCTAGCAGCTACCAATGTAGTACCTGCTACGTCATCAATAACTTGTGCGTAAATATTGCTCAAGCTACGGTATACGTTTAAACGTGGGCAAGTTGCCGTACCAGAAATATGGCGGCGAATACGAAGATGACGTTTTGCTCGAGCGATGTTTCTACTAGATTTACGAGGCAAGATATTCACTCCTTTCATTTATATAGATGATATTACTATTTACCTTTTGCACCAGCTTTACCAGCTTTACGACGAACAACTTCGCCTTCATAGCGGATACCTTTACCTTTGTAAGGTTCTGGTTTTCTCCATTTACGGATATCAGCTGCTACTGCGCCTACAACTTCTTTGTCTGCACCAGACACAACGATTTTGTTAGGAGCTGGAACTTCAATTGTAATACCAGCTGGAGCTTTCATCTCTACTGGGTGAGAGAAGCCAAGTGTAAGAGCTAATTTATCGCCTTGTTTAGCCGCTCTGTAACCAACACCGTTGATTTCAAGAGTTTTTGTAAATCCTTCTGCTACGCCTGTTACCATATTAGCAACAAGAGCGCGAGTCAAACCGTGAAGGGCACGATGAGCTTTGTCTTCGGAAGGACGAGCTACTGTGATTGTGTTACCTTCTACAGTGATGATCATATCTGGATGCAAATCGCGAGATAATTCACCTTTAGGACCTTTTACATTCATATGATGGTTATCATATGTAACAGTAACGCCTGCAGGAATCTCGATAGGCATTCTACCGATACGTGACATTATTTCTACCTCCTATTGCTACTATTACCAAACGTATGCGATTACTTCGCCACCAAGACCTTCTTTACGAGCTTGTTTGTCGCTCATAACGCCTTTGGATGTAGAAATAACTGCGATACCCAAACCACCAAGTACACGAGGAAGTTCTTCCTTCTTCGCGTAAACACGTAAACCAGGTTTGGAAATACGTTTAATTCCTGTAATAACTTTTTCGTTATTGGAACCATATTTCAATGTTACTTTTAAAGTGTTTTCTTCTTTTTCTACGTTCTTTACGAAACCTTCTTGTAAAAGGATGTCAAGAACTGCTGCTTTCATTCTAGATGCAGGAATGTTTACCGTTTCGTGAAGTGCAGCATTTGCATTACGGATGCGCGTAAGCATATCCGCGATAGGATCGGTCATTACCATAATCTAAAAACCTCCTCTCGTCTAATATTACCAGCTGGCTTTTTTAACACCAGGAATTTGTCCTTTGTACGCCAATTCACGGAACGCAATACGGCTGATACCGAATTTACGCATATAGCCGTGAGGACGACCAGTTAAGTTGCAACGATTGTGCAAACGTGTTGGGGACGCATTAGCTGGTAATTTGGACAAGCCTTCATAATCACCTGCCGCTTTTAACGCCGCACGTTTAGCTGCATATTTTTCAACGATTTTAGCGCGTTTCTTTTCGCGTTCAATCATAGATTTTTTAGCCATCTATATGTTCCTCCTATTATTTTTCAAAAGGCATACCGAATTGAGTCAACAATTCACGAGCTTCTTCATCTGTATTAGCACTTGTTACGATAATGATATCCATACCAGTAACGCGTTCTACCTGATCATATTCGATTTCAGGGAAGATGAGCTGTTCTTTAAGACCCAAAGCGTAGTTACCACGGCCATCGAATGCAGTTGCGCTGATACCGCGGAAGTCACGTACACGAGGTAATGCCGCATTGATCAATCTATCAAGGAATTCATACATGCGTTCGCCACGAAGAGTAACTTTTGTACCCAACGCCATACCTTCACGAACTTTGAAGTTCGCAATGGATTTTTTAGCTTTTGTGATTACAGGTTTTTGACCAGCGATGATAGTCAAATCATGTACTGCTGCTTCCAATGCTTTCGCATTGCCTACTGCATCACCAACGCCGATGTTGATAACGATTTTTTCCAATTTTGGAATTTCCATTACGTTGCCGTATTGGAATTTTTCTTGCATACTCTTTTTAATTTCAGAGTTGTATTGTTCAAATAAACGAGACATTTATGTAGCTCCTCCTTTCCTGATTATTTAAGTACTGTACCGGATTTAACAGTTGCACGAACGAATTTACCGTCTTTACCTTCAACTTTTTTGATACGAGTAGCTGTTTTAGTTTCTGGGTCAACGATCATTACGTTAGAAACATGGATGCCAGCTTCTTTAGTAACGATGCCGCCTTGTGGGTTAGCTTGAGAAGGTTTTGTGTGACGTTTTACAGTGTTAACGCCTTCAACAAATACGCGTTCTTTTTTAGGTTCAGTTGCGATTACTGTACCTTGCTTACCTTTATCTTTACCGGAGATAACAACAACTGTATCGCCTTTTTTGATTTGTAGTTTAGCCATATGCTGCGTTCCTCCTTCTTATAATACTTCTGGAGCCAAAGAAACAATTTTCATGAAGTCTTTTTCACGAAGTTCTCTAGCTACAGGTCCAAAGATACGAGTACCACGAGGGGTCTTGTCATCTTTAATAACTACTGCTGCGTTTTCGTCGAAACGGATATAGGAACCGTCTTGACGTCGGATACCTTTTTTAGAACGAACAATAACAGCTTTGACTACGTCGCCTTTCTTGACAACGCCACCGGGTGATGCATCTTTTACAGAAGCAACGATTACGTCACCGATATTGCCGAATTTGCGATAAGAACCGCCCATGACTTGGATGCACATAATACGTTTTGCACCAGTGTTGTCGGCAACATTCAAAATTGTTTGTTGCTGGATCATCGTCTATTCCTCCTTACATCACTCTTATTTTTGTCTTTCAAGAATTTCAACAACTCTCCAACATTTATCTTTAGAAATTGGACGAGTTTCTACAATTTTTACTGTATCGCCAATACGGCACTCATTATTTTCATCATGAGCTTTGAAGCGTTTAGTGCTAACCATTGGCTTGTTATATAATGCGTGAGGTACTTTACGTTCTACAGCAACAACAACAGTTTTATTCATTTTGTCGCTAACAACTTTACCTACGCGGACTTTACGTACGTTTCTTTCTTCTGCCACGATTTTAAGCCTCCTTTTCAACCTTTAACAAATCTGTTATTATGCGTTTTCAGATTTAAGTTCAACTTCACGTTGTACAGTTTTAATACGAGCGATTGTCTTCTTAACTTCACGAATGCGCATAGGATTTTCTAATTGACCTGTTGCAAGCTGAAAACGGAGGTTAAATAACTCTTCCTTAAGACCGGAAACCTTTTGTTCCATTTCGGCAGCGCTCATATTGCGAATGTCATTAACCTTCATTTACGTCACCACCCAATTCTTTACCCTTAACAACAAATTTGCATTTGATTGGAAGTTTATGGCTTGCAAGACGCATAGCTTCACGAGCTGTAGCTTCTGGCACACCGTCCATTTCAAACATTACACGACCTGGTTTAACTACTGCTACCCAGTATTCAGGAGAACCTTTACCGGAACCCATACGAGTACCAGCTGGTTTAGCTGTGATCGGTTTGTCAGGGAAAATTTTAATCCATACTTTACCACCACGTTTGATATAACGAGTCATAGCAATACGGGCAGCTTCGATTTGACGGTTTGTGATCCAAGATGGTTCGCATGCTACCAAGCCGAACTCACCATGAGACACTGTATTACCGCGCATAGCACGACCTTTCATACGGCCGCGGAATTGCTTACGATGTTTTACGCGCTTTGGAATAAGCATTACTTGCCACCTTCTTCCTTCTTAGCAGGTTGTTTTGCTTCTGGCAAAACTTCACCTTTGTAAATCCATACTTTAATGCCGATACAACCGTATGTTGTATGAGCTTCAGCAGTACCGTAGTCGATATTTGCACGAAGTGTATGCAAAGGAATGGAACCTTCACGGTAGGATTCGCTACGAGCGATTTCAGCGCCGCCAAGACGACCGCTTACCATGATTTTGATACCTTTTGCACCTAAGCGCATTGTACGACCTACAGCTTGTTTCATTGCACGACGGAAACCGATACGGCGTTCCAATTGGCCAGCAATATTTTCTGCAACCAAGATTGCATCCATGTCTGCTTGTTTAATTTCTGCGATGTTAACGTCCACTTGTTTGTCAGTGAAACGAGTCATTGCTTTTTTGATATCTTCGATACCAGCACCACCACGACCGATAACCATACCTGGTTTTGCAGTGTGGATAGTCAATTTAATACGTTTATTTGTACGCTCGATTTCAATGCGGGAAATACCAGCAATGAAAAGGGTTTCTTTCAAGAAGTTACGAATTTGAACGTCTTCATGAAGATTAGCAGCGAAATCTTTTTCTGCATACCACTTTGCGTCCCAATCTTTTACGATACCGACACGCAAACCGTGTGGATTAACTTTTTGACCCACTCTGTTTCCCTCCTTCTTAAGCTCTTTCTTTAACTACTACTGTTACGTGGCTAGTGCGTTTCAAAATTTTGAAAGCTTGTCCACGGGAACGAGGATGAATACGTTTCAATGTAGGACCTTGATCAACGAAGATCTCGGATACATATAAGTTATCCACATTCATATCAAAATTGTGTTCAGCATTTGCGATTGCAGAACGCATTACTTTTTCAACTACATCAGCGCCAACTTTCGGAGTGAACTTCAAGATGGCAAATGCTTCGCCGATGTTTTTACCGCGCACTAAATCAGCTACGATACGGATTTTACGAGGCGCGATTCGGATATGTCTAGCGATTGCTTTTGCTTCCATTAATTATTCCTCCTATTTTCTGCCTGTAGATTTTTCGTCCTTACCATGACCTTTATAAGTACGTGTAGGAGCGAACTCACCTAATTTATGACCTACCATATCTTCTGTAATGAATACAGGTACGTGTTTGCGACCATCATGCACAGCAATTGTGTGGCCTACAAAACTTGGGATAATAGTAGAGGCACGGGACCAGGTTTTAACAACTTTCTTTTCGTTAGTTTCGTTTAAAGCATCAACTTTCTTAAGCAAATGATCTGCTACGAAAGGGCCTTTTTTAATAGATCTGGACACTATTTTATCTCCTTTCCTTTATCCTATTTTGTACGACGTTTAATGATCAAGCTATTAGAAGCTTTTTTCTTGTCGCGAGTTTTAACACCATGTGCTGGTTTGCCCCAAGGTGTAACAGGATGTTTACGACCAACAGGAGATTTACCTTCACCACCACCATGTGGATGGTCACAAGGGTTCATTACAACACCACGGTTACCAGGACGAACGCCCATCCAACGATGACGACCAGCTTTACCAATTACTTGGTTGCTGTGATCAGTATTGCCTACAACACCTACAGTTGCACGGCATTCTTGACGTACGCGGCGCATTTCGCCAGATGGTAAACGAAGAATAGCATAGCCATTATCTTTACCCATCAATTGAGCGGATGTACCAGCGGAACGAACGATTTGACCGCCTTTACCGATTTTTAATTCGATATTGTGGATTTGAGTACCGTCTGGGATATTAATCAATGGTAAGCAGTTACCAGGTTTAATATCGGATTCAGGACCGGAGAATACTACGTCACCAACTTTTAAGCCGTTTGGAGCTAAAATGTAACGTTTTTCACCATCAGCGTAGTTAAGCAAAGCGATACGAGAGGAACGGTTAGGATCATACTCGATTGTTGCTACTTTAGCTGGAATATTATCTTTAGTACGTTTGAAGTCAATGATACGGTATTGACGTTTATGACCGCCACCTTGGTGACGAACTGTCATTTTACCAGTATTATTACGACCACCTTTTTGGGAAATCTTAGCGAGCAAAGATTTTTCTGGTTTGCTTGCAGTGATTTCGTCGAAGGCGGATACTGTCATAAACCGGCGACCAGCGGAGTACGGTTTAAATGATTTAATTGCCATTAGTGGGCCTCCTTACAACTAGACTCTTAGACACCTTCAATTAATGCAATGGATTCGCCAGCTTTTAAAGTTACGATAGCTTTTTTGTAATCGCTACGTTTACCTTGTGTACGACCCATGCGTTTAGTTTTGCCTAAAACGCGAATAGTAGCTACTTTTTCTACTTTTACATTGAAGATTTTTTCAACAGCTTGACGGATTTGCACTTTGTTTGCAGTCAAAGGCACACGGAAAGTGTATTTGCCTTCTTCCATAAGCTTAGTGGATTTTTCGGTAATAACCGGACGGATTAGTACATCATGTAATTGCATTATCCAAGTACCTCCTCGATTTTTGCGACAGCGCCTTTAGTAATGAAGAGCTTATCGTAATGAAGAAGATCGAAAATGTTCATACCTTCGCAAGCCAAAGCTTTAACACCTTGAATATTGCGAGCGGAACGTTCAACATTTACATCACCTTCAGTGATGAACAATACTTTTGCATCACCAACATTGAAGCTATTGATAATATTCAACACTTCTTTAGTTTTAGGAGCTGCTAATGTGATTTCTTCCAAAACGTATAAATCGCTATTATTTACCTTATCGCTAAGAGCAGATTTAACTGCCAAACGTCTAGCCTTACGAGGCATAGCTTTGTAATAGCTGCGAGGTTGTGGACCAAATGTAGTACCGCCACCAATCCAGATTGGGGAACGGCTGGAACCGGAACGTGCGCGACCAGTACCTTTTTGTTTCCAAGGTTTGCGGCCACCGCCACGAACCATACCTCTAGTTTTTGTTGCATGTGTGCCGAGACGTTCGTTAGATAATTGACGAACTACGGCTTGATGCATTACGGCTTCGTTTACTTCAACGCCGAATACTGCATCGTTTAACTGTATTTCACCGACTTTAACGCCGGATTGATTATATGTTGCTACTGTAGGCATTACATAATCCTCCTTTCGACAAATGATTATTTAACAGGTTTAACCGTGTTGCGAACCATAACCAAGCTACCTTTAGCGCCTGGGATACCACCTTTAACCAATAAAAGGTTACGTTCAGCATCAACTTTCACAACGGATAAGCGTTGTACGGTAACTCTGTAACCACCCATTTGTCCAGGGAGTTTTTTACCTTTGTATACCTTACCGCCGCCACCGGAGATCATAGGACCGATGGAACCAGGTTCACGGTGAGATTTGGAGCCATGAGTTTCAGGACCACGGGAGAAATTATGGCGTTTAATTGTGCCAGCAAAACCCTTACCTTTACCTGTACCTACTACGTCCACCAATTCACCTTCTGCGAAGATATCAGCTGCCAGAGTTTGGCCTACTGTGTAGTCAGCTGCATTGTCAACGCGAACTTCGCGAAGATATTTCACTGGAGCTACGCCAGCTTTGTCGAACTGACCTTTTACAGGTTTTGTTAAATGTTTTTCTTTAATGGAACCGTAACCAATTTGTACTGCTTCATAGCCGTCTGTTTCAACAGTCTTAACGCGCACTACAACGCTTGGGGTAGTTTCCACTACTGTTACAGGAACTAATTGGCCTTCAGCTGTGAAGACTTGTGTCATTCCTAATTTTTTACCCAAAATAGCTTTAGACATTATCGCACCTCCTTATAGTTTTATTTCAATAGATACACCAGCTGGTAAATCTAAACGAGTGATAGCATCTACTGTTTTCGAATTTGGTTCAAGAATATCGATCAAGCGTTTATGTGTACGCATTTCGAATTGTTCACGAGAATCTTTGTTAACGTGTACGGAACGAAGAATCGTGAAGATATTCTTTTCTGTTGGCAATGGAATCGGACCAGATACCATAGCGCCATTTCTTTTTGCAGTGTCTACGATCTTAGCAGCGCTTTGATCGAGAGCTTTGTGGTCGTATGCCTTAAGGCGAATACGGATTTTTTGCTGTTTAGCCATTATTAATAATTCCTCCTGTCGTCCATTTCGTGAATGAACTGCTCCATAGAAATTCTCCTCCGCAGAGGCAACCTTCTACTTCATAGTTTGAAAACACAACACGAGAGCGGCAAAACATGCCGCTCTTACATGTCGTGGGTATTGTGCTCAACGTATCACTACGATGAGCATAAAAAGTTAAATTAACCTTCGATTGCTGTTACTACGCCAGCGCCTACAGTGTGGCCACCTTCGCGGATCGCGAAACGAAGACCTTCTTCGATAGCGATTGGAGTGATCAATTCGATATCCATTGTTACGTTATCGCCAGGCATACACATTTCTACACCTTCAGGAAGGTTTACAACACCTGTTACGTCTGTTGTACGGAAGTAGAATTGTGGACGGTAGTTGGAGAAGAATGGAGTATGACGGCCACCTTCTTCTTTAGTCAAAACGTATACTTCTGCTTTGAACTTAGTGTGTGGTTTGATGGAACCTGGTTTAGCCAATACTTGACCACGTTCGATGTCTTTACGGTCAACACCACGAAGCAATGCACCAACGTTGTCACCTGCTACTGCAGAATCCAAAGTTTTACGGAACATTTCAAGACCAGTTACTACGTAGGAGTCAGCTTTTTCTTTCAAGCCTACTACTTCTACAGTGTCACCTACGTTTACTTGACCACGTTCAACACGGCCAGTTGCTACTGTACCACGACCAGTGATTGTGAAAACGTCTTCCACAGGCATCAAGAAAGGTTTGTCAGTATCACGAACTGGTGTTGGGATGTAGGAGTCTACAGCGTCCATCAATTCGTCGATTTTAGCTACATATTGAGCATCGCCTTCCAAAGCTTTCAAAGCGGAACCTACAACGATAGGTACTTCGTCGCCAGGGAATTCATAGGAGGAAAGAAGTTCACGAACTTCCATTTCTACCAATTCGATCAATTCTTCGTCGTCAACCATGTCAGCTTTGTTCAAGAATACTACGATTGCAGGAACACCAACTTGGCGAGCCAACAAGATGTGTTCGCGAGTTTGTGGCATAGGGCCATCAGCTGCGGAACATACCAAGATAGCGCCGTCCATTTGAGCCGCACCAGTGATCATGTTTTTAACATAGTCAGCATGGCCTGGGCAGTCAACGTGTGCATAGTGACGGTTAGCAGTTTCGTACTCAACGTGTGCAGTGTTGATTGTGATACCGCGTTCACGTTCTTCTGGAGCTTTATCGATCATGCTGTAATCTTGGAAGTCAGCTTGGCCTTTTTCAGCCAATACTTTTGTGATTGCAGCAGTCAAAGTAGTTTTACCATGGTCAACGTGACCGATTGTACCGATGTTAACATGCGGTTTCGTACGTTCAAATTTTTCTTTAGCCATTTTAAATTATCCTCCGAGGAAAATAGTAATTCTATTAATCTAATGTAAGATTAACCATTTTTCTTTGCTTGAATTTCTTCAGCAATTTTCTTAGGAACTTCTTCGTAATGATCGAATGTCATGGAGTAGTTACCGCGACCTTGAGTTTTAGAACGAAGGTCAGTTGCGTAACCGAACATTTCGCTCAATGGAACATATGCTTTGATATGTTGGGAACCATTACGAGCTTCCATGCCGTCCATGCGGCCACGACGAGAGTTCAAGTCACCGATAACGTCACCCATGTATTCTTCAGGAACGTCTACTTCTACGGACATGTATGGTTCAAGCAATGCAGGATCTGCTTTGCGAGCACCTTCTTTAAAGCCCATGGAACCAGCGATTTTGAAGGCCATTTCGTTGGAGTCAACGTCATGGTAGGAGCCGTCAAACACGATAACTTTGATGTCAACCATTGGATAACCAGCGATAACACCGGATTCCATAGCTTCTTTAACACCGTTTTCTACAGGTCCGATGTATTCACGAGGAATTGCACCACCTACGACCTTATTTTCAAATTCGAAGCCAGCACCTGGTTCTTGTGGAATCAATTCCAACCAGCAGTGACCATATTGACCACGACCACCAGATTGACGTACGAATTTACCTTCAGCTTTAACAGCTTTACGGATAGTTTCGCGATATGCTACTTGAGGTTTACCTACGTTACAATCTACTTTGAACTCACGGTTCATACGGTCAACGATGATATCCAAGTGAAGTTCGCCCATACCGGAGATAATAGTTTGACCTGTTTCTTCATCAGTACGAACTTTGAAAGTAGGATCTTCTTCTGCCAAACGTGCAAGAGCTGTACCCATTTTTTCTTGGTCAGCTTTTGTTTTAGGTTCAACAGCAACGGAGATAACTGGTTCAGGGAATTCCATGGATTCAAGGATTACAGGAGATTTTTCATCACACAATGTGTCGCCTGTAGTAGTATCCTTCAAGCCAACCGCCGCAGCGATGTCACCAGAGTATACGCGTTCGATTTCTTTACGGGAGTTAGCGTGCATTTGAAGAATACGGCCGATACGTTCTTTTTTACCTTTAGTGGAGTTGAAAACGTAAGAACCGGATTCCAATGTACCGGAGTACACACGGAAGAACGCTAATTTACCAACATAAGGGTCAGCCATGATTTTGAATGCCAATGCAGAGAATGGCTCTTCATCGGAAGAAGGACGAGTTGTTTCTTCTTCAGAACCAGGAATTACACCTTTAATAGCTGGGATGTCAATTGGAGCTGGCATGTAATCGATTACAGCGTCCAATAACATTTGTACACCTTTGTTTTTGTAGGAAGAACCACAAAGAACTGGGAACAATTGGTTAGCAATAACTGCTTTACGCAATGCTGCTTTCAACTCTTCAACAGAAATTTCTTCGCCTTCCAAGTATTTCATCATGATATCGTCATCTGTTTCAGCAATAGCATCGATCATCATTTCACGACGAGCTTCTGCTACTTCTTGATATTCAGCTGGGATTTCAGTGATTTCAAATTCTTTACCGTCATCGGATAAGTAAATTTCCGCTTTCATTGTCATCAAGTCGATGATACCTTTGAAAGTATCTTCAGAACCGATTGGGACTTGAATAGCTACGGAATTTGCACCTAGACGAGCTTTCATCATGTCAACTACGTTAAAGAAGTCAGCACCTACAGTATCCATCTTATTTACATAAGCGATACGAGGCACACCGTAGTTAGAAGCTTGACGCCATACTGTTTCGGATTGTGGTTCAACGCCGCCTTTAGCACTGAATACCGCAACAGAACCGTCAAGTACACGTAAAGAACGTTCTACTTCTACAGTAAAGTCAACGTGACCAGGAGTATCGATGATGTTGATACGATGTTCTTTCCATTGACAAGTTGTCGCAGCAGAAGTGATTGTGATACCACGTTCTTGTTCTTGCTCCATCCAGTCCATCGTAGCAGCGCCTTCATGTACTTCGCCGATCTTGTGAACGATACCTGTATAGTAGAGGATACGTTCTGTAGTTGTTGTCTTACCAGCATCGATGTGGGCCATGATACCGATATTACGAGTTTTTGCTAAGGAAAACTCTCTTGCCACAGTTGTCACCTCTTATTACCAACGATAATGAGCAAATGCTTTATTAGCTTCTGCCATTTTATGAGTATCTTCTTTTTTCTTGATTGCAGCGCCTGCATTGTTGAAAGCGTCCATCAATTCGCCTGCTAAGCGTTCTTTCATAGTGCGTTCACCACGAAGACGAGCATAGTTTACAACCCAGCGAATGCCGAGTGTTTGACGGCGATCAGCACGAACTTCAACTGGCACTTGGTAGTTCGCACCACCGATACGGCGAGCACGTACTTCAAGTACAGGCATAACATTTTTCAATGCTTGATCAAAAACTTCCATTGGGTCTTGACCCATTTTGGAACGAATAATTTCAAATGCATCATATACGATAGTTTCAGCAATGCCTTTTTTGCCATCGTACATAACTTTGTTAATGAAACGTGTTACTAATTTGCTGTTGTACACCGGATCTGGAAGTACATCACGTTTCGGAACAGGGCCTTTTCTTGGCATGTTCAATTCCTCCTTTATAATGATGTGTGTTTATTTCGTTTAATGGCTAAAATTATTTTTTAGCTTTTTTCGCGCCGTATTTGGAACGACTTTGCATACGATTTTGTACGCCAGCTGTATCCAATGCACCACGAACGATGTGATAACGCACACCTGGAAGGTCTTTTACACGACCGCCTCTGATAAGTACAACACTGTGTTCTTGTAAATTGTGACCAATGCCTGGAATGTAAGCAGTTACTTCAATAGCGTTTGTCAAACGTACACGGGCAACTTTACGAAGCGCGGAGTTTGGTTTCTTTGGAGTAGCTGTGTACACACGAGTACATACACCACGTTTTTGTGGAGATTCTTGAAGCGCTGGAGCTGTAGATTTTTTAGTCAAGCTCATGCGGCCTTTGCGTACTAGCTGATTAATTGTTGGCATTTGGGCACCTCCTTTCCAAATTTGAGATTTATAATTGATCCGTCATAACAAATTGTTACATCGGATATTACCGAGATTAACGTAGGATGCCTACCGCTGTGGCCCGCACCTTAATGCGGCACGCACGACCAAGGTCATCCATCGTATGCTTATCGTCGAACGGTATATTATGTTCCACGCAAGCCATCCGTACAGGATCTACTACGCAGCTATCGCTATCGCAGCCGAGAAACACAAACTTAACAGAGCCTTTTGCAATTGATTTAATCGTTTGCTTAGCACCTATTGTCTTGTTCGCCGATGCCAAATGGGCAATGTCCATGGTTACATCTTCTCCTTACGAAACTATGCTCAGGGCGCACTTGCCCTCTAAGCACTATGTAAGTATATCAATTACTAAAACGCATGTCAAAGGTTTTTTCACACTCAAAGCCGCTATTTCACTGTATTTAATATGTACACTTATCCGTGTGTATCATTTTAATGAATTACATGTAGTCTATACGTTTTTTTATGCAATTATCGATTAATTCACTTATTTTTATACGTTTTATACATATCCAATTCAATTAATGCAGTTTTATTATGCGAAATTGATATAATAGAAAAAGAGATATTCCTAGATCAAATAATGACCGAAGAATATCTCTTTTGAGTTAGCTATACATTGCTAAGCAATATATAAGCTTATTCTCCTATGATTTCACCATCATCAGTTAATTCTAAAATTTCAGGAGCCTTCTTAACTACTTCAATTTTGCGGTAACGGCTCATACCGGTACCAGCAGGAATCAACTTACCAATGATAACATTTTCCTTAAGACCCAATAATGGATCGATTTTGCCTTTAATAGCAGCATCAGTAAGAACACGAGTCGTTTCTTGGAAAGATGCAGCAGACAAGAAGGAATCTGTAGCCAAAGCAGCTTTGGTAATACCCAACAATGTGCGCTTACCTGTAGCATTTTCTTTGCCATTTAATGTGAGACGACGGTTTTCTTCATCAAATGTATTGATGTCAATCATATCACCTGGAAGCATATCAGCATCGCCAGCTGTTTCAATTTTTACTTTATGAAGCATTTGACGAACAATAACCTCGATGTGTTTATCGTTAATTTCTACACCTTGAGATTTATATACTTTTTGTACTTCGTATACAAGGTAACGTTGTGTAGCTTGTGTACCCATTACACGCATGATGTCATGAGGGTTAATAGAGCCTTCTGTTAAACGTGCACCCAAGGATACTACATCACCGTCTTTAACGATAATGCGGGAACCATAAGGGATGAGGTAGTCGAGTTCAATACCGTCTTCACCAGTGATAAAGATAGTGTTTGTACCTTTTTTACCTTCGTTAGGTACAACGCGAACCACACCTTCATTTTCCGCGATGATAGCATTACGTTTCGGTTTACGCGCCTCGAACAATTCTTCGACACGAGGCAAACCTTGAGTAATATCGTCACCTGCGACACCACCTGTATGGAATGTACGCATTGTTAACTGTGTACCAGGTTCACCGATGGATTGAGCTGCAATGATACCAACAGCTTCACCAACTTGGACTTGGTTGCCTGTACCAAGATCACGACCATAACACTTACGGCATACGCCATAAGGGCTGCGACATGTCAATACGGAACGAATCTTAACGATATCGTAATGTTTTACAACTTCGTCAGCAAGGTCTTCTGTGATTTCGCCATTCAATGGAACGATAACTTCACCAGTTTCCTTGTTAACTAATTCTTCAGCTGCAATACGACCTACGATACGATCTTTTAATGGTTCGATAATACCAGTACCTTCAACAATAGCTTCAACTTCGATACCGTTGATTTCATTATTGCGTACTTGTACTTCTTTTACATCGGAGTTAAGAATAGCTTCTATCCCCTCTTCTGTAAGGCGTGTGTCAGCAGGGTAGATTTCTACACCATGGCTATCCACAATAGCATGTACAGTATCCTTATTTAACATATTTTGAACCATAGTTTCTTTCAATGTTGCACGGATGCTGTCATCACTTTCACCAAGAAGAATTTTTTGAACCAAATTAGTATGGTTAATATCGCTATCGGAGCCTAAATGTGCACCGCGTAAGGAAATTGCAGTTACACCAGCATCTGCGATATCGGACAAGCTTTGTTCATCAAGAATAGTTTCTGCAGGAACCGCTAATTCACCAGTTTCAGCATTCACTACATCTTTGTCGAGAACGCGACCAATTAATTTATCTTTCAACATTTCAAGAGCTTGACGAGGAGAAGTCGCCAAACGAGCACGTTCACGAACCAAGTCGATACCAACTACGTCACAATCGTCCTCACGAACGATAACATCTTGAGATACATCAACGAGGCGACGAGTCAAGTAACCGGAGTCAGCTGTACGAAGAGCTGTATCGGCCAAACCTTTACGAGCACCGTGAGAGGAAGTAAAGTAATCCAATACAGTCAAGCCTTCTTTAAAGTTTGCTTTGATTGGTAAGTCGATGATACGACCAGATGGATCGGCCATCAAACCACGCATACCAGCAAGCTGACGGATCTGTTGTTTGTTACCACGGGCACCAGAGATAGCCATCATGTAAACAGGGTTGAAGCCATCTTTGTCGCGCGCCATATTATCCATCATAGCCTCAGTAACATCTTCTGTTGCTTTTGTCCATAATTGGATGGTTTTGCGGTAGCGTTCTTCTTCCGTAATCAAACCACGGCGGTACATACGGGATACTTTTTCTACCTCTTGCTCTGCTGTATCAAGTAATTCGAATTTAACTTCTGGTACTTTAATATCAGCAATCGCTACGGTCATACCCGCACGACGTGCAAAGGAATAACCAAGAGATTTAATTCTATCTAAAAGTTCAGCTGTCTTTTCATTGCCAAATAATTGGAAACATTGGTCAACTAATTTACCAACCGTTTTCTTATCCATAACCTTACCCAAGGAGTAAGTGCCATCTTCTTTTTGTGCATATTGCCACAATTCTGGGAATAGTGCATTGTTGAAAATCAGACGACCTGCAGTAGTTTCTACGCGGCCATATTCAGGCATACGGATATAAAGAATATCTTGCAAGCCGATGATACCTGCTTCATAGGCAAGCATAACTTCGTCATAAGTAGCAAATGTTTTTGCCTTTTCGCGAGTATCTTCACGTACAACTGTTAAGTAGTATGTACCCAAAATCATATCTTGAGAAGGTACCGCTACTGGTTTACCGTCTTTTGTAGATAAGATATTATGGCTGGAAAGCATCAATGTACGAGCTTCTGCTTGAGCCTCTACGGACAATGGTAAGTGACACGCCATTTGGTCACCATCAAAGTCGGCGTTGAAGGCTGTACATACTAATGGATGCAATTTGATAGCACGGCCTTCCCAAAGGATTGGTTCGAAAGCTTGGATACCAAGTCTGTGCAATGTAGGGGCACGGTTCAAGAGAACTGGATGTTCTTTGATTACCTCTTCCAAAGATTCCCATACGCCAGGGCCGATTCTCTCAACTTGGCGTTTAGCAGCCTTGATGTTGGACGCTTGACCGCGTTCTACCAAACGTTTCATAACGAATGGCTTGAACAATTCCAATGCCATTTCTTTTGGCAAACCACATTGGTGCATTTTAAGTTCAGGACCTACTACGATAACGGAACGACCGGAATAGTCAACACGTTTACCGAGCAAGTTTTGACGGAACCGACCTTGTTTACCTTTTAGCATATCGGATAAGGATTTCAATGGACGGTTACCAGGACCTGTTACAGGGCGACCACGACGACCGTTATCGATCAATGCGTCAACAGCTTCTTGAAGCATACGTTTTTCATTGCGCACGATAATATCAGGTGCACCTAAGTCTAACAAACGTTTCAAGCGATTGTTACGATTGATAACACGACGGTATAAATCATTAAGATCGGATGTAGCGAAACGACCACCATCTAATTGAACCATTGGGCGCAATTCAGGTGGGATAACAGGAACGATGTCCATAATCATCCATTCTGGACGGTTGCCAGATTGACGGAATGCTTCTACTACTTCTAAGCGACGAACCGCACGAATTTTACGTTGACCACTAGCAGTGTTCAACTCTTCGCGTAATTCAGCATTTAATTGTTCCAAATCAAGTTCAGCCAATAATGCTTTTACCGCTTCTGCACCCATGTCGATACATACGAATAAGATTTCTTCTGTAGCACCTAATTCGTAACGTTCTTCACGAGTTAACTCTTCATATTCTTTATCTGCTTCTGGAATTGTAGCATCTTCACGAAGTGCTGCGTTATAACGTTCTTTACGTTGTGCTTCACGAACGATAGCCAAACGTTCATTACGTTGTGCCACAGTTTCAATAACTACAGATTTGCCACCAATGGAATATCCATCTTCATTGAATTGAGCTTCGTATTCACGGTATTCTTGTTCAGATAACAATTGACGTTTTGCCAATGGGCTACCTGCAGGATCAACTACGATGTAGGAAGCAAAATACAATACACGTTCCAAGGAACGTGGGGATACATCAAGGATGAGACCCATACGAGATGGGATACCCTTGAAATACCAGATATGGGATACAGGTGTAGCCAATTCAATATGGCCCATACGTTCACGACGTACTTTTGCACGAGTTACTTCTACGCCACATTTATCACAGACTACGCCTTTATGGCGAATACGTTTATATTTACCGCAGTGACATTCCCAGTCCTTTGTTGGTCCAAAAATGCGTTCGCAAAATAGACCATCACGTTCTGGCTTTAACGTACGGTAGTTAATTGTTTCAGGTTTTTTAACTTCCCCATGAGACCATTCTAAGATTTGCTCTGGAGAGGCTAAACCGATTCGCATGGAATCAAATTCATTTACGTCTAGCACTACTATCGCTCCCTTCCTTATATTCAGTGTCAGTCTTCATTATGAGAGGGTTCACTAATTGGGAATGCTAATTGGCTAAGAATATCATCATCTCCGCCGTTAGAAACCTCGATTTCTTCCTCTGCTTCTGGGTCTACTACTGTTACTTCATCTGTTTCAACAGCACTGCCGTCCATAACATCTTCAATACCAGTTTCTACCACTTCATCTTCGTCATCAAGTTCTTTCATAACAACTTCTTCTTGATCTTCGTTCAAGATTTTTACATCAAGACCGATACTTTGAAGTTCTTTGAGCAATACTTTAAAGGACTCAGGTACACCTGGTTCAGGGATATTTTCGCCTTTAACGATTTTTTCGTAAGCTTTCACACGACCAACAACGTCGTCAGATTTAACAGTTAACAGCTCTTGAAGAGTATAAGCTGCACCATATGCTTCGAGAGCCCACACTTCCATTTCCCCGAAACGTTGACCACCGAACTGAGCTTTACCGCCCAATGGTTGTTGTGTAACAAGGGAGTACGGACCAGTGGAACGAGCATGGATTTTATCATCAACCAAATGGTGAAGTTTCAACATGTAAACGTAACCAACAGTTACACGGTTATCCATTGGTTCACCAGTACGACCATCGTACAATACCGTTTTGCCGTCATCGGAACGACCAGCAATTGCCAATGTTTCGAAAACATCTTTTTCGTGCGCGCCGTCAAATACAGGTGTAGCAATATGAATACCTGCTACATCAGGTTTTGGCATGCCATATGTATCGTAATCGTAACCGAGTTTTTCTAAATCTGCACGGATTTCAACACGTTTAGCACGAGCTTCTTCAATATGATTTAATGTAGCTTTTACTTTATTAATACCTTCTAATTCTTCTACTAATACAGGATCCATTTCAGGTGTTTCTTCTTCAGTACCGAAATATTCCATATGAAGATCATGGTATTTAGTTTCAATAGCTTTTAATTCCGCATAGCGTTCTTCGCCACCTAGAGCAGCAAATTTCTTCTTCGCCGCTTCTTCTACATGTTCAAGAATTTGAGTTTTCAAGCTAATGATTTTTTCGTCAATTTCGAAATGAGATGTAGTCACATCTTCAGCAATTTTCGCTTCTAACTCTTGAATTTCTGCATATAGATTGCGAATTGAATCAATTTCTTCCCAATAAGATGCATCTGTACGAGCCTCTTTCAACACGTTTTGAATATGAAGGTCTGTAGCTTTGATTTTCATACCCAAGCCTTGAACAGCCCAACCTAAGTGAGTTTCAAGAACCTGACCGATATTCATACGAGAAGGTACGCCCAATGGGTTCAATACGATTTGTACTGGAGTACCATCAGGAAGGAATGGCATATCTTCTTTTCTCATAACGCGAGAAACGACACCTTTGTTACCATGACGCCCCGCCATTTTATCGCCTTCGTGAATTTTACGTTTTTGAGCGATATATACACGAACAAGTTTATTTACACCTGGTTGTAAATCATCGCCATTTTCACGAGTAAACACCTTAACGTCAACAACTTTACCACATTCGCCATGAGGCACACGCAAGGATGTATCGCGAACTTCGCGTTCTTTATCACCAAAGATAGCACGTAATAAACGTTCTTCAGGAGTAAGTTCAGTTTCACCTTTTGGTGTTGCTTTACCAACTAAAATGTCGCCAGGATGTACTTCTGCACCGATGCAGATGATACCTTCTTCATCCAAGTTTTTAAGTGTGTCATCACCAGTATTAGGCAATTCACGAGTAATTTCTTCAGCACCTAATTTAGTGTCTCGCGCATCACATTCGTATTCTTCAATATGAATGGATGTATAGATATCTTCTTTGCAAAGTTCTTCACTAAGTAAGATTGCATCTTCGTAGTTGTAACCTTCCCACGGCATGAACGCTACAAGAACGTTATAACCCAGTGCCAATTCGCCGCCATCAGTAGCTGGACCATCAGCCAAAACTTGACCTTTTACAACATGATCGCCACGATTAACGATTGGTTTTTGGTTAAAGCATGTGGATTGGTTAGAGCGAAGGAATTTGTTTAAACGGTATGTATCAACACGACCATCGCTATCACGAAGAACGTGAATTTCATTACCCCAGCAACGTACAACTTTACCTGCTTCACGCGCTAACACGCAAACGCCGGAGTCAGTAGCTGCTGTATATTCCATACCTGTACCAACAAGTGGAGCTTGCGCGCGCAAAAGTGGTACCGCCTGACGTTGCATGTTCGCACCCATCAAGGCACGGTTAGCATCGTCATTTTCAAGGAATGGAATCATAGCTGTACCGATAGATACAACTTCTTTTGGACTAACGTCCATATAGTCAACCTTGTCAGGTGTAACTTCTAATACGTCATGACCACGACGACAAGCTACATGCTCAGTAGCAAAACAGCCCTCTGCATCGAGTGGGGAGTTCGCTTGGGCAATAGTCATGCCTTCTTCTTCATCGGCAGTCATGTAAGCAACGCTTTCAGATACGCGCACTTTAACAACTTTATCTGCATCTGCACCTTCGCCATAGATTTTTTCAACCTTACGATATGGAGCTTCGATAAAGCCAAACTCATTTACCTTCGCATAGTTAGATAAGGAGTTGATCAAACCGATGTTAGGACCTTCTGGTGTTTCGATTGGACACATACGGCCATAGTGAGAGTGATGCACGTCACGAACTTCGAAGCCTGCACGCTCACGAGACAAACCGCCAGGACCAAGGGCAGATAGACGACGTTTGTGAGTCAATTCTGCTAATGGATTTGTTTGGTCCATGAACTGGGACAACTGGGAAGAACCAAAGAATTCTTTGATGGCTGCCACTACTGGACGAATATTAATCAATGCTTGTGGCGTGATAGATTCAATTTCTTGAATCGTCATACGTTCACGAACAACGCGTTCCATACGAGTTAAGCCAATACGGAATTGGTTTTGTAACAATTCGCCTACACAACGGAGACGACGGTTACCCAAATGGTCGATATCATCTGTATGACCAGCACCATCCATCAAGTTCAAGAGATAAGAGATGTTTGCGATCATATCTTCTCTTGTAACTGTACGATGATTAAAGTCTAAATTGCAGTTGTTGCAAATGATTTTAGACACAACGCCATCAGAGTTAGTAATATAGAATTCAGCAAAACCTTCACCACTGAATACACCACTGTTAGCAACGATATCAAGTTGTTCTTCCCCAACTTGTACACCTGCATCAAGGATGATTTCCCCAGTTTCAGTATCAATAATTGGTTGTGCCAATGTTTGGCCCAACATACGTTGGCGCCAACCCAATTTTTTATTTAATTTATAACGACCTACGCGAGCCAAATCATAGCGACGAGCGTCGAAGAATAAATTATCGAATAAATTACGAGCAGATTCTACAGTAGGTGGTTCGCCTGGACGTAATTTTTTATAGATTTCTACCAATGCTTCATCAGCAGATTGAGTAGTATCCTTCTCTAATGTGCGAACGATACGTTCATCATATACTGGTAAACCATCTTCGTCGGTTTGACCGTTCCAGAACAAATCGAGGATACTTTCATTAGTATTCCAACCTAATGCACGAACAAGTACAGTAGCTGGTAATTTACGGTTGCGGTCAATACGAACAGCAATGATTTCGCTGGCATCCGTTTCTAATTCGATCCAAGCACCACGATTTGGGATAACTGTGGATTCATATAAACGGTTCCCCATTGTATCGATTTCTTTACCATAGTACACGCCAGGGGAACGTACCAATTGAGATACGATAACACGTTCTGCACCATTGATAATGAAAGTACCTGTATCCGTCATCAATGGGAAATCACCCATGAATACTTCTTGTTCTTTAATGTCCATATTTTCAGGATCATTATTAACTAAACGGATATTTACACGAAGTGGTGCTGCGTATGTAGCATCACGATTTTTACACTCATTAATATCATACTTAGGTTCACCTAAGCTGAAACCTTCAAAAGAAAGTACTAAATTACCTGAATTGTCTTTAATCGGAGAAATATCGTTGAAAATATTTTGTAAACCGCTCTCCAAGAACCATTCGTACGATTTACGTTGAATGTCCAACAAATGCGGCATCTTAATAACTTCGTTAATTTTTGCATATGTATAACGAGTCCGTTTGCCTACCTGTTCAGGTTTGAACATATTTGCTTTCCCTCCTTCAAATACACTGGTCCACCATATTTCTATAACGGCATAGAAAAGACATCTTACAGGTCTCAGTTTTCCTGCTTTAATAACGCCAAATAAGCAAGGCCCTTTTTAGATTAAAAAATAACCTTGCTCCGTTCATTATCCAAGCACAACCTTGGAAGAAAACCCTTAATACGTAAGTTATAGCTTCTACATGGAAAAGTAGAAAATGCTACTTTTGCAATTTATAATTTTATCATCATATAAAAAAGCTGTCAACAAAAGGGTTGACAGCTTCTATATTTTCATAATTTATTCATGACGCATTATAAAATAATGAATCAGATTAATTGCCTTTATTTTTTAACAACTTTGCCCCTGCAATACCAGGGCGAGTCATTTCCTTAGGAGAAAGAATATGATTGATTTCATCTTCAGTCAATAAACCTTGATCCAAGATAATATCGCGAATAGCACGACCAGATGTATAAGCATCTTTAGCCAATGCAGATGCAGTTTCATAGCCAAGATGTGGTAATAATGCTGTTACGATACCAACAGAACGATTCAACCAGTATTCACATTGTTCACGATCTACTTCAAGATCCACCAACAATTTATCAACAAATGTATTTACACCATTTTTGAGGTAGCAAAGATTATTGAACAAATTGTACGCCAATACAGGTTCCATTACGTTCAGTTCAAACTGACCATTTTCTACAGCCAATGTAATAGTAAGATCATTACCGATAACTTGGTAACATACTTGGTTTAATACTTCGGCAATAACTGGATTTACTTTACCAGGCATGATGGAGGATCCAGGTTGACGAGCAGGCAATTTTAATTCCCCAATACCACAACGAGGACCAGACGCCATCAAGCGGAAATCATTGGCCATTTTAATTAATACAAGAGCCGTTACTTTCAATCCGCTAGAAATATCAGCAAATACGTCTGTATTGTTAGTAGCATCGATTAGGTTTTCAGCAGTGTAGAATGGTTCACCTACTACTTCGCTAAGTTCATACGCAACATCTTGAATATAATTAGGTTCAGCATTGATACCTGTACCAACTGCAGTAGCCCCCATGTTAATTACATGCGCACCTTCAACGGCAGATTTAATACGTTTAATACCACGACGGATACCAGATGCATAAGCACCCATTTCTTGCCCCAATGTGATTGGCACCGCATCTTGTAAGTGAGTACGACCCATTTTCAAAATTTCACTGTATTCATCAGCCTTTTTTTCAAGCTCATCAACGAGGCGTTGCAATGCAGCAAGTAATGGTTTAGATTTTAAAATTGCACAAACCTTGATAGCTGTTGGGAACGCATCATTTGTAGATTGCGCCATATTACAATGGTTGTTAGGACTTACGATATCATAGCTTCCCTTTGGATGGCCCAAAATTTCACAAGCCCGATTAGCCAATACTTCGTTCATATTCATGTTTACAGAAGTACCAGCACCACCTTGGATTGGATCTACTGGGAATTGATCCGCAAATTGGCCTGCAATCACTTCATCAGCAGCTTGAACAATGGCTTTACCAACAGATACATTGAGTCGACCTGTTTTCATATTAGCCAATGCAGAGGCTTTTTTCACCATTGCCAATGCGATGATAAAGTCATGGTCTAAATGTTTACCTGTAATGTGAAAGTTTTCTAATGCACGAATTGTTTGCACACCATAATATAGCTCATCAGCAACTTCTAATTCGCCTAGGAAATCATGTTCTTTTCTCATAACAATCCTTCTTTCATTTATTCTTAAATAGACAAAATACATTGTATAAAATGGTCTTTTATTGACTTCATTATATCATGTATTTTGTATACACAAAAGTCATTTAAACTATTCCTATAAAACAATATTCTATATAATGTAACAAAACAGCTCTATGATGCTATTATTCTATTATATGAATATAAATTATAGTACAATAAGATATATTACTAAAAGGAGTTGATTATAATAACATTCAATCATACAACAAGAATTATAGCACTATTCTTCATAACAATGATAAGCTATGGATTTTTTAATGCCTATCTTTCAATTACAGATCCGGTAGAGTCAAATTATGTGCTATCAGCCATAACCATGTTAAAACATAATTCATGGATATCTCCCATGATATATGATCAAGTATGGTATGATAAACCACCGCTTACCTATTGGGCACTCATGATCTGTTATAAAGTATTCGGCGTTTCCGATTTTGTATCACGAATCCCAAGTACAGTAATTGCTGCGGCTAGTGTATCCTTTATATATCATCTAGTATACAAAATAAAACAATCTATCTCCGTTGCCATTGCTAGCGCGCTACTATTAATGACCACATTACAATTTTGGTACATATCACATGCAATAGTCACTGATGGATTTCTATTTTTCTTTAGTCTTGCTATCTTTGGATATTCCTATTTAGCATTTGCCAATAATGACAAACGTTCAATTCTGAAAGCCTATATAGCTGCTGCATTTGCCGTTTTGGCTAAAGGTCCTATCGGTTTAATATTACCAGGATTTATACTCATACTATTTGTTCTAGCACGATGGTTTACACACAAAAGTACGACAGATTCTACATTACCAAAGGATATTAAATTACTTTTTAATCCATGGGGTATTCTCCTATTTACAGTGATTGCTTTACCTTGGTACTTGGCCATGTATGCTATCCATGGTTCTGAATTTATTAATGGTTTCTTCGGACTTCACAATGTGGATCGAGCACTTGTATCGGAGCATCCAAAATTCAATGTATGGTATTATTACCTAATTATCGTTCCACTTTCACTATTACCATGGACACCAGCAGTATTCTATAGATTAAAACAGATTAACTGGAAAGATGATTTAGACTTATTGAGCATCATATGGTTTACCATCATCATCCTATTCTATTCGTTGGTAGCTACAAAATATTTAACCTATACATTCCCTGCCATAATTCCATGTGTAATTTGGGGTGGCACTGCTGCCGTGGATATATTGACTAATGGATCTAATCGTTTAAAAAATATAATCATCATCCCAGTTATTATATTTTTCATTCTTTTTACTGGTGCTAGTCTCTATATGCCAACACTTTCAGCAACGCCGATGGTAATTGGATTGTTACTTTTAGCGGTAGTATTTATTATATATCGGTCTATCATCAAAACAAGAGTAAACTTGACCATTTTATACTCTCTAGCACTAGTCATCTTGTATGCAGCAATTACAGTGACAGTGCCCCCTGTGTTAATGGCCCAATCAGGCTTACAATTTAAACCATATATAGAACATAGCACTCAACCTATTTACATATATGGAACATACTATACATCCATTGTATATTACACAGACATTACCCCAACACAAGTATTCGTAAAGACCACAGACGATCCTCGCTGGACAAAGGGCAAAACATTAATGCCATCCATTACAGAATCAGAATTCCTTGAAGCACTTACAAATACACAACAAGGAATTATTATCGTACCTAACCGATACAAAAAAGAATTTGAAGAATCACCAGCTTCGCTTTACACTAAAGAAATCGGTAAAACTGAAAATACAAAAATTTATCAATTAAAAGAAACTATTACATTTTAAATAGCGTGCCCTCTTGGGCACGCTATTTACATGTTTATAGCCAGATATGCCTTTTGAACGCAAGAGAAATCATAACCACCCGTAGAACGGGTGGTTTGCTCTGACCCTATAAGGGTCTTTCTCTAGTGGTAGCCCTCTAAAGAGGGCTTTGAATGATCTGACAACCACTCTATTACCACTGGCTGCCCCCTACTCGGGGGCTTTTATTTTGCCTATTTTACCGGCTCACCCGTAAACGGGTCGGTATATTCTTTAAAGTTTAATGTATCTTGTGCTATATCTTCTTGTAATTGATTGCGAATATACTCTTTTATCGCTCCTTCGTATCTTCCCACTGTATCCACATAATATCCTCTACACCAGAAATGTCTATTTCCATACTTATATTTTAAATTTGCGTGTTTATCGAATATCATGAGGCTACTTTTGCTTTTTAAATATCCCATAAAACTTGATACACTTAAATGTGGTGGAATCGTTACTAACATATGAATATGATCCGGACAGCATTCTGCCTCTATAATCTCTACATTTTTTCTATTACATAAATCTCTTAAAATTTTACCTACATCAGCTTTTATCCGACCATAAATTATTTGTCTTCTATACTTTGGTGCAAAAACAATATGATATTTACATCTCCATTTACTATGTGATAAGCTTTTTACGTCATTCATTGACATTGAACCTCCTATGTTGAAATGTTGTGGTTGCCAGACCAACTTCATTTTACCACTAGGAGGTTCTTTCCTTTTCTCTAAGAATTTTTTACCGACCCCCAGTTTAACTGGGGGTTTAGTCATGCCTATTCGGCGTACAAGCAAAAAAGGCGTACCCTTAGGTACGCCTTTAATATGGCTAGAATTATTTCAATTCTACAGTTGCGCCAGCTTCTTCCAATTGAGCTTTCAAAGCTTCAGCTGCTTCAGTAGCTACGCCTTCTTTTACAGGTGCAGGAGCGCCGTCAACGATAGCTTTAGCTTCTTTCAAGCCAAGACCAGTTGCTTCACGAACAACTTTGATTACGTTGATTTTGGATGCGCCAGCATCTTTCAAGATTACGTCGAAAGAATCTTTAGCTGCGCCAGCACCAGCGTCGCCAGCTGCTGCTACTGCTACAGGAGCTGCTGCAGTTACGCCAAATTCTTCTTCAATTGCTTTTACAAGATCATTAAGTTCAAGAATAGTTGCTTCTTTCAATTCAGCAACGATGTTTTCAATGTTCAATGCCATTTTAGATTTCCTCCATAAAATAGTTTATTGTATCAGTCCTAAGCGACCAATGGATAATTCGCAGATATTATTCTGCAGCTTCTGCTGGTTGAGCTTCTGCAACAGCTTTGACAGCGTATGCAACGTTGCGAACAGGAGCTTGCAATACGGAAAGCAACATGGAAAGCATACCTTCGCGGTTTGGAAGATTTGCAATTGCTTTGATGCCAGCTGCGTCCATAACTTCGCCTTCAACGATACCAGCTTTTACAGTTACAACTTCTTTGTCTGTAGCTTTGATGAATTGTTCGATTACACGAGCAGGTGCAACAGCATCTTCTTTAGAAGTAGCCAACGCAGTTGGACCTTCTAAATGCTCAGAGAAACCTTCAAGATTCAATTCGTTTGCAGCGATACGAGTCAAAGTATTTTTGATTACTTTGTATTCAACACCTTCAGCCAACATTTTGCGACGAAGATCAGTTGCTTGCGCAACAGTCAAACCAGAGTAACCAATCAATACAGCACCTTTTGCTTCAGAAAGAGTTTCTTTCATTTGAGCAACAATTGCTTTTTTTGATTCAGTGACAGCCATTAGATTACCTCCTTATAGATTTTGTGGTGCTCTATGTACTATCTTAGCGTAAAAAACGACCCCATCGCACGCGATGAGGTCGAACTAGTCCTAGGTTGTTCTAGTGTCAGCCTCAGCGGGCGGATTTTCATCCATTATACATACCAGCCGTCTACAGCTAAGAGACATATGTGATTATTGCTCTTTTGTAACGTTGCTCAATTTGAACACGTTCAAAGGCACACCAGGGCCCATTGTAGCGGACAAGGTTACAGATTTAATGTATTGACCTTTAGCTGCTACAGGTTTAGCCTTGATAATAGTATCAACGATTGTACGGTAATTGTCAAGTAATTTTTCATCATCGAAAGACGCTTTACCGATAGAGCAAGAAATGATACCTGCTTTATCAGTACGGTATTCGATTTTACCAGCTTTGATTTCGTTTACTGCACGAGCAACATCTGGAGTTACTGTACCAACTTTAGGGTTTGGCATCAAGCCTTTAGGACCCAAGATTTTACCAAGACGGCCAACTTGACCCATCATGTCTGGTGTAGCAACTACTACGTCAAAGTCGCTCCAACCACCTTGGATTTTAGCTACTAACTCTTCAGAACCTACAAAATCTGCGCCAGCTTCTTCAGCCAATTTAATGTTGTCGCCTTTAGCGAACACAAGAACGCGTTTAGTTTTGCCAGTACCATGAGGCAATACTACTGCACCACGAACTTGTTGATCAGCGTATTTAGGGTCGACATTCAAGTTGAAAGCGATTTCAACTGTTTCATCGAAATTTGCAGTTGCAGTTTTCTTAACTAACTCAATTGCTTCTACTGGTTCGTAGAACTTACCAGCTTCAATAAGTTTTACTGCTTCAGCGTATTTCTTACCTACTTTTGCCATTATAATATCCTCCTTATGTGGTCAAACGGGAATTCCCTCCCACCGATTTGCGCCTTATGCGCAAGTCGTACGCTTATTAGTCAACGATTTCAATGCCCATGCTGCGAGCAGTACCTTCTACCATGCGCATACCTTGTTCTACGGTGTTAGCATTCAAGTCAGGCATTTTCAATTCAGCAATTTCACGAACTTTATCGCGACCTACTTTTGCTACTTTATCACGGTTAGGTACACCAGATCCTTTTGGGATACCTGCAGCTTTTTTCAATAATACTGCAGCTGGTGGAGTCTTAGTGATGAAGTCGAAGCTACGATCTTCATATACATTAATAACTACTGGAATAATCAAGCCAGCTTGTTTAGCAGTACGTTCGTTGAATTCTTTTGTGAAAGCAACGATATTAACGCCTGCTTGACCTAGTGCAGGACCAACTGGTGGTGCTGGAGTAGCTTTAGCGGCTTCAATTTGTAGTTTTACTTGTTTAACTAATTTCTTAGCCATGGGTAATTAAACCTCCTATGCTTATACTGTGGTGGTAACGGATAAATATCCTCCCACTGGCAACCAAAATCGATTGCTCTTTTAGAGTTATATTTATATATTAAAGAGCTTTTTCAACTTGAGAAAACTCTACCTCTACCTCTGTATCTCGATTGAACATTTCTACATTAAGTTTCAATGTTCCTTTTTCAGGGTTAATTTCGGTAATAACACCTAGTCTATCTTCAAAGGCACCGGATGTAATGCGAACCGTTTCACCAACCTCTACATCGACATTGATTGTTGGTTTCTTATCCAAGCCCTGAGACTTAAGTATATGTTCTACTTCGGAATCAGAAAGTGGAACTGGTTTTGTAGCGGAACCAACGAAACCCGTTACACCTGGTGTGTTGCGCACAACATACCAAGAGCGGTCGTTAACTTCCATCTCAACCAATACGTACCCAGGAAAAATTTTACGTTTTACTACTTTTTTAACCCCATCTTTTTCATCTATTTCATCTTCAAGAGGTACTAGTATTCTACTAATTACATCCTGCAAACCCATAGATTGAACCTTAAGTTCTAGAGTGGTTTTAACTTTATTTTCGTAGCCTGAATAGGTATGAATTACATACCACTTCTTATCTGCTTCCATGTAATGGCCCCCTATCCAACAATCCGCAACAACATATTAATTAGTTGAGCAAAAATCGCATCAAACACATAGATGAGTAAGGCAATAAAGATTGTTACCAAAAATACTACAATTGTGTAATTGATGAGCTCTTTTCTTGTTGGCCAGACTACTTTTTTCAGTTCAGCCTTAACACCGCGGAAGAATTTACCAAAACCGCCACGTTGTTGAACTGCTGAGTTAGACTTTGCCATTTGTTCACATCCTCAAATCAACAGGTAATGAATGATAAGATTATTTTGTTTCACGGTGTAATGTATGTTTACCGCAGAATTTGCAATATTTCATCATTTCAATACGATCAGGATTGTTTTTCTTATTCTTGTTCGTTTGGTAGTTACGTTGTTTGCAATCTGTGCAAGCTAAAGTAATGGCATTACGCATCCGGACACACCTCGCTTTATATTTACTAACTTGTCTCTTGTACTCGAAAACACTCGACTACATACTAAAAAACTATATCATACGTAGCAAGCGATGTCAAGATTTTAAGCAACTCAAAAAAGCCAGGCACATCTGCCTGACATGGATAGTATAACAAAGAATGATATTTTTTGTCTAGAAAGAAGTCCATGCCTTTTCTTCATTTTTATTATGCATAAAAAAGGGACCCCACAGGGTCCCTTTTTAGAATCTATGATTCAATTATGAAGATTAACCTTCGATTGCTGTTACTACGCCAGCGCCTACAGTGTGGCCACCTTCGCGGATCGCGAAACGAAGACCTTCTTCGATAGCGATTGGAGTGATCAATTCGATATCCATTGTTACGTTATCGCCAGGCATACACATTTCTACACCTTCAGGAAGGTTTACAACACCTGTTACGTCTGTTGTACGGAAGTAGAATTGTGGACGGTAGTTGGAGAAGAATGGAGTATGACGGCCACCTTCTTCTTTAGTCAAAACGTATACTTCTGCTTTGAACTTAGTGTGTGGTTTGATGGAACCTGGTTTAGCCAATACTTGACCACGTTCGATGTCTTTACGGTCAACACCACGAAGCAATGCACCAACGTTGTCACCTGCTACTGCAGAATCCAAAGTTTTACGGAACATTTCAAGACCAGTTACTACGTAGGAGTCAGCTTTTTCTTTCAAGCCTACTACTTCTACAGTGTCACCTACGTTTACTTGACCACGTTCAACACGGCCAGTTGCTACTGTACCACGACCAGTGATTGTGAAAACGTCTTCCACAGGCATCAAGAAAGGTTTGTCAGTATCACGAACTGGTGTTGGGATGTAGGAGTCTACAGCGTCCATCAATTCGTCGATTTTAGCTACATATTGAGCATCGCCTTCCAAAGCTTTCAAAGCGGAACCTACAACGATAGGTACTTCGTCGCCAGGGAATTCATAGGAGGAAAGAAGTTCACGAACTTCCATTTCTACCAATTCGATCAATTCTTCGTCGTCAACCATGTCAGCTTTGTTCAAGAATACTACGATTGCAGGAACACCAACTTGGCGAGCCAACAAGATGTGTTCGCGAGTTTGTGGCATAGGGCCATCAGCTGCGGAACATACCAAGATAGCGCCGTCCATTTGAGCCGCACCAGTGATCATGTTTTTAACATAGTCAGCATGGCCTGGGCAGTCAACGTGTGCATAGTGACGGTTAGCAGTTTCGTACTCAACGTGTGCAGTGTTGATTGTGATACCGCGTTCACGTTCTTCTGGAGCTTTATCGATCATGCTGTAATCTTGGAAGTCAGCTTGGCCTTTTTCAGCCAATACTTTTGTGATTGCAGCAGTCAAAGTAGTTTTACCATGGTCAACGTGACCGATAGTACCAATGTTAACATGCGGTTTCGTACGTTCAAATTTTTCTTTTGCCATTAGGAAATAATCCTCCTTCACAAAAACAAAATACTTTTATAGTAATACTATAATATAATAACCTAATTTAATCAACGGAATATACATTCCTACAGAATATTATATCATAATCTATAAAGATCAATAAACAAAAAATCATATCTAAGTTACAAATGTGTGTAGTTAGATATGATTCATTATTTAAATATAGATATAAAAAAAGCCTCACCAACGTGAGGTTTAATGGTGGCGGCACACGGATTTGAACCGCGGACACACCGGGTATGAACCGATTGCTCTAGCCAACTGAGCTATGCCGCCATGTATGGAGCTAGTGACCGGGATTGAACCGGTGACCTTATCCTTACCAAGGATACGCTCTGCCGACTGAGCTACACCAGCACAATGAACGTTCACTTCACTGCGAATATTTGTGGTTGCGGGGACAGGACTTGAACCTGCGACCTTCGGGTTATGAGCCCGACGAGCTACCAACTGCTCCACCCCGCTATAGATGGTGGAGGGAGAAGGATTCGAACCTTCGAAGTCGAAGACGGCAGATTTACAGTCTGCTCCCTTTGGCCGCTCGGGAATCCCTCCAGAAATAAAATGGAGCTGGCGATAGGAATTGAACCCACAACCTGCTGATTACAAGTCAGCTGCTCTACCTATTGAGCTACGCCAGCATCATTACGACAAAATGTATTGTAACATCCGCCTCACTAAGTGTCAAGAACTTTTTAAAAACTTTTTTAAAGTTTTTTCGTTCATTGCGGTGTCCCTTAGTGCTATATCAATATATCATGAAAGTTTTTTCGATGCAAGTATTTTTTTGAATTTTCTTCAATTTCATTTTTTCCTCATAGGAAATCATAAATACAGGTACATAATCGCTAATATAGCCACTATAATTCTATAATATCCAAAAGTAGATAAAGACGAACGGTTAAGGTACCACAAGAATACACTCTGTTATACCTTCTACAACACCTAAAATAAGGGCAATTATATATTAATCCATGATATCCACCCACCTTTTTATATGCGGTCATAACTCATGGCAATATATAATGCCCTCATCAATCAATATAACTGTAATTAGTCAATAACCATGACACGCTCAGGTTTTGTAATAGTAACCACTGCATGTTTTGAATCATTATTGTGTTCTAAGTACAATTGATCACCTTCAAGATGACCACGCCAACCTACAACAATCGGATATGTTTTACTAATGGTCTTTAATAGTTCAAGAGGATTTAAGTTTAAAATAGGAGCAAATAATACATTAATACCATCTAAAAGAAGTACTTCCGTATCACTACGACTTAATGCACGGCGAATAACATCTTCTGCAAGTTTTGGACGTTCATCACGAGGAACCAACAAAAATTCTTCTTCAATAAGTTGTTTGGCTTCTAAATATTTCCACCCTTTTTGCTCTGATAACTCACGAATTAACAAACTTTTACCAGAACCAGGGCCACCAACGATGAACAATATACGCTCATCACCATTTTGAATTTGTTCCCACCGTTCTTTCACATCTTGTACAGTAACCATATCCTTGCCTCCTCACTTAAGATGACCTACTTAACAGGTCGGTCAGATAACATCACTGATTTGATATATTGATTTTTATCATCTAAGGCGAACTGTAAATAAGAATTACTCGACCTTGGATTTTTATACTCATACACCGTTGCAGTGCCTGTATTTGTTGCAGACTCCACTATACGCGTCGGCATACCATATACGAATAGCAATAGATATTTTGTATCGCCCATGGCAATACCACGACGTGTCGGTGTATAGACGTTTAACAACACACGATTAATAAGCGACTTATCATCTACGCTAACGCCATACTCATTATAGCCAATGAATGTAGCACCAAATAGCATTCCTTGAGTTCTCCACTCTGCATCTGCATCATTCACAAAATGTTGATTCAATCGTAAACCACGCAACACAAAATCATCGTCACTCAATTGCCCAGCATGGAAATGATACATCGGAGCCTTTGGCAATCCGAAACGGGTCCAAACCTGTCCATCCAAAATATCAACAGCCTCTATCACATTATTTTTAACGGTGAAAGCCACATAGGATTTTCCGTTTTGAATAGAATCTGGAGATTGGCTATTATTATTTGTATTCGCTACGAGAGAAGTAAATTCCTTTTTTTCTGTCCATGAATTTTCCGCATGACCTTCATATAAAAAGATATATGATTCATCGGATTGGTTCCGCCACATCGCATTAGGACTACCATAAGAGAAAATCATCTCCATGCGGGAACTACCTACACCAATATCACGAACAGTAACCAAGCCTTTTTCTGTAGTATGTAAATTAGTAATAGTACCTACAGGAAATAAGTACGTAGCACCTTGTCCACGCAACTGATTCCCTTCTAGACGTGATTTATCCGGTCCAGTATACACCGTTATATCCATATCTTTTTCATGATACGTTGTAAATACACCTTTCACGGTCTTTTTAGTAGTAGCACTAGGCTTATATACATCACCAACGCGATATACAGGACCTACACTCGCAGTATCCTCGTCCGATTTCAAAGCTAAACTGTAGTCATCTTCTACACCAAGAGCTGGTAAATTATTAGATGTATACGAATGTCCTATATCAGCTAAATTATTTTTTGAATCCTGTGGCATAACACCATCATTTTCGCTAGCAGCCTGCCAATATTGCAAAGAATCACCAAAAGCAGTAACTGCTAATTGTTCAGCTAGCCATCCACTTTTTGAGCGACTATCTGCAGCAGGTTCTTTCACAACAACTATAGTATTCTTGATTTCTGGCACCGTTGTTTCCGCATCAACAGCCCCTACCGATACAGTTCCCATTGCACTTAGCACGGCTATAGTCAATGCTGCATGAGATAAGATTTTTTTCATTATCGACTCTCCATTTGTTTTCTAAGCCATGTTAACCATGGTACCAGACCATCTTTAACGGTACAACTGATTTCAAACACTTGGCCTTGAGGATTTAAATTACGAATATCTTTGATTGCCTTTTCCTTATCGAATGGTACATATGGTAAAAGATCAATCTTATTGAGCAATATAGCCTTTGATTCTTTAAAGATAAGTGGATATTTTAAGGGCTTATCTTCACCTTCTGTAACAGACAACACTGTGACTTTCACAGCCTCACCTATATCGAATTCTGCAGGGCATACTAAATTCCCAACATTTTCTATAATTATCATATCTAATGCATCTAGATCTAAATCAGATATAGCATCTTGAATCATATTAGCATCTAAATGACAGCCACCTACCGTATTGATTTGAATGACAGGTACCCCCAGAGCATGAATGCGCTCAGCATCTTTAGAGGTAAATAAATCGCCTTCAATAACAGCCACATTATAATCTTTTGCTAAATCTTGTAATGTTGCTTCTAATAACGACGTCTTACCCGCACCTGGAGAGCCCATTAAATTAAATACAAAGATATGTTTTTCTTTAAATATTTGTTGCAACGATGATGCAATGGCATCATTTTTTGCCAATACATTTGTTTTTACTTCTACTTGCATATATACCTCAATCTATATCAATAGATGTCACTTGTAGTTCTCGACCACCTATAGTGTTCACAAGACGACTTTCACAATGAGGACAGATAAATTTATAGTCTTGCACATCAAAAATAGTATCACAATCTAAACATTGTCCTGTAATAGGGATGGTGTGAATGTCGATTTTAGATGTTTCTGCCGGAGTACCTTTTGTTACCGCATCCCAGCAAAAGGACAATGCATCAGGTTCTACGCCACTCATTAAACCTAAATCAAGTTGTACGGAATGAATGATAGATGCATCATTATTTCTCATTGTTTCTAAAGCGATATCTAAAATCCCCTCAGCGATTGACATTTCGTGCATGATACGCCTCATAAACTGCTTCCAACATCATCGTCGTTGTAACGGAACCAACGCCACCAGGAACCGGTGTCATAGCAGATGCAACATTACTCACCGCATCATAATCAACATCGCCTACTGTTTTACCATCTAGCTCATTGATACCTACATCAATAACAACGGCACCAGCCTTTACCATGTCTGCTGTAATCATATGTGCACGGCCAGCTGCAGCGATTACGATGTCCGCCTCTTTAACATGACACGCCAAATCAGTCGTACGCGAATGACAGATGGATACTGTAGCATGACGTTCAAGAGCCATCAACGCTACTGGTTTACCAATAACTTGACTGCGACCCACAACAACTACATGTTTTCCTTCTAAAGAAATCCCATAATGATCTAATATAGCTAAACAAGCCTTAGCTGTACAAGGTGCAAAACCACCTTTACTAGCTGTTACGAGGCCAATATTATAGGTCGTAAGACCATCGATATCTTTTTTAGGACTTAAAGCATCAATTAATTGCTCCGTATCGATATCCTTTGGCATCGGCATAAGTGGCAAAATACCATGTACTGCATCATCGTTATTTAATGACATCAATGCTTCATATACCTCTTCGTGACTTGCTGTACTAGGTAGTTGAGTGCGCACAAATCCATAGCCAAAATTCTTGGCTGTTTTTTCCATAAAATCAGCATACATGTTTGCACCATGATCATCACCAACAAGTAATACCGCCATTGTAATAGTACCCGCTTCAAGGTTTGTCATTTTTTCTTGTAAAACAGCTTTATGTGCATCAGCTACAGCTTTACCACGTAATTCAATCATAGTTATCTCCATTCCATTATACGCTATACAGAATTCTTATATAAAAAGGTGCCTATAGAGGCACCTTTAGTAATCTCTTATTCTATTATATAACGCTTTGTCTATAGTTGTAGGTTTAATTCCTATACTATATAAGTCATCAATGACTAAATTGGACGACAATAGCGGTACCGGGAGACACCACTGTTCCTGGCGGTTGCTCTTGTGAAACCGCAGTCCCTGTACCATCAGGTTTAAAGTACAAGCCTGCCGTATGCAACCAATCGCGTACCGCCCCAAATGTATATCCTCTAAAGTCTGGCAATACTACATCACCATCACTATTTGGTTTTACTGACGGAAGTTTTGCTACTGGCGAGGCTACAACTGTAGCACCATCTTTAACAGATGGCGACATTTGATAGTATCTAACCAATTGAGACATGATATTTTTAAATACTGGGGCCGCAATTTGACCACCATAGATAGAACCTTTTTGAGGGTCATCAATAGCAACAAGAACTACAAACTTAGGATCTTCTACTGGACCAAATCCAATAAAGGATGCTATATAATGGCCTGCTAAATAGCCGCCTCGTTTAGTATCGAGCTTTTCGGCAGTACCTGTTTTACCTCCAAAGTGATAGCCTTCTACCAAAGCTTTTGAACCGCCCCCCTCAGACACTTCTTTTTCAAGAATATCCGCAATTATTTTTGCCGTTTCCTCTGGTATCGGTTGCCCCACTACTTCCGGATCAGTAGTACTCGTAATATCTCCCTTAACATTACTATAGGATTTAATAATGTGAGGCCGCATCATCTTACCACCATTAGCTACAGCTCCAAAAGCACGTACCATTTGTAACGGAGTAACCGCAATCCCTTGTCCAATAGACATAGTAGCTACATCAAGCTTACTCATGTCTTCTGGTTCGTATAAGATACCTGCACCCTCACCAGGCAATTCAATACCTGTTGTAGAACCAAATCCATAATCACGAACATATTTAGACAATATATCTGCACCAGTAGTCGTACCGATTTCAGCCATACCGGTATTGATGGAGAACTTCAAAATATCGATCAATTTAACAGGGCCATAGCCTTCACCATTCCAGTTTTGCATCACATGTCCATTGGCTACAAAGGCGCCCTTATCGTTATACACTTGATCTAGTTTCCATTTGCCAGATGCTAATGCGGCAGATGCGATAAGAGGCTTAAATGTGGAACCTGGTTCATACAAATTAGTTACTGCAATATTCTTAAACGCTTCGTCAGAACTTTGACTATAATGATTAGGGTCATATGTAGGGCGATTGGCCATCGCTAAAATCTCCCCTGACTTAGGGTCCATAACGATAACACTCGCATGTTTAGCCCCCGTATCCTCCATCGCTTTATCCAGAGCTCGCTCTGCAATAAATTGAATACTTGCATCGATAGTTAAGGTCACACTTTTACCTTTATCAGGCAAATATTTGGACAACACCGAGCCAAAAATAGCATTCCCGTTTCTATCGGTCGCAACGAGTTCCTTTTGAATACCGCCTTTTAATTCATCGTCAAGTACCATCTCAAGACCATCAAGACCTTTATCATCGGTTCCAACAAAGCCTAATACTTGAGCTGCTAAATTACCATTTGGATAATATCGCTTTGATTCCTCTACGAAATTAAGACCTTTTAGCTTTTTCTCCTTAATCAACTGAGCTATAGCCTTCGATTTTTCTGGTTCCATCATACGGTCAATCCACACAAAGGCTGTATCCTCTTGTAAGGATTTCACAATATCCCCTTTTGCCATCGTTACATAAGGCTCAATAAGGTCAGCAATTTCATCGGTGGGTCTATCAATCATCTTCGGATCTGCATACAAGGATTTTGTAACAACGCTCATCGCTAATGGTCGGCCATTACGGTCATAAATCGTACCGCGAGGAGATTGTAATTTTCTATCCACCTGTACTTGGCTCAAATTCTTAGCCTGCAAATCAGACTTATCTATAATTTGTAAAAAGAATAAACGCCCTACCAAAACAACGGCAATACATAGGAGTACGCGCACCGTATATTCAATTCGCTTATTATCGTTCCCTGAAATATTCATTATGGTCTCCCACTAAAAGTATTAATATGATGTGCGTTGCAACTTATGAATAATTGCATCATACAAATCATCAGGTTCATTTTTAACAACGCCATTTTGTACTTGTTGCATCAAATACTGTAGACATTGCGCTATATTTTCACCACACGCTGCAAGAACGCGCTTATCATATCGTAAATCCTTTGTATGAACAGGCATCTCCAAGCTCAAATCCGCCATACATTCTCCAAAGGCCAAAGTACCATCTGTAACAGAATACGGTTTCCCACAACCGAGAACATCGGCTGCACACACCTTAGCCAACTGTTGCCACGCTTCACGCATGCCTTGACTATCCCTAAATTCACCGCTACGAGCTTCCTTGCGAATCCATTTTTTCTCATCTGCCTCTTCATTTTGAACAAAGAAATGAAAACGCATATGATTCTTAACAATCCAAGATACACGACTGGCAAATTTTTTATTATACCCAAGGCGAATCAATATGTCATAAGCCATCTGAGATCCTAGATTATCATGTCCACGGTCCGTATAACGTCCATTAATAACTTGTCTAATACTAGGCATCCCCTTTGCTACATCATGCAACAAAGCACCCCAACGGAGTGTCAAATCAGGTTCTGTTTCAGATACGACTGCTAATGTATGATACCATCCATCAAACTCATGAAATGCCTTTTCTTGTGGCAAACCCACTAGATGATATAACTCAGGTAAAATAGGAATTACTCTACTTTCCCCATTTTCCACCATGCGACAGGTACATTCAGCCAAACGAGATTGTACGAATACATCTAAGCCCTTTGCCACTGCAGGTTCTAATAATAGACGATCTAATTCACTTCGCACGCGTTCTAGTGAAAGTCCCGATACGCGATGAAACGCTGTTGGTATTGCCTTTAATAATGCTTTATCAGGCATAAAATCGAGTTTTGCGATAAAGCGACAAGCTCTAAACAAACGCAACGCATCCTCTTGAAAACGTTCCTCAGGATTACCGATAGTGCGTAGCACCTTATGTTTAATATCATGACGTCCGCCAACAAGGTCTATAATCTCCTTATAGCGATTCATAGCCATACCATTAACAGTAAAATCACGACGCTTCACATCTTCTTCGAGTGTATCTGCATAGACGATCTTCTCTGGACGATGACTATCCACTCCATAACATTCACTACGATACGTAGCAACTTCATAATGTTTATCCCCCACAGTAGCCACTACTACACCGAAGGTTTTCCCTATAAGCCCCTTTGTCTCAATACCAGCATTAGCTAAAACAGACATAACTTGTTCTGGTCGGGCAGATGTAACGATGTCAAAATCGTGAGGCTCCACATGCATGAGCATATCTCGTACTGCACCGCCGATAATGAAAGCTTCAAAGCCCGCTTCTTCTAAAATTGTCAGCAAACGGATAGCCTGTTCCATACATCCACCCTCCCTTCTATTCATCTTTTTATTGTACTACAAATACGATAACGAAAAAAGGTTCACATGGTCATGTAAGACAGTTTTGATCTTACCCAAACTATGTGAACCTATATATTATATAGTAGTTTATACTAGCTTTTATAAAGAACGCACCTTTTCAGCTATTGCTAAGCCAGTTTCCGTAACGGCCAACCCTCCATCACTAGTTTCACGAAGAGCTGCTGGCATTGCACGCCCAATATTATTCATGGCCTCAATAACTTCATCCGGTGGAATTTGACTTTCAATACCAGCCAATGCAAGCTCAGCCGCTGTAATGGCATGAACAGCATAGACACCATTCCGTTTAACGCAAGGCACCTCGACGAGCCCTGCCACTGGATCACATGCAAGGCCTAATAAATTTTTCATACAAAGTGCAACAGCATGACCAACCTGACGAGCAGTCCCACCCATCATTTCTACTATAGCAGCGGCAGCCATACAAGCTGCAGTACCAACTTCGGCTTGGCAGCCACCGACCGCACCTGCTACACAAGCTCGATTGGACACCACATTACCTACGCCTGCTGCAGCAAGAAAACCTTTCACCAATGTAGGTGTATCAAGTTCATAATGCTCCGCTACAGCCTGAACCGCACCTGGCATGACACCACAAGAACCAGCCGTAGGACAGGCTACGACCTTAAACATCTTCGCATTAGCTTCATTGACCGCAATAGCATACGACATAGCTTTATACGAAATATCACTCATGAATAGTGGTTTTCTTGCAATTAAACGAGCGGCCTCACCACCGGACATATTGGATTGGGTTCGTTTCAAATTACGTAACCCATCCTTGATAGAAGCCTTAAAAATATCTAAGCGATGTTTGATTTCTTTAGTAATCTCCTTTTCATTACGATCATACTGTTCCAATTCAGTGCGCATAACCACATCTCCAAAAGACAGGTTATGCTCTTCGCTAAGTCGGATAATATCAGCTATCGTTTCATAAGCGTAACTCATCATATCCTCCTACAAAGCCTCAAAAGTCATTACATCTTGAATGCCTGGACACTCACGCATAAACTGTACAGTAATAGGGTTAACAACAGAATCGGTGGTAATAACCATAACCGCATCTTTATATTTACCCTTTCTAAAAACACGCATAGACGCAATATTGATGTCAGATTCACTTAAAGCCTGACTAATGAGCGAAATGGCACCAGGCTTGTCCTCATGAAATACAACAAGTGTAAATTCATCGCCTGTAATAGACATATCATTGCCGTCTACTTCGGTAATCATAATTTGACCACCACCGATGGAACGTCCTACTACAGACATATGACGCCCTTTTTCACCATACAAATCAAACTTCACTACATTAGGATGACCTATATCGAGTGGTGATTCGATGAAAGTATAATCTAAACTAGCTTCATCAGCTAATTCCTTCCCATTACGAATTCGCTTGTCGTCCTCTTTAAAACCTAATAATCCACCTAACAAGGCACGATCTGTACCATGACCTTTATATGTTTTTGCAAATGACCCATACAAGGTCATTTCAACCTTCTTCGGCGTATTCCCAAATATACAACGAGCCATCTTGCCAAGCCGTGCTGCACCAGCGGTATGCGAACTAGATGGGCCAATCATAACGGGGCCGATAATATCAAAAATACTGTTCATAATGAACCTCTATACATATATAAATAAAGATATAATCTAATTCTTATCTATAGTATAGCAATCAATATCGAGGCTTGTCTATATGCACAATAGAGGTATGTTTGTCCACTGTCGACAAACATGTTTGTTCACCCTCTCCATTAAAACCTTTATATACAATTTTATATAATTAAGACAAAAAAGGCTATACCATCCGAAGATGGCATAGCCTAATTTATATAGCAACAACCCGAATCATATAAGAGAGAGGGGATTAGGGCCGCTGTTATCAGGTTTTAATCCGATTAGCCCAAGATAGCTTTCATATCAGCTTCTGGAGTTGTAATTGGATGTAATTGGAATTTTTCCACCAAAATGTTCAATACATTGCTGGAGAAGAATTTAGGCAAGGAAGGTCCGATATAGATGTTGCGGATACCCAATGCCAACAATGTTAACAAGATACATACTGCTTTTTGTTCGTACCAAGACAATACCAAGGTTAATGGCAAGTCGTTTACGTCACATTCAAAGGCACCAGCCAAAGCTACTGCTACTTGAATAGCAGAGTAAGCATCGTTACATTGACCCATATCAAGGATACGAGGGATACCACCGATTTCACCGATGTTAAGGTCGTTGAAGCGGAATTTACCGCAAGCCAATGTCAATACTACAGTATCATCTGGAGTTTGTTTTACGAATTCTGTGTAGTAGTTACGGCCTACTTTAGCACCGTCACAACCACCAACTAAGAAGAAGTGTTTGATTGCGCCAGCTTTTACAGCGTCGATTACTTTATCAGCAATACCCAATACTGTACCGTGACCGAAACCAGTAGTTACTTCGTGACCACCATTGATGCCAGTGAATTCTTGGGCTTCTTTGTAACCACCCAATTCGATGGCGCGTTCAATAACAGCGGAGAAGTCTTTAGTGCCATCAGCTTTTTCTTCTACATGTGCACAGCCGTCGAAACCTACCATATCTGTAGTGAAGATATTTGCTCTGTAGTTTTCTTTTGGTGGCATAATGCAGTTTGTAGTGAACAAGAATGCGCCAGGAACGTCAACGAATTCTTTTTGTTGATTTTGCCATGCAGTACCGAAGTTACCTTTCAATTGAGGATGTTTTTTCAATTCAGGGTAAGCGTGACAAGGTAACATTTCACCATGAGTATAGATGTTTACACCTTTACCATCAGTTTGTTCCAACAATTGATTCAAGTCGTGAAGGTCATGACCAGTTACAACGATGAAAGGACCTGGTTCTACAGTCAAAGGTACTGTAGTTGGTACTGGAGTACCATATGTTTCAGTATTAGCTTTATCAAGAACAGCCATACATTTCAAGTTGATTTCACCGAATTCCATCAAAAGACCAAGCCATTCTTCAGCGCTGTGATCTTTTGCCATTTCTACTAGACCTTTAACGAACCAAGCGTCAACGTCAGCATCGTGGAAACCAAGGCGAGCAGCATGCCATGCGTATGCAGCCATACCACGCATACCTAACAATAATGTGGAACGAAGGGATACGATATCTTCTTCACCTTTCCACAATTGTTCCCAATCGAAGTTTTGTTGAGTGCTATCCACTTGTGCATGATAAGCGTTTACTTCGTCGATGAATTCTTGAACGCGGTCTTCAGAGAAGTTTACGTTTGTTACACACATGAACAAACCACGCATTAAATAGTCAACGCCTTCTTTAGTTTGGCCTTTTACGTCTAAAGCGCGTGCTAAACCAACTAAAGCAGCAGTTAATTCGTCTTGTAAATTAGCAACTGGTGCAGTTTTACCACATACACCTTGTACAGTACAGCCGCCTGGAGCTGCAGATTGTTCGCATTGATAACAGAACATGCTCATTTAAATCCTCCTTTGCGAGACTTTCTCGCATTCAAGCTAATTGTTATAAACCTTATACGATACACTGATTAATATCAGGTTCTGATTGATTACATTGAAAGTATATCGTAAAGGTGATACAATTTCTGTAGCTTGAGCAACAATAAAAAAACTTTTTCAAAAATTTCCTGACTCCTCTTTTGGAACAGGCTGCTCACAAGAGCATATATAATTATTTTACAATACTCATTACAAATTACCTATAAAAAGCATCACACCATACGATGTATAATTCGGGCTAAAATAGCTATATACTATATTAGGAGGCACACATGATTAAACAAGTTCTATCCGATGACATTATCAAACAATACTTACCAATCTTAACAGCTTGCCCTCTATTCAATACATTGGGTATACCAGAATTAACGAGCTACTTACATAATGCAAAAGTGATTATAAATAATTACAAAAAGAACGACTTTATCGCTATTTCAGGAGATCCTATGGAAGGAATTGGCGTTATCTTGGAAGGCAGTGCTATTCTTACGCGTGAAAATGTGCTAGGCCAACGAGTTATCATGGCCAATTTAGAGGCATCCTCTATTTTTGGGGAAGCCTTGCTATTTAGTAAGCATCCACTTTGGCCAGCCACCATAAAAGCGTTAAAACCAACAAAAATTATGTTTATACCACTCGAAACATTTATCGAAACATTACCAGATTGCCATCAATGCCAAACCAAAATCCTTTCTAATCTATTAGAGGATTTATCGGAAAAAGCATTGCTTCTTACCAAAAAAGTTCATTATTTAACATTAAAGGGTATGCGTGAAAAAATTTACGCATATCTTACAGATATATATACGATGCAACACAGTGAAAAATTGGTTTTACCTCATAATCGCGAACAAATGGCGGAAGCCCTCAACGTTTCACGTACTGCGTTAAGCCGTGAGCTTGGAAGATTGCGCGACGAGGGTATCATTGAAATCAATGGCCGCCATGTGACATTATTAGACCCTCAACAAATTGTAGAATTTGGATTTAACAATTAAATACAGCGTGTACACAACACAAAACCGCCTAGGCATAGCCTTAGGCGATTTATTGTATATATGTATAGAATTAGAACCAATGAGATAAATCAAATTCTTCCCCAATGGTTGCTTTCACATGAGCTCGACCTAAATAGAGGCCTAGCAAGGTAAGTGAAATAGAGCACATAGGACTCGCATCATAGACGCTAGCTAAATCAGAAAGAACCGGACTAATATCATCCATGATTTGACGCGCCTCTTCACCTCTAAACGCAGTAGGCTTACTCTTCATCAAAGCTAGGAGATCACGTTGTATCATCGCATCAGAAATACGTGCTTCTCTAAAGAAGCGCGGTGCTAATGATTCATCAACGACAGCAAGTTTATACAGATTAGAATTTAAGCTACGTACCACAAATCTAGGATCTACACCGCGACCATCAGTAGCACGGAATAATTCTTCCTTCGTAAAACCACGATAGTTAAATACGAATGGATACGAATTTCCCAACAGTTGCGTCAAGGACACCGGTTCGCGTTCTTGCTGTGTACAACGCAAGTAATCAAGTTGACGATAGAACGATTGATCATAAGGCAAATCAGAAATAAATGGCTCAATATATTTCTCTACATAATGTTGGAAATGAATACGACCATAATTGTTAGAGTTTCTAGAGTACTGCAACAGCAAAGTCAATGCCATGACTTGGAAGTGGCCAAGTGTAAGATGTGGCAAAACACGCAATGCATCAAAGGCCACCAAATACGGCGTGCTAGACTTAGGCGATTGTACTACATCTAAAAAAGCCTCTAGGGCAGCCGTCTTCATCCACGGAGTTGGAGTACCCGCATAGGCTTTTTGCATCGACATTAATGCTTCTTGAATTACAATATTTTGCAATAGTAAATTAACTTCACTGCCTTTAGTGATTCCTAATGCAATTAAAGCATCTCGTGTAATCTCACTAACAACATGCATCGTATCATTTTGAACAACACCAAAAGCATGAACAAAAGGCTCGACCGCCATAGCGACACGTTTATCCGCTTGCGCAATTTGAGCCCATGGACCACTCACCTCTGGTTCTACCTCTTCTTCTATATTACCCAAATGTTCATTGATTTCATCAGCATTAAACATTCTTGTTTCTTCTAAAGCAGATGGGCCTTGTGGTTGTGCAACCTCGCTAGACTCATTGCCAAACATTTGCGTTGCATCCGCTTCAAATTGACTGGTAGCAGACATCATATCTGGAGATTCACCTAAGGCAATCGTATCCTCTGTAGAACTATCGACTACAGGAATTTCCAATGTTTGCTCTGTAATAATTTCATCCTCAACAGCATATACGTCAACGCCATCATGGGGTTGTTTTTGCGTTACATGTATTGTTTCTTCTTCATATACATTTTGCTCACGCACATCTATGTGTGAAACATCTTTTTCTAGATTTGTTTCATTATCACTTTCACTCTTATTAAAAACTGCATAACACACAGCAAAGAAACCGAGTATCACAACAGCTAATACAACATATGGAATAAGCCCAGACATTATCTTCTCCTCTTACAATAATGCGTCATTATAAACGGCGCGACTACCGCCAATACTCTTAGGTCGAACGCGACAAGCTGTCACATGAGCTTCCCCAATTTTCTTAATGTCTAAACGCACAGGAACTGCTACATGTTTCATATGCATACCTATGAAAGTATCCCCAATATCAATACCAGCATCAGCTTGTATAAATTCAACAACAACAGGGTCTTTAAAGCGATTATAAGCCGTCACTGCCATAGCACCACCTGCATGAATTTGAGGTACTACATTACATTCTTCTTCCCAAGTTAGCGCGTCTCGTTCCATTACGAGCGCACGATTCAAATGTTCACAACATTGAACAGCTAAGTGTAACCCTTTATCTGTTACAAACTTGTATATTTCATCAAATAATACAGCAGCTACATCCTCATGTGAATCTGTGCCGATCTTCTTACCACACACTTCACTAGTCGAACAACCAACTACCAATAATTGTCCTTCACGTACCTTTGCTACTGTTAATATTTCATCTATAGCAGCATGCACCTCTTGTCTAATTGTTTCAATAGAATGCATTATATCGCCCCTTTTTTAATATTCAAATATATAATTATATTATCATAAAAAATATGTCTTTTATAGACCAAACTATGTTGTAACTGTGTGAAATTCCTTTAATAAACCTGATATAACCTGTAACTATACGGTTTTATATGAAAACAACAAAAAGAGGCTCGCGAAAGCAAGCCTCTTTTAATCGCTCAATGGCAAATATTAGATTCTTCTGTAAGGTTTTTGACCTTCTTCGTAGAAGTTGTTACCTTCAGTATCACCAACTACGATGCATGGGAAGTCTTCAACTGTCAATTCAGCCAAAGCTTCTGGACCAAGTTCACCATATGCAAGTACTTCGTATTTTTTGATTGATTTTGCAATCAATGCTGCAGCGCCACCAACTGCTGCGAAGTATGTGCAACCATTTTTCTTCATGGATTCAACTACTTCTGGTTTACGGGAACCTTTACCAATCATGCCTTTGATACCTTGATCAAGCATTGTTGGTGTGTAAGCATCCATACGACCGGAAGTTGTAGGACCAGCGGAACCAATTGGATCACCAGGTTTTGCAGGTGTTGGGCCAAGATAGTAAACGAATTTATTAGTCCAATCGATTGGTAATTTTTCACCACGTGCCAAAGCTTCAGTCATAACTTTATGAGCAGCGTCACGAGCGGAGTAAATTTTGCCAGTGATAAGAACGCTATCACCAACTTTTAATTTACGGGAAAACTCTTCATTATATTCTTCAGTATTAATGCGAATTGTTTCAGACATATTATTTACCTCCTATCGATTAAAGTTCTACGTGAGCATGACGAGCAGCATGACACATAATAGTAACTGCAACAGGAAGACCTGCGATATGAGTTGGGCCCCATTCGATGTTTACACCAAGGCAAGTTGTAGTACCGCCCAATTGTGGTCCGATACCAGTTTTGTTAACCATTTCCAAAATTTCTTCTTCCAATTTTGCATAGTCTGCATCTTTGTGAGGTGCGTTAATGTCGCGAAGCAAAGCTTTTTTGGACAATACAGCAGCTTGGTCCATAGTACCACCGATACCTACGCCAAGTACGATTGGAGGGCATGGGTTAGGGCCAGCTTTTTTAACGATTTCAAGGACTGCATTTTTAACGCCTGCAACGCCGTCAGCTGGAACAAGCATAGCTACGCCAGATTTGTTTTCGGAACCGAAACCTTTAAGTTCTACTTGGATATCTACTTTATCGCCAGGAACGATGTCTGTGTAGATGATAGCAGGTGTATTGTCTTGTGTGTTTTTACGGTTGAACAATGGTTCACCCACAACGGATTTACGAAGGTAACCTTCGATGTAACCAGCTGCAACACCAGCATTGATAGCTTCAGTAAGATCGCCACCAACGAAATGTACATCTTGACCTACTTTTAGGAATACCATTGTCATGCCAGTATCTTGGCAGTATGGACGATCTTCTTTATCAGCAATTTCTGCATTTTCGATAAGTTGATCAAGAACAATACGACCTACTGGAGACTCTTCTGTTTCGCGGCCTTTTTTCAAGCCTTCATAAATGTCTTTTGGCAAGTGGTAAGCTGCATCCATACATAATTGACGGATTGTTTTTGTGATTTCAGATACATTAATCTCGCGCAAGATAATCCCTCCTCAGGAAAATAATTGGATATTAACTCTAATACCATGAGATACATTTTTCTCAAAGCGTTAAGCTAAGATTAACTCTATGCCTCCATACTAGCACACTACTGAAAGGCTTTCAACGCTTTACCTATACACTTTTCACAATGAAATTTATCGATTTGATAATTATTTTCACTGATTAATTATACCAAATTTATGCACTTTAATAACTATCTCGAGACCCTTTAAAAGCCTGTTTAACGCGTTATATCTGTAACTAATATCACATATTACACTTGTATATGATTCGTTACCAATCATTAGATACCTTATCTATGAACTATATTTCATCAATTAATGAGATTAGCTATCAATTTAAAGAGAAAAGATTTTAATTATGAGTGCATATAACATCTATGCTCAATACAATTTATTTACTAACTCACCTCTATTCCAACAGCACAAAAAAGCTTGTAACACGCTTAAACACTGAATTTATGGTTACATAATACGTTTATCATATTTTATTGCTAACTCATCAATTTTATTTATCACGTTAAAAACTCATTGTATTATGTGTTTTAGTTATAGCATATGCTAAAAATTTTTAACTTTTTATATCATTTCCTCTTGCTATTCTTGTAAGGTTCATTTATAATAATCACTATATTATTCCTCGATAGCTCAGTCGGTAGAGCAATCGGCTGTTAACCGATCGGTCGTAGGTTCGAGTCCTACTCGGGGAGCCAATATCATATCATGGCCCGTTGGTCAAGCGGTTAAGACACCGCCCTTTCACGGCGGTATCCCGGGTTCGATTCCCGGACGGGTCACCACATGGACGATTAGCTCAGCTGGGAGAGCGCCTGCCTTACAAGCAGGATGTCGGCAGTTCGATCCTGTCATCGTCCACCACATTAAGAAGCAAGCTGAGGCTTGCTTCTTTTTTATTATAACTATGGTATACTGTTACATATAGTTAAAAATTTATTCATCTCAAGGAGAGTTTGACATGAAATTAAGAGAAGTCACAACGCGTGTCGGTCTCTGTCTAGCACTAGCTTTTGTTTCTACTTTTACAATTGCTAACGCTGCACAAAGTGACACACAATCTAAAAATACTCGTTCTATTCCTATTGCACCAGTAAAAATTATTCCCGCGCCTAGTACAATTGGTACTTCATCTATTCAAATTACATCTACAACGTCTAATACACCTTCAACAATTGGTAAAGCCAATTATGATGGCCATCTAGATAATTTTCCATCCCGCAAAGCAACACTTGTAGTACCTACTACACTACGTAATGAAAGCACAGCTGCTTTTGGGAAATATTTATCTGATTCTGTAGCAAGTGTATTACGCTACCCTTATTATGATACGATTGTAGTTAGTACAAACACTCCTCTCAGCCAAATTACAGCTGTTGATTTAGCTGAAATTGCAGCTACGCAACAATCTGAAATCGTAATCATGCCGATTCCTATGCAAGATATTTATGTTCAATTACCTGTAACATATCTTAGCCAATACCACCGCGATGATAGTGATGATATTCACATCCAAGCAAAAGTAAATGCTATGATTTATTACTACGATACTAACGAGGGTATTGTGCATACCATTCGCAGCGGTTTTAATCAAGTAGATGATTCTCTCACTATGCCAACCCATAAATCTGTATGGAATAAGGTTATCAAGGATCTACTCGATAAACTACCATACAAACGTGTTCCTACAGATCGTGACCGTTATCAATCTCCTGGTATCAACGCAGAAATGCCTGTTGTACCAGACTATGAATTCCAAGTTGAACAACCTAAAAATACCGCTTACTCCTTAAAAGGCGTTAGCGTATTATAATAAAAACGAAAAAGCAGATATAGCATGCCTGTTAGGCATGCTATATCTGCTTTTATTTGTAATTGCATAATTATATGCGTTTTGTTACTTTTAAGCGAAGCAAAGCTCGAGCTAACGCATGTTCAGCACGTTCTACATCAATATCCGGTGTCGGATTCGACAAACGACCTTCTGCACGTTCTTTTGCACGTTCCGCACGTTCTATATCGATGGCTTCAGGATTTTCACAATTTGGTGTAATGATACTTACCTTATTGTTTTCAATCTCAACAAATCCACCAAAAACAGCGAAGGTTTGTTTTTTCCCTTCAGGGTCATCAATGCGTAATGGCGCCACATCAAGGGCGATAATCATAGGTGCATGATTTGGTAAAACACCAAATTCACCATCAATAGCACGTCCCACGAAAAAATTAGCTTTACCATCATATACAACCGCATCAGGTGTAATTATCGTTAGGGTCATAGGTTCCGCCATGGATTATTCCCCCTTCTCTTGCATTTCCTTTGCTTTTGCAACGGCTTCATCAATGGTACCAACCATATAGAATGCGCCTTCTGGTAAATCATCATGTTTACCATCAAGGATTTCTTTAAAGCCACGCAATGTTTCTTGTAACGGTACATACTTACCAGGAGAACCAGTAAATACCTCTGCTACGAAGAATGGTTGACTCAAGAAACGTTGGATTTTACGAGCTCGAGATACAGTCAGTTTATCTTCATCAGATAATTCTTCCATACCAAGGATTGCAATAATATCTTGTAAATCGCGATATTTTTGCAACACTTCTTGAACGCCACGAGCAACATTATAATGTTCTTCCCCTAGTACATGAGGGTCCAAAATACGGCTAGTAGAGTCAAGTGGATCCACCGCTGGATAAATACCAAGTTCAGCGATAGAACGAGACAATACAGTTGTTGCATCCAAGTGAGCAAATGTAGCTGCTGGTGCAGGGTCAGTCAAGTCATCGGCAGGTACATATACAGCTTGTACAGAAGTAATGGAACCTTCTTTTGTAGATGTAATACGTTCTTGTAATGCACCTACGTCATTAGCCAATGTAGGTTGGTAACCTACGGCAGATGGCATACGACCTAAGAGGGCAGATACTTCAGAACCAGCTTGAATGAAACGGAAGATGTTATCGATGAACAAAAGCACGTCTTGTTTTTTTACATCACGGAAATATTCAGCCATTGTAAGGCCAGTCAAACCAACACGCATACGAGCCCCAGGTGGTTCATTCATTTGACCATATACGAGAGCCGTTTTATTGATAACGCCGGATTCCTTCATTTCGTTCCAAAGGTCATTACCTTCACGTGTACGTTCACCTACACCGGAGAATACGGAATAGCCACCATGTTCTGTGGCAACATTGTGAATCAATTCCATAATCAATACGGTTTTACCTACGCCGGCACCGCCGAATAAACCAATTTTACCACCTTTTACATATGGTGCAATCAAGTCTACGACTTTGATACCAGTTTCAAGGATTTGTGTATCTGGTGAAAGATCATCAAATTTAGGTGCTGGACGATGGATAGGCCATTTTTCATCAGCCACAACTGGAGCTGGATCATGGTCAACAGTTTCCCCCAACACATTAAAGATACGACCCAATACACCTTCACCAACTGGAATGGAAATTGCAGCACCCATATCTTCTGCTTCCATACCACGGGTCATACCGTCAGTAGAACTCATGGCAACACAGCGAACCATATCGTCGCCTAAATGTTGCATAACTTCTACTACAATTTTTTGTCTATCGTGAGCTTTATGGTCATGGTAGATGTGGATGGCATTATAGATGGCTGGCAAATGACCAGCTTCAAAACGCACGTCTACAACTGGGCCAATGACCTGCACCACTTTCCCAATATTATTACTCATTAAGAGGTCTCTCCTTATCTATTGCAAGGCATTTGCACCACCAACAATTTCAGAAATTTCATTCGTAATACTGGATTGACGTAACTTGTTGTATTCAAGACCTAAGGAGCTAATAAGTTCCCCAGCATTATCGGTAGCAGATGTCATAGCTGTCATACGAGCACCTAATTCACTAGCCGCCGCTTGTAATAATCCATTATATAAAGTAATTTCTAAATATTTTGGCAATAGTGCATCCAAAACTGATGCAGGATCTGGCATGAATTCATATTCTTCACCCTTAACCTCATCATCTGGTTGCTCTAACGGTAGAATGCGCTCTGCCTGTGCAATTTGCGTCATAGAATTTACAAAACGCGTATAAATCATGATTACTTCGTCAACTTCATGACTTTCGTACATTGAAAGTGCATGTTCCATGATAGATCGCGAATGTTCGTAACTCGGTTTATCGGAAAAACCACTGTACGATTTGTCAATATAATAGTGACGTGATTTCAAGCTATCCTTTGGTTTTCGTCCAGTTGTAATAATGCAATATTCATCAGGCGTTTTTTGTCCGATTTGTTCTATTGCCATTTTTAACACATTGGACGAGTAAGCCCCGGCCAAACCTTTATCAGCACCGATAACAATATAACAAGTGCGTTTTACAGGTCTAGTTTCAAGGAGAGGACTTACGTAATCTTGTAAATCACTACTGGAGATATGACGCAAGATTTGCCCTATTTTTTCTGCGTACGGCCGCGTTGCATCAGCTTTCGCTTGAGCCCTACGAAGACGAGCAGAAGCTACCATCTTCATCGCTTTTGTAATTTGTTGCGTATTGGTAACACTCTTTATGCGCTTTCGCAAATCTTGTGCACTAGCCATACATTACGCCTCCTTACGGGAAACTAATGTATGTGTAGCACCAAAGGCTTCTACACATTCTGGAATAGCTTGTTTCAACAAGTTTTCAGTTGCTTCATCAAGTTTATTTGTAGTTTCAATATTACTGATGATTTCAGGATAATTAGCACGAATAAAGCGTAATAATTCAGATTCAAAAGCTAATACATCAGCAACTTGAATATTGGCTAAGTACCCTTTTGTACCAGCATACAAATTAATAACCATTTCAGCCACACTCATTGGTTCGTATTGACCTTGTTTTAACATTTCAGTCAATCGTTCACCACGGTCTAACTGTGCTTTTGTAGCTGCATCAAGATCGGAGCCGAACTGAGCAAAAGCAGCCAATTCACGATATTGTGCAAGGTCCAAACGCAATTGGCCTGCAACTTGTTTCATCGCTTTAGTTTGCGCACTACCACCTACACGGGATACGGACAAACCAACGTCAACAGCTGGACGAATACCAGAATAGAACATATCTGTGCCCAAGAAAATTTGACCATCAGTGATGGAAATTACGTTTGTTGGAATATACGCAGATACGTCACCCGCTTGTGTTTCAATGATAGGCAACGCCGTAATTGAACCACCACCTAGTTCAGGTGATAACTTAGCAGCACGTTCTAATAGACGGCTGTGTAAGTAGAATACGTCGCCTGGATACGCTTCGCGCCCTGGTGGACGGCGTAATAATAGGGACATAGCGCGGTATGCAGCCGCTTGTTTAGTTAAGTCATCATATACACAAAGTACATGTTTACCTTTGTACATAAAATATTCGCCCATCGCAACACCTGCATATGGAGCGATATATTGTAACGGTGCACCTGTAGAAGCACTAGCAGAAACTACGATTGTATAGTCTAATGCACCAGTTTCTTCTAATTTTTGTACTACACGAGCTACGGTAGATTCTTTTTGACCAATAGCTACATAGATACAAATAACATCTTTACCCTTTTGGTTGATGATTGTATCGAGAGCGATTGCTGTTTTACCTGTGCCACGGTCACCGATGATAAGCTCACGTTGGCCACGGCCAATCGGTACCATGGAGTCAATTGCTTTCAAACCAGTTTGTAATGGTTCATTAACAGATTGACGATCCGCAATACCAGGCGCTGGATGTTCTACAGGACGACGTTCTGTAGCTTGAATAGCACCCTTGCCATCAATAGGTTGACCCAATGGGTTAACAACACGACCAATGAGGGCATCCCCTACTGGTACATCCATAATTTTGCCAGTACGACGTACTTCGTCGCCTTCTTTAATCAAGAAGTCGTCACCAAGTAGTACGGCACCAACATTATCTAATTCCAAGTTCAAAACCAAGCCATATACGCCGTGTGGCAATTCTAACAATTCACCGGCCATGGCTCTTTCAAGACCATAAATATGGGCGATGCCATCCCCCACGTCAAGGACAGTACCCACGTCATCGACATTAAGGTCAACATCATAGTCCTGAATCTGCTGTTTGATTATAGCAGTGATTTCTTCAGGCTTCATTTTCATATATACCCATTCACCCCAATCTAATAGAGTCAGTTCGTACTAACGTTTTTTTCAATTCGTCTAAGCGACGTGCAATCGATCCATCAATGCGTTTATCACCAATTTGAATGATAATACCACCCATGATTGTAGGATCTTGACGCATCGATATAATGACATCTTTGCCAGTCATCGCTTGTAATTTAGCTTGTACATCATCACGCAATGTATCAGTTAATGGTTCTGCTACAGTAACAATAGCTTCCAAAATGCCACGTGCTTCGCGAGATTTTTTTATGAAAGCTCTAATTGTATCTTGCAAATAACGATATCTGCCACGTTTAACCATGACATACATGAAATGAAGTACTGTCTTTTCTACAGCAGTGCCAAAGACCTTTCCAAGTAGAGAAATCTTTGCATCTGCTTCCACAATAGGATTATTAATAAACCCTACCAATTCTGGTTGTTCATTAAGAACAGAGGCCACATATAAAAGATTTTCTTCTGTAGTTACTAAATTACCTTGTTCTTGAGCTAGCTCTAACATAGCTGAACTGTATTTATCTGCTACAATTTCTGTGCTCATAATATCACAACCCTATCGTTTTACTATCAAGTTTCGCAATAGCGTCTTCAATTAATTTTGTATTAGTTTCGCTGTCCATATCTTTTGCCACAACCTTAGTCGCCATTGCAACAGATAAGGAAATAACTTCGTTACGCAAATTATTCATAGCACGATCACGTTCGTTTACGATATCTTGACGAGCTCGTTCTTTTTCACGTTCAATTTGTTCACGAGCCGCTGCCAATTGTTCACGCGTAGTCGCTTCTGCTTGTTGCACCGCCTTTTCAACGATTTGTTGAGCCTCTTGGCGAGCATTTGCAATTTGCGCAGCATAATCAGCTTTGAATTGTTCCGCTTCATTACGAGCAGCTTGAGCATCTGCTAAATCCTTAGCAATGCGTTCTTTACGCTCTTGCATCATAGAAACCAATGGTTTATATGCAAAACGGGCCAAAATCCAAACTAATATAAAAAAGTTTAGCATTTGAGCAAGAATTGTCCCTAGCGTTAAATCTACCAAGGTCGTTCCTCCTCGCTATTATCTGAACAATAAAATGAAAGCAACTACTACGCCGATGATAGGCATAGCTTCGATTAAGCCGATAGCTACGAACATTGTGGACATTAATTGACCGCGCAATTCAGGTTGACGTGTAATACCTTCAATAACTTTACTAGCTACCATGCCGTCACCAATACCTGCCGCGATAGCACCACAACCTACTGCGATTGCCGCAGCTAATGCGAATAAACCTTGAACTTCCATAATAAATCCTCCATTAAAATTAGTGTTCTTCACTTAATGCCATGCCTAAATAGTTGGCTGTTAGAACTGTAAAAATAAAAGCTTGAATAATACCAATAAACAAACTAAAAGCAATCCAAATCCATGGTACCGGTACGAACCAAGGCAAATTATAAAGAATTTCCAATAAAATTTCGCCGGCCACAATATTACCAAATAGACGGAAAGCTAATGTGATAGGTTTTGCTATTTCTTCAAAAATATTTAGAACTAGCATAGCCTTATAAGGCTGTAAAAAATGATTAAAATAAGATAGGCCCTTAATTTTAATTCCCATTCCCCAGACTATAAAGCTACTACACAATGCGAGTGCTGCTGTTGTATTAATATCCGCCGTAGGCGAAGTAACAGCATGTAGCGTTGGCAATAACCCAAGCTCATTACCAACAAAGATAAATAAAAAGAATGTGAATAACAATGAACTCACCATCGGCCAGTGTTTACCAAGCGTTGGCGATAATTGACCTTCTAATGCTTCCAATATAGTCTCCACTACATTTTGAACACCCGAAGGCACTAATACTCGATTTCGCGTAGCAAGCATGGAAATGATGATGACGATCGCCATCGTAATCCATGTGGCAATTAAAGTATCGATATTAAACGATAACCCCAACCACTGTACTACTTGATGGTGACCTGCATGCAGTTCCACAGACTCAACCCCTTTCTCACGTAGCAATATAAATTTTATATATATCCCTATAATATATATCTATGTATTATCATACCTCTTTATAGTTATATAATCAACACTTCTGGAGTAAACAATTCGTGATTTACATATTAAAAATGCATTTTATGAATTTAAAATTCATAATAGGAATGTAATTAATCCTTATTTCATGCGATTTAGTCCTATCGCCCAATGCAATAAATTTTATTACTTACTTAATCGCCAAAACACGATATACAATACAGGCTGTATAAGTACAACTGAAATCAATAAACTTTCAGCTCGTACACCAGGTATTTGCAATCCTATAACTACGAAGGCGCCAATCAGAGCCAATCGCCACATCATTTGACGTCGTGCTTTAGCTACAGCCTGGTGTGGATTGCCATATGCTAGCCCTTTATTATGTAGACCTAACAGTACTAAATAAACCATCATAGTCAACATGCCCCATAACCAACCGAGCACGTACTGATTCCATCCAACTACATATTGGATAAGTAGGCCTAAAAAGGTAACAAAAAAACAGGCCCATAGTACATGACGTATGAATTTAATGTATTGATTCATAAATACCTCACTATTTAACCTGTTTATATAACATATAAAAGCCTGTTACAGCACCGATTAAACCAAGAATAACCATGCATAATGGCATAGTATCCATCCATGTATCCAGTTTATATCCTATCCAGATAAATCCACCGATACAAAATAGAAGGGTCAGCCCTGCCGATGTAGCCATCGCCAGAGCTTTCACCATATCCTTGTCCATATTATTTACCAAATCGATCTGGTCGATTAGCATCGCCCAAGAATTCATGACGCAAAGCTTGTAAAATCCGTTCAGATGCCTTGCCATCACCATATGGATTGACGGAATTAGACATCGTTTTATATGCCTCTTCGTCATGTAACAGCTCATATGCAGCCTTATACACGGCATCTTTATTGGTACCCACAAGACGAACTGTGCCCGCATCAACAGCTTCTGGGCGCTCTGTAGTATCACGCAATACGAGAACTGGTTTGCCAAGAGCAGGTGCTTCCTCTTGAATACCACCGGAATCAGTTAAAATCAAGTAAGACTTAGCCATTAAATTTGCAAATGGTTCATAGTCTAAAGGATCAATTAATGTTACACGATCAACATCACCTAGCTCCTCTTGTACCACTTGACGTACCTTAGGGTTCTTATGCACAGGAAATACCACTTGAATATCAACAAAATCATTTAGTAAATCGCGAATAGCTTGATATACGTGACGCATAGGTTCACCAAGGTTTTCACGACGATGTGTGGTAACAAGAACTGTACGCTTATTTGGATCGAGTGCATTAATAGCCGCATCATCAAAGACATAATTATCTTTTACCGTTGTATCTAGTGCATCAATTACAGTATTACCAGTAACATAAAGGTGATCAGTATTAATATTTTCTCGTTTTAAATTCGCTTCAGAACTAGCGGTAGGTGCAAAATGATAGGTTGCCAAAGAACCGGTCAACTTGCGGTTCATTTCTTCTGGGAATGGAGAGTAAATATCACCTGTACGAAGACCTGCTTCAACATGACCTACAGGAATCTCTTGATAAAAAGATGCTAATGCACCAGCGAAAGTAGTCGTCGTATCACCATGAACGAGTACTACATCGGGTTTAGCCTCTTCTAAAACAGATTTCAACCCCATCAATGCACGATTGGTTACATCATAAAGAGTTTGACCTTGACTCATGATATTCAAATCATAATCAGGTGTAATATCAAATAAGCGCAATACTTGATCGAGCATATCCCGATGTTGTGCTGTTACAGTTACAATCGGTTCCATATCAGGTGCTGCCTCTAAGGCCTTTACAAGAGGAGCCATTTTGATTGCCTCTGGTCTAGTACCAAAGATTGTCATTACTTTTAACATTTACTCATCCTCCACGGAGTCTAATAAAAAAGGGGCGCTAAGCGCCCCTACAGTGGTTACTCTTTTTTAGAATCATCCTCTGAATGTTCTAATACTTTCGCCAATTCTTCGCGATCAAAGGAAATCGTTTCATCTAAATCGCTACGTTCAATTGTAGGGCTTGGTAATGGGTGCCCCGCCGCATCACTGTGCGTAATAACGCCTAAGCGACGAGCCACATAGATACTACATAAGAAAATCACTAAGACGAGAGCTAAACCAACCCAAGCATTAACCTCGGCTACGATAACAGAAACACCGCCAAAGAGCGCTGTAACTGCATACATCATAAGCACAGCCTGTTTTTGAGATAAACCTTGTGCTAATAAACGATGATGCACATGACCTTTATCAGGTTTAAAGATAGGTCGTCCACTAATCTTACGACGTACGATAGCAAACAATGTATCTAGTATTGGTAAACCAAGAACAATAGCGGGTACTACTAATGCTATAGTAGCCGCTGTCTTAACAGCGCCCATCACAGATATAGCAGCTAAGGTATATCCTAATAGCATTGAACCAGTATCACCCATAAATATTTTAGCGGGATTAAAATTATAACGCAAGAAACCTACAGTAGCACCAGCTAATGCTAATGCAATACAAGCTAAATCAATTTGACCTAATTGCAATGTCATAGCACATACTGCGATACAAGCGATGAAAGAAATCCCCGCCGCTAATCCATCAAGTCCATCGATAAGGTTGACGATATTCGTAAATCCTACAATCCAGAAAATCGTCAATGGAATAGCCCAGTATTTCAAATATACAACGCCACCCCATGGTAAATTGATAAAATCAACGCGAATATCATAGGCCACGAGAATAGCAGCCGCAATAATTTGCCCCATCAACTTAGTCTTTGGTTCGATTTGTCGGATATCATCCCAAATACCAACGAGTACCAAAATAACGGTACCTAGCACGAACCCAAATAATTTATGGTCATGAGGAATACTATCATTGAATAATACAGACCCCATATACCCAAGAAAAATCGCTAACCCGCCAAGGCGTGGTATAGCCCCTTGATGCACTTTACGAGCATCAGGTTTATCAATAGCCCCTACGGCAACCGCAAAGCGTTTCACCAAAGGGGTAAGTGCATAAGTTATGACGAGAGCCAACACAAAAGCCCACACATAATCAGGCACATACTCACTCATAAGTACACCTCCAACAACTCGAATTCACTAAATTCGAGGTTTCAACTTAGTTTGTTAAGCTGCGAATAGGTGCTGGGATACGACCACCACGAGCAATAAATTCAGCTGCACTATAAGGGCTTACTTCAATGATTGGCGCATAACCTAAAAGACCGCCAAATTCAACAACTTCGCCCACAGTTTTACCAGGAACTGGAATAACACGTACAGCTGTCGTTTTATTATTAATCATACCAATTGCAGATTCATCAGCGATGATTGCAGAAATTGTATCTGCTGTTGTATCACCAGGAATAGCAATCATATCGAGACCTACGGAACATACACAAGTCATAGCCTCGAGTTTATCAAGCGATAAACTACCACAAGCTACTGCATCAATCATACCCGCATCTTCAGATACAGGAATGAAAGCACCACTCAAACCACCTACGTGAGAAGACGCCATAAGGCCGCCTTTTTTAACCGCATCATTCAAAAGAGCTAATGCAGCCGTAGTACCATGGCAACCACAAGAGGATAACCCCATTTCTTCAAGTACATGAGCTACGGAGTCACCAACTGCAGGAGTCGGTGCCAAGGACAAGTCGATAATGCCAAATGGTTTACCAAGGCGACGAGATGCCTCTTGTGCCACCAATTGACCAACACGAGTAATTTTAAAAGCAGTACGTTTAATCGTTTCCGCTACTACGTCAAATGGTTCGCCACGAACAGCTTCAAGAGCATGTTTGACTACGCCAGGACCAGATACGCCAACAGAAATAGCACTATCACCTTCTGTTACACCAAAGAAAGCCCCTGCCATGAACGGATTATCTTCTACTGGGTTACAGAAAATAACGAGTTTAGCACAACCTAACGCATCATTATCCTTTGTCAATTCTGCCGTTCTTTTAACAATGATCCCCATTTCACGAACCGCATCCATATTGATGCCCGTTTTAGTGGAACCAACACCTACAGAACTACATACGATATCTGTAGTTGCCAATGCTTCTGGGATAGAGTCGATAAGAATGCGATCAGCCTTTGTAGCACCTTTTGTAACGAGAGCAGAAAAACCACCAATAAAGTTAACACCTACGGTTTTAGCCGCACGATCAAGTGCCTCAGCGATTGGCACATAAGATGTCAAATCACTACCACCGGCCACCAAGGAAATTGGTGTAACGGAAATACGTTTATTAATGATAGGTACGCCGAACTCACGTTCAATATCTTCACCGGTCCTTACCAAGTGCTCTGCCTCTTTAGTAATGCGATCATAAATGCGGTCACATAGTTCTTTGCCAGAGCTAGATGCACATTCTAACAAGCTAATCCCCATTGTAATGGTCCGCACATCGAGCTTGTTGTCGTGAATCATCTGATTCGTTTCAAGAATATTGTCGATAGATAACATGGGCGCCTCCTTATCCTACGCGATGCATGCTAAGGAAGATATCAGCATGTTGTGCACGAATTTCTACGCCTAATGTATTACCTAGTTGAGTTAAAGCATCTTGAATTGATGTTAAGTCTTTCGCTTCTTCTGTTTCAGTCTCACACATCATAATCATATTAAATAAACCGTCTAGAATGGTTTGATTAATAGATAAAATATTCACTTTATGTTCAGCTAATACAGTGCTAACACCTGCGATAATACCTACGCGGTCTACACCCACTACGGTAACTACTAATTTCATAAAATCACCTTTTCTGACTCACTACAAACTATGCAAATGTAAATCCATGCAAACTAAGCACATGGAAATCCATTCATTCTATAAACTATATTAATATATTATATCATATATATCACAATAACAGCGTGAAAAGTTTATGAGAATACTTACTCAGAGTCTATCTTTCCATTCAGGGCTGCATTAACGATTTCTTCTCCAGCTGTTAGCAACGCAACGAGACCTAAATCGCCTTTATAGCTTTCACCATAAATTTTGTATAAATCTTCCGTACCTGAAGGTCTTGCCACAAACCATCCTTTATCGGTTTCAACCCGGACACCATCAATTGGCATATTATTATACATTGATGTGGTACGAATACCAGTAATAGGATCTCCATCAACGAATGTGGCAGTAATCAATTCTGCACTCAATTGTTTTAAAATTTGCTTTTGCTCTTTTTTACACGGTGCATCGATACGACCGAAGCGTGGTTCCCCATAGTTCTCAGCAAAATCATCTGCCATTTTCAATGCAGATTTCCCCATAACAGCCATGATTTCCATGCTGAGCAAAGCCATAATGATACCATCCTTATCAGTGGTCCATACAGTTCCATCCTTCTTCAAGAAAGAGGCCCCTGCACTTTCTTCTCCACCAATACCAATGACACCATCAAATAAAAGTTGTGAGAAATATTTAAAGCCTACAGGCACTTCAAAAACCGGAATTTCAACACCTGCAGCCCATTTGTCTATCATCGTAGTACATACAACAGTTTTACCAATGCCTTTATTTTTCCAGCCCCGCGTCGTAAATAAATAGCGTGCTGCCATTGTGAGAAATGAATTAGCGGAGACTAAACCACTAGATATAACAATGCCATAGCGATCATAGTCCGGATCATTCCCAACAGCTAAATCAAAATCGCCAATTCTATTAATAACCGACTCCATTACATATGGAGAAGAGCAATCCATTCGCACCTTACCATCATGGTCATAGGTCATAAAACTAAAGGTTGGATCATATTCGTCATGAATAATCGTTAAATCAAGACCATATCGTTCCTTAATAGCCTTCCAATACGAAGCCCCACTACCGCCTAATGTATCAACTAAGGTCTTAGGACCAGCCGCTTTAATGGCCTCCATATTAATGACTTCGCTCAACTCCTCTACATAAAGACCTTTATAGTCATACGGAACTTGAGCCGTAGGTTCAATATTATCTACGCTAATGCGCTTGAAATTTTCACTTTCACAATAAGCAGTCAAATACTCATTCGCACGCATTTCAATCCATTTTGTAACCACCGTATCAGCAGGTCCGCCGATAATCGTGTTATATTTGATGCCCCCATTATCGGGAGGATTATGAGATGGTGTAATAATAATGCCATCCGCCTTAACATCATGTTGTATATTATAGCGAATAATAGCGCGCGACACCGATGGTGTAGGTACAAAATCCATGTCACAATCAACCATAGCTGTCACACCATTACCCGCTAACACCTCAAGTACGGTTACAAGCGCGGGTTGCGACAAAGCATGTGTATCTTGTCCTACAAACACAGGTCCCGTAGCACCAAATTGCTTACGGCCATCGCAAATAGCTTGTGTTATAGCCGCCACATGAAGATCCGTAAATGTACCATCCACGGATGTACCACGATGCCCAGACGTACCAAAGGACACTAACTGTGTGGGATTTGTCATATCTGGAACATTGTCAAAATAGGCATCTACAATCGTTTGAATATCTATAATATCTTGTTCACGAACAGGAGTTCCTGCTAATGCATGAGCCATACTAGCCTCCTTAGATTAATTCTTATCTTTTCCTTCTATATAATTAGCATTCTCCTCACATTCTTTAACAAGATTTTCTATAGACGTCGGTACTATCGGTGTAGTAAACCCTTTGCCAATAACCTCTTGCGCATCTGTGATGAGAATGAAAGCCTCATTATCGACCTCTTCGATAGCTTCTTTCAATTTATTAACCTGTAGTAAATTAACAGCTACCATAACGATTTGCTTCGGCGTTCTTGTATACGCACCAATGCCATTAATAATCGTAGCGCCGCGACCCACCTTACTGATAACTGCATTACATACGTCATAAGTTCTGTAAGTAATGATGAAAGCTACCTTTCGTTGATTAAAGCCAATAACGACCTTATTAGTAATAATCGTATACACATAAAGCGATACCAGTGTTACCGCTACAGCTTCAAAACCAACAACCCAAATAGCGGCAGCTAAAATGATACCATTAATAGCACTATTGATAGACCCCATTTGAAGGCCGTAATATTTTCGTACAATAAGGGCTATTGGATCAAGCCCCCCCGTATTACCGCCAACTCGATAAACAATTCCAAGGCCAACCCCAGTAGTAACACCAGCCATCATAGAACTCAGTAAAGGATCAGATATGACCATATCATATTGAAGAAAGTCAAAGGCATCGACCATCCATGACAACATAACCGTGCCATATAATGTATTGATAATGACCTTCTTACCTAGCCAATGCCAAGCGGCCCAGAAAATCGGTATGTTCAAAACTACGTTCCACGTACCAACAGATAAACCGGTAAGATAATAAAGGATAAGTCCAATCCCACTAATACCAGTACTAACCAATTTATGAGGTAGCACAAAAGCATCCAGACCGGCACCAAAGATAGCACAGCCAACAGCAACCATTACACATTGGTATAGAGTATCTTTATATTTAGACCACATATAGGCCTCCCTAAATTGCTATTTCACTATAAATATTTTATAATTAACTAATTAGATATACAGCAAAAACGCGGTATATTTACATACATATACAATTTCATCATAAACTACTTAATGTATATTTTCAATCACTTTTCATCATATGTACGACCTCTACATAGATTCGTACGATATCATGTAAAACATCGAGGATTTTATGTCAAAAAGTATCGAACAACTGGGTTTTAGCAAAATCAATATCGGCCTTGCTATTACAGGTAAACGCGATGATGGCTACCACAATATCGACAGTATTTTCCAGTCCATCCGACTCGCGGATTCCATCTATTTTGCAAAACATCATTCCGTCGTATTCTCCGGTATAGCACCTGAGCTACCACAATACATTCAAGACCTCATTCCCTATGACGAACGCAACTTGGCACTAAAGGCATTGCGTGAGCTTCAAGCCTATACAGGATGTAAGGCTGGTGCCGCCATCCATTTGCTAAAGCGCGTACCTGCCGCAGCAGGTCTTGGCGGTGGCAGTGCCGATGCAGCAGCTATGTTATTAGGGCTCAACAAATTTTGGGATTTACGCCTTACAACAGATGAACTGATGACACTAGGTGCTAAACTAGGTTCAGATGTACCATTTCTATTAAAAGGTGGTACTGCTCGCGGCACAGGGCGCGGCGAAAAACTTATGTATCATTCATCCCCAGAACCTCATTGGTTATTACTTGTTAAGCCAGAAGTATCCGTATCTACTGCGGCCGCCTATGGACATTACAAGGGACAATCAAAAGCATCGTCTGACACAATTACAACTGTATTATCACACTTAAAAAATAATGATTTATATGCTGCTTTTACGAGTAGTGCCAATACCTTCGAAGAGTTGCTATTCCCTGATCACGAAGAACTCATTTCATGTAAAGAATTCTTCACAAGTCGTGGGTACCCTACTATCATGACCGGCAGCGGTCCAACTATGGTCGTTTTATTAGATAAGGCAACTCAAGCATTAGCCTTACAAGAGGAAATTAAAAACGCCGGCCATAATTGGCTTTCACTCATCACCAAAACATGCACACAGGAGGATGTTCAATGACAAAACGATTACAACCTATACGCTTAGATGCATATAAGCCATTGAGCGAAGTGGTAAGCGAAACACTACGCCAAGCCATTCAAGATGGTACCCTCAAACCTGGTGAGCGTTTGATGGAAATCCCCCTTGCCGAAGAACTCGGTGTTAGTCGTACACCGATTCGCGAAGCTATTCGCAAGCTCGAGTTGGAGGGATTTGTCGTTATGGTTCCACGCCGTGGTACCTATGTAGCCAATATTTCATTAAAAGATATTACTCAAGTATTTGAAATTCGTTCAGCCCTTGAAGAATTAGCAGCAGGTCTTGCAGCAGAGCGCATTACGAGCGAAGAAATTGAAACTTTGGAGCGCATGCTTGTAGAAATTGGCGATTACATGGAAAACAAAGATATGGAAAGCGTAGTGGCCGCTGATGTGGCATTCCATGAAGTGCTCTACAAAGCATCCCGTAACGAACGTCTAGCAGATATCGTCCATAATTTACGTGAACAAACCTATCGCTTCCGCAGTTTTTCCATGAATCAACCAGGACGCTTGCGTAAAACTTGGGAGGAACATCGTCAATTAGTAGAAGCGATTGCAGCTCATAATGCAGTGCAAGCCCGTAAGCTCGCACAAATTCATATGGAACATTCCGAGCAAACCCTATTACAAGGTATGGAGAATGCTGAATCCTTCGACACTGATCTATAACCTATTCCAATACATACGAATAGATTAATATATAAACCGCATGCATGGTGCTAATTTTCTACCATATATGCGGTTTTATTATATTCTATAGAACTTTCCCTCATTTTCTGATACAATAGATACACATTTTATGATTTTATTTAGCGAAAGGTGAGTTTTATGGAAACCCTACTTAATAATGCAGTCTCCACAGTCAATACCTATCTGTGGAACTACTTAATCATCTTCATTCTCATCGGTGCAGGTCTATTCTTTACCATGACTACTGGCGCCGTACAAGTCCGTATGTTCAAGGAAATGGTGCGCCTCGTTGCATCGGGTGCAGGTTCAAAAACAGAAAAGAACCACGTTTCTTCCTTCCAAGCATTCTGTGTTAGTACCGCATCCCGCGTAGGTGTAGGTAATATCGCAGGTATCGCTATTGCCGTTGTACTTGGCGGCCCTGGCGCTATCTTTTGGATGTGGGTGATTGCCTTCATCGGTTCCGCTACTGGTTTTATTGAAAGTACACTAGCTCAAATCTACAAGGAACCAGTTGCTAAAGGCGGTTTCTATGGCGGCCCTGCGTACTACATCCGCTACGGTCTTAACAACAAATCGTTAGCTGTTTTATTTGCTATTTTGATTAGTATTACATATGGCTGGATTTACAACTCTGTACAAGCTAATACATTAGCTGCGTCTCTTCAAATCTTTAATTTTGATGTATCCTACACAGGTGCCGTTGTAGCTGCTCTTGTAGGTATTATTATCTTCGGTGGTATCCATCGCGTTGCTAAAGCATCTGAAGTTATCGTTCCAATCATGGCTGTGCTTTATATTGCTACCGCATTATTTGTAGTCCTCATGAACATTGAGCACTTCCCACATGTAATCTATACAATCATTACATCTGCCTTTGATCCAACTGCAGCAGGCGGTGGTCTCTTGGGTGCAACCATCATGAACGGTATCAAACGTGGCCTCTTCTCCAACGAAGCCGGTGAAGGTTCTGTACCAAATGCAGCAGCCACAGCAGCTGTTAATCACCCAGTTGAACAAGGACTTGTTCAAGCCTTTGGTGTATTCCTTGATACATTTATCATCTGTACTGCGTCTGCTTTTATCGTTCTCATAGTAGGCGACTATAGCACAACGGGCCTTACAGGTGTAGCCCTTGTACAACATAACCTAGCAGAACAATTAGGCTCTTGGGCGCCTGCAGCAGTAGCTATTTTCATCGTTATGTTCTCCTTTAGTTCCCTTATCGGTAACTATTATTATGGGGAAATCAATATCAGCCACTTAACTGACAAAAAATATTGTCTCCATTTATTCCGTATTGGCGTAATTCTTATGACATTTGTTGGCTCTATCGCATCCCTCGACCTCGTGTGGAACCTAGCCGATTTGTTCATGGCATTCTTAGTGCTCACAAATGTTAGCTCCATCGTACGCATGGGCCGCACAGCAGGTCTTGCACTCGACGATTACATTAAGCAACGTAAAGCTGGTATCGAAACACCAGTGTTCAACCGTTCTGTCCTAAATCATACCTATGGTATTGTATGGTGGGGTGACGGTCAAACTACAGACTCCTCTGTACCGGCTACACCTATAGAAGATACAGTAGAAAAATAAAATTTATTGATTTCATGAGGATGATGAAAACGTTTTTCATCGTCCTCTTTTATTTTGAAACTATTTAACTATAGAATATAGTTCTTATTTCATGTAGGTTATTCGATAGCCAATGTCGAATATAGTAAGTAGCAAGACTTTTAAACCATCAATTCAATTCTGAAATCTCAGGAGGAACTTATATGCAAAATTATAATCCATACGAAAACATGTTAAACACACTTGATGTAGCTGCTGAAAGACTTGGCTACACAAGAAATGATTACGAAGTATTGCGCCATCCAGAGAGGGAACTCAAGGTGGCTGTTCCATTACAATTAGACAATGGCGAAGTTCGCGTATATGAAGGTTATCGTTGCCAGCACTCCACATTGCGTGGTAGTGCGAAAGGCGGTCTTCGTTTCCATCCAGATTCTGATGAAAACGAAGTACGTGCATTAGCTGCTTGGATGACAATCAAAAATGCTATTGCCAATATCCCTTATGGTGGTGGTAAAGGCGGTATCAAGGTTGATCCTAAAACATTGAACCCTCGCGAATTAGAACGCTTAACACGTAACTTCGTTCGTCGCATTGCGCCTATCATCGGCGTTAATACAGACGTTCCTGCACCAGATGTAAATACTAATGCACAAATCATGAGCTGGATTGCTGATGAATACAGCACATTAAAAGGTGAATGGAGCCCTGGCATCGTTACAGGTAAACCTATCGAAGTAGGTGGCTCCCTAGGTCGTAACGAAGCAACTGGTCGTGGTTGCCTCATCGCATTGCAATGCTACTTAGCTAAAAAAGGCTTAGATATTAAAAATATGACAGTTGCGGTTCAAGGTTTCGGTAATGTAGGCTCCGTAGGTGCTCGTCTTATCGCAGAAGCAGGTGCTAAGGTTGTCGCAATTGGTGACGTAGCTGTTAACCTTTACAATCCGAATGGTCTTGATGTAGAAAAAGCATATGAATACGCTAACTCTCATGGTCGTTCCTTAGTAGGTTACTCCGAACCAGGAATGACAACTATTTCTGGTCAAGAATTATTGGCACAAGATGTAGATATCCTCTATCTTGCAGCTCTTGAAAACCAACTCAACAAGGACAACATGGAAAATGTACGAGCTAAGATTATCTTAGAAGGTGCTAATGGCCCTACGACAAATGATGCAGACAAATACTTCTTCGAAAAAGGCATCGATATCATTCCTGACGTACTTGCCAATGGTGGTGGTGTAGTTGTATCCTACTATGAATGGGTACAAAACAAGGCAGGATTCTACTGGTCCCTTGAAGAGGTTAATGAACGCCTCACTAAGAATATGCAAAACAGCTTTGAAGCAGTATGGCAAATGCAACAAAAATACAATGTTGCGCCTCGCTTAGCTGCATATATGGTAGCCCTTGAAAGACTTGTCATCGAAACTACTCTTCGCGGCTACAATTGCTAAGGTTTTTCTCCCAAAATTTCATATAACGAAAAGGACTGGCTTTCATTTGAAAGTCAGTCCTTTTCAGTTACATATTATGTAATTATTTAATAGAGCCCATCAAAGCAACCATTGTGCGACGAGATACGAGAGCTTTCACCAAAGTGGCCCCTACTACGCCAGGAATCGTTTGACCAATCAATAAATTGATTACCAATGCCCAATACGGCACACCAATAAGTGGGCTAAGCCATAATGGTACGCATAGAGCTGGTACCAAGATGATTGGAATCATCGCCCACCATGCGCTAAGTCCAGCGCGACGCATCAATACGATGATTCCCGTCGTCAATATACCGACACCAAAGCCGCCTATCATATCAAGGATACCAAGTCCGCCGAATAAAAAGTTAGAAATAAGGTTACCTATGCCCATAGGAACGATTAAGAACGGAAAGGCATAAGCAAGTGCATATAAAGATGTGGCTATACGAATTTGGTACGCCCCAAAGGAAATACCTTGAGTAATATAAATAAGAACAATATACAATGCTACTACCATAGCAGAAATCGTTAACTTTCGTGTAGAAATCATGCACTCACCTCCTTTTCAATAAAAAAAGCATGGCAAAACTACCATGCTTGAATGTGCTTATGTTTTCCGTAGTTTTGTTTAGAGACAGGATGGTTTCAAACTGTCTTATGTAGTTGTTCGCCGTTTGGCGGTACAATTATATTAGCATACTTTATGAATTACGGCAATGTACTCTTTGCCTGATAGAATTGATTGCTTTCGCACCCACTCCAGCTAGCTTAACGGTCTTCGGCCGAGGGCCTCGACCTACTAAAGTCGCTCTGCGAAAGCAATCAATTCTACTGCATAACGGTTTATGCTCAATTGCATTCTTTACGTTATGCTAACATCCGCCCACCAAACGGCGAACATCTAATTTGACGAGTTTTCGGATGAGGGCCTTGACCTACTAAAGTCGCTCTGCGAAAGCAATCAATTCTACTGCATAATGGTATATGCTCAATTGCATTCTTTACGTTATGCTAACATTGGTCCGCCAAATGGCGAGCGACTAATTTGCAGGGTCTTTTATACCGTTGGCACGGAAGGCTTCTTGGCGGTCGATGCAGGTGCCGCAATGGCCGCATGGATGGTCGCCGCCTTCGTAGCAGGACCAGGTAAGTTGGTATGGCACGCCTAGGCGCAAGCCTTCGCGGACTACGTCGGCTTTGTTGCGGTTAATAAATGGAGCCTCTAGGGAGCACTCCTTACCAGATCCTTCAAAGATGGCATTGCCCATGGATGTGTAGAATACTTCTGTACAATCTGGATACGCATTGACAGCTGCATCATCGGCATGGGCGCCATAATAGATATAGCCACAATCGAGGGATAAGGCTAAGGATACTGCTGCAGATAGGAATAGCCCGTTTCTAAAGGGCACATAGGTGCTAACAGGCCCTTCGCCGAGTTCGTCTTGTTGTTCTTTATACGAGCCTGTAGGAACGTCTTCTGTAGACTGCGTTAACAAAGACGAGTTACTAAAGGCGAATAGTTTTGTTACATCCATTGTTTTGCCTTCTATGCCGTAGTATGCTAATACGTTTGCTGCAGCCTCTAATTCCTTGCTATGTTTTTGGCCGTATTGTATGGATAAGGGCACCACATTTTCTTTGCCAAATCGCTCAATAGCGAGCGCCAAACATGTTGTGCTATCTACGCCGCCGCTAAATAATACAACGGCTTTTTGCTTTTGTGCCATCGTTCCTCCTTATGAAAGCCTCATCCGCAGATGAGGCTTTGTTAGTTAATTTAAACATCTATGAAATTATACTTTCACTATGTCACATATTATAATTCAATATCGAGTTCTACTGGACAATGATCGCTGCCAAATACTTGTTGATGGATTTTAGCCTCTTTAATCTTATCATCTAAGCGTTTAGATGTAATAAAGTAGTCAATTCTCCATCCTACGTTTCTATCGCGGGCTTTTCCCATGTAGGACCACCAGCTATATTCATCGACCGCATCAGGATAGAGATAGCGGAATGTGTCGGTAAAACCAGACTCTAATAATTCTGTCATCTTAGCCCGTTCTTCATCGGAGAAGCCAGCGTTTTTCCGATTTGTTTTAGGGTTCTTCAAGTCGATTTCATTATGTGCTACGTTGAGGTCACCGCAAAGAATAACAGGTTTCTTTTTATCTAATTCTAATAGATATTCGCGGAAAGCATCTTCCCAGGACATACGATACTCAAGACGCGCTAATTCACGTTGGCTATTAGGCGTATAGCAGCAAACGAGATAGAAATTATCGTATTCAGCAGTAATAACGCGGCCCTCTTGATCATGCTCTTCAATGCCAATACCATTCGTTACAGAAATTGGTTTAATACGCGTGAACACAGCCGTTCCACTATAGCCTTTTTTTACGGCACTATTCCAAAATTGTTCATAGCCCGGTAATTCTAATTCGATTTGATGAGGTTGTAATTTGGTTTCTTGTAAGCAGAAAATATCTGCATCTAATTCATTAAAGGAGTCCATAAAGCCTTTTGTTACGGCTGCACGTAATCCATTTACATTCCAAGATATTAATTTCATAAATACTCCTTATTAGGTATATAAACATTATTATTTTTATGAAAGTTAGCTTTCACGAGCACGTTTATGTTTTCGATCATTCTTAGCTTGGGCACGGGCTTGGCGAGCCGCTTCATTGGCTTTCAGCTCATTTTCCTTGCGATATCTAAAATAATTCGCCACAACGGATAACAGGAAAATAACCATAACGGTTACATTAAACAATCCGGGACCATAGGTGTACAGATGGTAACATAAATACGCAAAAGCAATGACAGATAATATATGGTTCAACATTCTCATAGCGTTTCAACCCCCGTTTGAATTGGGAAATCATCGTAGGTTACCCAATCACTGGAACTGCCCACATATAAGGCAGATGCAAGACCAACCTCACTCATAACGAGCATGGTGTTACAAGCGGTAACACCAGAACCACAATAGCTAACTATAGGCTTTTGCTGATGAAGCTCCTTCTCGAATTCAATTTCTAAATCCTTAATAGGTCGTGGTCCTTCAGCGGTATAACCACTTTCATAAAAATGATTAATAGCACCTGGTATATGTCCGGTCATGCCGTCCATTACATCTATTACAGATCCATCATAGCGTTCAGGCGCACGAGCATCAACAATAACATGAGAACCGGATTGGCTCGCATCCAACACCTCGTCACGACTCATAGTCATATGTGTTTGCAATGTATAGTTGAAAGTTGTCGTTTCCACAGGCAATGGTGTAGGATCTTTAGTTAGCAGATGACCTTCCTTAACCCATCTTTCAATACCACCGGATAAAACTCGTACATCTGTAAGCCCTAGATAACGTAAGGTCCACCAAAGACGTCCAGCCAAGAATAGCCAAGAATCATACACAACAACCTTAGCATGCTCATTAACGCCAAATGCTTCTAAGGTTCTAGCCAACTGGTCCATATCTGGCAATGGATGGCGACCACCATGCTCACCGATAGGCCCCGTTAAATCCTTAGTTATATCCACGGGGAAAGAACCCGTAATATGCCCTCGTTCATAATCTTGAAAGCCTCTTGCATCGAGGATGATAACCTCATCCATGATAGGTAATAATTCGTTAGGAGTAATGAAATTAGACATAATGACTCCTTTCATGTGATTATATCGAAAAATACAAATCTGTTAATACCATTATATACGAGGGGACGAGTATATACAATTAATCTCAGTTATAAAAGTTTATATAAAGCATCTACAGCATCAATATCAGCTGGCAACCAATCTACAGTGTATAGTTCTGCCTTAGTTAACCATTTAGCAGCTTCATGCTCAACTAAGGTAACATTGGAATCGACTTTTAATGTACATAAATAGCAATGCATTGTAAGATCAAACTTTTCATAGCCATTATATTGTACTGTAATTAATTTCTTACCTACATCAATATCTGCTTCTAATTCTTCTTTTATTTCCCGTATTAAAGCTTCAGCATGAGCCTCACCGACTTCTACTTTACCACCAGGAAATTCCCAGCCATCTTTTAGATCACCATACCCTCTTTGAGTAGCTAATATAGTATTTCCCTTTTGAATTATAGCCGCAACAACTTCTATTTGTTTTCTATTCATTATATATATCACACCTATCCATTTATTAAATAATCATATATATCATCACGCACTGGTATATCCAATCTATATTCTAATTCAACCGCATTTGTGCCACTCGCCATTACAATCTCTTTTGCATTTTCCTTTCCTGTTGAATGGATAGGCCCTAAATAATAAAACTCTTTAGACTCTTCGTCATCCTTATTTTTACGTACAAATAAGTGCATTGCGATATCTAGGCTATCAGCATCAAAAGCCGATACTACATCATCAGATGTGAACGATCGATTGTTTTTAGAAATTGCTTTAATCAAAGTCGGGGATTCAAATCTATCTTCGTACTTTATACTATCCTGAATTCCTTCATCTTTATGATAGTTTATAAAGACAGGATATGTTTTTGTTTCACGATGATACTTATATCCACCTATATTCAACGGAACTTCATTTTGAGGCCACTCTAACAATTGACATACTTGTTCATAGTTATATTTTTCATAAATAGCAAATGGCGTATTATTTAAGATACTATGTTTATATCTAGTATGATAGCGGTCTAATCCAAAACTTATCAATTCACTTATATGCTTTCTGAAATCTTCATTCTCCAAAGCCTTTTTAAATATTTTAGAAATTGAATAGTCATTACCATCTGCCTCAATAAAAATACAATCTTTAAATGTTTTTTTTGCAGATGATACAGAAAACTGGTTAGATAATATATTAATTAAATTAATTCTCCCTTTATCAGATAATTCAAGACCATACTCACCATGCAATAATTCTGTTACTCGATGAATAATATTGTCTTTCCCAGCCAATAAAAGCTGTAACGCCAATAAATCTCTCACACGCATGCCTGTTGCTAACTTTTGAGATATGTAGTGTAACATTTGTTCTTGAATTGGTGTAAGAGATACATTGTAGTCTTTATCCTTTATTTGGATTAAAAAATGATGGTAAGACTTATATTTATTAAAAATTTTTGTTATATCAATAGAGCCATATTCTTTAAAGTCTTTAATTCTCGGTACATGTCCCAACTTATATTTCAAATCTAGATATGCTTCTTTAATAATTTTAGCACTACTTAAATTAGCTGTATCTATAGCAGCAAAGATACGTTTTTTAGCAATAGCATCAAAATGAACGGTTGACGTTCCAGGAATAATACGATTCCCTGATTGTACATATTTTCGTAAAGTATCCTTGTTATAACTTCTATCACCAGATAACGCTAATGGTATCATATAGCTATTAGAATAATTACCTATAAAATCTAAGATAACTACAAATTCCTTATCTTCAAACTTCCGTAAACCACGACCTAACTGTTGAATAAATACAATAGGACTTTCTGTTTGCCGCAACATAATAACTTGATTTACTTCTGGAATATCTACGCCTTCATTAAAAATATCTACTGTGAATATATAATCCAATTGCTCATCTACAATACCTTGATAATCACCAGTCCCTGTCAATCGTGCTATTGCATCTTCACGTATTTCTTGTGAATCTTCACCAGTTAAGGAAATAGTCCTAAATCTCCTAAGATTGAATGCAGCAGATAACTCTTTTGCTTCTTTTTTATTGCTACAAAATACTAAGCCTTTAACACGACGTCCACTATGACCAAAATAACGAATTTTTTCAATGATTTTATCAACCCGTTCTCCTTCAGACAAATTGGAAAAACTAATATTATCCTCTTCAATGTTTATTTCCTTTCCATCTATCCAAAGATCACTTATCCCAAAGTAATGGAATGGACACAATAAATCCTCATCTAGCGCTTGCTCTAATCTAATCTCATAGACAATATTATGATGGAATAAGTTATATAAGTCATATCCATCAGTACGTTCTGGACTAGCTGTCATACCTAATAAGAATTTGGGCTTGAAATAGTCAATAATTCGTTGATAACTCTCTGCGCCTGCCCGATGCACTTCGTCAATAATAATACAATCAAAATCATCTGGATTATATTTTTTTAAAATATCAGAGCGCCCCATCATTTGCATAGTTGAAAATACATAATCTGCATCAAAACGTTTTACAGTTCCTGAAACAATGCCATACGAAATCGACTTATCATCAAAAACACGTTGAAAACTTCCCAATGCTTGCTTTGCAATTTGTTCTCGATGCACCAAAAACAGCAATCTTTTGGGTTTCATATCACGCATTGCGAATGCTGCTGCATAAGTTTTACCAGTACCTGTAGCAGAAATTAATAATCCACGAGTTTCATTTCTATATCTTAACTCATTAAAGTTATCTATAAATTGACGCTGCATCAAATTAGGCTCCAATTTTAAGGAGCCTTTTAACTCTACTTGTTCTGCAATACTTTGTAGTGATTGACGATTGGACCGTTCCCATCTAGGCCTATACCATGGCAAGAACTCCGAATATTTCATAGTAAACTCGGAATTCCAATACAATTCAAACTCCTCTAAAACTTCTTTAGTATAAGTATCATCTTTATGAGATTGAGCTCTAGTATTCCATTCTCTATTCTTTTTTAGCGCATTAATAGTTAAGTTCGAACTACCTACTATTATTTGATATAACTGATCTTGTTTAAAAATATATCCCTTTGTATGAAAACCATGTTTACTGCCATTACTAGTGCAATATACACGAAGCTCTATATTATTTAAATGCCCTAAATCATCAAGAACATCTGGATTATTAAACCCTAAATAGTCTGTAGTTAAAATACGCCCCTTTATGCCTCTACCTTCTAATTCTTTCAAAATAGGTTTCAATACCAATAATCCATCTGCAGTTATAAAGGCCACGCTAATAATAAACTCATCACATGTACGTAAGCCATCCTCAATAGCAGATAAAACATTACGTCCTTCCCCATTAGCAATGAGCTCTGTTGTAGAAAAATTAATCATATTTTTTGAATCAAACATAGTAGACTCCCCTATCAATAATATATATATTATTATAGCAGCCCAAAGCTATTACTCCCAATTTTATTAACAAGAAGAATCCCTATTCAATATTTCATACCCCCAACATAAACTTTACGCAAAATATTTATATTTATTTAATAATTTATCATTTATATGTATCTTTTTTGCCCCCTGATTCTATGCTATAATAAAGGTACTATCGAGTATATAGAATATATAAAATATAGATATATTTACAAAAATACTTACATAAACGGATTTTACAAGGAGTATAGGCAATTGAAAAAGGGTTATATTAAATTAATCTTAGCCATAATTCTAGGGATTGCTGTAATTAGTGGCGGGATTTATTGTGCATATCACTTCCTCTCTAATAAATCAACGACAATATTATATCGTTCTACTATCGAGGATAAAATTAATGCCTTACGACCTTATATTGAGGCAGCCGATACGTTTAATATGAATAGTGTTGCCTATACATATCAATTACAACCAACCCTTGAAGAATTACGTAATCATTCGCACAATACGACTGTAACATTACCTAATTACAAAGAGTTAAAATCTCAACTCGAAGCAGCAAAACAAGAAAGCTCCACACCTTATGAGGATGTTAATAAAGCGACCGATGAATTGCTTGCTATTTTAACACAATTAATTCCTGTATCCGAGCAAATCCAAAATTACTATACAGACCGTACCTTTGAAAAGGACAATTATGTGGGTAGTGATAATTTAGCAAATCAATATGTTCCACTTGCAGACCAATTCAATGCAGCTTATAACGCCTTTGATTTAACCCTTGAAAATCGTAATAATGAATTGTACTCTGAGCGTATGAAAGAATTTGCTAAAGAAAATCGTGTCAATGCAGTTAACTTCATTGAGCTCAATATCCTATTATCTCAAACAGTAGATATCATCGATCCTGATGGTAATACAGATACACAAAAGGTAGAAACAAATCTACAAGATATTACTAAACGCATAAACGCATTACAACCAGGTACTAAACCTGAAACGCAAACTGCTGTTAAACTATACCAAGATGCAGTAAAGGAATTTATTGCAGAAGCAAGAAATTACATCATTATTAACTCCTCCTACGGCGAAGCATATACACAATTATATGTAAAATATAATCGTATGATTAGTCGTGCTAACGAGGTGGATATGAATGATCTTGATGCAGTAGATAGCCAAAAATAATGTGAGTATATGAAAAAGAGGACCATTGGGTCCTCTTTTTCATATACTCACATTATTTTCGTTTTAAATCTTTCGTAATCATATAGTATTCGGATGGTGTCATCTTAATACCATCGATGTATTTATTGCCTACGATATTAATTTTAGGATATCCAAGGAACAATGCTACAGATTCATCTAGCATAAGTTGTTGCGCATTAATAACGGCATTACGTCGTATAACTGGATCGGCCCCGCTTTCACCAAGAGCTATCAATTCATCAAAGCGCGGACTGGAGAAACCAGAACCATTATATTCAACGCCTGTGCCCCAATATTGTTTTAAGAAACCAAAAAATAGCAGTTAGCCGATCAACTAACTGCTATTTTACTTAACCTATACACTTTAATTTATTTCAAAGTAAGCCTCATGCATATACTATTATGCTTCTAATGTAGCTTCTTCTAATGAAAGTGGTTTATGATCTTGACCAATTTCAAAGATAGAACTCAATAGAACCTTTGTATAAGGATGCTTCGCATCAGCTAAATGGAATGCATCTAATTCTTCAACGATAGCACCTTTGTACATAACAACCACTTTGTGGCACATTGTACGAATGAACGCAATATCATGAGCAATAAATAGGTATGTTAAATTTTTCTTTTTTTGTAAGCGAGCCAATAGGTCCGCTATGGAATCCTGTACGGATACGTCAAGAGCACTTGTTGCTTCATCTAATACTAGGATTTCAGGTTCTAATACGATAGCACGAGCAATGGCTACACGTTGACGTTGACCACCAGACATTTCATGTGGGAATCGATGCATAAACTCACGCGGTAAATCTACCATTTCAAGGTAATCCCCAGCGATTTGTTCTTCTTTTCCCTTTTCAAGAAGCCCAAAATTATATAGTGGTTCAAGAATAATGTCCTTAACCTTCATACGCGGATTAAAAGCTGCCGATGGATCTTGGAATACCATTTGAATTTTTTGACGATATTCTCTAGTTTGTTCTGAATTCATGTGTTGAATCTCAACACCATCAACATAGATTTCACCTTCTGTAATAGGTAACATCTTCATAATCATACGAACTAGAGTTGTTTTACCAGAACCAGATTCACCTACAATACCAAGAGACTGCCCTTTTTCAAGGGTAATGTTGATATCTTTACATGCTTCTAGCTCTCCGCCAGTCGGAAGAGGGAATCGTTTGCATACATTTTTAATTTCTACAGCGTATTTAGTCAATGTAACGACCTCCTCCCAATGTCGGCACAGCGTCTTTCAACTGTTTCGTATATTCGTTAGAAGGATTTTCTAAGATATCCTTTGGAGCACCTGCATCAACAACACGGCCCTTTTTCATAACGATGATGTAATCAGACATATAGGCAGCTACACCAAGATTATGCGTTACCATAACGATAGCTGAGTTATGTTCTCTAGACAACTCTAGCATTTGCATAACAACTTGTGATTGTGTTGTTACATCTAAAGCAGATGTAGGTTCATCACCAATTAATAACGCAGGATCCATCGCTAATGCCATAGCAATACCCACACGCTGGCGTTGACCACCAGATAACTCATGGGGATAACGACGAAGAATATCCGCACCATTAGGAAGAGAAACAGATTCTAATAACTCAATAGCACGACGATCACATTCGTCATTATCGATTTCTATGTGAGACTTATATAATTCTCTAAACTGTTTACCAATGCGAACTATTGGGTCTAAAGCACTACCACTATCTTGGAAAATCATGGCCATATCTTTACCACGTATAGCTCTCCATTCTGACTTAGATAGGGTGCGAAGGTCTTGACCATTAAAGAGCATTGTACCATCTGTGACCTCACCACCTATAGGCAATAAACCCATGAGGGCCCGGATCACGGTAGTTTTACCGGATCCAGATTCCCCTACAATGGTCAATACCTTACCGCGTTCCAAGGTAAAGTTTACATCCATAACAGCAGGCACACCTTGGTACGCGATGTTAAGGTTCTCTACAGTTAGTATGTTTTCTGCCATTATAGCTCCTTATTATTTTGTAATTTTATTAGTAATCCAGTAGTAGTCACTTGGGTACATGACAGCACCTTTCAAGTAAGAACCAGTAACGATATTAGTTTTAGGGTAACCTAAGAACAATGCAGCACCATCATTCATCAATAATTGTTGAATTTGAATTGCATAGTCACGACGTTTTGCAGGATCAAATTCAGTTTCAGCAGCATCTAATAATTGGTCAACTTGTGGATTGGAGTAACCAGAACCGTTTTGAGGGTTTGAACCATCCACATTAGTATGCCAGTAGTTAGCTAAGAACCAGATTGGATCGCCTGTATTAGCAGTTACGATGTTGGAGATAAGCATATCATAGTCGCCATCTTGACCCATTTTATCAATCAAGTTATAGTCAACTGTTTTGATTTTCATGTCGATACCCACTTTTTTAAGGTCTGCTTGAACAGCTTCTGCATAAAGTGGTAATTCTGCACGAGAGTTATATACTACGAAGTCAAATGTTAATGGTTTGCCATCTTTATCAAGGATGCCATCGCCATCTGTATCTTTCCAACCATCTTCAGCTAATAATTGTTTAGCACGATCTGGGCTATATGCATTAGGATCTTTCAAATCCTTGAAACCATAGTCCATAGATGGTGGAATTGGAGCAGAACCAGGAATGAATGTACCTTTTAACAATACATCGGCATAGTTTTTACGGTCTGTGGCGGAAATAACAGCAGCGCGAACCTTGTCGTCACCAAGAATACCCTTTTGGTTAATACGCGCCAACACTACGCGAAGAGATGCGATTTCGTCTACTTTAAATTTGTTGTTGCCTTGGAACAAGCCGATTTCACCAGCACCGATGTTAACAGCCATATCTACGTCGCCAGATTGTAAGCTCATAGCACGCGTATTAGGGTCATCGATGGAAGGAATTTCTACAGTTTTGAATGGTACTGCACCATCCCAATAGTTTTCGTTAGCAGCCATTTCAGCGCGTTCTTTAGTGAAGGATTTAACTACGTATGGGCCTGTACCGATAGGGCCTTCTTTCGCAAAGTTGCGTCCGTCTTTTTCAGATTGTACATCGACGATAAGGAACAATGGATCCGCTAAAAGCCCAGGCATATTAGGATATTCTTTTGTTGTATGAATAACTAATTGTTGACCATTAGCTTCCATAGAGTCATATTCGAAGAATGTTTTCGCACGGTTAGATTTTTCAAAAGCCCGTTCGATAGAGGCTTTAACTGCTGCAGCATCAACTTTTTTACCATTAGAGAATTTCACCTTATCATTGATTGTGAAAGTCCACGTTTTATGGTCTGGGGATACTTCCCATTTAGATGCAATCCATGGTTGAGGTTTCATTTGTTCGTCAAACTTAGCCAATGTTTCGCCTACACCATAGCGCATTACAACCCAAGCGAAGAAGTTTTCCGTAGGTTCTAAAGTAGAAGCGAAGTTAGTTACGCCTACTTTCAATACGTCTTTATTTGCAGAGCCGTTGTTATCGGAGCCACAACCTGCGATGAAGGAACCCATCATTACAATGCTAAGACCTGCTAAGAGGGCCTTTTTCCAAGATTTTTTCATGTAAAATCTCCTTGTACCATTACATATAAACATAAAACATACACATCATGACCACTACAATCTACAATAGTCATAATGGAAAAACCTTATTACCGCCTATTTATATAACAACTTTCACAACACAACCTATAAATAAGCATCACACGTAACTAACCTTGGTTCTTAGGATCCACTACGTCCCGTAAGGAATCAGACCAAAGGTTAAAGATAGCTACTACGATAAGGATGGACATACCAGGGAATGCCATAAGCCAAGGGCTCGTTTGCAAATATTGGCGTCCTTCATTAAGCATAAGACCCCATTCTGGTGTTGGCGGTTGAGCACCAAAACCTAAGAAGGATAGACCTGCTACTTCAATCATGATAGCCCCAATATCAAGCGCTCCTGTTGTAACAACAAGAGGAAGGATATTGGGAATGATATGACGTCTTAGAATAGTCGTTGTAGAGGCCCCCATCATGACAGCCGCCGTTACATACTCTTCACCGCGAACTTTCAACGTCATAGACCGTACAAGACGAGCATATTTTGCCCAACCTACAACAGATAATGCAAGAATGGTATTCAAAATACTACCACCTAAGATACCGGCAATAGCAATGGCGAGCACAACACCTGGGAAGGATAACATAATATCCGCCAAGCGCATAAGAACCATCTCGACCTTACCGCCAAAATAGCCCGCTACGGCACCAATAACAGTACCAATAGTCACCATAATCACTACAATAGATACGCCCATAAACAAGGATAATTGAGTGCCATAAATGATGCGAGACAATACATCACGACCAAGCTTATCTGTACCAAACCAATGTTGACTACTTGGCGCTTGTAATGCTTGACTCAGATTTGAGCTAAAAGCATCACCTGGTGCCAGCCATGGTGCAAATATAGCTATGAGAACTACCGCAATCATCAAGGCGCTATAGAAAGAGAACAATTTATGTTTTTGAATAAATTCTGCCATTATGCTCTCTCCCTTTTTAATCTAGGGTCTAACAAGATATATGACGCATCAACTAATGCATTAATACACATATATGCTAAGGCAACCCACAACACAAAACCTTCGATCAATGGATAGTCGCGCATGGTAATGGCATATACTGCCATATTCCCAAGGCCAGGCCAGGAGAATACCATTTCAATAACTGCAACACCGCCTAATAACCAACCGATAACAACGCCCAGTATAGTGATAAGTGGTAATACTGCATTAGGCAAAATATGACCGAATAAAATTTTCATCTCACTCACACCACGAGCACGTGCGCCGATAACATAATCCTTTTGCATTTCTTCAAGAATAACGAGACGAACTTGGCGCATGTACTTGGACCCGACTACAACAGCTAATGTAACGGCTGGTAGAATTACACCGATAGGAGTTACACGAGAGGACGCAATAGGAACGAGCCCTAATTTAAGACCAAAGATATAAATCAATACAAGGCCTAACCAGAATGATGGCATAGACACGCCTACAAAGGAAGCAGCGCGCAACAGATAGTCAATCCATTTGTTTCGATTTAAGGCGCTTATAATCCCTGCCGGCAATGCATAGAGCAATGTAAATACTAATGCTGTACCTGCTAACATAACTGTCCCTGGCAAAGCCTCCAACATACGATCTACAACAGGCTTTTTAGCAGAGTAACTCATGCCAAAATCACCTTGAGCCGCATTGACCACCCAGTTTGCATACTGTACGATAAACGGCTTGTCTAATCCTAATTGAGCACGGGTTTCATCGATAAGCTCTTGAGATACGATGGTATCCGCCGTTTCCAATAGCATAGTAACCGGATCCCCTGGAGCTAAATAGGTGAGACAAAATGTCAAAAATGTGATGCCAAACAGAGTGACAATAAATTGCCCCAATTGCTTGACAAAGCGTTTGCCCATAGGCACCTCCTATACCCTTTTCAAATAAAAACACATAATAGTGAATAAACATAAACACACACAAAAGCCAACAATAACATTATGGTGCCATCTAAGAAAATAACGAAAAAAAGATTAGCCTACCTGACTAACCTAAACAAAAGATACCACACAAATGGATACTATTCTATTAGATTGAGCAGGCTTTCTGACTATTGATTCATCACAACATCTCTGCCTTCCCAGTTTCCCAGTGACACTAAAATGAGATATTGCTCTTCATTACAGCTACTTTCATAGTATAGGATTTACACCCATTTTCCTCTTTTACGCTCGGTAAAACCGACACTCAGTTTATTCACTTTTATTAATTATAAATATACTATATTTATGATTTACTAACAATACATATACCCCCTATGGTAATAAATAATAAATTGATAATATTATCATAATTATACGCGCAAAAAATACAGAATCGTATTTCACATTACAACTCTGTATGAAATATCACTATATATTATATTAAGAATACATATTCTAAAATATATATAAGCATCTATGCATATACATACGCAACTTGTGGAACATATTTACTTCATAAGTTTTAAGAATTAGCCTATATTTCTAAGTTATTTTAATATAGTCATAACTTTAAGTATGTCAAACAGTCATCAAAACCAATTCTACAACGTATAATACGCATCTAATAATCGTTTCATAAAATCAGATTTTGGTTGCTGTAATACAGCTTTTCTAGGTCCCGACTCAATGATTTGACCATTTTCTATAACACCTATATCGTGAGCCAAATATTTCATTAAATCAATATCATGACTAACAAACAGATATGATAGATGTTTTTCGTGCTGCAATTCCTTCAATACGGTCATAATTTGAAATTGCGAACCTGTATCTAATTGTGTAGTAGGTTCATCTAACAGTATTAGCTCTGGATTAACTAACAGTATCCTAGCTAAGCACAAACGCTGTAATTCACCACCACTCAATTCTGTTACACGACGCTTCAAGATATTAGAACTCAATCTAACCATGTCTAATACTGCTACTATTTCTTGATCAATATTGCTCAACGGCAATTTATGAATATTAATTACTTCTTGTATAGCTTCTTGAGCTAAAAATTTAGGATAAATAGACTGCAATGGGTTTTGAAATAGCATTTGACAAGAACTTCTATATTCATGATTGCTGTGACGTAACCACTCTGTAACCGAACGGTTTTTAAAAAGAATTTCACCGCTATCAATAGATGTTAAGCCCATAATCATTTTCATGATTGTAGATTTACCGCTGCCACTTTTACCAATCAAGCCATATGTAGTCCCTTGACGAATTGCAATGGACACATCATTAACAATATTATGTTGTTTCTTTCCGAAAAAACCCATCTTGTAATGTTTAGAGATGTGATTGATTTCTATAATATTATCACTCATGATGAATCATCCTTTTGGGCATTGATGCTAAAAGACTTTGCATATATTCACTAGTTGGATTCTGCATAACTTCTTTTGTACTGCCTTCCTCTACAATACGTCCCTTTTCCATAACAATTATATAATCGCTAATATGCTCAGCAAAATCTAGATCATGTGTAATTATAATCATGCTATTTTTTAAATGCTCTTGCATAGATAAAAACAAGCGATATACCGATTTTCGTGCTATCGCATCAAGCCCCTTAGTAGGCTCATCCGCAATAATCCATTGTGGTTTAATTACAGATGCTAAAGCACATATAACTCGTTGCTGCATACCACCACTTAATTGTGCAGGGTAGGATGACAATATACGTTCTACATCATCAAAATCATACGCTAACAACTCTTGTTTGATTTTTTCTAATGCTATATTCCCCTGTATAAGTTGATGAAAGTATAAGGTATCTTCCATCTGTTCTCTAATAACAAGAGATGGATTTAATGCCGTAGCAGGATCTTGAGGAATATAAAAAATTTCTTTCCCCCGTAAGTATTGTTGCACCTCAGAGGTTAATGCCATATCACCATAGCTAATAGCACCCGTTACTTCTGCACGATTTAATAATCCTACAATTGATTTACCTAGCACTGATTTCCCACTACCTGATTCGCCGATAATTGCTGTGATATGCTGCGGTTGAATCACAGTATTTAATTGTTCAATCACAACCCCTTGTTCTTGAGGGAATGAGATTTTTACATTATTAAACGCAATAGATTTCATAATCCCTCCTTAAACCAATTGTTTTTTATAACTTTCACCAATATAATTCAATGCACCACAGAAAGTAAGAATGCATAAACCTGGCGCATATAACAAAATAGGATATGTTCGGAAGTATGTCTGACCTTCTTGAATCATAGTTCCCCAATCCGTCATAGGCGGTTGCAAGCCAAGTCCGATAAAGCTAAGACCTGACACCATAAGAACCGTAGTACTAATGCGGATGGTTAACAGAACTAATATGAGTGGGACTAATAATGGTAAAACATAGCGAAATATAATGTACAAATTAGAAGCCCCTAGCACTTTGGCCCCTGCTACATATTCACGTGATGTAATAGATAATACCTCACTACGAACAACTTGTGAAAATGAAGTCCAAGATGTAATAACAACAGCCAGGACTATACTAAACAAACTAGGTTCCAAAATACCAGCTAAAGCAATCATAAAAGCATATCCCGGAATACCTTGGAAAATATTGACTAAACTTTGAATAGCAAAATCAATGCGTCCTTTATAATAGCCACCTATAATCCCTAACACAAGTCCTAAAGTCATAGTTAATACCGCTGTAATAATACAGAAAAAAATTGAAATTTCTGCAGATACCATCAATCGGCTCACCAGATCACGACCCAAGGCATCAGTACCTAGCCAATGATTCCAACTAGGGGATTCAAAGGCTTGATAAATATTTACCACTGTAGGGTCATAAGGAGTCCAGAAAATACTAACAATGGCTACACATAGATAAAAACCTATAACAAAGAGGCATGCTTTTTCCATTTTTGTAAACTGTTTCATATTAACCTCTTCCTAAGCGAATCGATGGTTGTAACCATACATAGATAATATCTATTATGATATTAATTACGATTGTCATGATGCCAATAATCAACACATAACCTTGTATTACAGGATAATCTCGCATCTGAATAGCTTGCAACAATAACATACCAAAACCAGGAAGGGAAAAAATTGTTTCAATAATGATAGCCCCACCTAGTATAGACCGTAAATGATTACCGATGATTGTAACAGATGTAACCAATGCGTTTTGTATCATATATTTATAAACAATAACCCATTCAGGTAAACCTTTAGCTTTAGCTAATAAAACATAGTTGCTTTCCTGTATCTTAACCATCGCATCTCGCTGCACCCGCATCACAGAAGCAATCGTTGGTATTGCTAATATAATCGCAGGAAGCAAAAGATGTCTAAATGAACCATAGCCACTAGTAGGAAATAATCCTAAATTTTCTGCAAATATATGAATGCTAATAATAGCAAGCCAAAAAGATGGTACAGAAGTTCCTATAATAGACAATGCATCTAATAATTTTGTGATGCCTCGAAAACGAGATTGTGCCATAAACGCACCAACAGGTATTGCAATCACAACGGTAAATACAATAGACACCAAGGAAAGTAGTACTGTAACTTTAGCTGCAGTCAATAACATTTCAACTACAGATTTACGCGTAATATAGGATACGCCCCAATCACCAACTAAGATGGAATATATCCAATTCTTATATTGCACAATTAGAGGTAGGTCTAATCCTAACTCATGCCGTTTATTTTCTATTTCTTGCAAGCTAGGCGCCGATACGCCATCCATAGTTAATGCTATAAGCGCCGGATCACTAGGTGCAATATTTAACAAAATAAAAGCCATAAGAGTGATACCTATAAGTGTAGGTATCATTAATATCATTTTAGTTCCAATATAACGCCCCATGTTACCTCCACTCAATAGTTTGCAATGATACACCATAAGTTAATGCATTATAACCTTTGATTTTCTCTTGATTATATATCAAAGCATTCAAATCACTTCCCAATATAATTGTAGGTGGATGCTCTATGCCGATTACCTGTAGTCTATTATATATAGGAATTCTCTCCTCTACAGTTGATAAACTATCTAGTCTCTTTAGCAACATACTCGCTTCATCATCATGATAGCCAACTTTATATATGGTATTCATACGACCTTTATCCGCTAAGTACGTATTGAAGATAGTTTCAGGTGCATAATTAGCTAACCCCATCGTTCCCAAAGATAAATCATACTTGCCTTGAGATGATAATTTTGAAAATGCTGAACCATCCAAAATAACTATAGATATATCAATGCCAAGCTCTTTATATAAGTACTGTAAATATTGAGCCACTTCTTTATAGGAGTATCGGTTTAAACCATATTGAGGAATCATCAATTTAGCTTGCACACGTTTACCTTGTAATACTTCTGCTGAAAGCTCTTTTGCTCGCCCCATATCACGAGTAATTGGCAAGTCAATAGAGAAAGGATTTAAACTATTTAAGATATTAATATTAGGCCGCGCTTGTCCGGAAAAATACTGTTGAATCAAGATGTCTCTATCAATGGCAAGCGACAAGGCTTGAACCATTCGTGTATCAGAAAAAGGCCAATTGCTTTGATTAACCGTTAGTACTTGATTAAGCGTATTTCGATTTTTACTCATAGCAAATCTCGAATCTCCTAATAATTCTAACGACAAAGCTGGTGTCATGGCACCAATATCAACTACGCCATATATTTCTTCCGCTTTCAAAGCCGCATATCGCGTTTCTGCACTCGGTATAGTACGAATCCGAATAAATTCACTTTTCGCCTTTTCACCATAATATTGATCATTACGCTGCAACACTACATATTGATTTGTTTGACGATCCACGATTTTAAACGGACCAGTACCTATATTGGTGTTAACAAAATCCCCCGTAGTTATATCAAAACTATTCGGATTAAACATAGCTGATGAAAAATTGATTAACCGTTCTGGAAAAACAGGGTCAGGCTTGTCCAAGTGGAATACAACTGTATAGTCATCAATTTTTTCTACTGATGTAAGGCCCGCATATAGAACCTTATAGTTGAACGTATAAAACGGTGATGGTTTTGTTTTCATATTCTGCCAACGTTCAGCATTTTTTAATACTGCATCAGCATTAAATGGTGTCCCATCATGAAAAGTAACATTAGGACGTAATGAAATCACCCAATCTTTATTATCATGTATCCCTCTCCAATCACTAGCTAGTACACCAGCTATGTGTCCATCAGAATCTACACCAATTAAAGGTTCCCAAACCATACCAATACTACTTATGTAATACGGATCTTTAGGCCCTGGCGCTATGTCTCGTGGTGTAGCAAGAACAATTTCATTATTATATTGAGTTTTAGGATTATAAAATAACAGGAGCCCACCAGCAATCCATAGGACTAGAATTATCCAAATCCATTTACAATATTTAAGTAAGTACATAGTAATAAAGAGGCTGCAAAGCAGCCTCTTCCTTTCTGTTTAACACAAAAATTATAGTTCAAATTGTGCAGACATCATGTAAGTTCTTGGTGTAGCTACGTATACTTGATCACCTCTCGATGCCATCCAGTAGTTTTTATTAAAGAGATTATATGCCATTAAACTGAATACAGCAGAGGAATCCTTCCATTTTGTTTTATATCGAACACCTGCATCAAATACTGTATAGGATGGTACATTAACAAGCTTACTTGCACCATTGCGAATATAGGAATCACCAAAGTATGTCATACGTGTCATGAGACCCCATTTAGCATTTGGATTATATTCAACACCTACAGTGCCACTCCAGTACGGTTGTGCACTTACACGTGTTCCATCTTGTCTACCACCTGTAGTCTTTTCTTTCTTCGCATTTAAGTACATTGCGCCACCGAATACAGACCATTTTTTAGCAAGTCGACCATTAATAGTCCACTCAACACCTTTATGACGATCCGCACCATCTTGAAGCAACCATGTACCAGCATTACCTGCTACTGTACGGTTAACTACGATATTAGTAGCCATCTTAATATCAAATAAAGACAATGTTGTTAACAAGCCATTATTTTGATATTTGACACCGATTTCATTTTGTTTTGTTTTAGCTGGTGGCAAGATTGCTCCTGCATTTCGATACGCATTACCAACAGGAGTCCCTGCATCAAAATATTCGGAGTGGCTACCATAGATAGACCAATTGTCATTTGGTTTATACATCAATGCATAAGTAGGAGATGTAGAACTTGACGTATTGGAGCTAACGAGATTACCCGTCTTATTATTATAGTTATTAGTTGTTGCAGAATGATGATGAACACCTAATACTAAATTCCATTTTTTATAACTGATTTCATCTAATGCAGTTACCCCCCACATTTGTTGTCTCGCAGCAAGACCAGTACGGTATTTTGTAATAGGCATGCTAGTTTGATTCAAACCAGTATATAAATTACCTGTACCTAATACACCAAAGTTATTAGTGCCATTATTATAATTAGGCGTGATACCAGATTCTCTTTGCTTCCAAGATTTATCAAATGCTACCGTTACTTTATGTTTAACGGAAGGACTGCCAAACTCATGGCGTGTACCAACTTGCGCGTAGTATGTATTTTGTGGAGTACCACCAATTTGATATTCTAAATTAAAATCACCGTTACTATTATTAAGTGTATATGAGCTAAATTTAGCCATTATATTATTATCCAAATTATTGTGATTTAAACCACCATTGAAGAATAATGTAGTCGTTTTATTTAATTTTTGCTCATGATTTAAGCCAAGAATGTAACCATATGTGGATTTATACATACCATCAAAGGAGTAGTTATTCTTACCACTTGGTGCTTTAGGCAAAGTATCTACATTACCTAACTTAAACCAACGCATACCATTCTCTACTTCCCCATCACGGTACCCCATGAATAAGTTCGTATTATGATGAGTTGTCTTATGATCTACGTTAACATAAATACTAGCAGCATTCACGCGTTCACCTTTTACACCAGTTTCACCACGCAAATTTTCAGCGTTAACACGTACGCCCCATTGTTTTTGAGCGCCAAAGCGTTTGCTAACATCAATATATTCACCCATATTACTACGGCCTGTGAAAGTTTGTTTATAAATCAAGCGAGGTTCATCACCGGCTTTTTTAGTAACGAAGTTAACCATGCCACCTGCTGCAGTAGATTCATATTGAATGGCAGAGCCTGTATAACCACCAGAAGGACCATCAAGAAACTCAATATGGTCCATTGCATATGTTGGTGCATTAAACTGCGTCATCAAGCCTGGGATACCATTGATTAAGCTACTTGTACCATTGGAGCGAATCCCACGATATGTAAAGTCATTATGTAAGTTACTACCAGCCATACGAATAGATGGATTAACACTAAGAACTTTATCTAGTGGTAAAGTAGATGCTGTAAAAGATTCAACCGTTCTAGGTCCAATAACCATAGCGGATGCAGGAGTATCTATTACATCTCTATTTCCTAATAAACCAAAAGTCGTATTGTTTCTTGCATATGCACCTTGTAAAACTTTCTCACGCTGTCCTGTAATTACTAAGTCATCCATTACATAATCCGCTAAAGTAGCTGACGGCGCTGATGAATCAGAATTGCTTTGAGCCGTTTCAGCCCCTTCCCCAAACGTTACATAAGGCAGGCTTATTAACGTCATACCAATTAAAACTGATAAGTATTTTTTTCTCATATTTTTCTCCTCCACACACAATTAGAAAAATACACACTATATAACTTTTATTTACATTTCATTCTATACAAATAAGTTCTATAATTATATACCCCCAAGCGTATCCATCTACCAAACACTTATGAATATTTTTCATCTACAAATTAAGATTATGGAAAATTCACACTACTTATCTTGAATATTCAATTGAAATCCACGTTTTGTACGAATTGTAATTGGTTGTCCTTCTGAATTAGTTGCTGGCTTAAAAGACCATTGTGAAATAGCATTTATTATAGCACTATCTACAGGTCCATAACCCGATGATTGAACCATCTCAATTTCACTTGTAGAACCATCTACCTCTATAGTAAAACTAGCAACTGCACGATTAGTCCCCTGATTAGACGGAATAATAGGTAAATCTGGTTCTGGGATATATAAAGGAACCGGATTACGAGATAAATCCTCCTTAGAAGGTAATACTTCATTTAAATTTGAGCTACTATTAGAATGCTCTTCTGTGTGAGGAATTTCCATAGACTCTGCCTTAGAGTTTGTTTTAGCTTTATTTTCTGTAGGAGGAGTATTAATTATTTCATTAATTGGTACACCACTTTGTATGATTTCCTTAACAATTTCTTGTGTTGGCATAGGTGGAATCTCCACCTTTTCTGGTCTTGGAGCAGAAATCTGCGGTCCATTATTAGCTTCACCTGAATCTGATACAATTTCCATTTCAATTGGCTCTCGATTCTGATTAATAGAAGGTGCTGCAAAATAATTCATATATACAGCGCCACCCATAAATATCAATATATTTATTATGATTGATATCATAAAAGAGGATTTCCACTTTGACATAAGAACCCCCTATTTAGAATCAGTAGCAACAGCAATTTTTGTGATATTCATTTGTTTTAAAGTATCTAATACTTGTACAAAAGTACCATATTGAGCCGCCTTATCACCACGTAATACAACAGTCATCTCTGACCCCTTACTTTGCTCAATTTGCAAATACTTAATCATACCTTCTATAGTAGTTTTTGTTTGATCTATATAAATACTTCCATCAGCTGTTACTGTAATAGGTACTTTTTTCTGCATATCTACCTTTGCGGTTTGGGATGATGGTAAATTGATAGGAACAGATTTTTGCACAACCATAGACAACATACTCATCATAAAAAATACTAATAGAAAGAATATAATATCAATCATGGGTATAATCATAAGCTTTGGCTTATTAGTTGTCCGTAGATTTCTAAGCTGCATCATTATCACCCACTAACGCCGTCATATATACAGCACTTATTTCTTCCATTTGAGATACAAGATTATCTTCTCGCTGAGCCAAATAAGCGTGAATAACGAGAGCAAGAATTGCAACACACAAGCCTGTTGCGGTCGCAATTAAGGCCTCACCTACACCACCGGTAATAGCAAACGGCTCACCATTAGATACGGACAATACACTAAAAGACCCTATCATACCTGTCACAGTACCAAGCAAACCCAGTAATGGTGCTAATGTTACAATCGTTTCAAGATAATTTAAATAAGCGCGTAAACGTGCGGCAATAGCAATTGCCGCACCTTGTAAAGATTGTGTTTGTTTATCAATATCATGCAGTTGTAACGCTGCCGTTTTAACTAGTTCTGCTGCAGCACCGCCATCTTTATCACAAATATCTCGTAACTCTTGCCATTTTTTTGCTACAACAAACTCTGCGACCTTTTCCTTTAATAGTGGCATATTAGATTGTGCCTTATTGTAAGTACGCACACGCTCTATCAATATGGCAACTGCAATAATTGAACAAACCAATAGCGGATACATAACTAATCCACCTTTTTCAAATAATGAAAGTAATTCCATAAATCCTCCTTGTTAACACTCTATTCATATGAATAAATTAGTATTTTATGATAACCCACAAATGTATTAATTATAATAATAATCTAACTGAAAGTAATCATCAATACTATAGAGTGTATGGGTTATTCTAAGAAAATAAAGATTTTACACTATTTTAGTCATATAAAAATAAAATCAGGGGGCTGTAACAGAACGCGGTTTTACCGCATTCTAGTTGCAGCCCCTTTAAAATATAAGAACCATCAAGAAAATTAGATTTGTAAAATCTTATGTTTTCTTGATGGTTTTTGTTTTTAGACGCACTTAAATATGCCTCTAGGCCTATTTAAAAATTTTTGGTTTAAGCAGTTTCTTTTGCAGTAAATAATGTTGTATTAACTCGTCCTGCTTGTATTCTGTTATGTAATTTTGCAATATTGAATCCCATGGATAATAGATATAGCATCTTATGCACGTTTCCACTGCCACGGTGTAAAAAGCGTCTAAACCCCAGATCTTGTTTTAACACACCAAATGCGCCTTCAACTTGGATGGAACTGTTAATTCGTAATTGAATGCCTGTATCACTAATCAATCTATCTTGGTTCTCGGCCAATACGGTATCATACTCAGGTGTAATCTCAATTCGTTTTACTTGATTTTTTGTCGTTGGTTTTACATACCGTTGGCATTCCTTCTTGTATCCACATCGGTTACAAGACTCACAAATATAGACCTTTCGCTCAGATACAAATCTTGTTTTGTTTTTCGCCTTACGTGTGAAGGCATATTTTAATTTACGTCCTTTTGCACATCTAAATGCATCTTCTTCAGGTATATACTCCATATTACGAGCTTTGCTAATATCCTTGGAACAAGTCCTAGTTTTTGCTTTTTCATAATATTGAGGCTTTATACAAGATAGGTAATGGTTGTTTTTTAACCAAGTTAAGTTCTCATGGCTATCATAACCGGCATCAGCTACCACATATGTGAATCGGCGGCTATGAATCTGTTCTAATTGCTGTACAAATGGAATTAAGGTATTAGTATCATTTGGCTTGGGAAATATACCAACTCCCATAATATATTCAGAATGAACTGCTAATTGTACATTGTAGGCAGGCTTAAGCTGTCCATTACGCATATGGTCTTCCTTCATACGCATAAACGTTGCATCATGATCTGTTTTAGAATAACTGTTGCGTTCACCCATAATATACAATTGCTGTTCGTATTTTTTGCGCTTCTCATATAAATCTTCTGCTCGCTCATACAATCGTTGTAATGGTGTTTTATGCTTACCTTTTCCTTGTACTAATTCCATATGGTGTACTTCAATCTCTTTAGAGAGGAAGGTATAGATACATTCATCATTCATACAATGGGTATCTAGGCCTAATTCATTCCAGATATCTTGCTTTAATATAGCTAATTTAGATGGTAATGTATCTAGTCTTTTTTGTACTGCTTTTCGCCAGACAAAGGTATACTTGTTGGCATTAGCCTCTAGTTTAGTTCCATCAACAAAGACTTCATTGAATGTTAAGGTATCATGTCTGTTAATAGCTTCCATTAACTGTGAAAACAGATTCATTAATATATCTAGTGTACAACGGGCGAAAAATCGTTGAAAAGTCATATGACTTGGGGCTGAACAGCCTTGAAGAAGCCACATATAATTAATATTTTCTTCACATTGTTGTTGTATCATACGTGTAGAATACACGCCGTTGGACATAGCATAAACAAAAATTTTGAATAGAATATGCGGTGGAACTTTAGATTTTCTCCCTTTAAGAGAATACAAATGCTGTAACTCTTTATAGTCTAATTCCTCCAATACAGCATCGAGTAACCGCACAGGCGCTGTTTCTTTTATCAACATGCCATAATCCAATGGTAAAACTAGTTGGCGAGGCATGACTAGTTTGGTATAATGAAGTTTATTGGTATGGTTTTGCTTCATAATTTAATTATACCAATGAAGAGGGCCCTTCGAGGTCCTTTTTCTTAGAAATATAGAAAAAAGCTATGAGTTGAATATATATGATATGTACCCCCTTTACTGGACAACCAGTAAAGGGGGGATTTTCATGAGATATAGTTATGAATTTAAAAAAAAAGCAATTGAATTATTTCATCAAGGTGAATGGCCAGAGACACCAATCGGAGTATTGCCTCATACTTTTCATGATCAAATAAGAAAATGGGCTAGACAAGAAATGTTTAATGGTCCAGAAATCAATAAGCATCGTACAGATAATCAATGTTGGTCTCCAGAGAAGAAATATGGGTTAGTATGCCAAGTATTATTTGGAAAATCCATACGTTCTGTATCTGTTATGGCTGGAATTAATACTGGACAACTGTATCAATGGGTTCATAAATACAAAACTTTGGGATACAATGGTCTTATTAATAAACCTAAAGGACGACCACCAAAGGATTGCAAAATGAAAGTAACTAAGACTATCTCACCTCGAAAACTCAAAGAGAGTGAATACGAGGAGCTCATTCGCTTACGAGCTGAGAATGCTTATATTAAGGCTGAAAATGAAGTCATAAAAAAAGAGATTGCCTTGAGAGAAGAAAAGGAAGCTGCGCGTCTCAAGGCGAAAAAGCAGCGATTATTAAAACGCTCCGAAAGCAAGGATATCAACTAAAATATCTTCTAAAAGCTATGCCAATGTCCAAATCTACCTATTATTTTGAACTTACTAAAGTAGATCTTGTAGATAAAATAAATACAGAGCTAAAAGATGAAATCCATAAGATTTTTACAGAACATAAAGGTCGGTATGGTGTACGTCGTGTATACCAAGAACTTCTTAATCGAGGTTTTGTAGTCAATCTCAATTTAATTTCTCGTGGGGAAAATGCTATTTGTCGCCTATTTTAGATATGAATACGAATGAAATTGTTGCGTATAACTTAGCATTAAGGCCTAACTTAGAACAGATTTCTCGTATGTTAGAGAAAGCCTTTAAGAAGTTTACTAATCTTTCAGGATTAATCTTCCACTCTGATCAAGGATGGCAATACCAACCTAACTATTTTAGGCAAGCACTTAAAGAACAGGGCATTATTCAATCTATGTCTAGAAAAGGAAATTGTTATGATAAATCTGTGATGGAAACCTTTTTTGGTAGATTGAAAACAGAAATATATTATGGTTTTGAAAAAGAATATTCATCATTTAATGCTTTTGCAGTAGCGATAGAAGAATATATTAACTATTACAACAACAGAAGAATCCAGAAAAAAACAAAATGGATGCCCCCTGTAAAATACAGGGAAGCATCCATGTGTTTAGGCTAGTAAATAATATGTGTCCAGGAAAATGAGTACATATCAATAAAATCAACTCATATCTTTTTTAGTTTAAGGGGCTGTTTTGTTACAGCCCCTGCTCACGGGCTATAAGCCCGTAGTACTAGGCCAGCGTCTAAAGGCACTGGCTTTCACTACGTTCAAGCCGCATAGCCATTGACTCGTAACCTTCCCCTCAAAGGGGATATGTATTACTTGCTACCCTTAAAAGGGTCCTCATATTCTTTTACACTTAACTTATCCTTCATTTGGTCATGTAACTCTTGCTCACGTATATATTTTCTTACTGTTGCCTCATTTAGACCTACTGTACTAACATAATATCCCTCGGACTAAAAGTGTCTATTTCCAAATTTATACTTTAAGTTTGCGTGTTTATCGAACATCATAAGTGCACTTTTACCTTTTAAATATCCCATAAAAGATGATACTGCTATTTTAGGTGGGATTAATACTAACATATGCACATGATCTGCCATGAGCTCCCCCTCTATAATCTTGACGCCCTTATATTCACATAAACGCTTCAATATTTCACGTAAACTATTTCTATATTGATTATATATAACTTTACGTCTATACTTAGGTGTAAATACTATGTGGTATTTGCATAACCATTTTGTGTGCGCAAGACTCTGTGTCTTTGTTGCCATATAAAATCACCTTTCTTTTGCATATAATGCGGCTTGAACACTTACATTATACTTAAGCAAGGTGATTTTTTTGTATAACTTTCGTTGCCGCACCCGCATAGCGGGTGGTTTTATGATTCGCGACTACGTCGCGAACCAGTCTAAAGACAATAACAAAAAAGAGGCTGTTACCTAGTAACAGCCTCTAATAAGACGAGAAAAATATTCAATTAATCGATACTTTGTTGTAGTCGTTGAGCACGGTATGCTAGCCAACCTTTACGTACAACATAGATTCCCATACCAATAACTACTGCAACAGTGCTGCCAGCCATTGCTTCAACACCACATGCATATACTGCGTATGCACAGTATACTACACCGATGCCAGCAACCATGTAGAAACGTTCAATTTTACGTTCTGCAACGCCAGACATTTGCATCATAGTTGGTACTGCAAGAATGCAGAGGATATAAGGTACAACATTAGTTACAACCGCAAGGTTTACCAATGTTTCAAATTGACCGCGTAAGGAATCATTTGCTGTGAACAATGTAAGAATTGTTTCGATAGCAAGTAAGATGAATACGCCACGAACAGGAGCATCTTTGCTATTTACACGAGCAAATACTTTAGGGAAATAGCCTGCTTCTGCAGCATTTTTAAATACGCGAGACAATGTAAATTGCCAGCAAAGCAAAGCTCCGCAGCAAGAAACAATCATAAGAGCCATCACAACATTTGCAATTGTATCATTAAACATATATGCAAATGTAAGCCCAAATGGTGCATTAGAATTAAGTAAATCTGCGTTAGGCACAATACCGGCCATAACGTTTGTGGACAAGATATAAATCACCGCCACTGCTAATGTGCCTGCAAAAGTTGCAATTGGCACGTTTTTCTTTGGATTTTCTACAGCATCTGCATTTGCTGCTGCTGATTCAAATCCTAGGAAGCCCCACAATGTTAAAGCAATAGATTGTTTAATTGCTTCAAAGAACGGCAAGTCGTTTGGATTCCATGCTGCCATATAAGTATCTGGATTAAACCAGAACCAACCAATTGTACCGATAAGAAGTACCGGAACAACACAACCCCAAATAGTAATGTTGCTGAGCTGACCTGTAAAGCGATTTCCTCTAAAATTCAAAATCGCTGCAAACCATAACAAAACAATTGTTACTTGACTAGTTTGCGTTGCATTTAGATCAACACCAAAGAATTCTGATCCATAGCCTACTGCAGATACTGCAATAGCTATGTTAGCAATGATGAGAGATATGCTATAAGCATAGCTCGCCATAAAATGTCCAGTTTTACCGAAGCGATGTTCTGCATAACCGCCCATGCCTCCCTTAATTTGGGAGAACATACCCGCTTGAGCAAAAATATACGCTAACAAGAGCGCACCCACAGCTGTTACGAGCCAAGATAAAACTGAAATAGTACCAACTTGAGCCAAATTAGTTGGTAACATAATGATTCCAGCTCCTAGCATATTGGCTGCTACCATTGTGGTTAGCTGGAATACAGACATTTTTTTAGCGGTGGTTTTCATGTATCAATCCCCTTTCGTAAGGTGAATTTTTTCTCGTCCATAATTCACAAATATATATCAAAACCGCTAAGCACTTTCAGTTCCTGCTGTAATGGGCGGGAATGTGAAAGCACCGTTTTATTTAAGTTTTTATTTTTATTTCGAATTAATAATAACATCATAAGAGTTAAATGAAAAGTACTTTATTGGTGGACAAAGCATATTACACGAATTGAATAAAATTATAGTAATTATATATTATTTTATATTAGAAACGGTATGATAACATTAAGAGTGTCATTTTATCCTAGTTTAACCTATTAATTATATGGAAAACCACTATCTATTCTAACTATAGTTTCGTACTACAAGACCATTACTCTTTTACAGTCCATCCAATACGGACACTTTATAAATGAGAAAATCAAAAAATTGGCTCCACCAAACGGTGAAGCCAAATTCTATATTTTAAGCACTTTTATAAGAAATTTTGTGTCTAAATAATTACTCTTGTACAGAATTTACAATAGATTTCCAATCATTAATTTGTGATTCTTCGTTTGTAATAACTTTTTTACCATTATTGCGTTGACGTTCCACACATTCTGGAGCTGTGCCGGAGTAATTGTTACGACCTGCTACACAAGCTTCAATAGAAATAGCATCAAGGATATCTGCATCAAAATGATGTGAAATAGCTTTGAAGTCCTCAACGGATAAATCTAGCAATACGCAACCTTTTTCAATGCAATGATGTACAGCATTACCTACGATTTCGTGAGCTTCACGGAATGGAACACCTTTTTTTGCAAGGTAATCTGCCATGTCTGTAGCATTAGAGAAGTCATCATCGAGGACAGCTTTCATATGCGCCCCATTCACCTTCATGCCACGAATCATTGCCGCATTGATGGACAATGCAAAGTGTACCGTATCAATAGCATCAAAGATACCCTCTTTATCCTCTTGCATATCTTTGTTGTATGTAAGCGGCAAACCTTTCAAGGTAGTTAAAAGGCCAAGCAAGTGACCATAGGTACGACCAGTTTTACCACGAACGAGTTCACATACGTCAGGATTTTTCTTTTGTGGCATAATGCTAGAGCCTGTACAATGAGCATCATCAAGCTCAATAAAATTAAACTCGTTTGTAGACCACAAAATTAACTCTTCACTGAGACGGCTCAAGTGCATCATCACAAGAGACGCAAAGGACAGGAATTCAACCACGTAGTCACGGTCGGATACGGCATCCATACTATTTTCGTAAATACGGGAGAAACCTAATAGCTTTTGTGTATAGGTTTGATCAATACCGTACGTAGAACCAGCTAATGCACCTGCCCCAAGAGGCATAATGTCTGCATGCTTAAATACCATCAACAAACGATCAAAGTCACGTTCTAGCATAGAGAAATAGGCCATCATATGGTGACCAAATAATACTGGTTGTGCCCGTTGCAAATGGGTATAGCCAGGCATAATAACATCACTGTATTTTTCAGCTGTTTCGATGAGCGCCTTTTGCATATCTACAATAAGCTCACCCATTTCGATAACGGCCTTACGTACATACATATGTAAATCTACCGCACATTGGTCATTACGGCTACGACCTGTATGTAGACGGCCACCAGCCTCACCGATATCATCGGTTAAATGTTTTTCAATATTCATATGAATATCTTCAAGAGCTACAGAGAATGGGAATTCACCTTTGTCGATTTGCCCCTTAATCTTTGTTAAGCCAGCCACAATAGCATCGCAATCCTCTTGAGAGATAATATTTTGTTTTGCTAACATCTTAGCATGCGCTTTACTGCCCGCAATATCTTCGGCGTACATTCTAGCGTCAAAAGCGATAGAGGATGTAAAATCCTCTACCGCTTTATCTGTGCCTTTTGTGAAACGCCCGCCCCACAATTTAGCCATTATTTACCTGCCTTTTCTTTCATTAATGCATTAATTTTAAGAGGTAAACCGAACAAGTTGATAAAACCAGCCGCATCAGCTTGGTTGTATACATCATCTTCTTCGAATGTTACAAAATCTTCGCTGTACAAGGAGTATGGAGATGTAGCACCAGCAGAGATAATGTTACCTTTGTACAATTTAAGTTTTACATCACCAGTTACAGTTTTTTGAGTTTCATCGACGAATGCTTGCAAAGCGTTCATCAATGGTGCGAACCACATGCCATCGTATACAAGTTCAGCATATTTGTTAGCAATGAGCTCTTTATAGTGGAATGTAGCTCTATCGAGGCAGAGGTATTCAAGTTCTCTGTGAGCATACATGATAATGGAGCCACCTGGGTTTTCATAAACGCCACGAGATTTCATACCAACCAATCTATTTTCAACGATATCTACAACGCCTACACCATGATGTGCACCGATTTCGTTGAGCTTTTCTAACAATTGTAGAGGAGTACCTTCTTGGCCATCAACAGCTACAGGTACGCCGTCTTTGAAAGTTACAGTTACATAACCAGCTTCATCAGGAGCTTGCTCTGGTGTATGTGTTACCAAGTACACATCATCTTTAGGAGCATTTGCTGGATTTTCAAGATCGCCGCCTTCATGGGACAAATGCCATACGTTTTGATCCATGGAATATGGATGGGATTTCGTAGCTACAACTGGAATATCATGTTTAGCAGCGTATTCCATGCAGTCTGTTCTAGATTTCAAATCCCACTCTCTCCAAGGAGCGATGATTTTCATATTCGGAGCCAATGCTTTGATAGCTAACTCAAAACGAACTTGGTCATTACCTTTACCAGTCGCACCATGAGCGATGGCATCAGCGCCTTCTTTCTCAGCAATATCTACAAGGATTTTACCAATCAAAGGTCTAGCGAAGGAAGTACCTAATAAATATTTACCTTCATAAATTGCACCTGCTTTTACTGTAGGCCATACATAATCTTTAACGAATTCCTCTTTAGCATCAACGATGTACGCTTTAGATGCACCAGATTTAATTGCTTTTTTCTCAACTGCATCATAATCTTCTGGTTGACCTAAATCTACGCAAACAGCGATAACTTCAGCGCCATAGTTTTCTTTTAACCAAGGAATGATAACAGATGTATCTAAACCACCAGAATATGCGAGTACAACTTTATTTGCTTTGCCCATGATAACACCTCATAAACTAAATTATACTAGGTATGAATTATACCAATTACTATTATTATACTACGAATTCATTATGAATTCCTCATGTCTTATCGACTACAGGTGTTAGTATATCACTGTATATTTATAAATGCAAGCAGAAATTTTATTCATCTTCATTATATATTTCGGAATCGAAAAGACTTTCCTAGAATCCATATCTAATTGAAATCTAATAAGCACACAGCCATTTCACTTTATAGATTCTTTGAAAGTCCACCGTTTTATATTTAATTGTCTAAACCTAAATCTTGTGTATACGCATAATCAGCCTCAGCTTGTGTAATCATGCCTTGGTCTACCATTTGTTCGAGCACCAGCTTTTGGCGAGCCTTCGCCCCTTTATAGTTTGTATAAGGGTCTAAATAGGATGGTGCATTAGGTAAGGCTGCCAGCATAGCACACTGACCTAATGTCAAACGGCTAGGGCTTGTTCCAAAATATCCTTCCGCTGCTTCTTTAATACCATAGAAATTATGACCATAATAGACAGTATTCAAATACATCGTCAAAATTTCATCCTTACTATAATAATGTTCCATCTCAATAGCAAGAATAGCTTCCTCTGCTTTACGAGTCATCGTTCGTTTTGAGGATAAGAATAAATTTTTTACCAATTGTTGTGTTATCGTGCTGCCCCCCTCAACAGTTTCTCCAGCCACTGTGTTTACATAGAGAGCACGGGATACACCGAGTACATCGATAGCACCATGTTTGTAATAGCGCTTGTCCTCTATAGCGATGAGTGCCCGTTTTGCATTATCTGGAATAACATCCGATTTTACCCATGTATCCTTTGAAACTCGTTGATACAGTGCAATTTCAACCTTTTCTTTAAAGGTAAGCATGCGATATATACGTTCCCAACGGCTTAAGGTATCTTCATTTTTTTCAATCGTCTGTTCTACAGTTGTGTGCGCCTTACTGACACGATTTGTACCTTGATAGCTTTGATACGCATCATATGCGTATATAGCACCCAAGATTATACAGATTATAAGAACCAAACGGCGTAATAGTCGAAATATAAACATACATTCACCCATATCTGTGTCATAACAGATTTCTGATTATATATACTTTCACAAATAAAATGTCTATAATACAACTCATTATATATTGATTGTATTGTATCACAAGTCATCTATTTTATGCATGGTTATATATTGTAATTAATGTATATAATAGCGTATAATGAATAGGATGATAAAACATGCCCAATTGGAGGAGTATTATGAAACAGTGTATGGATTCAGACAATCTACATCGTCGATTGCGAAAAATTTTAGGTCAAGTGCAAGCTATTGATCGAATGATTGAAGAAGACATTCCTTGTGAAGACGTGCTATCCCAAATCAATGCTGCAAAGTCTGCATTGCATAAGGTTGGCCAAGTGGTTCTTGAAGGACATATCAATCACTGTGTACGTGATGGCATTCAACATGGTGATGTAGATAAAACAATAAATGATTTTACACTCGCCGTGGAGCGTTTCGCTAACATGGGAAAATAAAAAGAGGCAATATCCTAAATTCTGGATATTGCCTCTTTCGTTTGTATTAGTCGTGGTTTGTTGTTAAGAACTCACTAAGTGCTGCCAACGCTTCATCTTCATCTGCGCCATCAGCAGTTAATACTACGGATGTACCTTTTGTAGCGCCCAATGTCAATACAGTCAAAATGGATTTAGCATCTGCAGTTTTGCCATTAGCTGCGATTGTCAATTTGGATGCGAATTTAGCAGCCAATTGTGTGAATGCCGTCGCAGGACGAGCATGTAAACCAGATTCGTTTGTAATTTCTACTGTTACTTCTTTCATGAGTTACCTCTTTCTACTCAGCGTGCTAGCACGCCTTATACCTTTGCTTATTAATATAGGTATTGTATCAATTTATACATATTAAATTCAAGTTTGTTTTTATGAAAGCTACCGATTATGCTAATCCTTTTTCAGCAAGTACCGATTTTGCATAAGCTGTTATTTCTTCCGCTGTATCCATGGACAATGCTTTTTGAGCGAGTTCTTCACATTCTGACATTGTAACAGAGCGCAAAATATTTTTAATCAATGGAATGGATGATGCAGTCATAGAGAATTCATCAAGTCCTAAGCCCAATAAAATCATAGTTGCAACTGGATCACCAGCTAACTCACCACACATACCGGTAAATTTACCTTGATCATGGCTCGCATCGATAACATGTTTGATGAGACGCAATACAGCAGGATGCAATGGTTGGTATAAATTACCAATTGCTTCATTCATACGGTCTACGGCCAATGTATATTGACAAAGGTCATTGGTACCTATGCTAAAGAAGTCAACGTATTTAGCCAAGATTGGGGAAATCACCGCCGCTGCAGGAACCTCAATCATGATACCTACTTTAATATCCGTATTGAAAGCTACACCTTCAGCAATCAATTCTTCTTTACATTCGTCAAGCATCTCGTTGGCTGCTTTCACCTCTTCTACAGAGGCAATCATAGGATACATGATGTGAATATCCCCAAAAGCACTAGCGCGAAGAAGTGCACGTAATTGAGCCTTGAATATGTCGGGGCGATTTAGGGAAATACGAATCGCACGATAGCCGAGGAATGGATTCATTTCCTCTGGTAAATCAAGACATTTCAATTCCTTATCGCCACCAATATCCATGGTGCGGATGATAACAGGATTGCTATGCATCACCTCAGCTACTTTTTTATATTCCTCGAATTGCACATCTTCTGTAGGCAATTCATCGTTTTCCATATAGAGGAATTCGGTACGATATAAGCCAATACCTTGAGCCCCCATCGTCAATGCATGGTCTGCATCCTTAGATTTGCCGATATTGCCAAATAAATCAACATGATGGCCGTCTTTTGTAACAGCTTCTAAATTTGCAGAGTCTTTTAGACGTTTCAATTCCTCTTGGAATAACGCTGCTTCTTTTGTATAGCGGTCCCATTCCTCATCAGATGGTTCCGTAATCACTTCACCATCAGTGCCAAGTACAACAGCACGCACATCGTCAGCAAATCCTTCAATATCACCAACGCCCATAACAGCAGGAATCTCCAAGGTGCGAGCCATGATAGCCGCATGAGATGTAGGGCCACCAGCCGCTGTGACAATCCCTTTTACCACGGATTTATCGAGTGATGCTGTATCAGACGGAGCTAAGTCTTGAGCGACAATGATAACCTCGCCAGAGATATGAGATAAACCACGAGGGTTCATACCGAGCATATTTCGCATCAAGCGGTCACCAATATCTTTGATATCTGCACCGCGTTCACGCATATATGGATCATCCATACCTATAAAAATAGCCGCAAACGTTTCAATGGTTTGTGCTGTAGCAGCTACAACATTCATCTTTGATGATTCTACTAGGGCTTTAATACCATCTGATAAAGACGGGTCTTGAGCGATTTGCATATGTGCTTCAAAAATAGCGGCCTCATCAGCCCCCATATCAACTAATGCTTTTTGTCGAATGGTATCCAATTGCTTGAGTGTAGCCGCCATAGCAGTGGCAAACTTAGCAATCTCGGCCTCTACTTGGTCTTCTGCTACCTCATAATCAGGTATAACTATTTCTTCTTGTATATATTTGTACACATTGCCAACGGCAACACCTCGAGATCCAAAAATCCCTTGAATTCGCATGTGTGATCCTCTTTCTATACTGATAAACTACATTACATTATATTTTAACATTTTTACATGGAACAATAAAGAGAACTACTATTATATAATATATTCTGTGATATAATGTTATATTATATATTTAACCGTAGACTTTCACGAGCATCATAGTGAAAGTCTACTCTATTCTAAGGAAAATGTCGCTAATTGAAATGCGACTGTGAATAGGAGAATTTATGAAATTAACAAAGATGCATGGTCTCGGAAATGATTTTATCCTCTTTTCTGATCCACAGGGAAAAACTAAGGATTACACAGACCTCGCTATTCGCCTATGCGACCGCCGCACCGGTATCGGTGCTGATGGTCTTGCTATCCTAGTTCCATCCGACACATGTGATGTGCGTATGCGTATCATTAACTCTGATGGTAGCGAAGCCGAAATGTGCGGTAATGCCATTCGTTGCTTTGCCAAATATGCCTATGAGCACGGTGAAACTACAAAAGAAACTTTCACCATCGAAACCTTAGCAGGGGTCATGAAACCTACACTGACCATTGATAATGGTGTGGTTACCCAAGTAACTGTAGACATGGGGAACCCATTCTTTAATAGCCACGATATTCCGATTAATGTAGAAATGGACAAAGTTATTGATGTGGACCTCGATGTAAATGGTGAAACAGTTACTGTTAGTTCCGTTCTTCTCGGTGTACCTCATACTGAGGTTTTCATTGACGATATTACTAAAGCACCAGTAACAACACAGGGTCCTATCCTTGAAAAACACGATGCATTTCCGGCCAATACGAATGTAAACTACATCGAGGTGGTCAACGACCATCACATCAAGGTTCGCACTTGGGAGCGCGGTGCTGGTGCTACACTGGCATGCGGTACTGGTTCTTGTGCATCTGCGGTCATGGCTCACGAAAAAGGTCTTACAGGTCGTGAGGTAGATGTAGAATTATATCTTGGTACATTGCATATCAGTTATTTGGAGGATGGCACGGTTCTTATGACAGGTCCGGCTGAGGAAGTATTCGAAACAGAACTTCCTATCGAATAATATGAAATGGTTACAATTACTATTACAAGGGTACATAAAGTATAAACAGGGACGTGCCCTGATACCTACCAACATAGGATTAGTCATAGCATTATTCGTTTCTATCATCATTATTCTAGCATCTGTCATGTTTAGTGTCCCCATCGGCTATGCATTAGTCCTCGTATGGTTGTGCCTCGCTTACGCTCTATATCGACAAGGATATAATCCAAAAGACTTACTCCGCATGTCCTGGACGAGTGCCAAAACCTCAATCGTGGTTATGCAAATCTTTTTGCTCATCGGCTGGCTCATAGCCATGTGGCAAGCATCGGGGATTATTCCCATGATTATTGCGTCTGGTATTGAATTGATTAATCCAAATCTTTTCATAATCTGCGCATTTTTAATTACATCCTGCGTGAGTATGTTACTTGGTACATCGTTCGGAACAGTGGGCACCATCGGTATTGTACTAATTACGATTGCCAAAGCTGGTAATCTGCCTATTGATATTGTAGCAGGTGCCATTATGGCAGGCGCCTATTTAGGAGACAGAAACTCACCTCTATCCTCTAGCGCCTCTCTCGTAGCTGCTCTAACACACACCAAAGTAAATAGCAATATACCAATCATGTTGAAAGATAGCTTACCTGCTCTCATCATCAGCTGTATATTGTATCTACTCTTATCCCTATGGTTTCCACTAGACTACACTAACAGTTATCTACCGGATACGATTCATTTCGTGTTCAATATCCATTGGACATTATGGATACCAGTTCTTATCATTATTGGTTTGTTACCAACAAAGCTATCTATACGTTGGCCTATTGGTATTAGTGCACTGGCGGCAACCATCCTCGCAGTTATCCATCAAAATTATACAGTAATGGATATGTTACAATTTACCGTATTGGGGTTCCATCTGCCAGATTATAATCCGCTATCGGATATTATCCACGGCGGAGGCCTACAAACGATGTGGATACCAACCCTATCTATATTCATGGCTTGTTCCATTTCCGGCATGCTTGAAGGCGTTGGTTTTTGGAATGATATTCGCAGCCTTTTACAACACGTATCAGGTCGCGCCAAACTCTTTGTGTCGAATGTACTAATTGCATTTATTACAGGTGCTCTAGGTTGTAGTCAAGCAATTGCGGTAATCATGACGCATTCGATTATGCGTACTACCTATGCAAAAGAACGCATTCATGACGAAGACGTTATGCTAGACTTTGAAAACAGCGGCATTCTTATTGCAGCCTTACAACCATGGAATATTGCGGCGCTCGTACCTGTCATTATGATGGATGTCTCGCCCGCAGGTTACGTACCATTTGCGTTCTTCTTATACTTAGTACCACTTATCTATTGGTATCGCTTGCGACGCAAGGAACAACAAATCCATTAATACATTCTATTTATACGAAATATAGAGGAAAACTTATGATTTATACGATTACTTTCAATCCTGCATTGGATTATATCGTTCGCTTAGACCACTTAACCACGGGTACAATCAATCGCACTGAACAAGAATATGTGCTGGGCGGTGGCAAGGGTATTAATGTATCAATCGTACTTAACAATTTAGGTATGAATACAACAGCCCTCGGCTTTATCGCAGGCTTTACGGGGGATGAAATCGTACGTCAACTCAACAATTTTGGTGTACGTGAAAGCTTTATTCGCCTCAAAGAAGGTCTAACACGTATCAATGTTAAAGTAAAAGCATGTGACGAAGAAACTGAAATTAATGGTCGTGGGCCTACTATCTCAGACGATGAACTACAAGCATTATATACACAACTGGACACATTAACAGATCAAGATACATTAATCTTAGCTGGTAGCATCCCATCTAGCCTTCCAAGCGATATGTACGAAATCATTATGGAGCGCTTAGCCCATAAACACATTCGTATCGTTGTAGATGCAACTAAGGATTTATTAACGCGTGTTTTGCCATATAAACCATTTTTAATCAAACCAAATAATCATGAATTAAGCGAAATCTTTGGACGTACCTTATCCACTAAAGAAGACTTGATTGCTGCTGCAAAAGAATTACAAACCCAAGGGGCACAACACGTTCTCATCTCCATGGCTGGTGATGGGGCTATTCTCGTAGCAGCAGATGGTACAGTATGTACCAGTCCTGCGCCAAAAGGAACACTTATTAACTCCGTTGGTGCCGGCGATTCTATGGTAGCTGGTTTCATGACTGGATACCTCAACACCCAAGATTTACAACAAGCCCTCTATTGGGGTATTGCAACAGGCTCTGCTTCAGCCTTTTCGGAGAATCTAGCCACCAAGGACGAGGTCCTCACCTTGCTTAACACCATTCGTTAATTTTATTATTCATTATATATGTACAGTAAGGAGTACACACATGAAGATTACTGATTTATTAAAGCCCCAATCAATCCTGCTGAATGCATCACCAACTAACAAAGCGGATGCCATTTACACTCTAGGTGATTTAATGGATAAAGGCGGCAACCTATCTGACAAGGCAGAATACTTAGAAGCTGTCTTTGCCCGCGAAGAATCCGGTTCTACTGGCCTTGGCGACGGTATTGCCACACCTCATGCTAAATCCAATGGCGTAAAAGAGGCAGGTTTAGCCGCTATGGTAGTACCAAACGGTGTTGATTTCGATGCCCTTGATGGACAACCATCGCGCTTGTTCTTTATGATTGCAGCTCCAGAAGGTGCAGCTGATACCCATGTAGAAGTATTAAGCAAATTAGCAACTATGGTGATTGATCCAGACTTTAAAAACGCCCTCATTCAATCAGCTACGGTTGACAGATTCTTAGAACTTATCACTGCCAAAGAAGAAGGCAACTTTGATCCATCTGTAGAAGGCTATATCAAGACGGAAGATGAAAAAGCACCAAGCATTACCGATGCTATCGAAGCAAAAGCTACAGAGGCTATCGAAAAGGTAGTTCCTAAGGTATCTGTAGATAATCCATATTACGAAGTATTAGCTGTTACAGGCTGTCCTACTGGCATTGCTCATACATACATGGCTGCAGAATCCTTAGAACGTAAAGCTAAAGAAATGGGGATTTCTCTAAAGGTTGAAAAAAATGGTGCTTCTGGCATTAAAGACGCACTTACAGCAGAAGAAATCGAGCATGCTAAATGCATCATCGTCGCTTCTGACCGTCAAGTAGAAATGACTCGTTTTGATGGCAAGCCAATAATTCAAACTAAGGTGGCAAACGGCATTAATAAAGCAGAAGAATTATTGCGTGAAGCTATGTCCAACACAGCACCAATATATCATGCATCTCAAGCTGACAAAGATAATGCAGCATCTACTGTGGATGCGTCAGACAGCTTTGGTCGCCAAATCTACAAACATTTGATGAATGGTGTATCCCACATGCTTCCATTCGTTATTGGTGGCGGTATCTTAATCGCTTTAGCCTTCTTATTCGATACATTTAATCCAACGAACCCTTCTGGCTTCGGCTCTGGCACACCATTATCTGCATTCCTAATGAAAATCGGCGGTGCATCCTTTGGCTTTATGTTACCTGTTCTAGCAGGTTACATTGCTATGAGTATTGCAGACCGTCCAGGTCTTGTAGCTGGTTTCGTTGGTGGCTTATTAGCAAGCCAAGGCGGTTCTGGTTTCCTCGGTGCCTTGATTGCAGGCTTTGCAGCAGGTTACTTAGTACTGTTAGTTAAGAAACTCGTATCCGGATTACCTCAAGCATTAGAAGGTACTAAACCAGTACTCTTCTACCCTGTACTGGGCGTATTGTTTATTGGTATCGCGATTACATTTATCATCAATCCACCAGTATCTGCCTTAAACGAATGGCTTATGAATTCCTTGCAAACAATGGGTACTACTAGCCGCATATTATTAGGTCTTGTCTTCGGTGCTATGATGTCTGTTGATATGGGTGGCCCTGTCAACAAAGCAGCCTATGTTATCGGTACAGGCGCTCTAGCAACTGGTGAATATGGTATTATGGCCGCTGTTATGGCTGGTGGTATGGTTCCTCCATTGGCGATTGCCCTTTGTACAACATTCTTCCCTAGCCGCTTCACAGAAGCAGAACGTAAATCTGGTATTACAAATTACATCATGGGGCTTTCCTTCATCACAGAAGGTGCTATCCCATTTGCCGCAGCTGATCCTATCCGCGTATTGCCTTCTTGCATCATCGGTGCTGGTACAGCTGGTGCATTATCCATGTTCTTTGAATGTACATTACGTGCACCTCACGGTGGCATCTTCGTAGTACCAACAATCGGCAACCCACTTCTTTACCTTGCATCCATTGCAATCGGTTCCGTTGTAGCTTGCATAATCTTGGCTATTGTAAAACCAAGATTAAATAAATAATATAATACTATATAAATTCTTATTTATATAGTGAAAGCCATAAATATAATAAGAAACTTATAGTAAAACTTCTAAGTCCCTATGTCATAAAAGTACATAGGGACTTTTTCATATATCTCACTATAATTATTAATCATATAGTTTTACTTTAAATTGTTTTATATTTTTGTAAGTATCTAGGAATTATTTTCATCCCCATATTTGCTAGAACTCAATAAGTATACAATTACTTCGATTTATGTTAGACTATATAAAGATAAATAAATTTTAAAATTATAAACTATTTTTTGAAATCTAGTTCGGAGAATTAATTCATGAAATCATCTAGGAAATGTAAAGTTACTGCCGCCTTTTTAGCAGCAGCAGCTTTGGGTGGTGTTGCCTATGCAGCCCCTATCCTCAACATGAATGATTTAGTAGGTTCGAGTACTACCACTGAATCAACGACACAAGCCTCTACAAGTGTAGCGGTACCAGTCGCAAAACCACTGGCTACTCAATCAGCCCTACAAACTACACCATCTGTACCAAAGGTTACGCCACTAATCCCTCGTGTGCGTCCAATTCCAGTACCAGATACAGCAAAAGCTTTATCTGCACAACATATGGCTGTATCACAACCGCAATACGTGGTTAACAAAGAAACAAAAACTGTGATGGAGCCAACTTTGGCAATGCACAGCCTAATCAATGTACAGCGTAAAACTGAACCAGTTGTTGTAGAAAAACAAGTAGATGGTAAACAACAAATACAAACTACACAGGTACAACGCACACCGGTAGTTGTACAAGAACAGTCTACTACGCCATTAGTAGTTGCTAATACAACAACTACTAAATCAGTAGTAGCAAAGCGAAACTTAACAATTCGCGATATTCAACGTGCTGAACGGGAAAGACTAGCACAACTTGCAGCGGAAGAAGCAGCACAAAAAGAAAGTGAAGCAGTTGTAGATCAAGTTGATCATCGCATTGTTGCGGAAAAACAAGCAGAGGCGCAACGCCAAGCGGCTATTCTAGCAGAACAACAACGACAAAAGGCAATCCAAGCTGAACAAGCTCGTATTGCTAAAGCTCAACGTCAAGCAGCAGAGCAAGAACGCATCGCGGCTGAACAAGCTGAGGCTCAACGCCAAGCGGCTATTAAAGCAGAACAAGAACGTCAGGCCGCTATTCGTGTGGAGCAAGAGCGTATCGCGGCTGAACAAGCTGAGGCTCAACGCCAAGCGGCTATTAAGGCTGAACAAGAACGTCAGGCCGCTATTCGTGCAGAGCAAGAGCGCATCGCAGCTGAACAAGCTGCTGCGAAAGCTAGATCAGAAGCTGCTGCTAAAGCCAAAGCAGAAGCGGAGGCTAAAGCTAAGGCCGAGGCAGAAGCCGCTGCTAAGGCACAAGCTGAAGCGGAGGCTAAAGCTAAGGCCGAGGCAGAAGCCGCTGCTAAGGCACAAGCAGAAGCGGAGGCTAAAGCTAAGGCCGAGGCAGAAGCCGCTGCTCAGGCACAAGCTGAAGCGGAGGCTAAAGCCAAAGCTGAGGCAGAAGCTGCTGCTCAGGCAAAAGAAGCTGCTGAAGCAAAAGCAAAGGCCGAGGATGAAGCTAAGCAAGCACAGGAGCCTAAGTTACCACAATCTTATGTAGATGCTCGTAATCAAGCATCCACGAAAGGATCTAGTGCAATGGATGAAAAAAATATTTTATCTCAACCAATGGAGCCTCCTTTACAAGCAGATACATCTGCAAAGATTAGCCTTGACTTCGACGTAAAAAATTACGAATCCAGGTCTTCTACTATAGATAACAAGGAAATTAAGTATCGTGCTTTTGAATATATCCCTTATGTGGCTAATCCAATCGACATCGATCAACAATACATGAATATTTATGTACCAGAAGAATACTTCAACAACGGTACAGTTAATGGTTACAATACACAAACAGCACCTATCTTCATGCCAAATGCAGTGGGCGGTTATATGCCAAGTCAAGCTATGGCACCAAAAGTAGAAAATGGTAAACCTAATAGTGTTCTTTACGCATTATCTCGAGGTTATGTAGTAGCCTCTCCTGCGACTCGAGGCCGTACAAACAAAGCCTCTGATGGCAACTTTATAGGTAAAGCACCGGCAGTTATCGTTGACTTACAAGCTGCAACAGCATACTTACACGCCAATAATGCGGCTATTCCAGGTAATGCAAATCGTATAATTACAAATGGTACAAGTGCTGGTGGTGCTCTATCCTTATTACAAGGTGCTACTGGTAATAGCTCTGACTTCCAACCATATTTACAAGCATTAGGTGCTGCTACAGCACCAACCAATGTGTATGCAGTTTCTGCATATGCTCCTATCACAAATCTTGATGCCGCAGATATGGCGTACGAATGGAGTTATAGTGGTATTACATCCTTCAATAAAGTATCTATGGGACAAGGAGAATTGCCACAAGCTAATGTAGGTGGTACCGCTGTTCCACCAAAACGCACAATGCAACGTGTAAACTTGAATGCTGACGATCTTGCTTACTCTAATTTACTTAAGGAACGTTTCCCTGATTATGTAAACAATTTACAATTACATGACTCTATGGGACGTATCTTAAAACTAGATAAGAATGGTAATGGTACATTTAAGTCCTATGTGAAAACTTTCATCATCGATGCAGCTAATAAAGCACAAGCGCAAGGTACTGATTTATCTAGACATACATATTTAGTACGGGATAATAAAACAGGTGCCATCAAAGATATCAACTGGGATGTATATAATCAATTTGTAAGCCGTTCCAAAGCACCTGGTGCATTCGACTCTCGTACAAACGACTCTGGTGAAAATAGTCTGTTTGGCACAAGCACGACAGATAATAACCACTTTACAATCACTGCGGCATTACATGATACAACATCAAACCAAGATGTATATGTAGAAAATGCTAAGGTCGTTACTATGATGAATCCCATGAACTATCTTGGTTCTCCAGCAGCGACAAATGCACAATTCTATCGTATCCGTTACGGTACTGCCGATAGTAATACATCGATTGCAATTCCATTGATTGTAGGCACACGTGCTCAAAATTTAGGCTATACAGTAGACATGTCTACACCATTTAATGTAGACCATTCTGGTGACTATGATTTAGAAGATCTGTTTAACTGGATGGATACTATCGTTAAATACGGTAGATAATCATAATTGAATACATACCATAACACAAAAAGGAACTGCTGCGGCAGTTCCTTTTTTACCTCTTGAATAATACAAGAGGCGCCCTCATAGGACGCCTCATATATTCTATACTAGTGTATTTAATTATTCTTCTGGGAATAAAGCAGTGGACAAGTAGCGTTCCCCTGTATCAGGAAGGATAACAACGATGTTCTTACCTTTATTTTCAGGACGTTTCGCCAATTCAGCAGCAGCCCATAAAGCAGCACCAGAGGAAATACCAACAAGAATACCTTGTGTATGACCAAATTCTTGAGATGTTTTAAATGCATCATCATTAGCAACTGAAATGACTTCATCATAAATATTAGTATCCAATGTTTCAGGAATAAAACCTGCACCTAAGCCTTGGATTTTATGAGGACCTGGTTTACCATTGGATAATACAGCAGAATCTTTTGGTTCTACCGCAACAACCTTTACATCTGGATTTTGTTCTTTTAAATAACGACCTGTACCAGTTAATGTACCACCAGTACCAATACCGGCTACAAAGATATCTACTGCACCATCAGTATCACCCCAGATTTCAGGGCCAGTTGTTTTATAGTGAATAGCTGGATTTGCTTGATTTACAAATTGTCCAGCCTCTACCGCACCAGCTGTAGCTGTGACGATTTCTTTTGCTTTCGCAATAGCACCCTTCATGCCGAGAGCGCCATCAGTTAATACGAGTTGAGCACCATAGCCAAGCATCAATTTACGACGTTCAATAGACATTGTTTCCGGCATTACGATGACAACCTTGTAACCAAGTGCAGCGCCTACTGCAGATAAACCAATACCTGTATTACCAGATGTAGCCTCTACAATCGTACCACCAGGTTGCAATTCACCAGAAGCTATAGCAGATTGAATGATTGCAGCTGCAATACGATCTTTTACAGAACCGCCTGGATTAAAATATTCAAGTTTAGTAAGAATATTAGCCTCAGCACCTACACTTTCACCAAAACGAGTAGCTGCTAACAATGGTGTTTTACCAATTAATTCAACGAAAGATTTTGCAATTTTAGACATAATCAACACTCCTTATATGGATATTATGCATAATATGAAATAAATTTAACTAAATTATTTAAATAGAACCATCCCAATTGTCATATTTTGTATCTAGCTTTGCATACGTACCATCAATCACATCTTGCAATGTAACGCCTGCAAGATAATCATGAATATAGTTCTGCAACCCAGCCCAAAAACCAACAGTACGTTCATTGATGACATCATCTGTAGATACACCTTCATCTAATGAAGATATAATCGCCATCGATTCTTCGGTAGCCATCAAAATTTCAATAATTGTATATTCACTAGGTTTCTTAGATAATCTATATCCACCGTACTTACCGCGAATACTATCTACTAATTTAGCTGTACCTAAACGAGCTACAATACCTTCTAAATATTTTTCAGATATGCCTTGTCTCTCTGCTACAGAACGCAATGAAACAGGTTTTTCAAGACCTTGTTCTGCTAAGTCGATGAGAACCATCAATGCATATCTCCCTTTTGTAGAAATTCTCATGTATCTTGCCTTTCTTTGTAAAAGCTAACGTCTCTTGAACGTATTAACAATACATGTCCTATGCTTTTCACATAAAACCTTGTACATTACTAGGAATTAATATTATTATAGAATACAAAATGTAAAAATGCAAGACCTTATTTCCTACTTAGTTAAAGGGCTTTATGAAATATTATAAGATGTCATATTTACTGTGCACTATTAACGACAAAAAGACCAGCCCAAAGGCTGGTCTTTTTGCGTATAGTTTGTAGTTTGTTATATGAGGTTTACATCGGTGAATTGGAGAGTATTTCACCATGTAATGGGGCTTACCGGTATCGTTGGAGATACGATCCGTGCCCATAGTTTGTCATTTGAGGAGATGTTTAGTAAATCTAAATATTAGATTTTACCTACTAGGTCAAGACCTGGTTTTAATGTATCTTTACCTGGTTTCCAACGTGCAGGGCACACTTGGTCACCATGTTTAGCTACGAATTGAGCAGCTTGTACTTTACGAACAAGTTCTTCAGCGGAACGGCCAATACCCATATCATGGATTTCAGCAGTACGTACGATACCTTCAGGATCTACTACGAATGTACCACGGTAAGCCATAGCAGATTCTTCTTGGAATACATCGAAGAAATCAGCCAATTCATGTTTTTTATCAGCTAACATGTAGTACTCGATTTTGTTAATGCTTGGAGAAGCATCAGACCATGCTTTATGAACAAATTCGGAATCGCAGGATACAGAGTAAACTTCGCAACCCAATTCTTTTAATTCAGCATAGGAGTTTTGTACGTCTTCTAATTCTGTAGGGCAAACAAATGTAAAGTCTGCCGGATAGAATACGAATACAGACCATTTACCCAAAACGTCTGCAGTGCTTACCTTTACCAATTCAGGTTTTTTGAAAGCATCAAGTGTAAATTCAGGAAGTTTTTTACCAATAATAGACATTGTGTCCTCCTTGTATTTTCTTTATTAACGATTATTATATGCTTTTGATATACTTACATCAAATCTATATCTATCTTTGTCTATATAATAACACTAATCATTTAAAATAGCAAGTGTTATTTTTAAATATATCGATATATTTTTGCAAGTTTTTTCGATACAGAAAAAAAAGAAGGAAGATACTCATTTCTGAGTATCTTCCTTCTTTTTACGTACCACAACAGACTTACTATTCACAGTAGAATGATCAAACGCGATTAATCCCGCTAAATTAGCGAGCCCACGCCGTGCCATATGGCCAGTTGTAGATTGTTGTTTCCCCGATTTACCATATACGAACTGCTCTAGTTTGAGTACAGCTAATATAAATAAACCTATAATAGATAAAATAGAACCCATTTTTTATCTATTTTTTTAGTTCTAAAATCGCATCTACAAAACCACGGAATAATGGATGTGCATTATTCGGACGAGATTTTAATTCTGGATGCGCTTGTGTACCCACGAAGAATGGATGGTTTTTAACTTCGATACTTTCAACAAGACGACCATCTGGAGATGTACCGGAGATAACAAGTCCTGCATCGCTCAATTGTTGACGATATTCATTGTTAAATTCGTAACGATGACGATGACGTTCGTATACAAGATCTTCACCATATACTTCACGAGCTTTTGTACCAGCTTCTAGTTTACAAGGATAGATGCCAAGGCGCATTGTACCACCTTTTTTATCTATATCAACTTGATCACTCATCAAATCGATTACTTTGTATTTTGCATTTTCGTCAAATTCGCTAGAAGTTGCACCTTCCATACCGCATACGTTGCGAGCAAATTCCATTACTGCAGATTGCATACCAAGGCACAAGCCTAAGAATGGGATATTATTTTCACGAGCATATTGGATAGTACGAATTTTACCTTCTACACCTCGAGAGCCAAAGCCACCAGGAACTACAATCCCATCAATACCTTCGTATACCTCTTTAGGATCTACAGAAAGATCATCAAGTTCTTCAGAGTCAATCCAACGAAGGTTAACTTTAGTATCAGTTTCAATACCAGCATGACTCAATGCTTCTGCTACAGAAAGATACGCATCATGCAATGCTACATATTTACCAACAAGGGCAACTGTAATATCTTTACTAGGATTCAAGATTTTATGAACCATTTCTTTCCATGCAGTCATGTCACAAGGACGTTCTTCAAGACCTAGCTTTTTAATAACGATATCATCAAGACCTTGGTCTTGCATCATCAATGGCACTTCATAAATGGAGCTGCAAGTTTGGTTTTCAATAACTGCTTCTGGTTCTACGTCGCAGAATAAAGCAAGTTTTTCTTTCATTTCGTCAGAAATGTGTTTTTCGCTACGGCATACCAAGATATCTGGTTGAATACCGATGCTGCGCAATTCTTTTACGCTGTGTTGTGTTGGTTTTGTTTTCAATTCGCCTGCTGCATTGATGTATGGCACTAATGTAACGTGAATATAAAGCACGTCATTACGACCTACATCTTTTTTCACTTGGCGGATAGCTTCCATGAATGGCAAGCTTTCAATATCACCAACGGTACCACCGATTTCAGTAATAACCACATCTGCATTATTTTCTTTACCAACACGATATACATTTTGTTTAATTTCATTAGTAACGTGTGGGATAACTTGAACAGTACTGCCCAAGTAATCACCTTTACGCTCTTTATTAATTACAGACCAATATACTTTACCAGCTGTAATATTAGAGCGTTTGCTAAGATTAATATCGATAAAGCGTTCATAGTGGCCCAAATCAAGGTCAGTTTCAGCACCGTCATCCGTTACAAAAACCTCGCCATGTTGGTAAGGGCTCATCGTACCAGGGTCGATATTAATGTATGGGTCAAATTTTTGAATCGTTACATTGAAACCGCGGTTTTTGAGCAAACGCCCCAAGGATGCTGCTGTAATCCCTTTCCCAAGAGAAGAAACAACGCCGCCAGTTACGAAAATATACTTAGTTGCCATGATGCCTCCCACCTATTACATTTTTTCCGGAGCGGAAATACCTAAAATGCCCAAACCTTGACGAAGTACGAGGGCAATCGCTGTAATTAAACCAAGACGAGCTTGTTGCAATGCTGGATCTACGCCAATGATACGACCTTGACGGTAGAAGGAGTGGAACATGCTTGCCAAATCGTATAAGTAACGAGCAATACGATGAGGGGCACGATGTTCGGCAGCTTGAACTACCTCTTCTGGATATTCAGCTAATTTCTTAATTAATTCTAATTCCATTTCACTTGTAAGAGTTGTGAAATCAGTTTGATTATAATCACCAAATGCAATGCCTGCTTCACGCACTTGGTTGTAAATACTATGAATACGAGCATGAGCATATTGGATATAATACACTGGGTTATCATTGCTACGAGATTTAGCCAAGTTAATATCGAAATCAAGTTGGCTATCTAGAGAACGCATCAAGAAGAAGTAACGAGATGCATCCACGCCAACTTCTTCAATCAATTCATCTAATGTAACACTATCGCCGCTACGTTTAGACAATTTAACAAGTTCCCCATCGCGGAACAATGCTACCATTTGTAATAATAATACCGTTAATTGGTCTGGATCATAACCGAAAGCAGCCATAGCAGCTTTTACACGACATACATAGCCATGATGGTCAGCGCCCCAAATATCAATCATTTCTTTGAAGCCACGGTCATATTTATTGCGGTGATATGCGATATCCGCAGCTAAATAAGTAGGAACTCCATTATCGCGAATAACTACGCGGTCTTTATCATCGCCATAGTCAGTAGATTTCAACCACAATGCACCGTCTTTTTCATACACTTTGCCAAGAGCCTTTAACGCCTCTACGGAGTGATGAATTTCATCAGCTTCATGAACAGTACGTTCAGAGAACCAATGATCGAAAGTAACACGGAAGTTTCTCAATGTTTCTTCTAGTCGAGCTAGTTTTTCTTTAAGACCTTCCTCTTTGAACAATGCAATACGATCTGCTTCGTTCATAGCATTTAATGTATCGAAGCCTTCTCGTTCTGCAATAGCTTTTGCAGTCTCGATAATGTCAGGACCACGGTAGCCATTTTCAGGGAACACGAGAGCCCCTTCTGGAATATCGAATTCAGGCATGGAACCATCTTCGTTGCGCTTAGGTGGGAACACTAATGTCGCACCTTGCAACTCTTGGAAGCGGTACTCAATGGAGATAGCCATATTGTCGATTTGGTTCCCCGCATCATTGATGTAATACTCAGATTGTACATTGTAACCCGCTGCCCGCAACAAATTTACAAGAGCACTACCGTAAGCAGCACCACGGCCATGACCTACATGCAACGGGCCTGTTGGATTCGCACTTACATATTCAACTTGAATGGTATCGCGCGCGCGCAATGGTTGCACACCATACTCTTCGCCAGCATTCAAAATGGCTTTCAACGTATCGTATACCATATCAGATTTCAAGAAGAAGTTGATGAAACCAGCACCAGCAACCTCAGCACGTTCGAGCCAATCAAAATTCATATGGCTAATCAAAGCCTCTGCAATAGCACGAGGGTTTTGACGAGCTACACGAGCGGATTGCATAGCGATATTTGTAGAAAAATCACCGAATTCTTTTTGAGGTGGCACTTCGAGAACGATTTCTGGATATTCCCCAGCTGGTAAACCACCGCTGTTAATCGTATCTTGTAATGCCTGTTCAATCCCCGATTTCAGGATTTCCTTCATTTCCATGCTCTGTATCCTCCCGCACGTCTATTTCTAACTGATTATAAAATTGCCATTCACCTTCAATGGAAATATCGTATCCTAAATGGACACGGCCTGTTCCATCGTGAAAATCTACTGTTAATTCATGTGTCTTTACGGCCATGTGAAGATCCCCTAGTGGCGTTTCATAGGTTGACTCGCGTTCTTCCCCACGAATATATTGGTGTCTCATATTAACGGCACCAGTACGCAAGAGCACAATAGAATCCTCATAAATCTTGATTGTTGTTTTAACACCTTCAAGACCTGTTACACTAGATTCCTCGTAACGAATATATTGAATTCCATTCTTTTCTTGCGAAGTACCGGGAGAAATCAATTCCACCACGGTATCCTGTCCATCTATGTCTCGTTGTACACTTTTTACGGATACTAAAACCCGTTTCATGTCGTTCTCCTCCATGGTCATAACATATCAATATATTATAGCACAAAAGCAGCTTGTTTTGAATGTTTTGTGCACCTATTCTGTGAGATTTATATTCTCCAATGTATCCATAGTAGCAGACGCAATAAGGCGTAATTTCTGAGCCTTATTTAGACGTTTTATAGCATATTCTCTAGATTGTGCTTCTTGTTTTTGGCGAAAGCTTTCATAGTAAACCAAGGTTACAGGCCGACGACCTTTCGTATACTTAGCACCACCAGTAACAAGACCATTATGAGCATCCACTCGCTTTTCAAGATTTGTAGTCCACCCACAATATAAACTTTCATCAGCACATCTCAGGATATACGTAAAATATCGTTCATGATCCATTTTATTTACTTGCATCATCCGTAATTGCTTCTATAGAAATAGAATTAATAACAACCGGTTCGATTGGTTTATCATTTTTTCCAGTCTTTACTTTGCCAATTTTTTCAACTACATCCATACCTTGTACTACGGTACCAAATATAGTGTGTTTATTATCAAGCCAAGATGTAGGGCCTAATGTGATAAAGAATTGAGACCCACCTGTATTAGGACCGCGGTTTGCCATGGCAAGAACCCCCATTTTATTAAAATGCAAGTCATTGGCAAACTCATCAGGGATCGTATAACCAGGACCACCAGCACCTGTACCATCTGGATCTCCGCCTTGAATCATAAAGCCTTCAATAACGCGATGGAATGTAACCCCATTATAGAAACCTTTTTTTACAAGGTATTCAAAATTTTTCACAGTAATCGGAGATTTGGACCCCAACAAACGAACCTTGAATTGACCATAATTTGTATTGAATATGGCATATTGATCAGCAATTGGTGAATTTGTAAAGTTAGGCATTGCCACAGTTTCTGCCTTTACCGTATTGCCTTGTGGTTGTTCACCACTATTTGTTCCACACGCCGTTGTAGCAAGCATAGAAATCCCCAACATTGCACATAGCGCTAAACGTTTCCAGTTCATAATTCCCCCACAGATTTGTACTAAGTAACTGAAATATTAATTGTACTATATTTTTACTAACATATATGAGTCAAAACCCACTCAGTAGGTTTCATAAATTTTACATAGAAAAGCCGCTCAACCCGTGAGCGGCTCTTTTTTAGTATATCATGTTTCAAAGAAATTTTGGTTTAAATAAATATTAAATTTACCATTTTCCTCATAGAATTTAAATAGGATATCATCCTTTAATCAATCCATTTAAAGTGCTTACATGCATTATAAATACCATCTTTATCGCAATCAGTAGTAATATAATCAGCCTCTAATTTCAGTTCATCACGAGCATTCCCCATAGCAATATTTAACCATTCCGGTCTAAACATAGACAAGTCATTATAGCCATCACCAAACACGACAACCTGATTTGAATTCACATCAAAATGACTTATCATATTTTTAATGCCTAATGCTTTTTCCATAGGCTCATATAATACACAACCATCACCATAACGAATGAGTTTATGCGTCATGTGTTCAATATCTTTTTCCTCTTCTTCACCATCTTTGAAGAATACATAGATTTTATAGAAATCGTCCACACTGTGAAAGTCAAATTCAGGTTCTACTATAGTTTTAAATACATCCCATCCTGGATGCCAGTCCAATATTTCCTTATAAGGCGTAATACGTCCCAATTTGTTACGATCTGTTACGGCCCATGGTATATGCTTAGACTCTAAATATTCAAGGTATTGAATACACATATCACGATTCATACCAATCATGGACACTAGTTTGCCATCAATGGTAATACTATGCCCTCCGTCGGCAACTACATTTCTAATCCCCGCTTGCTCAGCAAAACGCATCGCATCCACTTGAATACGACCTGTTGCAAGGGATACTAAATGGCCTCGACGTTGCAATTCATCTATACAATATTGAGCACTCTCTGGGATTTTTCCTTCTGGCCACACCGCTAATGTGTTATCAATATCGAAAAAGAAAAACTTTCGTTCCACAGGCCCTCCTATCTATCAGCTATAATAGCTTCACATCCAAACTATATTACAAACACTATTCATCTCGTCCAGACATCAATTGAAACCGTTTTTCTTGTTTCACATCTGGGTATTTCACTTTATTTACGTCACTACAAAACATTTCTAAAGGGCGCACATATAGATCTCGACTATCATATAACTTTTGATAGACCACTAACTTTTCACCGGTTTCAGAATGGGTAGCTACATCTAATACGTAATAATACATTCCTTTAAAATGGCGGTATAAACCACCCTTCACAACTTCACTCATAAACGCCTTTACTCCGTTACTAAAAACATTACTTTTATTATAAAAAGTCCTTCTCATAAAAGCAATTATATTTTATTAGCTTTACCACAATCATATAATGAAAGTTATTATATATACTAAAATAAAAATCATAAAAAAACGACTCTTACCTTCACTGCAACTTTGACTAGACTTAATAGTCAGGGAAGCAAGAAAGTAAAAGTCGTTTTCTTTATACTATCCTAAATGGCTTTCACCATTAGTATTATTTAGTTGTATCAGACGCAAGTCCTTTATGGATAAGACCGATGATAAAACCAAGTACCGCAAAGCTCACCCAACCCATACCAATACCTTGGAATGGAATATATTCGCTAAACAACGCTTGTAAAGCATCTGGTGCCCAGCCTGCAGTTTCAAGACCGCTCATCAATGCAGAGATCATAGTTAAAGCCATAGTCCATGCATATACGCAACGGCGACCACCGAAAAGACCATCACCTAAGGCTAAGAATATAATAACGATAGTCAATGGATACAAGAGCATTAATACAGGAATAGCTGCACTGATAATTGTTTTTAAGCCAAATAGACCTAATGCAAATGCAGCTACAGAGAATAAAACAACAAATGCTTTATAACTGATTTTGCTATATAGTTTATGGAAATATGTACTACAAGATGTAATAAGACCAATACTTGTACTCAAGCAAGCTAACAATACAATGACTGCCAAAATAACTTGACCTGTAGCACCAAACAAAAAGTCCGCACTAGCAGTTAACACCGGAGCACCTGTATCGAACAAACCAAATCGTTCTACGCTTGTAGCACCAATGTTAGCAATGAATACGTACACAATACCGAGCAATGCTACCGCAATAGCACCTACTTCCACAACTGTTTTCGTAATGATATCGCGAGATGTAGCACCTGTAAGACGTACAAAGTCTACCACAAGAATAGCGAATACTACTGATGCCAATGCATCCATCGTATTATAACCATCTAGGAAACCTTGTAACACAGCTGTACCAGTTGTTGCATAAGCTGCTTGCGGCTCCATGTAAGAACCAAGTGGCGTAATAAAGGATTTAACGATAAGCAACAAAATAACGAGTAATAATGCAGGTGTTAAAATATTACCAATACGATTTACAAGCTTTTGTGGGCTAATAGATAGCCACAAAGAAATACCAAAGAATATAGCCAATGCTAGCGGTTGCATGTCCATAGCCATGCCTTCTGTAAACGGTTTGATTGCAATCTCATAAGCAACAGTACCCGTTCTAGGTATAGCGAACATTGGTCCAATGCTCAAATATAATGCCACAGTATAAATAAGACCATAAACAGGGTGAACACGACCAGCTAATTCTTCTACGTCTTTACAGCCAGAATAGCCCATAGCCATAACGCCCAACAATGGTAGCCCCACGCCAGTTAATACAAAACCAGCCAATGCCCATCCTACATTAGAGCCTGCTTGTTGGCCTAATGCGGCCGGGAAAATAAGATTTCCCGCGCCAAAGAATAGGGCAAATAACATCATGCCTATCGCTAAATAGGCGCGCAGTGATAGATTTTCTTTTCCATCCATAAGGTTATCTCCCTTCATAATACACTATAGTAATAGATTATATTATATATGATATGGGGCCTTTTCTTCAACAACTAAATAAAATTACACGAATAATGATTAAATTTTACGAATATTCACTTGCACATCATAAAATGTACTTCCCCAGCCCGCATCTGTAGGACGAGATGCAGTAAGGGCATTAATTCCTACCGCATCATCACTAGATTGAGATTGCCACCATACGCCAAGGGTTACCAAAGTACCCCTTTGTACCATAGCATCGAAATATACTTTAATACGTACGGTACCACGAATATTATAGATTTCTACAACATCGCCATCATTGATATTATATAATCTAGCGTCATCTGGATTCATACGCAATTTCATTAACTCAAGATCATCAAATTCCATTTCACAGAAACTTGAATCTAATATGCGAATATCATTGCCTACAATTAACCAAAACGGTTCACCATCGCCATAAGGTTCTCTATAGGTAATCAAGGGAATATTTTCTTGAGGATTTAAAATTTCTATTTTCCCAGACGGAGTTTTAAAATCCAGTTTATAGTTCTCCGGTAGCTCAACCTCCACCAAATCACCTTGTAAAATTCTGTCTTGTTCCTCTTGTGAAAGTTTAGATGAACTGCGAACCATCTGTTCAATCAATTCCAATTCTGTCATCTTAAAAAACGGATCATCCAATCTCATGCGACGAGCCAGTTCAGAAATAACCTGCCAATTAGAACGCGATTCTCCCACTGGAGGTATAGCTTGATAGTTAGCCCCAATGGTATAGTGACCATAAGAATTAAATATATCGTCTGACTCTACTGAGCTAGTAGCAGGCAATATGATATCTGCATAAGCACAGGTGTCTGTAAAAAAGCGTTCATGTACAACGGTGAACAAATCGTCTCTCATGAGCCCCTGCCTAACAAAATTTTGGTTTGGTGCAGTAATAGCTGGATTAGAAGAAAATACATATAAACTATGAACCGGCACGCCTCCGCTAGTATCTTCTAAGCCATGCTCAAGGAGCGCCTTAGGGTTCGTCAATAAGTCTCCCAGTAGAATCATAGGCATCAAACGCTTAGCTGGTGTTACGACTTGTGGTTGTTGCATAAATGATTTATTTAAGTATTGACTACTACTAGCGCTCGACAGCAACCCGCCACCTAAATGTTGCCATGCGCCTACAACAGCTGGCAATGCGTTGATACAACGACAACTCATGGAGCCATTACCATAACGGGATACGCCACTACCAAGGCGAATAAATGGGGCTTTCGCCTTTGCATAAGCATGTGCCAACGCTTCTATTACTTCAGCCGGCACACCACAAATAGAAGATACATAGTCTGGTGTAAAGGTAGGTAACACATCTCTTACAAGTTCTTCATAACCTTGTACATAGCGTTGAATAAAATCTATATCTGCAAGATCATCACGATGTATGATATGCATCAACCCAAGAGCTAAGGCCCCATCAGATCCAGGTTTTACATATACATGATGCGTAGCCTGGTCATAGGTATACGTTTTATGTGTATCAATAACCCATACAGTGGCCCCCCTTTGTTTAGCTACATTGACATCGTGTAGAAAATGTAAATCCGTAGCAATTGCATTAATACTCCATAATATAATCAAATCACTATGTTGTGCTTCTTGTGGTTTAATGGCAATGGTATCGCCATAAACAGACCTAAAAGCAGCTTGCTTAGCAGGAGAGCAAATTCCTCTATCTTGATTAGTTGCACCTATACGGCGAAAAAAATAATCACCTGCCGGACTATTTACGGCCCCCATCGTTCCAGCATAGGAATACCGTAGTATACTTTCACTACCATATGTATCAATAGTATGTTTAAAGTTATTTACAATAGTATGTAACGCATCATCCCATGAAATCCGTTCGAACTGATCAATACCAATACCTTTTTTACCAACACGCCTTAATGGAGTGGTCAACCGTTTAGGAGAATGAATAATTTGCTCATAATGTACCATCTTAGGGCACAAGGTACCTCTTGTAAAAGCATGCTCTTTATGTCCTCGAACCTTTATTACTTTATTATTATCTACCGTAACAACAAGACCACACGCATCAGGACAATCGTATGGACATATATTAGTATATTCACGCATATAAGTACCTCACTTATCACTACATTTTCGTCATATGTATATATTATTATCTGTATATTTATAGTATCACAAAAATAGCTCTATATCTGTAACAAAATTAACGACTATCAACATCATATGGAAACTTTTGTACTGCATACATTGTATATCAATGCACTCCCCCAATTAACTCATCAAAATAAATACAATCAGTTATAAATTTTATCAATGTATACCCGATAGATGTACAATAAATATCAATACTTTCTGCTATTTATTTATAGTTTAGCCCCTACAATACAAATAGATAACCCTTATCCAAAACACCTATTTTTTACGTAAAGGAATGTATCAATTACTAAAAGTCATAATCAATTATTTCAAGGTATACTCTGTTATTTCAGCATTTTATACTAAAACCTGTGATAAATTTCACGAACGCTATGCAAATTATGTAATGTATTTAGTTATGTAAAACTATTCAATATCTGAATATTGTATGCTATACTGACATTGTCATTTGAGAGGATATAGAACTCACCGGACAATCATGTAATGTTCATAATTGTTACAGAGTGGAGTAACTATATCAGGTACATATTTTCTGAAAAGAGGTTTTAACAATGGCAGACGCAAAAAACACTGTTCTTTTCCCTTATGAAACATTGAAAAAATTGAGCATGGATGCTTTCCAAAAATTCGGTTTCTCCGAAAAAGAAGCGGACATCATCCAAGACGTACTTTTGACTTCCGACTTATTCGGTATTCAAAGCCATGGTATGCAACGTATGGTTCGTTACCACAAAGGTATCACTAACGGCTTGATCAAAATCGACGCAAAACCTGAAATCGTAAAAGAAACTCCAATCTCCGCAGTTATCGACGGTCATGACGGCATGGGCCAAGTATTGGGTCATATGGCTATGGAAATGGCTATCGAAAAAGCTAAAAAATCTGGTGTTGGTATCGTATCCGTACGTAACTCTAATCACTATGGTATCGCTGGTTACTATGCTAAAATGGCATCCGACCAAGGCTTAATCGGTTTCTCTTGTACAAACTCCGAAGCAATCATGGTTCCTGTATATGCTCGTAAAGCTATGCTTGGTTCCAACCCTATCGCTTGGACTGTACCAGCTGATCCTGTTGACTTCTTCTTCGATTGCTCCACTACAGTTGTAACTCGTGGTAAACTTGAAATGTACAACAAAATGGGCAAAGCTACTCCAGATGGCTGGGCTGTTAATAAAGACGGCGTTCCTTCCACTGACGCAGCTGAAGTATTGGGCAACATTTCCCGTCATGAAGGCGGCGGTATCCTTCCTTTAGGTGGTGCTACAGAAGTTCTTGGCGGCCACAAAGGTTATGGTAACGGCATGATTGCTGAATTGTTCTCCTCCATCCTTTCCCAAGGTGGTACTTCCAACAAATGTATGGTTGGCGGTAAATCCAATATCTGCCACGGCTTCATGGCTATCAACCCTGAATTCTTCGGCGATCCTGCTGAAATCAAAAAACACTTCTCTCAATTCTTACAAGAATTACGTGAAGCTCCTAAAGCTGCAGGTCAAGAACGTATCTACACTCATGGTGAAAAAGAACACGAATCCGTTGAAAAAGTTAAAGCTGAAGGCATCCCTGTACTTAACGGTACAATGCTTGAAGTTCAAGACCTTTGCAACGAATTAGGCCTTGACTTCAAATCCTACTTCGGCGATTATGTACCAGAAGCACCTGCTACAATGTTCAAAGGTAACTACTAATACCTGAACTTAGTGACGGCCCTAACAAGGACTTGTAGTTAGTATAGAAGGGGACATAAACACTGTTTATGTCCCCTCTCTTATATTTTCAACCTCACTGAAATGAGGTTGAATTTTTTGAGATAAATATCAATTTTTATGATAAGTACATCTTTTATTCTATTGTAACTTATTTTTATTACTGAAATTTTACAACTTAATATAATAGCGATTTACTTATCAATTAAATTGATTAATGCTACATCCTCCTGTTAAGCATATAAATATTTTATTTTTATGAAAGGATGAACTTAGAAATGAGTGCTCTCACCGTTCTATTAGCGCTATCTCCAATCATTTGGTTGATCGTAGCGTTATCCATCTTGAAATTACCAGCATGGCAAGCAACAAGTGTTGCTGCAATTGGTTCTTTCATTATCGCTATTACAGCATTCTCCTCTGACCCATTTATTATGGTCACTGGTGCCCTTGAAGGTGCCGCATTGGCAATTTGGCCAATCCTATTAGTTATTACAGCTGCTATCTTCGTTTATAACTTGGTAGTATACACGAAAGCAATGGAAACTATTAAAACAATGCTTTCTTCTGTAACATCTGATACTCGTGTGCTTGCATTGTTACTTGCATGGGGCTTTGGGGCCTTCATGGAAGGTATGGCTGGTTTCGGTACTGCCGTTGCAATCCCTGCAGCTATGATGGTTGCCGTAGGTTTTGACCCACTTAAATCTATCATTGCATGTCTCGTTGCAAACTCCGTACCAACAACATTTGGCTCCATTGGTATCCCAACTACTACATTGGCATCCTTGACAAGCCTTGATCCAAGCCACTTAGGTACATTTATTTCTGTTCAATTATTCTTACTTAACCTTATCGCTCCATTCTTCGTTGTTATGATTATCGGTGGCGGCGTTAAAGCGTTAAAAGGCGTATTCCTTGTGACATTACTTTCCGGTTTAGCATTAGCTGTTCCTGAAACCGTAATCAATGCTGTAATGGGTCCTGAATTATCCGTAATTTCTGCATCCATCGTAATCATGGCAGTTATCATTATCTGTGCAAAAGTTATGCCTCCTAATGACCCTGAATACGCAGTTAAACAAACTGGCGAAACTCCTAAAGTTTCCGGCGGTGAAGGTCTTGTAGCGGCTATGCCATTTATCTTGATCTTCGTATTGTTGTTATTAACCTCTAAATTGTTCCCTGCAATCAATGGTCCTCTAGCGTCCATTAAAACATCTGTACCTATTTACCAAGGTCCTGGTGCAAAACCTTACACATTCGTTTGGATTGCAACTCCTGGTATCATGATTTTCATCGCTGGTATTGTTGGTGGTTTCATTCAAAAAGCAAAAGCTGGCGAAATCTTCGGTACATTGGGTTCTACAGTTAAAAACTTGAAATTTACATACCTTACAATCATCACAGTTGTTATGACTGCTAAATTGATGACATACTCTGGTATGACTGCAGATATTGCGAAAGCAATGGTTGCTGGTACAGGTTCCTTGTACCCACTATTCGCTCCTATCGTAGGTGCGTTAGGTGCATTCTTAACTGGTTCTGGTACAAACTCCAACGTATTGTTTGGCCCACTTCAAATTGCAGCAGCACAAGGCTTAGATCCTACAAACTGGGAAGACCTTGGCTTCTGGTTAGCAGCTGTTAACTCCGGTGCAGCTGGTATCGGTAAAATGTTGTCTCCACAATCCATCGCGATTTCCATTGGTGCCGTAGGTCCTGCTTTGAAAGCATACCTTGAAAACCACAAAGAAGTCAGCGCTGATGAAGCTCATAAATTAGAGCATGAAATCGAAGCGAGTGTTATTATGAACACTGCATTCAAATACTTCATCGTATTCATCGTAATGCATGGTTGCATTTCCTTCTTCGGTCAACATTTCATCCACCAAATTCACAGTATCTTCTTCTAAGATATTGCAAATAAGGTAAACCAAAAGAACAGCTCAGAAATGAGCTGTTCTTTTTTGTTATATTATACACATATTTGTATGCAAAAATTTATAGAACTTCATCTAAAATCATGTTACAATAGACCTACAAAAAAACACAATTAAATGCAGTCTGCGAAGTGCGATTCGCAGACTTTTATTATTCCCATTTTTAATCAAGGAGATTTTATGGAGTCTACAAAGAAAATTTCTTTATTCATTGTCGTATTTCTTGGGCTTCTAACAGCTATCACACCACTGGGGACTGATTTATATTTACCGGCTTTACCAATTATGCCTCATGAGCTTAATACAAATGCATCCCTCATTCAGATGACAATTGGTATTATGACATTTGGTATCGCTATTGGTCAATTAATTGGCGGTCCACTTAGCGACTCATTCGGGCGAAAAAAACCGCTCATCATTGGCAATATCTTATGTGTAATCGCTAGCATTCTCTGTTCTATTGCACCTAATATTGAAGTTTTACTAGTTGCACGTTTTTTGCAAGGTTTAACAGGTTCTATTGGCGTTGTTATTGCTAAGGCGATTTCACGAGACTTTGCATCGGGTAAGGAATTAATGCGTCTTATGTCGCTTCTCATGCTCGTCAATGGGTTGGCTCCTGTTATTGCACCACTCATAGGTGGTCAGCTTTTATTATTTTCTACATGGCGATTTATTTTCATCATCCTTGCGGGATTCTCTGCCGTATTGCTTATAGGATCTTTTATCTTTACTGAAAGCCTGCCACCAGAAAAGCGTATTTCTGGTGGCATTTCCATAGCTTTTAAAAACTATGGTACTCTACTTAAGGATAAAAGTTTCTTAGGACAATCTCTAGTGCAGCTGTTTGCTTTTGGAGGTTTCTTTGCCTATATTTCTGGTTCATCCTTTGTATACCAAAACATCTTCAACCTATCTGCACAAGAGTTTAGTTATATGTTTGGTATCAATAGTTGTGGAATTATCCTCGCTAGTGTGCTTAGTGCAAAAGCAAGTAATGTTGTAACAATGAAAACTATCTTAAACACTAGTTTATGGCAGTTAACTATCGGCTCAACGCTGTTCCTTTGTGCGATGTACTTTAATTGGTCCTTTATAGTAACTAGTATTATTCTTTTCTTTACGATTTGTACTGTATCTGTATTCGGTTCAGCCGGTTTCTCTATGGCTATGGCTAAATACGGACACCAAGCAGGTAGCGCCTCTGCTATTCTAGGCTTTGCAGGCATGTTTTCAGCGAGTTTTGTATCACCATTAGTAGGTATCGGTGGCAGTCACACCGGTATTCCTATGGGGATTGTTATGGTTTCATGTGCCGCATTAGCATTAGTGTGCTTCTATACAATGATTAAAGAAAATTAATATCAACTTCATAGAAAAAAGCGTCCTAGGACGCTTTTTTCTATATATTAGTAATTATTTAATTAACTATTAAGTTATCATTCAAACATAGTCGCTAACAACAACTTCAATCGGTTTGCTTGGTTTACTGCACTTGAACCCGGATCATAGTCAATAGCTGCAATGCGTACATCAGGATATGCTTCCGATAAAGTTTTTACCATACCTTTACCACTTACATGGTTAGGCAAACAACCAAAGGGTTGTAAACATACAACTTGTTTTGCACCTTTTTCAATGAGATCAATCATATCCCCTGTAAGGAACCAACCTTCACCGCATTGGTTACCAAGATCAATAAAGTGGGCCGCCTCTTTTGCGACCTTTGTCATTCGTTGTAATGGATCAAAGTTCTTTGACGCTGCCACAGCCTTTGCATATGGCAAGCGATATAGTTCTAAGGCCTCTCGAGCCAAGGAGCCGAAGAAACCAGATAACCAGGTACCATCTAAATGTTTTGCACGATACGTGCTATCCATTGCACAGTACAAGAAGAAATCTAGTAAGCCAGAGGTTACAACCTCGCCCCCCTCTTTTTCTATGAGTTCATTGATATTGTTATTCGCACTAGGATGGAACTTAACATAAATTTCACCTACTACGCCTACACGAGGTCTTGGTTTTGATTTATCTACAGGCAAATTATCAAAGTCATCAATGATATTCTTAATATATTTGCTATATTGGAAGATATTGGCTTTTGTGATGCGTTCCCGTAATTTTTTTATCCAATAATCACACAATGCATCTGCAGATCCTGGATTAATTTCATATGGACGGGTAGCCAATACACATTGCATCAATGCATCGCCATAAACTACGGCTTGAATCATCCGATGCAAGAAAGATTTTGTCAATTTAAAGCCCGGTTGACGCTCCATATCACTAGCATTAAGTGACAAAATTGGCACTTGTTCCATTCCCGCATCAATAAGGGCTTTACGCAAATAGCCAATATAGTTCGTTGCACGACAACCACCACCGGTTTGAGAAATGATTACCGCCGTTTTATCAACATCATACTTACCAGATAACAAAGCACTCATCAATTGACCAACGACGATAATAGCCGGATAACAAGCATCATTGTTGATATATTTTAGACCTATCTCAACATCTTCTCTCGTTGGAGCTGGCAGCATCTCAAAATCGTAGCCTTCAGAATTAAGCACTGGATCCAATAATTGGAAATGAAGTGGTGACATTTGAGGTACTAAGATTTTATAAGTCTTACTCATTTCCTCCGTGAATACAACACGGTCATAATCATAGGAAGGAATATCATCGATAGTTGTTTCTACTGGTGCTTCCGGATTATGATGCTTACGCATACTGCGCTCCATTACAGATTGCAACGAGCGCAAACGAATAGTAACAGCACCTAAGTTTGTACCTTCATCAATTTTTAGTAAGGTGTGAATCTTATGCTTTGCAGACAAGATATCTTTCACTTGGTCCGCAACGATTGAGTCAAGACCACAACCGAAGGAATTCAACTCTACAATTTGGAACCCCTCTGTGCGGCTTACAAATTCAGCGGCACGATACAAACGACTGTGATACGACCATTGATCTACAACGCGCAAATGCTTAATTTCATACCCTAGTGGCGCCACACCATCTTCAGTAAGGACCGCCATACCAAGGGATGTAATGAGTTCAGGAATACCATGATTAATACCTGAATCTAAATGATATGGCCGCCCCGCCAACACGATTGTAGGAACTTGCTCTGCTACAAGACGAGATACCGTTTTCTTTGTCATCTCTCGATAATCAGCTTTACATTTTTCCTGCTCTGCCCACGCAACCTCTACAGCATCAGAAATTTCACTTTTACTGAAAGGCAAGTCTTTTAAGGCTTTCACCAACGCAGGCACTAAAGATTTTTTATCTGCTAATGGCAAGAATGGGGCATAAAATGGTGTTTCCCCCATAACATCCTGCATATTGTTCCGAATTAACTCTGGATAGGAGATAACCATAGGACAATGGTAATTATTATCGCGGCTAAATTCCTTAGGACCATGTTGAATACATGGGTACCAAATCAAATCAACCTGTGCCTCTGCAAGATCACGAATATGACCATGCACAGCCTTAGCGGGATAACAAGCTGTATCGGATGGAATCGTATCAATAGCCTTGTTGTATTGATCCTTCGTCGTATAATTGGACAACACCACTTCACAGCCTAATTGATGGAAGAATGTAAACCAGAACGGAAAATCTTCGTATATATTGAGGACGCGCGGTATACCAATACGTAACTTACCTTCGAACTCTGGAATATTTTTCTTAAGGAAATAATCAAAATAACGGCGTAATTTTGCATCTACCATATTAGGAACGGGCTTATGTTTCTCTTGAATCATATCGCCAGCACCACGATCACAACGATTACCCGTTACATAGGTACGCCCATCGGAGAATGCATTGATGGTGAGCATACAATTATTAGAACATAATCCACAGTTGCGCATAGATGTAGAAACTTGTAAGGATTTCAAGCCTGCCATATCTAGTAATGTACTGTGTTGATTTTGTAACTCCTCTGCAGCTTCTGATGCGAGTAGAGCCATCCCATAGGCACCCATCAGACCGGATACATCAGGACGAATCACTTCAACGCCCATCAATTTTTCAAAGGCCCGAAGTACCGCTTCATTATAGAATGTACCACCTTGTACAACAATGTGATCACCAAGGTCTTTAGGGTCTTTCACCTTAAGAACCTTATACAAAGCATTTTTTATAACAGAATAAGCCAAACCAGCTGCAATATCAGGAACTGTTGCCCCTTCTTTCTGCGCTTGTTTTACCTTAGAGTTCATAAATACGGTACAACGAGACCCCAAGTCGATTGGCATAGGTGCCAATAAACCTTCCTTGGCAAATTGCTCAATCGGCAAACGCAAGGATGTAGCAAAGGTATCAATAAAGGAACCACACCCTGAGGAGCAAGCTTCATTTAAAACTATATCTTCAATATAACCATTACGTACCTTGGTACACTTCATATCCTGACCACCAATATCCAAAATAAAGGATACATCTGGACAGAAGAATTGTGCTGCCCGATAATGAGCAATCGTTTCTACTTCACCAATATCGATACCCAGGGCTCGCTTCAAAAAGGCTTCCCCATAACCAGTGACACCAGAATGCGCAATATAAGCCCCCTTCGGTAGCAAACCATAAATTTGTTCAATCAACTCTTGTGATTTTTCTAATGGTTTACCATGATTGGGACCATAATGTGAGAAGATAATTTCATTGTTAGCATTAATTAAAACAACTTTTAGCGTAGTAGAACCCGCATCAATTCCAAGATAACAAGGACCTACGGCCTCCTTAATGTCTGCCTTCGGAGTCACGGCCTTCGCATGACGATTTCTAAACTCATTTAACTCGTCTTCATTTTTAAATAGTGGATCAACGCGGTCAGTAGCTTCCATCGGAATACCGATGAGTGCACCAATTTCATTTGTTAATTCACCAACCGTAATCTGACGGCATTCATCATTCATTAAAGCTGCGCCCAAGGCGATAAAGAGTTCGCCATTTTCAGGAATGATACGATGCTCCTCATCAAGTGCCAATGTATCACAGAAGCATTGACGCAATTCGGACAAGAATGTCAGAGGACCACCGAGGAATGCTACATTACCTTCAATTTTATGACCGCATGCAAGACCAGCAATCGTTTGATTTACAATAGCTTGAAATACGGATTTAGCAATATTTTCATGAGACGCCCCTTGATTTAACAAGGCTTGTACATCAGTTTTAGCAAATACACCACAACGCGCTGCAATCGGATACATTGTATCCGCATTCATAGCCAATGTATTAAGACCGGACGCATCTGTTTGTAACAAGGTTGCCATTTGGTCTATAAAGGCCCCTGTTCCACCAGCACAAGAACCATTCATACGATGTTCTGCAGTACGCCCCAAATAGGTAACCTTCGCATCTTCCCCACCGAGCTCGATAATAACGTCAGTTTGAGGATATAACGCTTTAATCGCCTTAGTTTCAGCAATTACTTCTTGAACAAAAGGTATACGTACCTTATCAGCCATCGCCATACCGCCAGAGCCTGTAATTGCTACATGTACACTCTCATTTTCATAACCCACTTGAGCTTCTTGTAGCAATGTATAAACAGTATCCAAAATATTAGCGTAATGTCGGATATATTTTTTATACAAATAATTATCTTGTTGGTCCAACAAAACGACCTTGACTGTTGTTGAACCAACATCGATCCCCATACGTAAGGATTTTTGCATATATACCTCTCTTGAAAGTGTGAAGATTTGGTACCCTCGCACCATATGCCTTCATAAGTATAAGTTAAATACTAAAACATTTAGCTTTAACTACACATCTAAAATGTAAATATTACATACACATTATACAATAAACATAGATAAAATCTATATTTTAACGTATTCCAATGTAGTATATAAAATATGATTATTTATAATCCAGCACGCTACAATTTATTGTGTGCCGTAACTTTTATTATATCACTTTACGATAAAAATGTTTGTGCGTAATGACATTTTATATACCATAAAAAATAAAAAGAGACTTTAATGAATATCATTAAAATCTCTTTTTCCCAAGAAAATATTGATATGAATTCTTGATATATTATAGTACGTTCTTATATAAGCCAATAATATCATCATGATTGGCTGGATATGGATTAAATCGATAACACATATCCTCCAACGCTCTATCAGTCATAAGATTTAGTTTTATCTCAGATGTAGCTTTATCCACACCAAAATCAGTAAGTGTCATTGGGCATTTTAAAGTATGTTGTAACTTAATGATTGCTTTTAAAAGAGACCCTAATTTATCTTCCTCTGAGGCATTATGAGATACAAAACCTAATTTAGCGGCTAAATGAGCATATTTTTTTGCCACATCAGGATTATGAGAACAATTAAAAGCAATCACATATGGTAAGAGCATACTATTAGCTAGACCATGAGGTACATGAAATTGCCCACCCAACTGATGTGCCATGGCATGAACAAGACCCACGCCGGCCTTGTTAAAGGAAAGTCCTGCAAGGCATGATGCTTCGTGCATTGACATGCGATCTTGGTCTGTGGCTGTTGGCTTATAACATTTTGGTAGGTATTCAAAGACAAGCTCAATTGCTTGCTGTGCCAACGCATCAGTAAAATTATTTGCCTCTGTAGCTACATAGGCTTCTAGAGCATGAACAAGCACATCCATACCGCTATAAGCAGTAACATTTGGCGGTGATGTTTTAACAAACAACGGAGTCAATAAAGCTTCATCAGGTAGTACTGCATCATCAAGAAGAGGATATTTAACTTGTGTTTCACTATCCGTAAGAACGGCAAAGGATGTTACCTCTGATCCTGTTCCACTAGTAGTAGGAATAGCAATAAAGGATTTAATATCCATATGCTTTAACTTACGTCCAAAATAGGCAATTCCCTTACTCATATCAATGCAAGAGCCGCCACCAATTGCAATGATGATAGTCGGTTTAATACCTTCCATATACTGGATACCTTTTACTACATGGGTAATCGGAGGCTCCGGAACCACTTCTGTATAAGTACTTACCTTATTTTTACCTTCCATAAGACTTATCACATACGTAAGGTTTGAGGAGTCTTTTAAAAATGGATCACATATGATAAGGATAGACTCATTATTAAATTCTGTAAGACGATTTAAAGAATCTGGCCCCACATAGATTTGGGTCGGAAATGTCCATTTATTCATATGCTCACCACCTATCTAATGTTAAAGCCCGTTGTTAAGCAGCATCTACGACGACGTGCAAAACATCGAGCAGATGTTGTAGATTCCCCAGTTGGAGTGGCAATCGTAAAGGTTGTTGTTCCTTCTCCACTGAAGCCAAGACCTGCATAAGATGGACCATTTTTAACAAATATAGATGTTTTCATCTTGCGAGCCATACAATTGAGGCGTTCCATATTCAAAGAATGCATTGTTGCCGTGTGGTGTAATCCAGCTTCTAGCATCAAGCATACTTCGAGACCTTCGTCAAAGCTATCTACGGTCACAACAGGTAGAATAGGCATTAACATTTCAATAACTGCAAATGGGTGTTCTTTTGGTGTACGCAAGATAATTAAGCGAGGGTCACCATTATACGGAATATGTGCCGCATCAAGAATGACGCTTGCATTTTTACCGACGAACTGTTTATTTGGTGTCCCATTTGGTAAAACTGTTAAGTCTACCAAGCGTTGAATATCTTGTTGGTTTTCAATAAGGACACAACCAACTTTTACCATTTCTTGAACCAGCTGTGGTTCAATTTGGCGCATAGCTACAACGCTCTTTTCAGCAATACATAAAATATTATTATCTAGGCTTGCACCGAGAACAATATCTTGAGCGGCCTTTTTAATATCTGCCGTTTCATCTACAAAGGCTGGTGGATTACCAGCACCAGCACCGATAACCTTTTTACCACTTTGAAGTGCTTGTTTTACTACACCAGGCCCACCAGTAACAACTAATAAGCTCACATCTGGATGTAGCATCATCTCTTGAGCGGACTCAATAGATGGCTCACGAAGTGTAACGATAAGGTTTTCAATACCAATCGATTTAGCAATAATTTGGTTTAATTCGCTAACAAGTAATCTGCTCAGATGTTTGGCACCAGGATGAACGCTAAAGAATATAGCATTCCCTGCAGCCAACATGCCAATAGAGTTACATATCAATGTCTCTGCTGGATTCGTACTGGGCGTTATGGCACCAATGACACCGTACGCAGATAATTCATATAATGTCATACCATTATCGCCTGTTTCACACTCTGTCACAAGATCTTCTACGCCCGGTGTTTTATCAAGTGTAAGATTTAATTTTAGTACTTTATCCGCAATACGACCCATTCCCGTTTCTTCAACAGTTTTTTGAGCCAACTCTTGTACTCGTGGTCGCATAGCAGCACGGATATCTGCAATTACCTTTTCACGGGTTGCCAAGGTACAATCTTCAAAGCGAGCTTGCGCTGCTTTTGCTGCTCGAATTGCGTCATCAACTGTATCAAATACCCCTGGTTCGACTTGACCCCTAGGTGCTTGTTTAATAGATTCTGATGAGGCATTTTCTTGCTTTTGCCCCTGTAATATATCTATAACCATGGAGCGGATCATTTCTTTCAACTGTGTATTGTTTTCCATCATGAACCTCCATATAGGTTGCATTGCTGATGCAATGACCATATCAACTTACGGTGTACACAATCAAGGTTACATTCATGATGTGACACAATAACTAGGTTTAATTCTGGCACCAGCTAATTCCTATACAATTATTTTTCAAAACTATCAATAATACCCACAATAGCACAATCTACTGCGGTGCCTTTATCATTTTCGAAAATATGCCGTGCCGATGAACCTCGAGTTAAAAGCACATATTCACCTTCACCAGCACATACTGTATCGACGGCGATTTCTATGCGCCCCGTCAACTCTTGTTCTCCATCGAGAATATCTACCATCATCAGTTTCATTCCCTTTAGAGATTCATGCTTTTGAGTAGATACGATACTACCCACAACTTTACCGACTTGCATACTTCTCGTTCCCTTCAATTATTGTGATACCTAAGCTCTCGATTTCATCTCGAGCAGCCATGGTGAACCGTTGTCCCCTATATACGACGATAATAGACTGACTTTTACAAGATTTAACAAAAGAGGCCGTTATCCACGCTTGATGACTAGCATATATAGGACGACCAAATTTATCTAGAAATTTGATAGGCCAATCTAGAATGACTGATGGATTCATCAACGAGGTTACAGGAACTGCTAGGCGTATCGTCACCTCACAGTCATAAGCTAATGCACGGTGCAGGCAAGCTACCCAAGGCACCAATGTATGGCTCATCAGCTCTCGTATATGACCATAATCTATACCAGTGAAAGAAATGAGCTGGTTCTGCAACAATATATGCTCATCATAGCTATTGCAATCTGTGACCATAAAAGTTGCAGTGGATGTCATGCGCTTTTCTAGGCGTTCTAGCACCAGTTTAACTAATGCATCCATATTAATGCTCACTTCCTATGGCAATCCCTAAGGGTGTTACAAATTCTGGATATAATGGCTTATGCACAGGCAATCCTATATATTGACTGAAGGTTTTTGTGAATTCTTCAAAATTAGAAGCACCACCTACAACAACAATAGGAGTCCCCTTTTCATAGCCCCCCTCTTGCAACGCACGCTTAGAAATAGCTGCCATCTTTTCAACAACAGGCCGTATCGTTGCATATACATCGCGTTTATTAGCTTCATTGCGCTTATAAGCCTCAGCTTCGGAGATAGAGATGCCATAGGCCCCGCTAATCACGAGGTTCATATGGGTACCTCCTGTAGGCTCATCTACGGTATATACAACTTGGCCATCCTTTAAAATGCTTATGCCCGTAGTGCCACCACCGACGTCAATAACAGCGCCATCAGTGATGCCTAGCACATTAGCAGCAGCGGTAGGTTCGTCTAGAATACAAGTTACTTCAAAACCAGCACTTTCTAGCACATGACCGACTACATCTTTATTCTTTCCTATCGTCCCAGGTGGTACAGCTGCCGCAGCATATACAAGTTCTGTGCCCAAAGCTGCTTCTGCCTTAGCCTTTAAAGCTCGCGTAATTGTAACAGCGCCTACATAGTCTACTACAAGGCCATCACGGATGGACTCGTTGTATTCAAAGGCACCATATATAGGTTTGCCTTTATCATTAACTACGGATAAGACAATAGATGATGTACCAAGGTCAATGCCTACACGCAAATTCTTTTGATTATGAGAGCTCACTTGTTTAGACTCTACAAGATCAGAGAACTCTTGCAAGGTATTATTTGCCTTTTTCAAACCTTTCATCATATCACCTACTTTACTGTACAATTCTCGCCATCACTGTACCTTGTACATTGGCAGCATTTGCCTCATCTGTATCAATATGGAGCTCTAGAACAAAACCAGGTACAGCTCGAACGATGACATCACTGAATACAGTAGTGCGCTCAGGTGTTTGCAATTCTACGCTCACACTCTCGCCATCGATTACATGAAGCCTTTTTGCATCTTCTGGCGACATATGAATATGGCGCTTTGCAACAATGCAAATAGGTTTAGTAACTTCACCATTTTCGGTGCATAGAGTAATCTCTACGGCCGATTCTAAATGACCAGATAGCACAATTGGAGGCTTAACACCTAATGTACGTGCATCAGTCAATGATACCTCCACTTGTGATTGTTTTCTGAGCGGTCCCAAAACGCGGACATTCTGGATAACTCCCTTGGGTCCCACTAGGGTAACTGTTTGTTCTGAAGCAAACTCTCCAGTTTGTTTTAAGTCACTTTTTTTAGTAATAGCCTGGTTAGGGAATAATATATCCCAGTCCTCCTGACATAGATGGACATGTCTATTGCTCACACCTACGGGAATGGACGATTCGAACATGGCTTCGATCACTTCTCGTACGATAGCACGAATCTGTTCCCGATCCATAAGCTATTATCCTTTCTTAGGTAAGATCAATTCTACATCGCTATGAGGGCGTGGAATTACATGAGTAGATACTACTTCACCTACTTTTTGTGCTGCTGCACAGCCCGCATCAACAGCTGCTTTTACAGCGCCTACATCACCGCGAACCATTACTGTTACAAGACCTGAACCGATTTTTTCAGTACCTTCTAATGTAACGTTAGCTGCTTTTACCATTGCGTCTGCCGCTTCAATTGCGCCTACTAAACCTTTTGTTTCTACCATGCCTAATGCGTTATTCATGATAATCTCCTTTATTATTTACTACATTATTTCTTTTTTGAGCTTTTCTTCGGTGCTACTTTCTTTGTACCAGTCGACTTAGAACTTTTTGGTTCTATAATCGTAGATACGATTTCATCTAACACTTCAGCAACCTTTTCATCTAATGAAGATTTCTCTTCTTCAGATGTATTATCTTCTGCTTTTACTGGTTCATTAACTACCGCTTCCTGAGATGCTTTTGTATCATCAGATACCTTAGCTGGCTTATCTGTAAAATCATCATTAAAGGATTCTACTAAGCCTTCTGCAGGTCGAGGAATTACTTTATGAGCCACATAAAGGTTCATACCTTTTGTAAGCGCTACACCAGTTTGGACAGCTGCTTCAACAGCGGCTACATCACCAGCAACCTTTACAGTCATCCAGCCAAGGCCTCTCGCCTTTTCTATGCCGATCAGCCGTACATTTGCAGCTTTAACCATTGCATCTGATGCGGTGATAGCCCCCAGCAAACCAGCTACTTCTAGTAACCCTAGTGAATCTTTCACCATGCCACCTCCCGACGTCTATTTCTTTTGATGATTCGCACGTACGATTCATGCAGTCCTATAACATTAGCTACATTGCATGCCTACTTCATCCATTAGTATGATTCTTTGAAACATCATTCATTAGATAATGTAAGCATTACCTTTATTCTTAGGTTGTTCTCCCATAGTTTCTAGTAAAGCTAGTCCTACATCACGTGCCGTTTTTACAGCTTGTTTAACAGCACCCGAATCACCACAAATTTGTAAAATAACTTCGTTACTCATAGCGGAGCTCGATGGTGAACGATAGCCTACCACATCTACATTAGCTGACTTAACTGCTGTATCTGCCATAACTACACCTATAGCCGCTGGAGCACCAACAATCAAACCAAAAGCTTTACCTTCTGGAGTGCCGAAGGCAGTGACTAAGGCTTCTCCAGCGCGAGCTGTATATTGAACTTCCACATGACCTGCCTCATTCATATATACTTCGCTAAAAGTACGTTCTAATTCACGTAATGCTACTTCCACTGAACGTCTTACATCAGATACATCATCGCCACCAAATATGATAAGGGAACCAGCTCCGGCACCGCCTTTCATATCTCTAGCAAATTCAATGCTAACAATCTCTGTATTCGTTGCTTTTACAGCTTCATCAGCAGCCATGATTTGCGGCCCTGCACCTGTACGTGAACCTAAGATACCGATTGATCGATATGACTTAGTTAGCTTCATAGCTTCCAATACTTGACTATCTACATTTGCAATTACGAGACCAATTGTATCGCCTGTTATAGTGCTACCTACGTGTTCAGTAATGATTGATGTTTGTAGTTGACTTATACTAGGCGTAATTACTGCTGACGAGCCACATGCACAAGATGCAGTAGTTGTTACGCCAGTTGTAACATCACCTAAACCAGCGTCATCAATACGCATCAATACGCGTCTTAAAATCTCATCTACCATACCTTTAGTATCGGTCATAATTATTCACCCTTTGTTGGTAAAATACCTTCCACATCTCTATGTGGTCTTGGAATTACATGAGTAGAGATAACAACACCTACGCGTTCCGCAGCGGCTGCACCTGCATCTACGGCAGCTTTTACAGCACCTACATCACCGCGAACCATAACAGTAACGAGACCAGAGCCAATTTTTTCATTGCCTACGAGCTCCACATTAGCTGCTTTAAGCATTGCATCTGCTGCTTCGATAGCGCCTACTAGACCCTTAGTTTCCACCATACCTAATGCTTCTTGTGTCATCTGTTTTCTCTCCTTTTACAAAACATAGTACAAAGATCACAAATTTATTTTTCTAAAAGTTCCACCATAGTGCCTATGTTCATAAAGGCAAAATGTGCGGTTTTAAGAAGTTGTACCATCAGCACAGCTCCTGTACCTTCACCTAATGCCATTTGTCCATGGATTGGAACTTCATCAAGACGAATATTTGCATACGCTAGTGCTGCGGCCATGCCCACTTCACGAGAATAGTGAGATGGAATGCCATACAATGGCGCTTCACCATTCATTTGAGTGGCACAAGCCATCGCCACCGCCGTAATATACCCATCGATAACGAATGGAATATGCAAATCTGTACAGGCTACCATCGCACCTGTAATTGCGGCTATATCAAATCCACCAACGCGACTAATTACATCCTTTGGTGTATTAAGATACCCCTTATGATGGGCTAATGCAGTCCGTACAAACTCACGTTTTTGATTCATATACGCTTCGTCATCGGGACCAGATCCAGGTCCTACGGTTATTCGTGGGTCTAATTTTGTAAGCCCGCTTAACACAGCTGCTGATGTGGTAGTATTACCAACGCCCATTTCACCGAAGGAAAACAGGTTGATTCCCGATTCCGCATAGTACACAACGCGGTTATAACCAGCTTGGTATGCTAAATCAAATTCTTCACCGCTCATAGCGGCACCATGTAAAATATTTTTCGTACCTTGACTAACTTTTCGGTCTATCCCTATTCCTTTAGGACACGCAATGCCTACGTCTACCACTTCGTAAGGAATATGGTTAAAGATACAGTAATTAGCAACTGCGCTTTTACCATCAATCATATTCTGAGATTGTTTACGAGTAATTTCGTAGTTATAACCGATTAGTCCGTCTACGGAGATTCCGTTATCTGCAGAAAAGATAATATGTTGTACGTGAATCTCAGGCCGAATCTCTTGCCAAGCAAGACACATTTTTTTGAAATATCGCTCCCATAGACCTAAGCTTTTTGGAATAATCGCCTTATTTAAAATAAATTGGTTGAGTTGTTCTTCAAAACCTCTGTCCATGGAAAAACCTTCTTTCAACTAACTGTATATGTAGTCACATAAACTGTTCAACGATTCTTGATCGTGAACGGATATTTCAAAAATCTTAGTAGCCCCCGCCAGTTTAAGATTACGGCGAGGCGCCTCTACATCTTTGCCCGTATCCACCTTTGATACAATACCTATAACCTCGCGATTTAGGGAATTCCCAAAACTTGGCGGGAATATCGTTGTCGTATCACCTGCAGGAATCATGAAAATCACCAGATCCGCATCATAGGCATGCAAGATAATGCCTCGATAGTAATTAGGATTTTCCATGTATTCTCCAGGGGTATCAATGAAGTTACCTACGCGCGTTATAGCTTGTGTCTTATGATACGTAGCAGAGCCATGGGTAATCGTATCTGCTAATGTGGTCTTACCACATCCACTGCGCCCTACGAGAAGGATGCGCTTTTGTTTTTGTTCGGTACTCATAATTACCCTTTCATTAGGATCTTGTTAAATCCGTTGGAAAGAATCCTAATATGCGTTGCAATCCTTCGATAACACTGCGCAATGCTGATTCAACAGCAGATACATCACCAGTTATGAGAAGTGCTCCCGAAAATCTGTCGATGAAACCGATTTCGATATCACCAGACTTGCTTGCAATATCAGCTGCAATAATGGTCCCTTCGCCAGGTGTTATGGTAAGAATCCCAATAGCATTACGCCCCTTTTCTTCAAGCCCCATTTTTCTAAATAAATCAGGCTTAGGATTAGCAATAACATGAGCTATAGTAACCTGTTTTCCGGGTACAAATTCTTGAATGATGCGTTGTTTTGCATCAATTACCTCTTGAAAGGCCATATAATCTCCTCCTAATACAAATTATGTATTTCATATAGTGGCACAGGACTGTAAATACCAGTCGCTCTGTAAAGATTCTTCTTAAGGCGCCACTAACTTGAAGAATACTACAGCTAAGCCAGCCCCAATCAAAGGCCCAACGAATGGAACCCATGCATACTGCCAATTTGCCGTTCCCTTATTAGGAATTGGCAAAATAGTATAGGCCAAACGCGGACCGAAGTCACGAGCTGGATTTAAAGCATAACCTGTAGTTGCACCAAAGGACATACCAATAGATGCCACAAGAATACCTATAACCATTGGTGCTAAACCATCAGCCATTTTACCTAAACAAAGTATTGCTAACATAAACATAAATGTAGCTATGATTTCAGACATCAAATTGCAAGGTTTATTATCGATTGCTGGACCTGTTGCAAAAATCCCTACACAATTTCCTTCATCAGGGCCTGTTACTTTAAAGTGTGGATAATAGAACAGTGCAGCAATGGCAGCGCCAGTAAAACCACCTGCAATTTGAGCTATGGACATGGGAATTACTTGCTCCCAAGGAAACAAGCCTGCCACAGCAAGGGCAAAAGTAACGGCTGGGTTCAAATGACCAGGCCCACCAAGTGTAAACCCTACATAAACACCAAAGGCTACGGCAAATGCCCATCCAAAGATAATGTGTAACCAGTTAGTACCAAAGATACTAACAATGGTTTTCTTTAACAAAATCGATGCATTTGTACTATTACCAAATGCGATTAAAACTGCAGTACCAACAAACTCACTAATATACATTTGCGTTACGTCCATTGTCTTCACCTCATTGAGTTAACAAAGATTGTAATGCATGAGATGCAATGTCCATATCTTCTGCCACGGTACCACCGCTAATACCAAACCCACCGACAATTTCGCCATCGATGATGATTGGGTAACCTCCACCAAAGGTACAGATCTTACGATTTACCATGGATTCAATGTTGAATAGATCGCCATCAGGCTGTGCACTTTGATGTACTTCATGAGTTGCCGCTTTGAGAGCCACTGCTGTATAGGCCTTTGCCTGTGCGATATCATTGCTGATGAGCAATGCATCTGACATACGATGGAAATACATTAATACCCCCTTTGCATCCACGATGGATACAACGATAGGTACGCCTATGGACTGAGCATAGTCCATAGCTGTTTGTGAAAGTTTCGTCATAATCTGTTCTAGCTTTGTTCTAGTTTCCATATAACTAACTCCATTTTCATTAGTATGCTCCATATGTCGTAAGCTCTGATTCGTTTCCGCCAGTACCTCAGCAGGACTATTCTTAACACGTTCTGCTACGCGCTCTACAATCGTTTCTACAAATTGCACATAGTCTTCCATGCGAGCCATGATATAAAGAGCATCGGATAATCGATTTATAAATTTTCGAACCTCATCGCGAATTGGTTCTACTTCACCTAAACTAATGAGTAGTCGTTCACCGCGACGACATATAGTGCGCGCCACATGAAGCTCTGCAGCAGATAAATAGTTACCGCTTAATATAAAGCTATGTTGCTGTGGTAATCGCTTCGTATAGTCATCAATCATACGTTCCAAATCGCTAATATCTTGTTGTGAAATTAAATTGCTACTTTCACTAAGATATTCCACATGAGGCGTTGCTACCTCCGCACATAAGCGAAAGAGCTGATGTTGTAATGTGTGAAGCACATGTTTATTGTCCGGTGAGACCACTAATTTCTCACAAACACTAACCTGTGCATTTAATTCATCAAAGGTTCCATATGTGTCCACACGAAGTGAATTCTTAGGTACTCTGGTGCCATCAAAGAGGGCCGTAGTACCTGCATCACCAGTTTTCGTATAAATAGCCATATGCACCACCTCTCAAGTTTGTTGTATTTAAAAGGCCACTTCCAATCGCTCATCAAAAACGAAAGGATTGCCTTTTACAAGGCGAGCTGCATTTACACCTAAGGTGCGCAAGCTATCTGGATATTGAGCATAGCCTGTTAGTCGATAGATGAACTGATGAGTCGGTATGTTTTTATAGGTCAACACAATCGCTTGTTCATCTACGCCTATTCCTACAGATAAAGCAGAGTTTCGAGATGCTAAAACAGCCAACTCCAGATGAGTCCCACTATGAGTCTCAATCACCACGGGCAAGCCCTCTTCTTCAATACCGTATAAAACAGGTTTTAACACATCCTCACCAATATGCGGTGTAGTATAGAGCAAGATGGTCGGCTTACTGATGATACTTTGATCCATCATAGGCCTCCCTTCTGTGCATAGGAGAGTACAAGTCCTGTTGCAACAGCATTTCGGGCCCCTTCCACGCCTCGAATATTGCCTCGACCTGCTACTAATGCATATTGTGAAAGTGCATCGGTTACAAGTTGAGGAATTTCAAAATCTAGTGCAGATCCACCTACGATAACTACGAATGGTATATCTCGCACATTATGAGTAGGACTTACAGATGCTAACGCTCGCAGTGAATTTGTTACAAACACCCGTTTCTTTGCCGTTTGGCGCACACGCTTAATCGTTTCTAGAGGAATATCTCGTTCTATTGGAACAAGTCCATCAGGAGTGACGATAACAACGCGGCCAAACAATGTAGCCGACAGCGGTTCATTAAAGAACTGTACTGTTCCATCTTCATGACGAATGTGATATACGCTAAGTACCTGAGCTAATGGATCTCTCTTAATGGCCTCAGCAATATGCATATCCTCTAAACCAAGTTCGGAGTTGATAAGCATTGTTACCATGTTTCCCGCTCCAGCGAGATGAATGGCCTTAATCTTTCCTTCTTGGTTGATGATAGATGCATCGGTAGAGCCTGCGCCTAGATCGAGTATAGCCATTGGTTTCGCCGTCCCTGGCGTTGTTAATGCGCCTAAGATTGCCGACTCAGCCTCTTCACCACCGATTTCAACAGGTATACCTAACTCTTTTTCTACCTGCTTCGCAATGATTTCCATTTGTAGATGATCTGATTTAACCATGGATGCAATGCCTACGGCTTGTTCCATGGAGAACTCACCTGCAAGTCCGCCCTTTACATTGATAGGAACAGCTACATCTACGGCTAGCAAGTCTTGGATGAATACATCTTGAGGTGATTTATTCGTCAACTGCGCCATTGTAAGGCGAACCTTTTCAAGCATGCCCCCTACATTTGTACCTGCTTCACCACTAATATCCTCTATAGGATGAATCGACTCAAGGGTTTCCATGATTTTTTCGGCCCCTGCCGATACATCGACGGATACAGTTCGATCCTTTCCTATGACGATGATGGAGCCAGCTGGTATAACCCGTTCCTTTACATCCCCTGCCGGTGTTTTAATAACTACAGCAGAGCGGTTCCCGATGAGGGCTCTAGCGATAGGTACAATGTTCTTTGTTTCCTCTGGTGAAAGCTCAAAAACAGTGGCAATCCCATAAGGATTAGATAATTGTGACACTACCTGCCCTGGTTCTACGACCTCTACAGCAGAAAGCATACCCATTGGAATTTTATCGATATACGCAACCTCGTCTACGATAGGAATTTTATAATCCAATCGATTATTAACGAGTACGCCATCATCGGCTTGAAGGATAGCAGCCCGAACATCATAGCCTCGCTGACAGTACGCATTGATAAGCTGTGCTATCAATTCAAAGTCAATGATTTTTGGCGCTACCACAATGTATGGCTGGCCTTGGGGCTTATCGATAAGCTGTTCAATAGGAACTGTATATCCTACACCAAGACCTAAACCGCCTGGAGTTTTAGGATTGTGCCCTATCATAGTAGATTCTGTAATGATGGTTTCCGTAATCGTTTCCATGGCCACATCGCCAATAACCGGTGTAGCCTCATTAATACGTACTAAGTCAATATCTCGTAGTGTAAGATTAGCAGACCTAATTAGCGACTTGAGGGCATCCATGAGGCCTACGATATTCTCGCGAGTCCCTTTAATGCCTGTCGTACTAGCGATAGCGGAGGATAAGAACTTAACTTCACCATTGCTATGCACCTCGGCCAAGGCCGCTTCTGTTGTAGAGTTTCCGATATCGATGCCAACAATTCGTTTCATAATGACATCTCCTATAGGTTAATTATCACCTTTAAGTTTTTTACGACGTTCGTAATTTTCTGCAGCTTCTCGTACAAAGTTTGCACAAATTGGAGCCCCTACACCATCAAGTTCGCTAGCAATATCTAACAGTTCTTGTTTCGAAGAACGATATGGACGAAGTGCATTGTACATTTCAAGTAACCGTTTATCGCTAACCTTCGTCATTTCTGCTGCTCTAGAGAAGTTAAGTTCAATTTGATCACGACCGCCGGCCTTAGCGATTTGACCTTGGGCTTTCAAAATGGATGGAGAAATCTTCAAATCATCCATTGTAATATGTCCGGCCATTACGTTATCCATTGTAATGTGACTCAAGTCACGTCCTTGACCAAGATCAATCCATTCAGGATGTTTTTTCGCAATCGGATAATCTTCGATGGTAACCACGCTATCTACAACTGTTGTATTAGGTGTAGATGCTTTATAAGGCGCAGAACACTGTGTTGCATTCCCCTTCGCCCCTTCTAATTCAGATACGATTTGCCGAATTAAGGTTTCTAATTCATTAGCCATAGTAAACCTCCTTATACAGTGACACGAACTTCATCAGCCGGCTTACCTTTTACTACATGCTTAGTTTCTTTAATGTGTAGCAATGCAGATAATGCTTGGTATTTTGGACGAGCCATTTGATCGTTCAAGGTTGGTACTGGTGTTGGGGATTCGCCCTTCGCATATTTAGCAGCATTTTTACCGATAGCGCGGTAGGTTTCAGCTGTTAATAACGGTGCTTGAGGGAATAATTCCAAATTTGAAAGTGGTTGTAAGTCCCGTTGGTGAATCAAGGTTGTACCTTTAGATTGAATACCGATACATACGCCAGATCCAGAAATAGAATCGCCTTCAACGGCTACGGCCGCTACGTCAGAGGAACGGTATACACGAATTACACGAGCTTTTAAACCTTCTTCTTCGATACCAGCTACTAATTGGCGAATTACCTCTTGATGCGGTACACCAACGATAGTTTGTCGTTGACTACGGCCAAAGGCAGGGCCAACAGCAATAACCACTTCATCTGCGCTTGTGCCAGGTTGTGCAGGGCCACCAGTTTGGAGCCAGCTATCGTCACCAGTTGGATCTTCATGTCTAGGAGCCGCACTTGGTGTTGTGCTTTTACCAGCACTAGCCTTGAATTGTGGTGCTTCATGAACACCACCCATTTCTTGTAAAACGTCTAGGATAATAGAACGTAATACATCTCTGTTAATTTCAGCCATCATGACACCTCCTTATATATCCCGTGGATCAATGGCGTTTGGAATATCTTTAATGCGTTCCCAATCTTCACCTTCCACACGATAACCTGTGCCAACGCCTTGATAGTCATTTCTATTGTTAATCGCGGAGATAACATTGAAATCACGGTCAAAGATGGCCGATGTTTGTAAGTAATCGCCGGAAATTTTTTGTTTTAATAGGTTCAAGATACTTTGCGCTACATCAGTATGACCTTCTTTAGCTAAGCCTTTTACAAAGTCAACACCTGTCACACCGCGATTCAACAAGTCTTGTGCAGCTTTAATATCTGCAACCTTATCGCGAGGAGGCATATCTTTAGAACCGTTCGCATAAGTAGCAGCCTCTACCTCTTGATCTGTAATCGGAGGCAAACCTAATGCTTTGAACAAAGCTTGTAGTGCACGAGCCGCTTTATTACGAACTGCTACTACTTCTTCTTCGCGAGCAGGGATAAGACCGCCATTTACCTTAAGGTCACGTTGGATAACTGTCCAGTCATCATAGTCCTCTGCATCCCAGTTGGAACCAGCAAACATGTTGTCGTAGTTTGGTGTAGAACTGTAACCGGAACAGATAAAGTCAGTACCAGGCGCAAATTGCATCAATGTACGAGCTGTTCTGCGCAAGTCGGAGTGACTGAATGTTTGGTCATTACTAGATGCACATTCAAGGTCGAGCATAGCTGCTACAAGGTTTTCTGCTAATACAGCACGGATACCAGAAGGTACGGCTGCTGGAATACCGATACAGCTTACAGAACCATTTTGGATACCTTGTACGCCAGCGCCTTTTGTGATGTATAGGCAACGGATTTCAAGGTACAACATAGATTTACCTTCTGCTTGGCCCATTTGTACTTCAGAACCTGTTCCAGAGGTGAAGCGCATTTTAAGACCACGAGATGCATAAGCAGATGCGAGGAATCCTTTAGACCAAGGGGTATCATCACCATCGGTAAATACGTCTTCTGTACCATATACGGAAATTGTTTCTGCATATGCTGTGAAGCCACGCATACCAAGTTCTAATTCTGTTGCTTCTTCCAAGGAGCATTGAGTCAATACACCTGGTCGACCGCATTGAGAACCTACTAGCAAGCTAATCGCATTAAGTGGTGCATAACGAGCAACAGCTACTGTAGTTTCTTCTTCAGCGAAACCACGAAGTGCACCTTCAGCAGCATCTGCTGCGATTTGTACTGGGTTATCGTTTACGTTCGTTACGTGGGCTTGGTTGGCCATTGTACGACGAGCGCGCATTTTTTGCATACATTGCATCATTTCAACAACGTTCATGCAAGAAACAACTTCTAGCATTTTCGCTGGTGTAATGGATTTACATATTTTAACGATTTCTTCACGAGGTACTGAAGGTGTAAGCATCATATTGGCAATTTCTTTTGAATCCTTTGCCATTGCTTGTTCAGCACCATCGAGAACAATACCGTAATTAGCAATAAATGTATCAATAAGATCAAAGTCTTCGCGGCGTTTACCATCGAGTTCCATGATGCGACCGCCTTCGATTTTGAGGCTAGGCTTTGGATCTTGAGGAGATTCCATGGCTATAAAACCTTCCTCTACCCATTCCTTTACATAACCATCCTGATTGACAGGACGTTGACTTAATACTTCAAAACGTTTTGATTTCATAGGGCATACCATCCTTTCAGATTAGATATAGGAAGGGGCTCCGTTCACTGGTTCGTCACCCATCGTACCGAGCAATTGTTTACCAACTTCACGAGCAGAGATAACTGCTTGTCGTACAGCCCCAGAATCGCCAGAAATCTGTAAAATAACTTCGTTAGAATTGCTTGTGCCTGCAGAAGGAGATGCATAACCAATTACATCAACGTTTGCAGATTTAACAGCTACATCGGCCATAACTACGCCAATCGCTGCTGGAGCACCTACGATAAGGCCAAAGGCTTTACCTTCAGGAGCGCCAAATGCTGCATTTACTGCATGACTAGCGCGTGCTGTATATTGAAGTTCAATATGACCAGCATCGTTTGCGTATACATCGCCAAAGGTGCGTTCCACTTCAGCTAATGCTACTTCAATAGCGCGTTTTACATCGGATACATCGTCACCACCAAAGATGATAAGAGAACCGTGACCGGCGCCACCTTTAGTATCACGAGGTAATTCAATGCTAACAATTTCAGTATTGGTTGCTTTTACTGCTTCATCAGCAGCCATAATGTGTGGGCCTGCACCAGTACGAGCACCTAAAATACCGATGGAACGATATTTTTTCTTTAGTTTCATCGCATCTAATACTTGTTGATCTACGTTAGCAATTACGAGACCAATAGTATCACCAGTTTTACTAGTCCCTACAAATTCAGTTAATCCACATGTTGTCGCCATAATAACCTCCATACATGTAATGAAAGCATCTTGGTACAGGGATATTGTATTATTTCTTTATATCGCCATAATTGTTCCATTCACTTTTTATCGCTTCATTTTCTATTCATATATATACAACTATTTTCCTGTACACCATATATTTTTATAGAGCATGCTTTGCTATTCAGTCACTATCCATCGGACTCAATCCTTTCTAAATCATTGTTAAACAAAGGTTTTATCTACTCTTATTATAAAAATTTTGCTATACAACATTTTTATGTATATTTGTAAAATGCGATTTTCCTATTATCAAAATACTACAATCCTGTTATACTTATACATGCACAGCCGAATATGTATCAGTAATAACGCAAAGTTATAAGTATATGAATTTTAGGTGATATATCACTTTTCTCTTTTTCAGGTTTAGAGTCTGTCCACTAAATAGAGAACAAGCTACTCTATTATAGCGGTGAACTTACTAGACCTCTTAACACATTTGTGATTGGAGGTTAGATTATGATTTGCAGTAAAGAAGATACAAAACTTATCAATGAAGTCATGCGTGATTTCACTAATATTACAAAAATCGCAGCAATATTCGTCAATAATCGTGGAAAAGTATTATCTCAAGAATATAACTTTTCCCCCTTCTGTAAGGTTGTGCGTCGTAACCCAATCTATGCGAAGCGATGCAATCAATGTGACTTGTATGGTGGACTAGATGCCACAAAGGAGCTATCCTCTTGTCCTTATCGTTGTCATATGGGGCTTATAGACTTTTCTGTACCAGTAATGAAGGATGGTGGTATTTTAGGATTTATCATGGCCGGTCAAACAAAAACAGAGGATACTACAATTAAACCAATTTTACCTACACAAACAGATTGGCACGAGGATACTAAGCTTCGCACCTTATACCAGGTATTACCAACTCTTACGGCTGAACAAATTTATAGTGCTACAAAAGTTTTACGAATCTTAGTAGAACATTACTTTCCATTCAATGATTTAGTGGCAGAAGAACTACCATATGAACAGTTACCTGACTTCATTGAGTCTGAACAACCTATTAATCGTCCAGAAATTAGAAAAGCTATATTGTATATAGAAAAAAACTTAAGCAAACGAGTATCGCTCAGAAGAATTTCGGATCATATTCATTTAAGTGAGTCATACTTCTCTAAGATTTTTAAAGATGATACAGGCCTTTCAGTAATGCAATATATTACGTTGCTACGCATGCAAGAGGCTAAAAAATTATTAGTCTACTCCCAGTTAACAGTCAACCAAATCAGTAAAACATTGGGGTATAATAGAACTAGCTACTTCTGTAAAATATTTAAAATGGCTACTACGGAAACACCTCATTCGTATAGAAAAAAATATGCTAAACCTATTGATACTTGATTTACTAAAAAAAGGCGTAACACCATTGGTGTTACGCCTTTTTCGTATCTATAGAGTTATGTCTTGAAAAGGTATTTTTATCAGATACATAAAAACGGTACTAAGACGATTCTCCGTACTACTAGATAATATACCTAATAGCTAAAATCAAACTTAGTACCGTTATACATATCGCTCTATATACTAAATAACCTAATCAAAATCAAAAGATTCAATTATAAAGTTGATGTTGTTTGCTCGATAGAAATAGTTACAGGTGCTGATAATTTAGCCTCTAACCAAGCCTTTATTCGTTCCGAATCTGCATCAGATACAGTGGACGTGGTATGGATAATCACCATATAGCGACTCGCTTTAGGCTGTTCTAGATTATCTATCAAAGGCATACCTTCCACTTTGCTTACAAACGGGAATAACGCCTTTGCTTCAGCTTCTGTCGTTTTCATAGTATTTATAGTTTCACTTACTATTTGATAAGTCGGCTGGTACAGATTACTCAAGTTTTTATATGTTTCAAGATTCTCTGAAGATTTATTCAAGTTCGTCTTATCCATAGTAGATTTTTGCTCATCTACGCTATTAACAAATCGTAATGTATAAGGTTGCAAGTACTCATCTTTCTGTAACTTGTCATCCAACTGGGCTTGCTCCTCTGAAGTCACAGGAGCTCCTATAACTACTATGTCTACTAGCTTATTCGTTTGATCCAATGAATAATCAATCACTTGTCGACGTCCCTCTTGATTAATATCATTCTTAATAAACTGCTCCATATGATTTGACTCAGAATACTTGATGGTCATATCATAGCCTGCATAAATACTTGGTATAGCCATAATAAGACCAATCACGAGAAATATTAGCTGGTTACGACGATTAACCTCTTCTGCTTGTTTATGGAATGGCAAACTATATACACCCTTTAAAACAATAAAAGATGCAAAGAAGATGAAGAATGCATTTATAAAGAATAGATAACCAGCCCCAAAGAAATAGTTCCAATTTCCATTAGCAAGTCCATATCCTGCCGTACATAGTGGTGGCATAAGTGCAGTCGCAATCGCAACACCTGGTATAACATTATCTAAGGTCTTACGCGTTTGCCCAATAATCCCAGCTAAACCACCAAATATAGCAATGAATACATCAAAAATATTCGGTTCTGTACGCGCTAATAGTTCAGATGTAGCCGCCTGAACGGGAGAAATATAAAAATATAAAGCAGATGCCAAAACAGCAATCGTAATCTGTAAGGACAATCTTAAAATACCACTCTTCACAACTGTAAAATTAAGCGTAGCGAAGCCAAAGCCAGTTGCTAGAATAGGTCCCATCAACGGCGATATAAGCATAGCACCAATAACAACTGCCGTACTATTCATATTCAACCCAATAGAGGCAATAAACATGGAGAGGATTAGGATAACCAAAGCAGGTCCCTTAATCTTAGCCCCACCTATCAATCTTTTAGCGATAGTTGCATCATCAGCTCGCTCAAAATGTATATCAAAGTATTTATTTATTTCCATTCGTCCTCCTTATAATTTCATCAAATCTGCAAAGGTCCCTACGTTTACAAACATATGCTGTGTTGTTTTCAACATTTGAACCATTAAGATAGCTCCTGTCCCTTCGCCCATCGACATTTGGGCTTGAATAGGAACCATGTCTTGTGTAATACCTACCTCAACTAAAGCTAGCTCCGTACCTTTTTCTCGAGAGTTATGAGATGGCAATGCATAATCCTTAACACGATCATTCATATGTACCGCACAAGCTGCTGCTACAGCTGTAATAAAGCCATCAATAACAAAGGGCTTTTTAAAATCAACACAAGCTAACATAGCTCCAAGAATAGCAGCAATATCAAAGCCCCCTACATGGGCTACAATTTTACGAACTCGGTCAGGCTCAATTTCAGAAACAATATTAGCCTTATGCTTATCTAATACAGCGCGCACAAAATCAATTTTACGCTTCATCAAATCTGGTTTATCAGGCCAAGAACCAGGTCCTACCGTTTCAGTCGGATCTGCACCCGTCAATGCAGATAACACACAAGCAGAGGTTGTCGTATTCCCTAGTCCCATTTCGCCAAAGGAAAATAGATTTATCCCTTGCTTTACATAATGTTGTACCCGTTCATAGCCAGCTTGAAAGGCACGATTAAATTCATCCTCATTCATAGCAGGATGATTCAAAATATTCTTTGTCCCCTTCGCTACTTTGCAATCTACACCGATGCTATCATCTGAGGCGATACCTACATCAACGACCTCATAGGGAATGTTGTTAAAATTACAAAATTGCGTTGCCGCTGAACGGCCCAAGAGCATATTACGCGACTGCTTTTGCGTCACCTCATAGTTATAGCCTACATAACCTTCCATATTGCACCCATTATCGGCTGAAAATATAATATGCTGTGGTCGGATTTCACCACTAATCTCGCCCCAAGCTGTGCAAATCTTGCGAAAATATGTCTCCCATAAACCAAGTCCACCTGGTATGAGGCATTTAGGTTGGAGAAATTTATTCAGTTCTCTATCGAATGAAGTTATTTCGTTATCTTTCATTTTATATAGTATTACCTTGTCGATATAAATCTAAGAAATTTTTGAGGACTCGACCTGTTAATCCCCATATCGTATATGTCTTATAAGGATAAAAATATACGGAATAATTTTGACGAATTTTCCAATCAATCTGATATCCTTCTAGAAGGTCAAATGGAAAATCTCGCAATGGCTTTGTGCCAATATCTAAATGCCCCACAGTAGGTTCCATTTTGAGCAAATACGATAATGGTACTGTAAAGATTTCTCCTACCTCAGCATTATTAGGATTAAACTCTGATGTATGTAATCGAACTACTACGGCATGTAGTTTAACACCAATGGCCGACACTAAACAATCTAAAGGACCTAATAACTCAATCTGTTCAATAGCTATACCAAGTTCTTCCGAGCACTCTCTAATAGCCGCATCAGCACCGGTCTTATCGGTACTTTCACAGTGCCCACCGGGAAAACTAATTTCGCCAGGTTGTCTCCGTAGTTGGTGGCTACGCACAGTGAATACAATATGATCTTCACCATCAACTTCTAATAAGGGTACTGCTACAGCAGCAGTAATAACATCAATATCTGTAGTTACTTGTGGTTCACGGTTACTTAAAAATTTCATTAGTTCTCTGTCCATAGCAATCCTCCTTTTCTTAATTATACCAACTATCGTTTTCAATATAATAGTATTAATCACATAAATCTAAAACTTTACTACATAGGAAAATCAAAAATAGGTTACCTCCGGTTTAGGAGATAACCTATCAAAATATATTATGATATTTCTCGGTACAACTTAAGCACCTTGGAATTGAGGCATATCATCGCCACTAGAATCATTTAATGTACCTTGTAAATCATGGTCAACCATTGCACAAACAGATGCATCAGACCATACGTTTTCAGCAGTTTCAATCATGTCGATAATCGTATAAATTGGCAAGATAATACCAAGCAAGCCGATTGGAGCACCAATGGAACTCATCAAGGACAATGTTAAGAAGTAACATCCCATTGGAACACCAGCATTACCAATGGCTGCAAGAACTGCAATAAATAGCCAAGCTACCATAGTACCAATCGTTAATTCCATACCTGCATTTTGCATTACAAATAAAGATGTTACAAGAATGAAAGCAGCGCAACCATTCATGTTGATGGTTGTACAAATTGGCAATACGAAACGTGCCACTGCAGGGTGAGCTTTCAAATTATCCTCAGCAGATGCCAATGTTACAGGCAATGTAGCTGCAGAAGATTTAGTAAACAACGCAACGGCTACAGCCGGAGACATTTTACGGAATACGTCTACTGGGTTTAAACCACGGAATAACAAGAACAATGGAATTACGATAAAGAATTGAATCAAGTTACCACCAATAACTACAGCCGTGTATTTACCTAAGGCACCAACGATTACGCCTGCTTCGATTTGAGCAGATAATTGACCTGCAAAAGCAAGGATACCAATTGGCAATACATAGAGTAATGCTTTGATCAATGTGAACAGTAATTCTTGTAGTCCGAATAATACCTTCAACACTGCTTCGCGATTCTCTGTACGAGGCATGAAAGCAAAGGCTAAACCAACAGAAGCAGAAATGAACATAACGGACAATACGTTACCTTCTAAATACGGTTTCAAGATATTGTTAGGAATAACGGATAAGAAATGGTCATAATATGTTACGTGACCTAATTTTTCAGGTACTTGCGCTGCACCGGCACCGATTACATCAAGTGGTAAGTTACCTGGCGCAATCCAAAGGAATAAACCAAGACCAACAGCGGCTGCACAAATTGTTGTTAACAATGTATAGGTGACAGCATGACCAAAGATACGGCCTGTGTCCTTCTTAGCACCCAACATGGACAATGTGGTAATTACTGCTAATGATACCGTTGGAATTGCGATGAATTGGAATAAACGTGTAAACACGGCTGCAATAAAGTTAAATAATTCATTTAACGCTGGAATATGTTGCCATCCTAAGATAGCGCCGATGATGAGCGCACCCATCCATAATATAAATTGACGTAATTTACCTTGACCACGACTTTTCAAGGTAATCTCTTGCGCTAAGGCATCGACCTTTTTATTATTTTGATCTGCCATAAAAACACCTCTCTACTAACTAAACTACGGAGACTATAAAAAGAAACCCCAGCCCTAAGGGCTGGGATTATTGCTATATCCTAGTCTCTCTTTAATTCACATTATAAAGATATGCTTTAAAACTGTCAAACCTAAATAATTTGATATACAGATTAATATATTCAATTAATGTGTTACTATAAAATCATAGAAGACAACACGAGTACGATCAGGGCTAAACAAAAAAATAAATCACATACGAATCAAGTCCACTCTCTCGGTGCATAACATAAACCGTATAGCCATAGGTAGGAACTTGTTCAAGTTGATAATATCCACCTGCTAATTGACGACCATATAGAAGCCACACAAATAAGTTCCACTTTGTATAATCCTCAATTAAAAGGTCATAAGTGCTTTGTATATCTCCTTTTGAAAAAATAGAGTCTGTCACAGACTTATATGTGTCCTCCTTAAATAACTCCGGTGTAATAACTACGCCAGGTGCTGAGGATTCGGCAACAGTTTTCTCAAATTCTTTTACAACGTCTCGGTTACCTTCAAAAACAATAGTGGTTGTGAAATCATAAAAACTTTCTATTGTTCCCCTTGAAGATATAGGAAGCAATCCTTTCGGCACTATATCAGGGTCTCTAAAATGATCTGGTAACTCTGTTGCATTTACTGGCCATCTTTGTTTCCATCGTGATACATCATTAACTTCACTTCCAAAAAGAATCTCATATATAAACATAGACATTAATAATAAAGGTACGGCTACAATCAATGTGCACCAAGCATATAAAATGTGTTTCTTCGGTAATGTTAATTGATAAAAGTAGTAATAAAACTGTATTCTTATTGATACTACTAAGATTACACCTACAATTACAAACCATAGTCCTGGCAATTGAACATGTGCATTTCCCCAAAGAAAAAAGGCAAAGAATACGATTGATAGAATAATATGTTTACCACAAGGAGGGCCTATTAGCATTTGTAAAAGTTTAATAAATCGATTCACAATATATAATCCTTACTTAGATTGATAAAACACAGCTCGTGTCCCATCATTACTGATCAAAAGTTCCACAAAATGAGGTCTTTTAGTATTCCCATCGTCTACAAAGACATATAGTCTATGATTTTTAGTAGAATTATAGGTGTCGTTCACCACTCTTTTCGTTTCTTTTCGAGGTGCAAACCGTAACCACTCTATGAAACTCCGTTTTGGTAAATTTAGATGTTCCTCCTCAATGCTATCTATGATGTAATAACTATCAGGATGCGATATAAAGCGCTTTTTCTCCCTAGTATCTAAATCACGTAATACACCATCCGCATCAATTTCCGCTGTATAGGCTGCATGTTGTTTTGCAATTGCCTCATATTGAGCAATTACTTTAGGGTCTCCCTCTAAAACTACATAACGATAAGGATACGCAGTAGCCCAAGCAACATCTGTTCGTACCATAGATACCTTATCAATACCTTCCGAAAGCTGCTCAGGAGATTTAAGCCCTTCTGGTAATTCGCTATTATTAGGCCATCCCCGTTTCCAATCAGTGGTACTGTACTTAAAATCCTCAAACTGATCAACAGTTGTATTAAGATCATATTGAAACCAATCAGCTACGAGCCAATATATACTAAGGGTTATGATAATAAACAACGCATAAGCCAATCGGCTATGGGTACGTTCAGATATAGATTGTTTCTTAAAGCGCCTATATTGTAAAAATACACTCAACAATATGGCTATACTAAAAACAATATATGTAATAGGCGCTATATTAAATAGCACTACCACAATTGCAAACAACACGCATAGCATAACCGTTAATAGGCCATAAAATCCTTGGAACAAAACTCTCTCCTATTATGACAACACTTAGAACATTTTCTTATACAACACTTCTATATCTTTACGGCTCACTTCAGCCACTGTATTCGCAATATTTCCTGTAGCTACAACGTATACATTATCCACTAACCAAGGAATGTCTTTTTTCGTAAAGCCCAGTTCTGTAAGGTTTGTGGTAAGGTCTAAGTCATGAACAATTGAACGTAATGCTTCACCTAGTTCTGAACCATCACCGTGGTTGAAGATGCGAGCCAAGGCACCGAATTTATCAGGATTAGCACTCCACGTGTATTCCACTACAACGGGTTCGATAACGGCAAGACCTACGCCGTGAGTAATGTCTTTAAGACCACTGGCAGGGTGTTCCATACCATGGGCCAAGGTTACACCTGCCGTATTGATTACCATGCCGCCAATGGTGCTGGCAAGGGTTACAGATTCCCAAGCTTTTGTGAGTTGTTTTTCGTTGAGCACTATAGGTTTGCCGTTCGCAACGGCTTTCACATGTTTATATAAAGGTACAAGGTATTGCGCTAATAATGTTACTGCATAATACGATAGTGCATCAGTAAAAGGTTGTGCGGTCTTCGAGGTATAGGCCTCAACATTATGGCATAGTGCATCAAATCCAACAGATGCCAATACATGAGATGGCATAGTGCCCATTACCGCAGGATCTACGATGGAAACCTTAGGCACAATAGCATTACAACGCAAAGATTTTTTATCCCCTGTTTCAGGATTGGTAAGAACCCCAAAACCATTACCTTCAGATCCTGTGCCACAGGTCGTAGAAATTACGATAAGAGGTAACGCGTTATCACTTGTTTTACGATTAAAGATATAGTCGTTAATATCGCCATCATTCACGGCCATAAAGGCAATTCCCTTGGCGCAGTCCATAATAGAGCCACCACCAATAGCAACAATTGCTTCGCAGCCATTAGCCTTTGCTAACTCGGACCCTTTTATAGCCGTTGTAGTCAATGGATTCGCATCTACCTCATCAAATAAGACATGATTAATTTGTGCATTATCAAGTTTTGTTACCACCCGATCATATAAACCAGACTTCTTAGCACTAGTTCGGCCCGTTACAATAAGGACTTTTTTTCCATATGGTTTAACAAAGTCCGCAACACTATCTACTTTATTCCAACCGAACTGAATATTTACAGGTAAAAAATAAGAGAATTCCATGTGACAACCTCGTTTCTCTGAAAACTACTTCTTAGTATTATTGTAATGTATATTTAAGGGCATGTAAAACCTCATAGGACTTTCACTAGAAAAAAGGTATACTAATAATAAGAGGGGATATTTATATTTATATAGGGAGAGACATCTATGAAATTTGCCATTAAATATTTATGGTCATCGCTGCGGGACCTAGCAACGCAGTCACCTATATTGCTGGCATTGATTGCCGTATTTTCATGTACACCATTGTATATTGAACAAGATTGGTTTTCCGAAATTGATCTTAAGCTTTACTCACTGTATTTCTTTATCGTTATATTACAGAGCTATATAACAAGGGCACGAAAGTTTTCCATACTATATACCTTGGTAAGTATCGGAATCAGCGTTGGCCTTTATATGATTCACGAAACTTACGGGTATGTGCGGGGCATTGAGCTGGCTACGGAAAATATATCATACCTATGGCTGTACTCCATGATTGCCTTGTATTTCACATCGCCTGGTGAACACTACATCGGAGAAATCATTAACCGCATCAAACGGATTGGCATCACCCTTGTTACGTCTACTCTATATAACATTGTTGTCATCATGAGTTTATGGTTCTTCTTCATCATCGTGGACCAGCCATTCAACTTTGAAGAAACCATTTTTAAGGTACTCGCATCCATTAATATATTCATTTGTCTATCTATGGTATGTTCTTACAAAGAAGATCCCGCAGGTCCTCCAGCACCAAACTCATTTTTTACTGTTGTATTCGGCATCATCTTGCCAAAGGCGTCCATTGTTACAGGTATTCTAGCTAATATCTATTTAGTCTTGATCCTGTTAGGGCTTCGAGAGGATACGCGTTTCTTCTACACCTACTATCCGTATGTAGCCATTTTCTACCTATTCTACTTGGCTAGCTTTAGATCTAGTAAAAGTAGCAGAACTCAGCAAATCCTGTGCTTCTTGTTCATTACGTTAACTACATTGTGCTTAGCCCTTATCGGTAAGCGTGTTATTAATGAACCTATTCTCTGGCTCAATACAATTTACGTGAGTGCATTCAATCTAATCTTCTTAGTACACAATATTTATTCTCTTGTGAAAGGATTAAAACCTTCTGTACACACAACTGTTATGGCTCTAGCCTTAGGTGCTGTTCTCTTGACACCATTCATAGGCTATACAACGTATCGTGAATTTGTGACGTATACTAAAGTTGATGGAGAATGGCATGCAAGCCTACCAATAGCATCCACTTTTGATCCTAACTTCACAGACTACGGCACACCATATGTACCTGTAGACGATTTAAAACTGCCAGATACAAATCCAATAAACGGCAGACGAGTTGAATATATTAATTTTGATGCCATATCTGTACCAAAGGTTATTTCTATTGCAGGCTACAATAAATACATTGAAAACATCGAATTAATAGTCTACGAAAGAGACCTTAAGGAATACCAAGTAGAATCTGCTAACTTCGATTCCATCTCCTTCAAGTTCCTCAACAACGGCCTTGATTTAGAGGTGTCTCTACCAAATGGAGTAACAGAGGTGCATCATATTTATGATAAGTTCCTTACAGTCGATAAAACAGCTGTCGATCCTGTCATTATAGAAGGTAATGGATATAAGCTATTGATTACGTCGTACTTCATAAACCAATTCGATACACGTAAACTTAAATTTAATGTACTTTATAATTAAGCATATAATACAATATAGTAATAATTACAACATCATATATAATATGACAAAAGCAGTACCCCACAGGGGTACTGCTTTTATTCATCGCTCTAACTTGGCTAAAATATCTTGGGCAAAGTCTTGGGCCGCTTTAAAATCGTCTTCATTTGGGTGTACTGCCGCTTGTTTATGACGTGCATCGCGATCAGCAGATTGACCGTGGCTATGCCCTTTCGGGAACATCTTGTACATCATTTCGATAACCTTAGGATCTACCTTACCTTGGCAAATGAAGGTTCCTACAGGCTCTACGCCATCGGGTAAACAATGTGCTGCATTAATTAAGCTCTCCTTAGCATGTGCCATTTGCGGTGGAACACCAGCCGTGGCAAACAGCGCAATGTGAGGGTTATGTAATGTGCCTAGTACATCACGGGCCTCTTTATTAGCTGTCCCTTTATCCACCCAAAATCCTGCAAACACCAGATCATAGGATGCCATATCTGAGGGTAGTTCCGACATAGATACACATGGTGTGTCCGCTGGCAATACTCTGGCAATGATCTCTGCCACTTGTTTTGTATTTCCCGTAAGGGACGAATATATAACGATAGATTTCATAGCTAACCTCCTATTGTAAAACTATATTTATTATAAATCATATAGTATCTATCTATAATAAAATTAATCACAAACTACATCGATAAATTTAATCTAACCACATTGATAAATTTAAAAAAGTCAATATTGAATATATAGATTTTTTTCGCTATAATCATAACATAATGTATTTAGCAAACAAGAAAACTACCATATATAGTAGTTTTCTTGTTTTTCTGATTAGATTTAGCTTAAAGAATTTTTATATTCTTCACGCTAATCTTATATATCATTTTCAGATAAATTTATGATGTAAGGGGAACCATAATGGAGATTATGATCAAGAAGCGGGATGGCCATTTCGAGCCGTTGTCCGTTGAAAAAACGAAACGTATGATTGCCTTCGCTTGTTTGGGGTTAGATTCTTGTGATCCACTAGAATTAGAAATGGATGCGAAGTTACAATTCGTTGATGGTATGACAACTAAAGAGATTCAAAAAACTTTAGTACAAACAGCTATCGAAAAGGTTATCTCTAAAAAAGACGACGGTTTCGGCAACCAAGTTAATAAAATGAACCAAGATTGGCAGTTTGTTGCAGCCCGCCTCTTCTTGTTCGATCTCTATAAAGAAGCAGCTATCACTCGTCGTTATAAAGCATTCGGTTATGGCAACTTCCCAAATCTTGTACATATGCTTGTAGAAGAGAAAAAATACGCTGACTTCTTCGTTACAGAATATACATCTGATGAATTGCAAGAGTTAGGCGATTACATCAAACCTAAGCGCGACTATCTCTTCAACTATGAAGGTCTTAAATTATTGGCTGACCGTTACTTGGTAAAAGGCTTCAACAAAGAAATCTACGAATTGCCACAAGAACGTTTCATGGCGATCGCCATGCACTTGGCATTGGTAGAGGGCGAAAACAAAGTAGAATACGCTAAGAAATTCTACGATTTGATGAGCCAGTTAAAAATGACAACAGCTACACCTACATTGGCAAATGCAGGTACACCATTCCATCAGTTGTCCTCTTGCTTTATCTCTGGTGTAGATGATAACTTATGGTCCATTTACGACGTAAACAGCAAATTCTCCCGCGTATCTAAACACGGTGGTGCTCTTGGTATCTACCTTGGTAAAGTTCGTGCATTGAACTCCGATATCCGCGGTTTCAAAAACTCCTCTGGTGGTGTTATTCCTTGGATCCGTTTATACAACGATACAGCGGTTGCAGTAGACCAATTGGGTAAACGCAAAGGCGGTGCTACAGTAACACTCGATATTTGGCACAAAGACTTCTACGAATTCGTAGAGCTTCGTACAAACAATGGTGACGACCGCCGTAAAGCACACGATATCTTCCCTGCTATCTCTGTTCCAAACATCTTCATGGAACGCATGATCGGCCGTGAAAACTTCACCCTCTTCGACCCTCATGAAATCTTGGCTGTAAAAGGCTATGCTCTAGAGGACTTCTACGACACAGACGATAACAAAGAGTTCACAAAACGTTACCTTGAATGTGAACAAGATCCGAACTTACACGGCATCGAAGTGCCCGCCCTAGACATGATGAAAAAAATCATGCGCTCTGCTGTTGAAACTGGTACACCATTCATCTTCTTCCGCGATACTGTAAACGCAGCAAACCCTAACAAACATGCAGGTATGATTTACGCATCCAACTTGTGCCACGAAATCGCACAAAACGTTGGCTTCACAAATCTTGTTGAAGAAATTATCAACGAAGACGGTACTATCACTACAAAAACAAATACAGGCGACATGGTTACATGTAACTTGAATTCCATCAGCCTTGGCCGTATTACTGACGAAGAATTAGAAGAAAACATTGCCCTTCAAATCCGCATGTTAGACAATGTTATTTCCATCAACCAAGCACCAGTACCAGAATCTCGCATGACTTCTGATAAATACCGCGCTATTGGTCTTGGTACTTCTGGGTACCACCACTACCTTGTAAACCACGATATCCAATGGGAATCTGATGAACATATCGAAGTAGCGGACAAATTGTTCGAAAACATCGCGTACTATGCTATCAAAGCTTCCATGGAATTAGCGAAAGAAAAAGGTGCATACCCAGAGTTCAAAGGTTCCGAATGGGAAACTGGTGAATACTTCACACGTCGTGGCTACACATCCGATCGTTGGAAACAATTGGCTGCAGACGTTGCTAAATACGGCATCCGCAATGGTTACTTGATGGCCGTAGCTCCTACAGGTTCTACGTCCAACATTGCGAACACAACGGCTGGTATCGACCCTATCTTCAAAAAATTCTTCATCGAAGAGAAGAAAGGTTCTTTCACTCCAAAAACTGCACCAGATTTGAACGATAAAACTTTCTGGCTCTACAAAGAGGCGCATACAATCGACCAACAATGGTCCATCAAAGCTTGTGGCGTACGTCAACGTCATATTGACCAAGCACAATCTTTCAACTTGTATATCACACCTCAAATGAAAGCAAAAGAAATTCTAGACCTTTACGTTGAGGCATACAAACAAGGGATTAAAACAATCTACTACATTCGTAACCAATCCCTTGAAATGGACGAGTGCACTAGCTGTTCATCATAGAAACAGAGTAATCTTCAGCTGGCTCCACCGGGTTTAATGGTCATTTCTAACGACCTACCCAAAGTCGCCAGCTGAAAATCACTCCGTTTTACTGACCACCACTAGTACAAAATAGTGATAAAATAGTTAATATATTATTACTTCACAGATAATATAAAGGAGTCCACTATGGATAAAAAACTGATTTTCAACGAACATGGTGAACGTGGCACGCAATCTATGATTGGCGGCAACACCACAAACCTTCGCGAATGGAACCGTATCAAGTACGATTGGGCGAACCAAATGTACCGTACAATGCTCAACAACTTCTGGATTCCTGAAGAGATTTCCTTGAACGAAGACGTTAAGCAATTCCCATACTTAACAGATTACGAACGCCGTGCATTCGACAAAATTATTGCATTCTTGAACTTCCTTGATTCCATTCAATCTGAAAACTTGCCTAACTTGAGCCGTTATATTACAGCATCTGAAGTGGCATCTTTATTGAATATCCAAGCATTCCAAGAAGAAATTCACGCTCAAAGTTATTCCTACATTTTGGACACTGTAACAAATCCTATTACACGTGACAAAATTTATGACGAATGGCGTACAGATAAAACATTACTTGAACGTAATCGATTCATCGCCGATGCATACCAACGTTTCAGTGATGATCCTAGCGAAGCAAACCTCATCCACACAATCATCGCTAACTATATCTTAGAAGGTATTTACTTCTACTCTGGCTTTAGCTTCTTCTACACATTGGCACGCCAAGGTAAAATGACAGCTACATCCACTATTTTCAAATACATCAACCGCGACGAAGTAACTCATCTTGTATTGTTCCAAAACATCATCCGCGAGTTACGTCGTGAACGCCCTGACTTGTTCACGCCTGAACTGGAAGCGAAAATCACTGACATGATTCGCCAAGGTGCAGAAAATGAAATCGCTTGGGGTCAATACATCACTGATGATAAAATCCTCGGCCTTAACAACGTTCTTATTGAACGCTACATCAAATACCTTGCCAATATCCGCTTAGAAGCAATCGGCTTGCCTCATCTATACCCTGAAATCAAGGACAATCCTATGGAATGGATCGAAAGCTTCTCCAATTTGAATAGCACAAAAACTGACTTCTTTGAAGCAAAAGTTACGAACTATACAAAAGCAGCAGCATTTGATTTTGATGATTTAGAATAGATAAAACTTAAATATAAATAAAAGGAGTGCTTTCACAACAAATCTGTGAAAACACTCCTTTTTATAGTCCCCAACGCCACCCTCATCAAAATAGTTGACACATGGTAATACATTATAAAAAATAACCATACATTTATACGCCATAAGGGCCTACACGATACATATCATCAACGCCCCGTACATGTAATGGAATATCATCTTTTTACGAATTAAGCAATCGTGGCTTTGTATCCACCCTATCTTGATTACCAACTTATACTTAATACTCTATTAAATCAACCATCCAATTAGTTGACTGTAGTAAATTATCTAATGTACGAATCTCCTTAGATATTGTATCTGCTGTTTTTTGTAATTCACTAACATTTACAGTTGCTATCATTTTGATTTCCGATCCACGAGCCCGATAATTAATCGCACTCGCACTATCTGCTAAGGCACGATATGCAGAAAGTCGCATAATAGCTCCTTCTTTCTCTGCTATAATTTGCGTTAAAGAGCGCCCTTCAATAATAGTTGCACAGTTAGTAAGATTAATATCTTTAATGAGTTGTTGAAGTCTTGCAATTGCCGCTTCTAGTTCTTGCATCAATACGTTAGGGTCTTCATTAGGTATTTCCCCTTCTTGTACTAAACTATTTTGATTTAAACGACCTTGCAAATCACTAATTCTCTTGTTTAGATCAGCTCGTTCTTGTAATGCTTCTGCTAATTTCATAGATGCTCACCTCATAACAAAAAATATGCACATCAAATTATTTAACGCTACTTATCTGCTTATTCTTATTATACAACGGCTTATAAAATCTTCCTCATCAAAATATGTGGACAGCCTTCATCAAGATATACATCTCCTTCCGCTTTATAGCCAAGGGATTCATAGAATGGTTTTGCCTGTACTTGTGCTGATAAGGAACAAGTTTTAAATCCATCACGGCGAATAGCATTCTCTGCAGCCATCATTATTTTTGATCCCAAATGTTGTCCACGATATAACTTGCGTACCGCCATGCGGCCAATATGCGCATCTCCAGCTACGTCACTAGTAAAATATCGGCAAGTACCCGCTGGCTTACCATCTATGGATAAAAGTACAAACTTTGCAGTCTCATCGATTTCATCGAACTCGTCTTCAAAACCTTGTTCCTTCATAAACACATCGATACGAATTTGTTTTATTTCATCAGTTATATGATCTAAGATTTGAATAATCATAGGTAACCCTTTCGTAGAATAAGCATATTTATAAAAATCGATTTCAGCGTATTACGAAACATACTATAAACACTGAAAACTTCTTATTTTTATTATATCAAAACTACGCTTAATTCCAACAACCATCTTAAATTTTATTAATTCCCACAGCCAAAATATTTTAAAACTTCCATTAAATTCATTTTTAGGTATTGCATAATTTTATCATTTGGGTTTATACTATACCCATAATTTTTAGAAAGGAGCAACCAAAGATGACTAACCAAATTAGCTCAGCTACAAAACAATACTTTTATTGGTTCTTTATCCAACGTACGGGTAAGGAACTATTTGTGGTACGCTAATTAAGATTTAGTCATTATTAGTTGCTTAGAATAGTAAAAGGGCTACCCGTATTAGGCTACGGGTAGCCCTTTTTTGTTTGCTATCCCGTATGGTGAGCCCTACTATTCACTGTAGTTTACAAGGAGGATTTATCATGATCATTACATTAAAACAAAACGCAGCAGAAGCAGAGGTATCTCGTTTACGCAGTGAATTAGAGGCAAAAGGCATCATCATCCACCCAGTAGAAGGTACTCGCTACAACATTTTAGGTCTTATCGGCGATACTGCATCTCTTGATGCTCGTCAAATCGAATCCCTTGATTTCGTAGATAAAGTAACTCGCATCCAAGAACCATACAAAAAAGCAAACCGTAAATTCCATCCAGATGATTCTGTAATCAACGTAGGTGGTGCATTGATTGGTGGCGGTCACTTCGCAGTAATGGCAGGTCCTTGCTCCGTAGAAACACCTGAACAAGTAATCGAAACAGCTATAGCTTGTAAAGAAGCAGGTGCTACTATCCTTCGTGGAGGTGCTTTCAAACCTCGTACTTCGCCATACTCCTTCCAAGGCATGGGCCCAGAAGGTTTGGAATTATTAGAGCTTGCAAAAAAAGAAACAGGTCTTCCTATCGTTTCTGAAGTTATGGATATTTCCCAATTACAATACTTCGATAACGTAGATATGCTTCAAATCGGCGCTCGTAATATGCAAAACTTCACGCTTTTAAAAGAAGTGGGCAAGATGAATAAACCTATATTATTAAAACGTGGTTTGTCTGCCACATACGAAGAATGGTTGATGGCTGCTGAATACATCATGTCCGAAGGCAATGAACAAGTTGTATTATGCGAACGCGGTATCCGCACATTCGAAACTAAAACTCGCAATACCTTAGATGTAACAGCAATCCCTATGATGCACGAATTATCTCACTTGCCAATCATCATGGACCCTAGCCACGCTGCTGGTATGAGCCGCATGGTTCGTCCACTTTCTCTTGCATCTGTAGGCGGTGGTGCAGACGGCCTTATGATCGAAGTTCACAACGATCCATCCAAAGCATTGTGCGACGGCCCTCAAGCATTACGACCAGACCAATTCACTAGCCTTATGAAAGAAGTTCGCGCATTACGCCAAGCATTGGTTGAATGCACTAAATAATCTTAAAGATCACACAAATAAGCTAGTATCCGTTATAATAGATACTAGCTTATTCTTTTAAGAAAGGAATCGTTATGACTCGCATCCACATTAACGCATCCACACCTTACGATGTTGTCATCGAGGCTGGCTCTTTACAACGCATTGCCGATTATATTAAACCACTAAAACCAAATTGTTCTGTTATTATCGTCAGCGATAGCAATGTAGCCCCGCATTATTTAAACTTAGTAAAAACTAATATGATTAATGCAGGCTATAGCGTATGCGACTATGTCTTTACTGCTGGTGAAAGCTCTAAAAACGCCCACCAACTTATCGATTTAGTGGAATACATGGCAGCTCAATCATTAACTCGTAAAGACATGCTCATTGCCCTTGGGGGCGGTGTAGTAGGTGATATGGCAGGCTTTGCAGCAGCTACATACCTACGTGGTATCGACTATGTACAGGTCCCTACATCCCTATTAGCCGCTGTGGACTCCTCTGTGGGTGGCAAAACAGCCGTAAATCTTGATGCAGGTAAAAACCTGTGGGGTGCTTTCAAACAACCTATCCTTGTCCTCTGTGATCCTTCAACACTTAACACCTTGCCAGACATGGAGTGGAAAAATGGTTGTGGAGAAATTATCAAATACGGATTCCTCGATGTACCAGGTTTGCTTACGCAACTAGAGAATAGACCATTAATTAAACATCGCGGTAGTGTTAGTGGCGTAATTGCCCGCTGCGTACAAGCTAAAGCAGATATCGTAGAGCAAGACGAACGTGAATCTGGTGTTCGTGCCCTCTTAAACTTAGGTCATACCTTTGGTCATGGCATCGAAAAGGCGAGCCACTTTGAAGTCCACCATGGCTACGCCGTTGCCATTGGCATGGTTCTCATGGCGCAGGGTGCTGTAAAACATGGTGAATTAGCTGCAGAGGCGTTAGACAAATTAAAGGTCCTCATCGAAGCACACGATTTGCCAACCACAACGACTATAACAAAAGAAGAAATTTTAGCAGCTGCTAAACACGATAAAAAAAGCGAAGGGGCTACCATTAAAATTGTAGTTCCTACTAGCTATGGCCACAGCGAGCTCAAGGTGGTAACACACGAAGAGCTTGCAACCTATTTAGATTAAGGAGATTTATATGCATTCTGTAACGAACGCCATCCCTACGGGGACTATCGCATCCATACCCGCAAAGGCCCATGCACACCGCGCATTGATTTGCGCCGCTCTCGCTAGCTCGCCATCTACGATATTGCTGAGCCGCACCTCTAAAGACATCGATGCTACTATGGACTCCTTACGAGGCTTAGGTGCACACGTTGTGTATGAAAATAAAGTTGTCACTGTTACACCAGGTCCTGTCCCAGCAAAGGGCAATGTAGTACCTCACGAATCAGGCACTACATTACGTCTCTTATTACCGGTAGCTGCATCCATCTGTAATGATGTAGACGTAGATGCGAAAGGTCGTTTACCAGATCGTCCTCTAGAACCTATGCTAAGCGAAATGAAAGCACATGGCGTAACATTCTCTCAAGATAAACCACCCTTTACGATGACGGGCCGTCTCCAAGGTGGTAATTTCTCCATGGTTGGCGATGTAAGTAGTCAATTCTTCTCTGGGCTCTTACTAGCGGCTCCACAATGTGAAGGTGCTACTATTACGTCTACGACACCACTTCAATCTAGCGACTACGTAACACTGACGACTACGACGATGGCAGACTTTGGTGTTACCGTTGACCATACACCTGCTTCTGATACAGTCCGAGAATCCTTTACGGTAGCGGCTAATGCTACTTTCAAAGGTCAAAATCATTACCAAATCGAAGGCGATTGGTCTAATACAGCGATTTGGATGGTCGCTGCCGCTATGACAGGCAAACCAATTACGATTACAGGCATGAACAAAAACTCTGTACAAGCTGACCGCCGCATCATGCAAGTTATGATTGATGCTGGTTGTGATGTTGTATGGGATGGTATGAATATAACGGTCATAGGTCGCGCTTCCAAGCCAATTCATGCAGATCTCGAGCAAATGCCAGATATGTTGCCTGTTATGGCAGCCCTTGCTTGCTCTATTTCTGGTGAAAGCTCCTTTATTAAGGGTGCTCGCCTACGCTTAAAAGAATCCGATCGTCTCATAGCTGTTGCCAATCTCGTAAGAGACTTAGGCGGTACGGTGCGTGAAGAAGGCGATGACCTATACATCATCGGTAGTGGTATACTTAAAGGTGGACAAGGCGATTGCGTAAATGATCATCGCCTCGTCATGGCAGGCACATTGATGGCCCTCATCAGTGAAAACCCTGTTACGTTAAAAGATAGCGAAGCTATTACAAAATCCTATCCAGACTTCTTTGAGGACTGGAACTTACTGGGCGGTAATGCACAACCAGTTTAGATTTCTAATCGTATCTGGTTTAATCTAATAGATAATAGAAATAGTACGTACTATATAGTAGGAGTTAATATAATGGCATCTAATTTCGGTAAAACCATACAGGTATCTACCTTTGGCGCCTCTCACGGCTATGCCATTGGCGGTATCGTAGAAGGCCTACCTTGTGGACACACCATCGATATCGATGAACTAAGAGCCTTCTTGAAGCGCCGTGCGCCAGGTCAAAATCAATTACAAACGCAACGTAAGGAAGCCGATACACCTGAATTTTTAGCAGGTATGGTAGACGGCATGCTCAGTGGTTCTCCATTGGCATTTATGATCCGCAACACATCTCAACACTCTAGCGATTATAATAACTTACGTGATATCCCTCGCCCCTCTCATGCGGATTTTACAGCCCGTATGCGCTACGGCGACAAGGTAGATATGCGTGGTGGCGGCCATTTTTCAGCGCGCCTTACAGCTCCGCTTTGCGTAGCTGGTGGCATCGCTCTACAACTATTACGTGAAAAAGGCATTGAAATCCACGGCCATTTAAAACAAGTGGGAACGATTCAAGATGCTCCTATCAACATGGTTCACCCAGATATGAAAGCATTAGCTAGCATCGCGACAGAGCCAATTGCTATGGTTGATCCACAAAAACGTAACGAAGTAGAAACCCTTGTTATGAACCTCAAAAAAGATGGGGACTCTACAGGTGGTATCGTTGAAGTCGTTGCTACAGGTCTACCAATTGGCCTTGGCAACCCAAACTTTGACGGTATCGAAAACCGATTAGTTCGCGTAATCTTTGGGGTACCCGCCATTAAAGGCGTATCCTTTGGCGGTGGCTTTGATATGTGTGCACAACTTGGTTCCGAAGTGAATGATGCTTTCACCATGGACGGCGACAAGATTACAACGACAACGAATAATAGCGGTGGTATTCAAGGTGGTATTACCAATGGTTTACCACTCGTTATGCAAGTGGGCATCAAGCCAACACCATCCATTTATAAAGAACAACATTCTGTATCACTTTCACAAAAAGAGGACACATTGCTCACAATCCAAGGTCGTCACGACCCATGTGTAGCGCTTCGTGCAGTACCTGTTATCGAAGCTGTAACAGCCCTCGTTATTCTTGATTTCTTAGGAGATATTGACCATGAACTTAGATGAAGTACGCGTTAAGATTAACGATATAAACGACCAAATGCTCGCCCTCTTCAAAGAGCGCATGGAACTCTCCAAGGACGTTGCGGCGGCAAAGAAAGAAATGAACAAGGCTATTTACGATGCCAAACGGGAACGAGATATCCTCGACAAAGTAACTCGAGATGCAGGCCCAGACCTCGACCTATACGCGCGTCGTTTCTTCGAAGCATTATTTAGCTTGAGCCGTACGTACCAGTCTGAACAATTATTCCAAGATAATGAGTTCACAGTAAAAATGAAAAAAGCCATTGAGCAGTCCCCTACTTTGCCTCCACAACGTGGCAGCGTAGCTTGTGCTGGCGTATTCGGCAGCAATGCGCAAGTGGCATGTGATAAATTATTGCCCCTCAGCCAAATTCACTATGTAACAGGATTCCGTGCCGTGTTCGACGCTGTTGAGTCTGGAGAATGTCAATTCGGCGTATTACCTATCGAAAACAGCTCCAATGGTTCTGTAAAAGAAGTGTATGACCTTCTAGAAGATCGTAAATGCTATATCGTACGCGGTACTCGCCTATGGATTTCTCACGATTTACTCGTAAAAAAAGGCACAAAACTAGAGGATATTCACACTATCATCTCCCACCCTCAAGCGTTGGGCCAATGCAGCCACTTCCTAGAGAAATTAGATGGTGTAGAATTGCGCTCCTTCGATAACACGGCTCGTGCAGCACAGCTCGTAGCGGCTAGTGATGACCCTGGCGTAGCAGCTATTGCAGCACCGCAATGTGCAGACTTGTATAATTTGTCTCCATTGATGCGCAATATCCAAAATAGCGATAACAACTATACGCGCTTTATCTGCATCAGCAAGGACTTCCATGTGTACCCAGGGGCTAATAAAATCTCTGTGGTAACTACAGCAAGCCATGCTCCAGGTGGTCTTGGTACATTACTTACCAAGTTTGCAAACATCGGCGTAAATCTTACCAAACTCGAGTCTCGCCCTATCGTAGGCCATAACTTTGAGTTTTTGTTCTACCTCGATTTAGAAGCATCCTTAGCAGATCCAAAGGTATTATCTGTTCTAGCAGAGCTTCATACATCACAAGATAAGTTCCGCTTACTCGGTAATTATCCTGAAAACTAATATATTCATCCCTACTAGTCCCTATCAGGGCATATATAGTACAATGAATATAGTTATAAAACTCCAATGGCTAATAGGTACCAGCCTATTAGCCATTCTATGTATATTGACCTAGGAGGTCCTATGAAATTTGGTTTACTTGGCCGTACGTTGGGCCATAGCTTTTCCCCTCGCATTCACAGTGCACTAGGGAATACAAATTACGAATTATTTGAGCGCGAACCGAGCCAACTACAAGAGTTCTTCGCTGATCCAGAATTACAAGGTATCAATATCACTATCCCTTACAAGGTAAATGCCCTTGAAGCTTGTGATGTAGTAGACCCTCGCGCAGAACGCATCGGTTGTGTGAATACGATGGTTCGCAAAGATGGTAAATGGCACGGCTATAATACTGACTACAATGGTTTCGTGTTTACTCTACAACATGCTGGCATTGATGTATCTGGCAAGGAATGTATTATCCTTGGCGATGGCGCTTCCTCCGCTACCGTTCACGTAGCTCTTGAAGACTTAGGAGCTAAGAACATAGTTCACCTCTCTCGTAAGACGGCACCATTCTATGGTGATGCGCCTAATTACTACGAAACAGCACAGATTATTATTAACTGCACACCTATCGGTATGTATCCTCATAATCCAGCTAACCTCATCGATATTACGCAATTCTCCAAGCTAGAAGGCGTTGTAGACCTCATCTACAATCCACGCCGTACGATTTTGTTGTTACAAGCAGAAATGATGGAAATTCCTCATTGTGATGGCTTGCCATTCCTCGTAGCTCAAGGCGTTGAGGCAGCTAAACATTTCCAAGATGAAAGCTTTGGCACAAAGGAAATTGAGCAAATTTTACGAGATATGCGCCGTGAAAAGGAAAATATCATCCTCATCGGTATGCCTGGCGTAGGAAAAACTACAGTCGGTAAAGTGCTCGGTGAAGAAATGGGCCGTACCTGCGTTGATGTAGATCATGAGTTAGAAAAAGAAATTGGAGACATTTCCACATACATTACAGAACAAGGGGAACCAGCCTTCCGTGAAAAAGAAGCGGAAATGATTGCAAAATTCGGTACCCAAACGGGTCTTATTATCTCCACCGGCGGCGGCTGTGTAACAGTTCCTAAAAACTTCGCACACTTACGCCAAAACGGTCGTATCTACCAATTAACACAACCAGTAGAAAACCTATCTACCTTTGGTCGTGTTCTCTCTAGTGGTGGCATCGAACGCTTACGTGAACTAGAAGCAACGCGTACACCAATGTATGAAAGCTTCGCTCAATGCATCGTAGAACATAACCGTAATGCACCAGAAACAGTGTCAGCTATCCTAGAAGATTTTGAAGCAAACTTATTGTAAGAAGATTTACATCTGTATTTCTAGATAAAACTAAAACTCATATCTTAACTTCATAGATATAGCACCAAAAGCAGTATTTATCCCTAAGATAAATACTGCTTTTTTATATTCTCTATGTTTTATATGTATTTGTAAAAATCCATATTTGCAATTACAATGTAATTACAATTAGAATTCAAGAAGCTTAAACACCTTTTTCTATAAGAGCAATAAAATAACCAAAGTATTACAGTCACAACTTAAAGAATCATAGGAGAGATATTATGAAAACCGTAAACCTACAAGTCCGCATCAACGAAGATCTAAAACAAGAGGTATCTAGCATATTGAAAGCCCAAGGCCTATCCTATACCTCCATGCTTGACGCACTATTTCGTCAAATCATCAAAGAACGTCGTATTCCATTTGCTATTGCTTTACCAACGATAACTTCAGATGATACACCTACACCAAGCACACTCAATAAGAATGGCATATATGAACAACCAAAAGCCTCATTAAAGGCCTCAGATGCTATAAATACATACGGAACTACAACAACTAAAGATGATGTAGTAATCTCTTTTGATAAAATCGATAAAACGGGTATTCTTAATATCCGCATTGATCCTAAAGTTAAGACCCTAACAACAGCTATCTTAAAAGAGATGGGATTAACTATATCTCAAACCGTCACAATTGTATCTAAACAAATACAATTTACTAATGATATTCCTTCCACTATCCATCGCCCAGAATGGATTGATGCTATAAATAATAATTTATGGACGAATGAAGATTTAAACACAAGAATAAAGATAGGACTTAATCAAGCCAAAAAAGGAATTGGCGATTCTGCAGAAAAAGTCTTTAATGATCTCCTTAAAGATTTATAGGTTCGGAGGTTAAAATGAGATATACAATAATTTTGACCCCTACAGCTAAATCTGACATAGTAAATCTCAAGCTTTCATTAGAGCAACGCTTTGTAGACATTGCGTTTATCAAAAGAGAATTGTCGCAAATTTATGAAAAAATATGTTCATTATCAGTTTTTCCTGAACGATATCCTATTATAAAGAGTAAGACAAAGTACAGAAAATTATCACACAAAAAGTATCTCATTCTATATACAGTTATAGGTAATCAAGTCTATATTTTCTATATTCGGCCTTCAAAAATGAATACAATACAAGAGCTCCAAAACACATAAAAAAGTCGGCTTTCGCCGACTTTTTTAATGTACTTTTTCTCGTCTATGTTGTTGTTCATCAAATACACCATCTACGTCAATGGTATCAAGAATTCGTTTTAGTTCATGCACATCGATTTGACCTGGTGCTGATGGTTTGCCCGCTGAAGCAAAGGTCATAGCATTGCCAAATAAAGCTCCTGAAGCACGTGTAATAGCCCCCAAGGGCCCCATGGCCATCGTAATGATTGGGTCTAATGGGTATAAAGCTTTCACTTCAGCGGTCGCCTCTAGTAGCGTAAGAACATCACCTGTTGTATGAGGCATAACGGCTATCTTTGGTACATCCGCTAAAAATCCTTTCATTTGAATAAGTCGATTTACAATAACATCTCTACTTGGTGTACCATTAAAATCATGATTGCTCATGACGATTGTTACACCATGAACCTTGGCGAACTCTATGGTTTTGACCATTCTATCTTGATCAAAGAATAACTCAATATCAATAGCATCTATCAAGCCCGTGGGGATAAGGCGTTCTAACATTGTAAAGTAATTTTGTGAGGAGATAGATTTCTCGCCCCCCTCACCCTTCGTTCGCCACGTAAACAGCAGCCCACGACCTTTTAATTGAGGTTTCATGAGCATCAATAGTTCAATAATAGCATCAATGGAATGAGCTCGTTCGTAATAGTCAATGCGTAGCTCCACCACATCACAAGGTGTATTGCATGCCACCGCAGTAGCATCTAGAATTTCTTTTTCAGTGATACCTACAATGGGAACACAAATCTTTGTTCCCTGCTCACCAAGTATGATTTGACCAATTCGAACCATAAAGAGCTCCTTTTTATCCCACTAGTTGACACAAGCCCCTTATCGTTACATAACAATAAAGGGCCGTAAAACATATTATATAACTATGATACTATGTATTAATCGTGCTGAACAGATAATCGTCTCGCTTGGAATCCTAGATATAATAGCAACGCCCCTGTAATACTAAATACATAAGATATGCCTATATAAGTAGATACAAGACTAGCAAATACTGGTCCTACCATAGATCCAAATTGCTGGGCTGTCGTCGTCATACCAAACATGCGACCTCTAAAACCTGGTTCCGTATTTAGTGTTACGGCTGCACTCAAGGATGGATTAATTCCCACAATGCAGGATCCAATCAACACTTGTAATACACCAAACCACCATATACCTACAGGTAGACTTTGAAGTAATAGTACAATACCACTACCAATCATACAGTAGGATATGGTTTGAAAATAACCACGTCGTTCTCCAATGCGTACCCATAAATTTGTAGTTAACGCACCTGCAAGACCACCAATACTCAAAATCGTTCCAGAAATGATGGCTGCCCCTTCCATAGTGCCTTGCATATCACCTACATAAAGAGCCAAAATAGGTTGTAACATCATTATAGCGCATTGCATAAAGAAGAAAATCCATAAAAGACGCACTAAAACAGGTTTTTCACTAACAGCTTTAAAATCCTCTCGCAATGATGTTTTCTGCTTAGTCGCATTTGTATCCTCTACTTTTTTGCTTGCTATTCGTGGCTCTTTTACAAAGAATAACACCGCCAGAGTGGCAACAAATACAGCTATACCAGATACGTAAAAAACGGGGCGCATACCAACGACGCTTTCAACAGCACCACCTAAAAATGGCCCTACGACATTACCCAAAATGAGTCCCATCTGGAATATCCCTAGGGCACGTCCTACCCTTTTTTCATCAACACTAAGAGATACCATGGTCATAGCAGCTGGATAAAATCCATTGGCAAAGCCTACGAATGCCCGTCCTAACAATAATTGATACTGATCTGTTACGAGTCCAATTAAAAAGTAAGATACAGCTATGGCAAAACCGGCTCGAAGAGCCATTCTTTTTTTCCCCTTATTATCTGCAATCTTACCCCAAATAGGGGCCATAATCCCAGCAATAAGAAAGGTTATGCCAAAAACCAAACCAGACCAAAGCGCCACATCATCTTTAGAAACACCTAATTCCAAAAGATATATCGGTAAAAAGGGAATAATCATTGTATAACATACTGCTAGTATCGTCATACTAATGGTAATGATCCATACATTTCTCATGCCACCACGATGGGCATCATCTACATGATTATTCATAATTTTGATCCATTACATCTTGTAAGGATACACGCTCCATAACATGGCGAAACTCTGCTTGTAAATGTTGCCACAATGGTGCGGTTAAGCAATCGTTGAACATAGGACAAGGTTCAAGATGATCCTCCAAGCAAGAAACGAGGGCAATGGAGTCCTCAGCAGCATATAAGATTTCATATACATTATATTCAGACGGATCTTTAACTAAGCGATAACCGCCATATTTGCCACGACCACTCTTAACGAGTCCCGCCGCGGATAAACGAGATACAATGCCTTCTAAATATTTATCTGAAAAGCCTTGGCGTTCTGCAATTTCACGAATCGGCACATTCTTCTCCGTTCCGTGCTCTGCAATATCCGCAAGGATTCGCAAGGCGTAACGACCTTTTGTTGATATTTTCATAAGTTAACCTCTACATCATTAAAATATACTATTAGTATATCATAAATTCATACAAATATTGTTGGGAAATATGGTACACTATACTTATATCCGAATATCTTTATTACGGTATTATTTATAATTTCATATGGGGAGGATTTATCTAATGTTAGATAAACTTTTTAAACTCAACGAACGGGAAACCACAGTTAAAACTGAGATTTTAGCAGGTCTTACTACGTTCATCACGATGGCGTACATCCTATTCTTGGCGCCAAATATCTTGAGTCTTGCTGGTATGGACAAGGATGCAGTCCTCATTGCGACAGCTCTCGGTGGTGGTCTCGTAACGATTGCTATGGGCGTATTGGTTAACTATCCAATTGCCTTGGCTCCTGGGGTTGGCCTGTTAGCCTTTTATTCCTTCACCGTCGTTCTAGGTATGGGGATTCAATGGCAAACAGCACTTGGTGCCGTTTTCATTTCCGGCCTTGTATTCCTTGCATTGACGTTGACCTCGATTCGTCAAATGATTGTGAAAGGTATCCCAGCATCGATGAAGGTAGCCATCACTGTTGGTATTGGCCTCTTCATCGCTATCATTGGCTTGAAACTATCTGGCTTAATGGCTATTTCTATCAGCCTATCTCCTAACTCGTTAGGGCAAGTAGTTCAAACACATGGCAATCTAGTGCCACCACCATCCGAAACATTGCTCACCATGGGTAATTTACATGATGGTAATACATTATTAGCCTTATTCAGCCTTATCTTTACATCTTTATTAATGGCTCGTAATATCCAAGGCTCCTTACTTATCGGTGTTCTCGTAACTACTGTTATTTCTTATGCTACAGGATTATCTACAATGCCTGAACATTTCCAAGTGTTAGCAATTCCTGATTTTTCCAAAGCAGCATTCTTCCAATTAGACATTCCTGGTGCCATTCATATGGGGTTGATTACCATCATCTTCTCCTTCACCTTTGTGGAATTGTTCGACTCTATGGGCACATTAATCGGTACAGCTACTAAGGCAAAAATTGCAGATCCTAAGACAGGTTCTTTCCCTGGTCTAGGCAAAGCGATGACCGTTGATGCCGTAGGCGTTAGTGCTGGTGCCTTACTAGGTACTTCTACAATTACAGCCTTTGTTGAAAGTGCTTCTGGCGTTGGTGCTGGTGGTCGCACAGGTTTAACAGCGGTTACAACAGGCGTATTGTTCTTAATTTGCCTATTTGTTGCGCCTCTTGTATTACTCGTACCAAACGCAGCCACATCTCCAATCCTTATTCTCGTAGGTGCCTTGATGATTGGCGCCATTCGAGATATCGACTTTGATGATTGGACCGAAGGCTTCCCTGCATTCCTAGTTATTACCTTAATGCCGTTCACATACAGCATTGCTAATGGTATCTCCGCAGGACTTATCGCATACCCAGTCTTGAAACTCGTAGCAGGTCGCGCTAAAGAGGTTAACTGGATTATGTATGTATTGGCAGTACTCGTTATCATTCGATACGTATTCTACTAGTTTTGAAAGTATACCTAAATACACATAAAAGAACCTATCTCCTAAGATATTTTGTAGTGAACCCAAAAAGTTAGACTTTTGGGGTTCACTACATTGCTAGATATCTGCGAGATAGGTTCTTTTTGTAGTATGTGCTATTACATTATAGTCATTTACTAATGCCTTATTATATTCAAAGTTATATTACTGTACTGTGTTATCTAAGTGTTTTAACTCCAATTAAGTCTGTACGACTTGGATCGATATCTTTTAATGGTACTACATGATTTCTATAAAACTCTGCTTCAGATGCTTTTACAGGCACTTGGAAGAACAAGAAATACGCCATATTATCCTTGTACCACGTAACACTGCGTACTAAGCCCTTATCTACATCCCCTGTATAGTGAACCTCCCCTATTGGAGTAGAGTCGCTCCAATGTACGTCATGATACTCCATTGGGATATATTCTTCAGGCCGTACAGTATCCATAGAGTAGCTCATGCGAAAGACCATCGTATGAGTTACCCAACGGCCACTGCGTTCTTGATACTCTTTACCTTGCTTCCAATATACAGTTTCTAATACATCATTGTCATAAAAATGTGTAGCATAGTATGTATAACCAAGGGGTAAATAACTTGGTACAGATACGTCATAGGACACCTTATGAGATGCATCGATTACACCGCTAGGTAGACCGATGGTTTTGCTGGTAAGTATAGGCCACACAGAATTCGTATGTGTACGCAATGGCAACCCAATCGTTTCATAAGGAGGCCAATCTATTTCAACCTTTTGTTTAACAGGTTCTTCAATATGTTGCTCATCATTGCGGTCACCACGTAGTCGATTATCATCAATGGCTACGTTACTCACAGGACCTACAGAGTCTACAATTTTGCTTACAAAGTTTTGATTTCTTAAAGAAGCAAAGTAGAGCATATAAACTTTATTATCTTTTTCCCAGTAAGCAATTTTAATAGAGTCTTTACTAGGACTTAACGTATGTACAGCGGTCCCATTAGGGGTAATAAAGCTAACTGCATCCTTAGCGTTGTAATTTGTCTTTTCTAATATAGGCGTTACCACTGTATCGATAGCCCAACCCATACGATATACAATGTCTGTATTAGAGAAGGTTAGCTTCGGACCAAATTCTCCATCACGGCCCGTTTCTGTATAAACGATTTCTAATACGTCATGGTCCTTGGCTTTTACATCACGTACTGCATAATCTTTAGGCATATAAGACGGAACTTGTATAGGATAGCCAAATTCCTGCGCGGTACTCTCAATATTAGTTTTAACTAAATCATAATCATCAACTTGATCATACCAACGATAACGATTAGCGAGTTTTTTATTATCATCGATGAGCTCTTTATTATCTACATCTCGTTCAACAGGAACGGTATTACCATTTTTATCAATTAATGGGTATGTAGCACTAACTGGCTGTACGCCAAAGGTGCTTACTGTAGTAGCCATCGCGGCACATAAAACAGCAGATGTTATTAGTTTCTTCATATTCTCTCCTCTTCGAGCGGTTACAGATTTCGCCGCTATTACACAATATATTGTTCTAGATACGGTTTGTATATCATCCAGCTAATCTGCTAAGGAATCATTCGTTCTTTATTATATTCATCAATTGTTTTGTTTGAAATCTTCGTAACCGGATAGTTTCCCAATAATTCATAACGTGAGCTATCTATATTTTTTACAGGTACCACATGTTCCTTATAGAATTCAGCATCAACTGCTTTCACAGGTTCTAAGAAGAATAAGGAGAACGCCATGCCACCTTCCGTCCACGTAATGCTACGGATTAATTGTGCTGCTGGATCACCGGTATAAAAGACTTCGCCAGATTCACCTTGTTCAGACCATTCAAAGTCCTTATACTCTGCAGGAATATACGCTGTATCTCTTACGGTATCCACGGAATAGCCCATTCGATAGGCCATAACATTAGTAATAAACTTTTTCCCATCCTGATAGATAGGTGCACCTTTTTTGTAATATACAACCTCTAGTACATCATTTCGATCAAGACGTGCTGTATACAGCTGAAATCCATAAGGTATATAACTAGGTGCCTCAGCCTCATACGGCAATTTCTGAATAGCCTCTACTATCCCCTTAAAGTTACGAGCACTGTCTTGAGTCATTAAAGGCCAGCCTACTAATTGCGTTCTTGGTATTTGTATAATTGCAGAAGCATTATTCATGTTTGGCGTAACATTGTTAGACTTAGATGCGGCCTCAGAATTATTAATAGATACAGACTGATCAACAGTATCTGCGGATACATAGCTTATAGATACTAACCCAACAGCTATAGCAGCTAAAATTGATTTACCTATAGTTTTCTTCATATTCTCTCCTATTACAAAAATTTATAATATGCTCCACACATATAATGATATATTTTCTTATTTATATCAAAATCAAGCTACCGTTTCTGTAGCTCTAGCTACTTCATAAAACTTTTATCTTTCCTTTTGTGAAAGCATCGTCACAATCAAATAATGTATCTAATGCTTAGGTTCGATATAAAAAAATCCTACTGAACGCTATATCATAATAGAGTTCAATAGGATTGTTGTATTATTATTTAGTTAATGGCGGCATAATAGCATCTTGTTCAAGTTGTCTTCGTCTTTTGGCCGTATAGTCAACAATTTTAATTTGAACTACGCCCACAGAGTTTACCATGGCTTCCGTAAAAGTAAATTCACGCCCTGTCTGGTGTTTCATCAATACTTGTAAGCCATGAGACTTTTCATCAATAGACTCTAAATAGGTAGCCTCTCCACGACCCATCACACTAGAGTATACCGAGCTATATTTACATGGTATATCTCCACCTGAAACGAGGGCTTCATCGCTACCATCAATTTCAATAAATACATGTGGATTCGCTTGAATCAAACTAAACTTTTTCCCCTCATAATGGCCATGTACATAGATATAAAGTACCTCATCTATAAATTCATATCCAAAATGTAGGGGTACTACGTAAGGGTAATCACCATCTATCAGACCTAGGTGAATGATACGAGTGCTATTTAAAATGCCCTTAATTTCATGTATATCTGTAACCTTGCGGTCTTGTCGTCTCATATAGCCTCCACGAATTGATGTATAAGATAATCTATATATTATTATAGCAAATTTTCGATATCATATATGAAAAAGTATTATTTTGAAGGTATAAACAACTACTCTTTATTTATAAATAATACTATTTCTAATATATGTCTACTGTATAAATACATTTGACTTTTTACAATAGATACTGTATTATAAGAAAATAGTTTTATAGATTCTATAGATTATAAAAGCTATGGTCATCCATGGCTTTTTATATTTGTAGATAGTTTGTAGAAAAGAGGTCTTTACTATGTCTGATACGCATCAGTTAAAACGGGGCCTTAAGAACCGACACGTACAGTTGCTCGCCATCGGCGGTGCCATCGGTACAGGCTTGTTCTTAGGCTCCGGCCGTGCCATTCACTTGGCAGGTCCATCCATCATTTTTGCCTACCTTATTACAGGTATTATATGCTTCTTTATCATGAGAGCATTAGGCGAATTATTATTGTCTAACTTGAACCACCACTCATTTATCGATTTCGTAGAAGAGTATTTAGGTGATCGAGCAGCATTTATCACAGGATGGACATACTGGTTCTGTTGGCTTTCATTAGCCATGGCCGATTTAACAGCCGTAGGCCTCTATATGCAGTTCTGGATACCGTGGTTGCCTCAATGGATACCCGCCCTTGTCGTCTTAGTGGCATTGCTATTAATGAACTTAACAGCCGTAAAGTACTTCGGTGAAATGGAGTTCTGGTTTGCCTTGATTAAGGTAATTGCCATCATCTCCCTCATTATCATCGGTATCATCATGATTGTCACAGGTTTTACTACAGATGCAGGCGTTGCCGCCTTTAGTAATATGTGGAATTATGGAGGCTGGTTCCCGAACGGAACGATGGGCTTTATCTTATCATTCCAAATGGTTGTTTTCGCTTTCACAGGTATCGAGCTCGTAGGTTTAACAGCTGGTGAAACAGAGGATCCTGAAAAGGTTATCCCTATGGCGATTAACAACATTCCATTACGTATTATTTTGTTCTATGTGGGCTCTTTGGCTATCATCATGAGCATTTATCCTTGGACAGCCGTCAACCCATCTGCTAGCCCATTTGTGGCCGTATTTACAGCAGTTGGTATTGCAGCCGCTGCAGGCATCGTAAACTTTGTAGTTCTTACATCTGCTGCATCTGCAACAAACTCTGGTATCTTTAGTACAGGCCGTATGATTTACGCCCTTGCTAAACGCGGTCATGCGCCAAGCTCTATGCGCCGCTTAACACACAGCAGTGTACCATACCAAGCAACAATCTTCTCTGCTGCTGTACTATTGATTACGGTTGTACTCAACTATGTAATGCCAGAAGCAGTATTCGTTATGATTACTTCTATCTCTACATTCTGCTTCATCTTCATTTGGGCGATGATGGTTATTTGTCACCTCAAATACCGCAAGAAAACCCCTGAATTAGCGGCACAATCTAAATTCAAAATGCCTCTATTCCCAGTGATGAATTACATCATCCTTGCGTTCTTTGTTTTCATTCTAGGTATTCTCGCCTTAAACGAAGATACTCGAATTGCCCTCTTGTTTACACCAATTTGGTTCGTTATTCTCTGGGCCTTCTACTCCATGCTTAATACAGATGATGAAGACGCTCTCAGTGAGGAACTTATCGAGATGGCTGGTGTAAAAGAAATTTACAAAAAACCTAAAAAAGAAGATTCTGACGATTACATAATCTAACACAAAAACCCGTGCTATGCACGGGCTTTTCTCTTATTTCATAGTAGGGAAATTTTGTTGTTCATACTGTTGTTGATAAGCAGGTAGATTACTTGTATCTTCGCCATAATTAAAGATCGTCTTAGTACGGTATCCGCCTTGGGTAATGATAAGATCAATGGAGGATGGTACCTCTTGACCATTTTGTTGTAAATGATTTACTAATTCTTGTAGCGCTTCAACTTGTCGTAACGAACCAGTCATATATTTACCTTTGGATAGGCCTGTATTTCTAATGACTTGGCCATTATATACTTGCCCATTTTTATCTGTGTAATAGAAACGTACAGCTGATTTATCTCCTGTAGGTACAGCTTTAATATAGATGGTTTTCCAATTTTTCTTAACCATCACTCTTGTCACATCTGCTAACTTGTTAGATAAACGTTGTGTTTCTTTATTTGCAGATTTAGATACACCATTGACTTGCTGAATTTCATCATTCATAGGCATATTAATAAGTGCCATACTAGGATCTTGTTGTACCTTTTTCGCATCTGCAGGCTGAACCGCCAACACACCAACGACCGCTATTACAGCTAACGTTGTAAGAGCAAATTTCTTCATCATATCTCTCCTCAGATAGGATTCTCTAAACAAATTATATTTTATACAATATATTATACGCATTAGGCTATTTATTATCAAGCCTATCTTATTTTTCAGGACCATTATTCTTAATTATTTGATTCCAATGTTCAAATCTTGCGATATTATAACCCATATCCATATATTTAATATTAAAAGATGTAATAGATTTAAGATCGTTATAAAACTCCATCTCATCAGTATTAGTATTCCAGAATACCATCATATTTTCATATACAGGTATACCATAATACTGTTCAGCTTTTAGAAATTCAAATGGTAAATTCATGTTAGGTTTCGCGTAGTTAAGAGGACTAACAGTAAGCAAATAGGTATCTCCTACCTTACCATTCATGTATAAATCTCTAGGAATTAAAGAGTCTGATATTACTTTATCTTTTCGAATACCATGTTTACTAACATTCTTATTTTGAACAGAAATCGAGTCTGTATTCACTATTTTGCTAGCAGATAAATCGGGGCTTAAGATATATTTCGCGTTCCCATTAGAAGCCATAATTTTACCATCTATATAGTCTAGTGAAGCGGAGAATTTATCGAATTCATACCCGATAACATTAGAGCTTAAAGATGTATCATTAATCTTAAAAATTAAAAGTTGATATAACTTCATATCAGAAATAGCATCATTAGAACGTGCAAGAAGATATAATTCATTATTAACGATAAGAGCGTCAAAAATATAACAGTTATATGCTTTCATGATAGGCAATACATCAACTACATAAGATTCAGAGTAATTACTTGCATTTATAACTGTCACGGTTGCATTAGGATTAGGATTACGATTACTATCAACTTTAATATCTTTCTCTAAAATTATCCCTTGTTTTGGTAAAATACGTGTCTCATTTCTCGTACCACTAAGGTGTAAAGAACACAAAACAAGAATAAGGAAAATAATAAAACTTACAATATAATGTTTCTTTATCCATCGCAACATAGTACCACCTCGCTCTTAGCTATAGTATAGCGAAATCTCTAAACTAATAAAAGAAAAGGCTTTAACCATTTCTTGGCGAAATTTATTTCGTCGATTATCGGTTAAAGCCTTTTTATTCTATTAGTTACTAAAGTCTGTATCTACAATAGCAAATTGTGTATATTCAGGGCAGCGTTTTTGCATTTCTGCTTTAATTTTTTCTAATGTACCATGCGGATCTTCTTCATCAAAGTCAAAGATAATATCGTAGTAGATAACCTTCTTTTCTTCTTGTACGTAGAACGCATGTACTTGTACTACATTTGTATATAAACTTACAACTTGGTCGAGAGCTTGTCTTATTTCAAGTACTTCTATACTTGGTTGGTTTTCAGCATATACGCCAACGGTCATAGCAATACCAAATTTTTTATAGATATGAACGGCGATGCCTTTTGTTAGTGGATGAATATCAGCCATAGTCATCGTATCTGGCACTGTAATATGAACGGATCCAATTGTTTCACCAGGACCGTAGCTATTTAATACTAAATCATATACACCACCCACATTTGGATGTTGAGCGATAGTTTCTTTAATTTCACGAACTAAGTTATCATCTGCACGAACGCCAAGCAAGTGATTATACATTTCTTTTAAAATGTCATAAGCAGCCTTCAAAATTAAAACAGAGATAGCCGCACCTACATAACCTTGAATATCAAAGTCAAAGAAGAATACTAACGCTGCAGATACTAATGTAGCAAAGGTGATCACCGCATCAAAGAGCGCATCTATACCAGATGCTACAAGGGCATCAGATTTGTATTTCTCACCTTGTGCCTTAATATAACGGCCCATCACTACTTTCACCACAATAGCAACGGCGATAATCGCCAAGCTTGGAATATCAAAGGTAGATACCTCAGGGTGAAGAATTTTTTCAATAGATTCCTTGAGGGATCCAATGCCTGCACCAAGAATGATGAAAGCAATCGCCATAGTGGTCATATACTCTATACGACCGTGACCAAATGGATGCTCCTTATCGGCACCCTTAGCTGCTAATTTTGTACCAACGATGGTCAATACAGAGGACAAAACATCTGTTAAGTTGTTTACCGCATCAAGGATGATGGCGATAGAGTTAGACGCAAGGCCTACAATCATTTTAAAAATAACGAGAACGACGTTACCTATAATACCTTTTATACTAGCAAGCGTAATCCCCCGATTACGTGCTGCACTATTTTCTTGTAAAATCATACTACACCTCTTACACATTATGTATATTACTAACTACTTGTACATATTTCCTTTTATATGTATTATAGCTTATGGATTATCATTTGTCACTATGTTTTTGATAACAAAAATTAGAAATCCATTGATTTTACTGAACTTATCAGTCATTCTCATTTCTCAATTAGAAGGTATTTTTATATTCTTATTACTTAAAAGAAACAATAAAATATCATTTCACAACATCTCTTTGGCTTCAACCGTCACCCGTTTACCAGAACGCATATGTGTAAAAATAACTTTCATAGCCCGTAAGGCAAATGGCTTCCCTGTACGTTTAGCACCATATAAGGTATCTCCCACTAAAGGATGTCCCATATGGCTAAAAGCTACTCGAATTTGATGAGTTTTACCAGTATATAAGCGAACTGCCACCTCTGTACAAGGTCGATTTTCCAAGTTATACACAGAATTACCCACAGTTCTAGTCTGTTTATCCACACTTCCCATGTTTATATCCACACTTTTTATACTTCTATCCACAGTATCATATGAGTTATGCACAAAGTTATCCACAGCCTCCATTGGATAACGATGCAAAACGGTAAAATCTGTCCGTGTTTCTTTCCCTTGTGGATTTACTTCATAATGAACCCCATCTATACTCTTAGCCATAGGTAAAACTAAAGAGTTCTCATCGGTGTCGATAATCCCTTCAACAACAGCCATATACCATTTTTCAAAGGTATTATCATCCATCTGTTGTTGATACAAGCTTTGAGCCAAGCCGCTTTTAGCAATGACGATACAACCTGTCGTATCTCGATCAAGGCGATTTAAGAAACGAATCTTTCTCTTAATACCATTTTCCTTAAAATAATGAGCAACACCATTAGCCAGAGATACTTGGCCCTTTGAATTTACCGTAAGGCCTGCAGGCTTATCGAGAATTAATAAATCCTCGTCTTCATAGAGAATATGTAAATCCATTGCAATTGGTTCATGATCAATCTTTTCCTTAGCCATAGCAATCCAAATTTCATCACCTACGGTAACCTCTACATGAGGAGTTGCTTTATGGTCATTTACATGGACTAACTTTTCATCAAATAGCTTTACCATAGCTTTTCTAGGATACTTAGTATCTAACAAGGGCCCTAGTGTCACAATATCTTTTGATATACTTTGTTCTGTTTCTATATCACTAGTAGAAATCGTCCAAAGAATATCATCTGGTCTATGCCTTTTTCGTGCCATTACATACTCCTTTCTACAAGTTTTGAATCTCTCGGCATATAATCGAGAAATGCACTTGGCGCTGTCCCCTGCCCTCGTTGTGATTCATTGGTATAGGTAATAACCAATTCCTGTTTTGGACGGGTTATCGCCACGTAGAACAAGCGTTTTTCTTCGTCCTCATTTCCCTCTCGTAGGGACATAAAACTAGGGAAAACACCTTGATTCATGCCAGCCAAGAACACATAATCAAATTCACTGCCCTTTGCTTGATGAACTGTAATAATTGGGATTTTAGACTGTTTAGTCATTTGCTGTGGTTCACCAGCCGTCAAGGCAGCTAATTGCAAAATATGATTAAGACGAGCCAAGCCTGTCGTACCCTTATATTCTTTATCCAAAGATTCCATAATGCGGTATAGCTCGCGTATGTGCTCAACTTTTGCCATTTCACCATGGCTCTTATAATACGCTAGCACGCCCATTTGGTTCATAATATAGGCCAATAAATCCGTAGGATTATCAGTGCGCATCTTTCTTCGCAATGTGGCCATTTGAGATGCTATCGTTGTAAAAGCAGACTTATATTGATTGATGGCCACCATGCGATTTGTCGTAGTAGGCACAATATTTTCATGGACTGCGTAAATCAGTAACTGACCTGTAGCTATGATGTCATCCATCGCATTATGCGTTGGTGTATGATTAATCGGAAAATGACTCGATAAAAATCCTAACTTATGATTTTCTAGCGTAGGATAGAATCGTCTAAAAATATCTAACGTATCATATACAGCCTTAAAATGCGGTTCACCTAAGTTATAACGAGCTAATTCATGGCTCAAGATACTAATATCATAGTTTACATTATGACCAACGATAATACGATTCTTAGAGAATTCTTTGAAAGACTCTAAAACAATTTCAGGGCTTTCGCCATATTCGGCCAAATATTCATCTGTAAAACCATGTACTAATTGAGATGTACCTACTGATTTTCCTGGATTGATAAACCGTTCAAATCGCTCTATTTCTTGCCCATTTTTATCGATGCGCATAGCTGCGATTTGTATAATCCGGTCCTGTGTCGTATCGGTACCCGTACTTTCCACATCGTATACTACAACCTCGCCCGCCTCAAGCCCTGCTACCAATTTGGCATATGGCTCAGCTTCAAAGATGGGCATATCCATGAAATCCGTCAATCTTAGCCCTACACTGCGATTTTTGGGACTTTCAATATCGCGAATACGTGCGTCGCCAATGCCCGATACATAACGTTTAATAATGCGTTTTGCACTAACCGCATCATTAGGATTCATCAAGAGCTTAAAGTACGCCATGATATCCTTGATTTCCTGACGGCGGAAGAATTTATATTCATCAATAATCATAAACGGACGACGTTCAGATTCTGGCTTATCTTGATTATATCGTTCAAACTGTTCACTTAAACGCTGTGCCTTGCGATTATCTCGAACCAACACACCGATAGATGCGTCCTTTGGAAGCGCACAAATACGGTCATAAATAAATTTTGATTCCGTATATTCATTGCGACAACCTTTTACAAGAATAGGGGCGCCATCACTGGCACTATCAGCCTCGGGCATTTCATCGTATACGTCACCTACGAGTTGAGGAAACATATGTTGCAATGTTTTGAAAGCCATTGTAAATAAAGTTCTATTAGAGCGATAGTTTTTATAGAATATAATTTTTAGAGGATTAAAATCACGGGTAAATGCCTCTAATAAACGGAACGGATCTGAGCCGCGCCATTCGTAGATAGTTTGGAAATAGTCCCCACATAAAAGAACATGATTGCCCTGCCACAGCATTTCCATAACCTTATATTCTAATGAACCCGTATCTTGCATTTCATCAACGGAAATATATTGATAGCGACTACGCCACCGTTCTCGAATATCTGGATTTTGAAATAGTCGATGCACACCACAGATTAAATCAGTAAAATCAACGCCGTGAACAGATTGTAAACTTTCATCATAACGGGTAATCCATTCGTGACCACGAGTCCAAAATTCTGACAATTCATCACTAGCAAGCGTATTGTAATTGCAGAATAATTTCTCTATTTGCTTAGACTGCTCACACTGCAACCGTTGAATAGTCTGTTTATAATCCTCTATCATAGAATCAGAATAGAAGCCATATACGGAGCGATATTCTTTCACTACACTAATAAGACTAGCAAAGTTCATATCTCTCATATTTCGTGGTTTAAAGGGCAAGTAAAGCTCTTTGCAATCTTCCTCATCAAATATGGTCACATCTGAATACAGGGATTCATCTCGTTTGCCCTCTTGTTGAAGAACGTAAAAACAAAAGCTGTGGAACGTACTAATCTCCACAGCCTTTGCAGCTTGGCCAACGAGGGTTTCAATGCGCGCCTTCATCTCCTGTGCAGCCTTATTGGTAAAGGTCATGCACAAAATCTGATGCGCTTCACAACGGCCACTTTCAATAATATGGGCCACCCGATAAGCCAAAGTATTCGTTTTTCCCGTCCCAGCGGACGCCAACAAGAGGATATTTCTATCTAGTTCATCGATGACGCGTTGTTGTTCGCTATTGATAACCATGATACCCTCTCCTTATATTATAAGCCGTGATATAGCGCAGCTAATGCCATTGGTATTGGACCAAATAATACGGTCAAAGCCCAAATGCCAATGCCAATATCCATTGGTATATTTAACACATGAATGCAAACCATATATGTCGCAAGGCCTAGTACTACATTTACGATTACCTTCTTTATCGTATAAAAAGCAAGCTTAAATGCAATAACAACAACTAGTATAGCTATAGCTGTCGAAGCAATAGGTGACGCGAGTAATGACGCAAGTGATACTTCCATATTATCCTTTCATTTCTTGGCGGTTTACAACGGCACCACCCAAGGTTAATTCATCAGCATATTCGATGTCACCACCTACAGGAACACCACGAGCAATACGCGTTACCTTAATGCCACTTGGAGCTAGTAGACGAGCTAAGTAGAGAGCTGTTGCTTCCCCTTCTACATCAGGATCTGTTGCAAGGATAACCTCCTGTACAACACCATCACGCAAGCGTGCGATAAGCTCTTTAACGCGAATGTCTTCGGCGCCAATGCCCTCCAACGGAGATAAAGCGCCTTCTAATACATGGTATAAACCCTTGTAATCACCACTGCGTTCAAGGGCAATGACATCACGGGATGTCTCTACCACCATAATCGTAGTTTGATCGCGATTCGGATTAGAGCAAAACTCACAAGGGTCCTGAGCGGATAAATTAAAACAGATAGAACAATGACGGGTTGCCCCTTTTGCTTCAACAATGGTATTTACCAAGCTATCCACCTCTTCTTGAGGCATTTCAACGAGATGGTATGCCAAGCGACGGGCTGATTTAGAGCCGATACCAGGCAATCTGCGCAACTGTTCTACGAGCCGTTCTAATGCATTTGTCATTTAGAATAAACCTGTTGGCAAGTTAAGACCACCTGTTACTTTGCCCATTTCTTGAGCTAACAAGTCGTCAATTTTTTTACTTGCTTCATTAACAGCAGCAGTTACCAAATCTTCAAGCATTTCTACATCTTCAGGATCAACTGCAGATGGGTTCAATTTTAAAGATTCAATCATTTTTTCGCCATTCATGACTACGGTAACTGCACCGCCACCTACAGACGCCTCTACAGTGCGAGTTTTTAACTCTTCTTGCATTTTTTGCATGTCAGCTTGCATTTTTTGAACCTTTTTCATCATGCCTGCCATATTGCCCATACCTTTACCGAACATTGTATTTCCTCCTTATAGGACTGTGAAAGTCCGTATTAACAATAAAATAATGTATCTATATTCACGATGATGTGAAAATAATCTAATATTACTCTTCAATAACCTCTACATAAATATCATGGTCTTCTGAAAGTTTTTCTAATGTTTTAGCTAACAGTGGGTTTTGTTGTTCCTCAACGCCCATATTAGATGGGTCCCACTGGTATTCACGCTTTGGGACAGCTTCTACCTCCACGGTTGCACCACTATCCATAGGGCGGTTGATCACTTCACCATCTTCAGTCATAACCTGTGTGCCATCAAGACTCATAACAGGGATTCCCCCATCATCATGAGAAGTTGGTTTAGCTATAGATGCATCAGTATCCACCTTGTTACTAGATGGCATAATCCCTTTTGCTGCTAGAGCCGCCAAAGCTGCCTGTTTAGCATCATTTCTTGCTTCAGAGCTCATAGGCTCTTTAGGCTTTATATCACTGGCAGGCGATTCTGTTCTAGTCACACTAGGCTTAGCAGTTTTGCTTGTATCACCTAGTAACTGAGCTTCTACCGGTGCTGGCGTTGCCGGTGCAACAGCTACAGACTGAGTCCGTTTGGGTGGTACTGCCTTATTGGAGCCAACACCACTCGCCGTCTTATACTCTATAAATACCTCAGTTGCAGAATCAACCACTTCTACAGACACAACATAGCCTAAAGCATATTGGAAGGCCACAGCGATTTCTTTGCGATTAGCCTCATTAGCGGCCAAATTAAGATAAAGCCCTTTTTCAAAAGCTAATACGGCCTTTTCTCTGTCTACATAAATAAGTTGTCCCTGCCCAGCAATATTTGAAGCGAAACCTCTATCACTGTCCTTTAGATATTTTATCACAGTACCATGAATGGTTCCATATTCTACTGCAGTCACCATTGTTTCTCCAATGACTGCCGTTTGGCTAATACCAGTGCTTTTTCTCTGTTGCATTGGCTTATGCGCCGTCGTTCTGCTTGGCGATGTCTTTCCTGTCATAGGTGGTGGTGTATTCCCCACCCCCACTATAGGTGGCGGCACCATTCCTTTCATAGGTGGCGGTGTCATGCCAGTCATAGAGTTTTTTGCACCCCCACTAGGCATCGACTCGGCCACACTAGGACTCGGTGTATAATTTGTTGGCACCTCATGAATCGTAACAGATTCATACTCCTCCATAGGTGGTGGGATAAAGTCATCATCTGCCAATGTTGACCGCGAAGCACTAGGCGTTGCAACAAAATTAATCGGTGCTGCTATCGTAGGGCCTTGCTGTTCCAATTTAGCCAGCCGATTCAAAACACCTTCACGAGCATCTCGCTCTGAAAGTTCCAATGCAGATAAACGTGTCTCCACATCGTCATGAACCTTAGATATACCAGCACATAGTACCAATAAACCCATTTCAATAACCGTTCGTGGATTATCCACTTGTTTCGCATCATTCATGATGGATTGTAACTGTTTAATATATTGATTAATCGTACCAAACTCAATGATTTGCGCTTGATCTAAAAACTCGTTTCGGAACGAATCATAAACCTTTAGTTCTTCTGCATCTGGTGCTACCTTGACAATTAATAAAGCCCTCAAATGCTGCGTAAGAGCCTCCATGATTTGAGCACTATCACGGCCTTCACTAAGTGCTTCTTGAATATTTTTCAACACAGCTGGACCATCCCCATTGTGTAGTGCTGTTAGGAAACGAATAATCCAATCTTTACTAACAAGACCAATTAATTCCTCTACTACAGCAGGCGTAATCTCATCACTTGCCATGCCCACACATTGGTCTAAAATACTCAACGCATCACGCAAGCCACCATCTGCATGAACTGCGATAAGCCGCGCCGCATTTGCTTCTAACGCAAAGCCTTCTTTTTCTGCTACATATTGTAAACGCTGTGCAATATCATCAGACGTAATACGTCTAAAGGTATAGCGTTGACAGCGAGATACGATTGTTACTGGTAACTTTTCAATCTCTGTAGTAGCAAAGATAAACATCACGTGATCAGGTGGTTCCTCTATGGTTTTCAATAAAGCATTCCAGGCCTCATTGGTAAGCATATGTGCTTCGTCGATGATGAATACCTTTTTACGCCCTTCTACAGGCATAAATTTGACGCTTTCACGAAGAGCGCGAATCTCATCAATACCACGATTTGATGCGGCGTCAATTTCAAGGACGTCCATAGATTGACCACTCAAAATCGATTTGCATACGCTGCATTCATTACAAGGATGATCTGTAGGGCCCTGTTCACAGTTAATGGCACGAGCAAAAATCTTGGCCATACTCGTTTTACCAGTCCCACGAGGACCTGCAAACAAATACGCATGGGCCACCTTATCCTCGCGGATAGCCCGCATCAATGTATCACTAACCTGATGCTGCCCAACTACATCGGTAAACGTCTGCGGACGATACTTGCGATATAACGCCATATATGCCATTGGAACACCCCCTTTTTCCTGTAAATTTTCTGAAAATAATAATACTTTATTATACCATATTCACGGAAATCTGACTCATTTTATAGAGTTCTATCATTAATTTATACGACCCATTTCCCTCTATCAATTAGACATAAAAAAAGCGGCCCCATAGGCCGCCTTGCAATATTCGATCACGACAGCCCCCGGGTTCCCCGTGGCACATGAAGGTTACCGCTTAGTGCTGCTACCTCTCAGTCCTGACACGATTCACAGGCCCCCATTGCACAGGCCCGAGAACTGCCATGATCCAATATTGCAATACAAATATTATACATGAAAATGCCTCTACAGTCAAAGCTATAGAGGCATTTCACATATCTTATCTAAAGAATATTCAGTAAGATTAGAAATTATTTTGCATATTTTTCTTTAAATGCAGCTAATTGTGCTTCTTCCAAGGATAAGCCTTGTTCTTTATAGCGTTCAATAGCAGCATGCATTTCTTCGTATGCTACAGGTACAACTTTTGTAAATCTGTTGACAAAGTTATTCCAGTTTTCCAGTATGTGACGGCCTTTAGCGGAGTTAGTATGCAATACGTGTTGTTCTACTAATTCTTTAATGCGTTTAAGATCATCATTATTAACAGGACGTAATTCTACGAGGCCTGTGTTTACATAACGTTCATCACAATCGAGGATGTACGCATAGCCACCGGACATACCTGCTGCGAAGTTACGACCGATTTTACCAAGTACAAGTACTTCGCCACCAGTCATGTATTCACAACCATGGTCGCCTACGCCTTCAACAACAGCAGTGATACCACTGTTACGAACCGCGAAACGTTCACCAGCTACACCATTGATGTAGGATGTACCAGATGTTGCACCATAGAAGGCAACATTACCGATAAGGATATTTTCGTCCGCTTCAAAGATGGATTTCTTAGGTGGATATACAGTAATTGTACCACCAGATAAACCTTTACCGAGGTAATCGTTCGCATCACCTTCAAGCTCCAATGTCATGCCTTTAGGGATGAAAGCACCGAAGGATTGACCAGCAGAACCTTCAAAGTTCAACTTGATTGTGTTATCTGGTAAGCCACTTTCACCATAACGACGTGTTACCTCAGAACCAACCAAGGTACCTACAACACGGTTAATGTTGTTGATAGCCAATTTAGCGCGAATTGGTTTTTGATCTTCAATAGCTGGACGGCACATACGCAAGAGCTTGGACATATCCAAGGTGCGTTCCAATTCATGATCTTGATCAGTCATGTGCATGTGACCTACAGAAGCATCAATGTACGGACGGAACAAGATACGTTTAAGGTCAACACGAGACAATTTGAAGTTATCGTCTTGAGATTTTTGACGAACAAGATCGATACGACCAACCAACTCAGCTACGGAACGAATGCCTAAGCGAGCCATAATCTCACGCAATTCACGAGCAATGAAGATCATCAAGTTTTCTACATACTCAGGTTTACCTGTGAAGCGAGCACGCAATTTTTCATCTTGTGTTGCTACGCCGTAAGGGCATGTGTTGAGATTACATACACGAGCCATTTTACAGCCTACGGCAACGAGTGGCAATGTACCAAAGCCGAATAACTCAGCACCGAGCATAGCCGCTACTGCTACGTCGAAACCTGTCATCAACTTGGAGTCTACCTCTAATTGAACGCGGTCACGCAATCTATTGAGCATCAATGTTTGATGCGTTTCTGACAAGCCTAATTCCCAAGGCACACCAGCATGTTTCACAGATGTACGGCCAGCCGCACCTGTACCACCATCGTAACCAGAAATCAAGATATTATCTGCTTTTGCTTTCGCTACACCAGCAGCGATAGTACCAACGCCCGCTTCGGATGTTAATTTAACGGAAATACGCGCATCTTTGTTGACGCATTTCAAGTCGTAAATCAACTCAGCTAAGTCTTCGATGGAGTAAATATCATGATGTGGTGGTGGAGATACGAGCTCTACGCCTGGCGTGGAGTGACGAGCTTTTGCAATTTCAGGGTATACTTTTTTGCCTGGTAATTGACCACCTTCACCCGGTTTTGCACCTTGCGCACATTTAATTTGTAACTCTTTAGCGTGAATGAGGTAGTTCGCAGTTACACCAAAACGACCAGAGGCGATCTGTTTTACTTCGGAGTTTAGGCTATCGCCGTTTGGCAATGGTTTGAAGCGAGCTACATCTTCGCCGCCCTCACCAGAGTTAGATGTAGAGCCAAGGCGGTTCATAGCGATAGCAATCGCTTCATGCGCCTCTTTACTGATGGCACCATAACTCATAGCGCCCGCTTTAAAGCGTTTTACGATAGATTCTTCAGATTCAACCTCTTCGATAGGAATGCCGCCGCCTACTGGGTAGTTCAATTCCATCAAGGAACGCAATGTAACGTGGTAATCGTTGCGAATCGCTTTAGAATATTCTTTATATTTAGCATAATCACCATTGATAAGGGATTCTTGTAAAAGATCGATAGTTTTAGGATTAAATAAATGCTCTTCCCCATCTTTTACAGGACCGTACCAACCGCCTGGTTCGAGTACAGTTTCGTCGGATTTGAAAGCACGTTCATAACGAGCCAAGGCTTCGTTTGCCACACCGCCAAGGCCTATGCCACCGATACGTGTTGGCGTATTCACGAAGAATTTGTTAATGAAGTTAGTATTCAAGCCCAAAGCTTCAAAGATTTGAGCGCCATGGTAGGAGCGAACTGTGGAAATACCCATTTTGGACATAACCTTCATGATGCCACCTACAGCAGCTTTAATATAGTTCTTTTCAGCTTGTTCTGGCGTAATATCGCCAAGGCGTTTACGAGCTTGTAAATCGCGTACAGTTTCAAGAGCCAAGTAAGGGTTGATAGCTGTTACGCCATAACCGATCAATGTACAGAAGTGATGTACTTCACGAGGTTCACCAGATTCAAGGATAAGACCGATTTCTGTACGCAATACTTTTCTGATCAAGTGATTGTGAACAGCTGCTACAGCCAATAATGCTGGAATTGGAGCATGATTTTCATCAACACCACGGTCAGATAAAATCAATACGTTTTGATCTGTACGAGCTGCTTCTTCTGCTTTAGCGCATAATTCATCTAATGCATCGCGCAAGCCTTCAGCACCCTTAGTTGGGTCAAAGAGGATTGGCAATGTAACAGATTTCATGCGACGGCAGTCTAGAGCCTTAATAGAAGCCAATTCTTGGTTTGTAAGGATTGGTGTACGCATGGACAACGCATAAGTACCAGCCTTATTAGGCTCTGTTAAGTTACCAGAGTTACCAAGCATAACCCGTGTAGATGTAACCATTTCCTCACGAATAGAGTCGATTGGAGGATTTGTTACTTGCGCGAACATTTGCTTGAAGTAGCTATATAACAATTGTGGTTTATCGGACAAGATAGCAAGTGGCGCATCGGCACCCATTGCACCTACAGGGTCTTTACCATCTTTTGCCATAGGCACGATCATACGCACAAGGTCTTCTTGAGTATACCCAAAGGCTTGTTGATTTTTGAACAAGTCTTCAACTTTTGGAATGTCGCTTTCATCAGCTTGTGTAATTTCAGACAAGTGAATAACGTGTTCTTTTACCCATTCATCATATGGTAATTCAGTAGCAACACGATGTTTGATTTCTTCGTCGGAAATGATACGTTGTTCCGCTGTATCGATGAGAAGCATTTTGCCTGGTTCCAAACGACCTTTAGCGCGGATATTTTCAGCATTCTCATTTACTACGCCTACTTCAGAGGCCATGATTACTCGGTCATCTGTTGTTACATAGTAACGAGCAGGACGCAAACCATTACGGTCAAGTACGCCACCGATAACAGTACCATCAGTGAAGCCCATAGCCGCAGGACCATCCCATGGTTCCATCATGAAGCTATTGAACTCGTAGAAGTCATGTTTTTCTTGGCTCATGAGATTGTTGCGTTCCCAAGGCTCAGGAATCATCATCATGATGGCATGAGGTAAGGAACGACCTGTCATGTGCAAGAATTCCAATGTGTTGTCGAACATAGCGGAGTCAGAACCGCTGTCATCTACTACAGGGAATACCTTTTTAATATCTGGGAATAAAGGAGATTCTGCTTTACCTTCACGAGCATTGATCCAGTTTACGTTACCACGGATTGTGTTGATTTCACCATTATGAACTAAGAAACGGTTAGGATGCGCCCGAGCCCAGCTTGGGAATGTATTCGTACTGAAACGAGAGTGAACCATAGCCAACGCAGATGTGAAATCAAGGTCGCTCAAATCGAGATAGAAATCACGCAATTGACCTGGTGTTAACATACCTTTATATACGATTGTTTTTGAGGACAAGGATGCGATATAGAAATCGCTAGATAATTCCTTGCTCAACGGGATAATACGTTTTTCCGCTAATTTACGGATTATGTATAATTTGCGTTCAAACTCTTTATTATTTGTTACATCTGGACCTTTACCGATGAGGATTTGAATCATCCAAGGGCGAATGGCAGCAGCTTCGTGACCAACCTTTGTACCATCAACTGGTACTTCACGCCAACCGAGAACAACTTGACCTTCTTCGCGTACTACCTCTTCAAAAATGCGTTTTTGCTCGTTACGGAGGCTTTCATATTTATGGGCAAAGACCATACCTACGCCGTACTCGCCTGCTACAGGCAAGTTGATACCAAGCACTTCGCATTCGCGTTTAAAGAACTCATGTGGAATTTGTACCAAAATACCGGCACCATCCCCTGTGTCCTTATCGGCACCTGCTCCACCGCGGTGCTCAAGGCGCTCTAAAATACGCAAGCCATCATCGATGATACTATGGGATTTTTTGCCTTTAATATTTACGACAAAACCCATGCCGCACGCATCTTTCTCAAATTGGCTACTGTACATGCCATTGGCTTCGAGTCTAGCCTGATCTAGACGTTGCTGCTCTATTGTGCTCTGATTCATATCCATAACGTGCACTCCTTCATATCACTTGATCAATCCAAGCACTGCGGCATCGTTCCGTTCGGTCTTGGTGAAAGTATAAATTACAAACTATCTCTAGAAAATTCTTTCTATAGCTATATTAGACTGCATATATCTCATCTAAAATTTATATTCTATAGAATTTAATGTCTATACACAGTATACCAAAGTCCACTGTAATTTGATAATATAAAAACCGCAACCTAACTTGCAGTAAAATCATAGCCGTATGCGTATTTTGTATACATAATGCAAAAATGACGACCTATTTAACTATCATAAATAGATCGTCATTTCCTATTAAAAATATGTTAGGGATGCACTAGTTTAATCTATTGAAAGATTTCTTCAAAACGAGCATCATCTATAATCGTCCCTACATAGAAATCGCTAAAGATACCATATCTAGCACTGGCCTCTTCAAAACGCATATCGTAAACGATTTTTTTGAATTGGATGTCATCATTGCTAAGGATTGTAACGCCCCATTCCCAATCATCTAAACCAACGCCACCTGTAGTGAACTCAGATAAAATCTCAAGATATGGTCTACCAGTGATACCGTGTTCACGCATCATACGGCCACGTTCTTCTTGAGGCAACATAAACCAGTTATCATTGCCTTCACGTTTTTTCGTCATATTGTAAAAGCAAATATATTTATCCTTTGGTACACATGGATATAATTTAGCATCCACCTCTGGTACATCAAGCTTTGCTTTTACATAAGCACTTACCTCTGTTACAGATGTATAAGAATATGTTTGTACAAGTACAGACGCAATAGTAAGCCGACGGAATTTGCGTTCCCATTTAGCTAACTCATCAAGAGATGGTGCCAAGATCCACAACAACAAATCCCCTTTATAACCATTTACATCATAAAAAGCATAACTGCCTTCCTTAGCTTGATGCATGGACTCTAATTCAGCCAAAAAAGCCTTTAACTCAGCACGAGCCTTCTCTTTTTCAGCCGCTTCAAAACAATTCCAAGCACTAAAATCCATAGAAAATACCATATGTTGACTATGCCAACCCTCAACAGTAGAAATTGCCTTACCCATACAATCACTCCTTTTCATACAAAATATATAAAAATAACATTTACAAATCAAAACACTTTAACAAATCAAGGCCCTAGGCCGAAGACCATTCTCCTCTAGGCTAAAGAGCCCTTGTGCTACGGTTGTTTAAAGAAATCTACAGTAGGTGAGGGATGGGTGTCAATAGGTAACCATTGTACATTCAGTATCTACTATTGTAGACGATGGATAAGCCTTCTGAAGCGACTTTAGTAGGTCGAGGCCCTTGGCCGAAGACCGTTAAGCTAGCTGGAGCTGAAGGAGGCTTATCCATCGCCGGCAACGTAGTACTTATACCAACGTCCTATTGACGCCCATACCGAACCGGCTACGTAGAATTATCTAGACAACCGTTGCACAAGTTCCTTAGCCTGTTTTACCCCATCCGGTATTCCAATCCCATCAAATGGTGTCCCAATGAGATACAAATTAGGGTAATGCTCTTTTACATGGTCTCTAACAGCTGTGATAGCAGCACGATGCCCTACATTATATTGCGGCATGCAATGAATAAGGCGATTAATCTTAATCCATTCTGGATTAGCCTCGAAATTCATAATACGTTGAATTTCATTGAGAGCCACTTCCGAAAGTTCGTCATCACTATATCGTTCTACTACATCATTACCAGGTTTACCGATAAAAACACGAAGAACAATTTTATCATCTGGTGTTGTTTGTGGCCATTTTTGATTTAGTATAGTGCAAGCTGTTAATGGAGTATCTGTTTTACGAGTAATCAACAAACCAGAGCCTTTGAGCTCACCATCAAATGTAGATTTATCAAAGGCCATAATAGCAATGGCACAACTCGATTGCTCCATGTTCCGAACTCCATCAAAGCCAGCATCATCAGTAAACCACGCTTTATATGTTGCTGGTGGCGTTGATAAAACGAGCATATCCGTTGTTACTTGTTGTCCATTTACATCAAATCGATACACAGAATCTTTATAAGATATATTAGACACGAGGGCCTCTGTTGTTAAAGTAACATTCGACGGCATTTGCTCTACAATAGCATTAATAACACTTTCAAGACCGCCCATCAATTGACGGAACATACCAGACTGTGATGCAGTACCCTTAGCAGCTTTCATAGCCCCGCTAGTCTGTGTAGATATAGACTGAGCAGCTTGCTTATTTGCAAACTGAGCATCTGTCATCGTATCTTTACCAGCACGCGGCACATCACCTACATTAGCAGCCCCTTGTGCTCCTTTAGAAACCCCCGCCTTTTGATGGCTCATCTTTGCATTAATCATGCCTTTAACCATATTTCCATATTTCTGCTCTACTTGAATAAAATGTGGGAATGTCGATAACAGACTAATCTTATAGATATCACCACCATAGATGCCCGCCAATAAAGGTTCAATTAATTTATCCATCATTTCTTGCCCTAAATGATAACGGAAAAAGTGTCCAATAGATACATCCCCATTTTCATCTAAAGAATATGGACTTTTAAAATAATCGAGCCCTGCTCGAAGTTTACCAACCCAGGAGATTAATGTAGCTTTCACAAAGGGCATCATCTCTGTAGGAATCCCCATGATAGAGCCCCCTGGAATAGGATGCATTGAGTCACGATCATATACATAGGCCTGCCCAGTTTCATTAGATACAAGAGTCTCAGCCAAGCCAAGGTCAGTAACAAGATCTGTCATTTCTGTTTTACGACTCAAATAAGAGTCCGGTCCTAACTCTACAACAAAATCATCCACCCGTTGCGTTTGAATTTTACCACCAAAGCGCGGAGCCTGTTCATAAAGTTGTATCTGCCAATCTGGCTTAGCATGTCCTAAATAATAGGCGACGGTAAGGCCTGTAAGGCCACCGCCAACAATCGTTACCTTCACTTGTTAATCCTTTCTTTAATAGCCTCAGCCATCCCCTCCATAAATAGAGCATTACCATTTGGCATCGGCACACGTTCATATACTGCACCGGTCGCCTCAACGATTCTACGACATAGGATATCATTATCATATAATATTTCCACATGATCGCTAACAAACCCAAAGGGAACACATATAATCCGTTTTGCGCCCTCTAAAAGAGCCTGTTCAATCACAGTTTCGATGGTAGGTCCTAACCACTCCCCATAAGGAGGAGCACTTTGCCACGCAGTACACCAGTAATTTAAATTTACTCGTTCCGCGATTTTCTCTGCAGCCGATGTAATGTGGAATACATAATCACCAACTGTTGTAACAGGCACACTGTGTGCCGAAAAAATACACATTGTATCAGCCTGCGTTGGATTAAGATTAGCTAATCGAGAAGACCAATATTCTATAAATTGAGATCTATCCCACCAAGACTGAATATTATCCAAAGATATATGGCTGTACTCTTGTAATATGGCTTGTAGTTTACGTTCATAAGCGCCTGTCCCCACCACAGAATAAAAAGGGGATGTAACTATACTCAAAATAGATGTATAACCTGCATCAACTATCGCCTTTATAGCTTGTTCCATGCTATGAGGCTTATGAAGATATGCCAAATATATATCTTCTACCCCCAAGAGAGTTTCAAGGGATTTCTTCTGTTGCTCTCCCATTGTTTGTAAGTTTACATTATCCCATTGTCCAATGGCATCATACCGAGCAGTTAATACCTCTAATTCACCCTCACTCGGAGCTTTCCCATGACGAATACTCGTCATATAAGGTACTAAATCCGATTTTTCACAGGGAGTTCCAAAGGACAATAGTAATATAGCCTGTTTCATATCAACGGCTTTCACGAGCCCATAATTCACGGCTCTTTTCATGGACATAGTCGGTTAACCAGTGTAATTTTGCAGGATCCGCCTCGGGAAATACGCCATGCCCTAAGTTAAATACATGTTTACCATGACGAACACCATCTAGCAAAATTTCATCTACCGCTTTAGCTATCGTTTTCGTATCAGCATACAAATAGGCTGGGTCAAGATTACCCTGTACAGTTTGTGTAACACCTCTATTCTTAGCTTCCTCAATAGAACTGCGCCAGTCTAGAGCGATAATATCAAGGGGTAGTTTAGCCCATATAGGCACGAGATGATCTGTGCCTACGCCATTCATGGCGAGTGGCAAATTAGGGAATCGGGTTTTTATTGTTGAAATAATGCGTTTCATGTGAGGGAAAATAGCTTGTTCATATTCAGCGCTATTTACGGCGCCCACCCAGGAATCAAAAATCTGTAATGCATTAGCGCCTGCATTAGCTTGCATCGACAAATAGTCAATGGACATATCCGCTAATTTTTCCATCAAACCATTCCAAATATCCGGCTCGCTAATTAACATGCCACGTGTCTTGTTATAGCTTTTTGTTGGGCCTCCTTCGATAAGGTAGGATGCAATGGTGAAAGGGGCACCGCAAAACCCTATAAGAGGTACATCAAGAACCTCTTCCGTCAATAGTTCAATGGTTTTTGCAATGTAGTCCACCTTCGTTGGATCGAATTGATGCAACCGTTCAATATCCCCCATACAACGAATCGGCGTATCAAAAACAGGTCCTACGCCTGGTTTAATATCAACATTTACACCAATAGCCACCATAGGACTCATAATATCCTTATAAAGAATCGCCGCATCAACGCCATATTCTTTTACTGGTAACTCCGTAACTTGTGCACATAGTTCTGGTTGTTTCGTAATTTCGAACAATGTGTACTTTTCTTTAATCTTACGGTAGGCAGCTTGACTGCGCCCAGCTTGGCGCATATACCACACTGGTGTTACACCAGGATTATTTCCCTGAATCATATCTAAATAAGCAGTATTCAAACCTCCACCCCTTTCTATAAAACATGTACATACATCGATTTAAGATATTTCTCTATTAAAGTGTACTCCAAAAGTAATGAATATGCAAAGCCACTTATTATCTATGTCTTTCGCAATAGGAATTTATGTACGTTGCAATATATGAGTATCTATACCAGATATAGCTTGTCCCATATAATACACTTGTTGTTGGCAAGTAAATAACCAAATTTGTTGCTGTTGTCCAAGCTCAGCCAATAATTCAAGTGCACTCTTTTGACGATCTTCATCAAAACGAACGAGAATATCATCCAAAATAATAGGCAATGTATCCACTTGGTAGGAAAACACTTTTGCTAGTGCTAAGCGCAAGGCTAAATACACTTGGTCTGCCAAGCCACTGGACCAGTGGCTAATCGGCAAGCGGTCTCCACGCTCATTCAATAGGGCTAAACCATCTTGTAATCCCCACATATCTAATGTATAAGTGCCGTTTGTTAATCGGTTAATATATTGGGAGGCCAACTCTAACATTTTCGGTTGCGATTCTTCTTCATAGGACTGTTGTGCCCGTTCCATACAGTGTCCAATGACAACTTGTGTGGCCCAATCTTCTAGAGCCGATTCCAATTCAGATTCTAGTTCTTTCCGTTGCTGTATAGCTTCACGCTGTTCTTGATCTGCCCCAAGAGCACGCATAGCCTCCACAATTTGGCCTCGTTTTTCATACAAATTCGCCATTGCATCTTTACGAGCACCTAACTCTTGATCTGCATGTACCAATTCATCATTCCAATTATCCTTATTACCCTCACGCAAGCGGCGATAGAACAAATCCTTATTTTCTCCTTCCGGAGTTAACAACTCAAGCTGAACTTGGCTTTGTTTGTAAATCGTTGCCCATTGCTTATATTGGTCTTCATCGATGAGTTTCTGGCGATATTCATTAGCACCGGACAAACCACTCTTTTCAAGCAAAGCTTTTTGCTCTAACAAAAGTTCTTTTTCCTTTCGGTGCCAATTATCATACTCCATTCGATAGCTTTTACGCTGTGATTCTTTTTGCTCCCATCGAATCATTTGTTGCTGAAAGTTTTTGTATTGATTGTAAATGCGTTTTAGCTCTGTTGGTGATACAGGTGCTTCAATGCCAAGGTTATACCATAAAGTAACCGCTTGATCTTCAATAACACGTAATGATTCCTTGTGTTCCTCTAATCGCTTTTCGTAACCTTCAATGGTACGTAATTGCTCATAATATTGATCATACTCATGCTTCATGCTAAAGAAATCATCTTCATTAAGACTCTTTGCAGCCCCCTCTGGAATCCAGGCCTGCCACTCTGCTAACGCCTTATCATAGTTGGCCTGTAATTGCTTACCTTCCTCATTATAGCGTTGCTCTATAGCAGCTGTTTCCAAATTTGGTACATTTGATGATTCCTTTGGCAAAGGTATATCTAATTGCGTCTCTAAATAAGCTTTACGTTGTTGCAAACGGTCCAATTCTCGCATCCATCGCGATAAATCTGCATTATCTATATGACGAAGACGCCATCCATACCAGAATAATCCTAGCCCCAGTATTAATAAGACAATACCACCTACACTATATAATGCAGATTCTAACGCGATAAGTCCTGCCAAAGACAACAACACACCCACTACGGCCCCAATGCCACCTATACGCTGTAACCAAACAGGTAAGGCTGCCTTACGTGTAGAGCCTTCCTCCCCGATTTGAGCCTCTAAATCAGCTATATCTGCAATTACCGCTTCTAATTCTTGATGCGCCCAATTATTAACGACTCCTGTTTTGTCACTCTCTACAGAAGAATCCTTAACCACCGCCTCAGACTCACTAGACTTTGCTTCTACTTGTAAAGCTGGATCTTGACCTTGCCAATAGAGTAGTTGGTCTTTTGCGGTACGTAAGCGTTTAGATAAGCGTTCTCCTTCAAACCAATTTACATCTGTCGGAACGGATTCATCCTTGCGCCAAGCTGATTGTAAGCCTCTAGAAAAGTCGAGCTGTTCCTTAACCTTAGCAATATAGGCATCGCCTTCTTCACATTCTCGACGCAATTGTTCCCATTGAGCACCTTGCTGAATCAAGTCCTCTATATCTTGACCATGCATAGTAAACGGACTATTGGGATCAAAGTTTTCCGGCTTTAAAGCCTCTTCCTTATCTAGCCACATTTGCATGCTCTGACGAGCTTCCCGAAGACCTTCATCAATACCTAAGAACGCATCTCGATTCAGAGTTTCAGGTGGCGTAAACCTTTGCATATGCTGACGTGCCTCTTCACTACGTCGGTATGTATCCCAAGCACGCAGCACCATTTCAACACCTTCACGGTAATCCTGCCATTCCTTAATCTGATTTTGAATCTCTGCCTCCGTATCCTCCGAAGCACGCAATGCTTGTTGAAGCTCTACATATTGTTCTTCATGCGCACTAAGAGCAGATAGACGAGCCTTATTCTCTTGTAATTGCTCTATCAATACATTGATACGACGCTTACCTGATGCAGATGCAACAAGTAAATCATTAGCACTCATTTCAATGGTTTTAACAACATTACCTAGTTGCTCACCGCCTTCAGCCCCAAAGAAACGTGCCCGCACATCTACTTCATTGAGTACATCTACACCTTGTAAATCATCTAAGGTTAAACCAAATATGCGATTATATGTTTTTTTATCAAGACCATGCCACCATAGTTGATTAGGTTCGTCCTTTAAGTTCGGCCCACCAGGGGAATAAAAATCTAAATTTTTATTCTGACGACCTAAATGATATGCAATTCCATCTTTATCTAATTCAAGAGAACCGTTCACATAGCCATACTTCTTATGCTTTCCACCAAATAAAAGAGCTCGCATCCCCTCCAACAATGATGTTTTACCACTTTCATTGGCACCATATACAAGCTGCACCCCATTAGGGCCTGATTGAAACATCCAGTTTTCATACGGTCCAAATGAGTCGAGTCGAATCTGTTTAATGTTCATCATTAGCCCCCATTAATACCGTAACCCCTTCCATTTCACTGCGTTCCATGACGCGCTTCAATACATCGTCAGATAACAAATCTAAATAGCCGCCAAGACGTTTAGATTCAGGACGATTTACTAAAATTTGACGCACTGCATCAACATCCGTCACCGTATCATCATAGGCACGTAGATAATCACCTACCATATCAGATAATAGGCGTCGCTCTGCCAGATTAATAGCAGGACGAGTCTTATTGGTCATGCGATATGGCATGATAAAGATAGATTTACTCTTTTCTTCAGCTTGTGTTTCTCGAAGCCATAATTTTCGAACCGCTTCATCTGCACATAAACGATACATTGGTCCCGTACCAATTAGATTCACAGATACGAGAGTATTCTTGTTATGCCGCTTACGTAAGGATTGTTTCTTATTGCTCAATAATTCCAACAACTCAGATTCAGTTCGTATACCAGCAATATCCAGCTTAATTTCTTCAAAACGAATTTCACTAGTTTCAATAAATTCTAATTCACAATGTCCATTATGCGCTACGCGTACCATATAACATCCCTTAGGTCCAGACTCCTTACGATGCAGGCCCTGTGGATTGCCTGCATAGACTACCATAGGATCTTCTGAAATTACCTGAGCTTTGTGGATATGACCTAATGCCCAATAGTCCATGGCACCTTGCATGATATCCGATAAATTACATGGCCCTGTTATGTTATGGGCTTCACTGCCTAAACTAGCACCAACGGTACCATGCATAACTGCGAGGGAAAACTCATCTCGTTCAAAGGCTTTGTATTGAGATGCAAAATTAGTCTGTTCGTTACCATGACCACAACTAATGCCGTATACGCCCCCCACTTCAATATTGTTAACCATAAGAGGAAAGCGTTGTACTTGAGTGTCTGAGAATACATGAACATTATCAGGCATAGCTAAGCCAGCGCGCCAGCTTTCAGCAGGATCATGATTACCTTGCACCATATATACGGGAATATGGGCCTCCCACAATTGATACATAGCACGTACAAAACGCACCTGCGCCTCTAAATTATGGTCTTCACTATTATATATATCACCACTTATCACAACAGCATTAACCCGTTCTCTAACGGCTAATTCAATGATATTGTTGAAAGCATCATATGTTGCTTCAGCTACGGCACGGTCCACAGAACGACTCATGCCCATAGCGTATTGAAAAGGTGCCCCTAAATGAAGGTCCCCACAATGTATAAAACGAAAAGGCTGCATATTGTCTCCTTTCGTAACAGATAAAATACTAACATCTAATTATACTATATAATTCTATATAATATGAATGAGAACAGGATTGTAAACTGAGTTATTTATGTAGTTGACAATATATAGTGAAGAATAATACAATTACATTGTAAATAAATTTACGTTTTATAGGTTTACAATACTAAGGAGGCTATAATGGCACTTCCAACAGAGCAACAAACCCATGTGGGTTCCTATCATAAAATCTTATCCATTACCGATCGAATTCTAAATGGTGGAGAAATCACAAAAGAAGAAGCAGTTGAACTGATTCACACACCCGACGAAGACACCATGATTCTCTTGGCAATGGCAGATAAAATAAAACAACATTTTAACGATAATTCCGTCGATATTTGCGCTATTGTAAATGCTCGTTCTGGTAAATGCCCTGAGAACTGTAAGTTCTGTGCTCAATCGGCACATCACAATACAGGTGTTCAAGAATATCCATTCATGGATGACGATTCATTATTAGAAGCGGCCAAAAAGGCAAAAGAGGCGGGCGCTATTCGATTCTCTATCGTTACAAGTGGTCGCAATACATCTAATCCAAATGAGTTTAACCAAATCTTACGCGTATTAAAACAAATTCGCGAAGAAGTAGGCTTAGAAATTTGTTGTTCCTTAGGTTTGTTAACCTATGAACAAGCGCTTCAATTAAAAGAAGTAGGCGTGACAAGGTACCATTCCAATATTGAAACGGCACCAAGTCATTTTCCTGACATCTGCACTACTCACTCCTATGAGGACAAGATGTTTACTATCGACAATGCTAAAAAAGCGGGCATCCGTGTTTGCTCTGGTGGCATTTTAGGTCTCAATGAAACATTGGAACAACGCGTAGAAATGGCCTTTGAATTAAAGAGACTCAACATTGATTCCATACCATTAAATATATTAAATCCGATTAAGGGTACTCCATTTGAAGATAACAAGGCCTTAAAACCTATGGAAATCTTACGTACCTTTGCAGTATTCCGCTTTATTTTACCAAAAGCATTGATTCGCACCGCTGGTGGTCGTGAAGTAAATCTTCGTGATTTACAATCCTACGCACTCAAAGGTGGTCTTAATGGTATTATGGTAGGCGGTTACTTAACAACAGGTGGTAGATCCCCTCAAGACGATTTACAAATGATTGATGATTTGGAATTAACTCGTACAGCCGTTCAACTATAAGCCAACGGTTATACAAATACGCAGTGGATTTTCTCCAAATTCCACTACTTACGAAAACTGTAGCACCTCGTGTGTTTACGACATATTTACACATAAAAAATCCCTAGCTAGTTGCTGTCTAGCTAGGGATTTTTCTTATTCAACATATACCTTTAATTCCATAGCAAGTTATAAATTGCTTGCCCATTTGTATTACCTTCAATTGGTTCAGGATCTTTATCATAATCAACATTATCATATTGTGTACCATTTGGCATATACGCATCGACCTCTAGAATTTCCATGGTCCGATTATATCGACTAATATACACCTTATAACGAAGTTCATCGCCACCTGGTTCATTAACCTTCAACCAAAGAACTGCATCATAATCACTTTTTTGAACACTGTCATTATCTATAAATAACTGATTCCCTTTGTCATCAGGGCTTACATAATACCAATCTGTTGCTTGAGCTGTATGTGAAAACGTCATGAGACAAAAACAGACCATCAACGCTATAAGCAACTTCATAATGGCCCCCTTTCTCTCAACCCATATAATTAAAGTTCTATAATAAACATCGATTTTTTTAAATATTTTTAAAAAAAATAAAGAGAAGATACTTTTCTCCTCTATTATCATATCAAGAAGTACGCTATTTATCAATATTTAATAAACGAAATTTACAATTCATCTAAATTTCATAAAATATTTTATAGATATTCATTTTTACTTCATTTTCCATGCTTATAATTACGCTATCAAATGATAACCATAAGTAAATATTCCCTGATTACTTACATGTATTTATCTCCCGACAAGTAATACTAACCCCAAACCTACTACTTGTTTAAATACATAGGTCATTTGATGTTAATACTAACACTCCCCTTACATGAAAAAGGACTCCATTCGGAGTCCTTTTTTCGTTGCAAAATTAAAAGCTGCCCTAATTATATGCTCCTCCTTTACTGGACAACTAGTAAAGGAGGAACATATCATAGGGCAGCTTTTTATGTATGTATTTCTAATCCGAGATCAGATGGAACTGGTGCCACAACTGTAATCGCCTCTGTTTGACCATACGGTACAAAGGTTAAAGAATATGCATGTAGTGCTTGTCTTGTGTAAGGTTTATTTCGTGTACCATACATAGCATCACCGATGATAGGATGATGGATATGAGCCATATGAACCCGAATTTGATGTGTACGACCTGTTAATAATTTAAATTCTAACAAAGACTTTGTATCATCATGCTCAATTACGCGATATTCTGTAATTGCTTCTTGGCCAAACTCATCAATACAACGACGATTATCAAATACAGGATCAACACCTATAGGCGCATTAACTACACCATCAGAATTAATATCTCCTTCTACGAGACCACGATAGATTCGATGGATACACCCTTCTTGCAGCTGATTCGTATAATATTGTTCGGCTTCACGAGTTTTACCAAACATAATCACACCCGTAGTATCACGATCCAAGCGATGAACAGGACGAATTTTATGAACTTCGCCACGTTTTGCGTAATAACCTGCCACAAGATTACTCAGTGTATGGTTTCTCGTTTGCCCTGTAGGATGAACGAGCATAAACGGAGGCTTATAGACTACAAGAGTATGGGAATCCTCATAGAGCACATGTAAAGGCCCTTTTTCGACCTCTACACCATAGTCCTTATCTTGTGGCAACTCAATCGTTATAACATCACCTTTTTTCAACATTCGTTTTGAATGAGCAATACGGCTATTTACTTTGACGCGTTTCTTGCGAAATATCATCTGTAAATTACGGGAAGATAAGAAAAACCGCTCTTTTACATAAGCAGATACGGTTGTATCTACATCCTCTTTAACTGTATATGTTTTCCAGCTCATATTACCACCACTCGTTGATATACGTATTTTGTTTAGGATATACCATATCTAAATAATCAATCCAATGAGATTCGCCGTCTAATTTGCCCTCAAAAACAAGGTCTTTAGCGGAAACAGCGCCCATTAAAAGAACTGCCAAACCGCCCACATCAATAGTAATATCGATATCTTCTTTAGCTACATCGGAAACGCGTTTGACCTTAGGCGTAATGCTTTCACCCAAGGTGAGTTCAAATACACCATCATTCCAGGTACAAAGCGAATCTGTAATTTTAATTGTTAAGGTGATTGGCATCATAACCGCTTCTGGATTAACCGGTACAGTAGTCAAAGCGGTTTCTACATCAACGATGCGCGCCATCATATAAGGCATCGTGATATGCCCCGTTTTTCCATCGGGAACGAATCGATAGCCAGTGTCGTGCAACCCCTCATTCCAGCGAATGCTTTCGCCTTGAGAGCGATGATTGTAAAAATAGTTCAGCAATCCACGTTGAGCACGACGCGTTGTATAAACAAATTCAGTTACAGGTATTTCAGGTGAACCTAATCGATATACTGCATAGCCTTCAATCTCGTTAGTATTATTTTTTACAACCGCAATGTTAACACCTTCTGCAAAGAAGCTACCCAAGAGGCGTTTCCATTCCTTTTCGCCGCGTTCAGCATAGCCACACAAATTTTTAGTGTATGCTTTATAAACAGGATCGAGCAATGTCCATTGTTCAACATCATTTAGCAGACCAAAGGACAATGCCTTATCAGTCAAGGGACGTAGATTCTCAAGAGGCATGGTCTGTACCCATTGATGAGTATACAGATCCCAGCCATATTGCTGATAAAATCCAGCCTTAGAAGGCATTAAAATGGTAATGCCTTGACCACGGCGGCGCAATTCCTCCAAAGAATAGGTTAACAAAGCGCCCCCAATGCCGCCTCGACGTGCAGCCGGATGCGTAGCTACGCCAACCATATAGCTCGTTGGCAATACGGCACCACGCACATTAATATTGTATTGACGCAAATGAACGGTGGACAACAACTGCCCTTCTTGAATACCTACAACTGTATTTTCAGGTTCATAACAATTAGAAAAATAATATTGAAAGAACGGATCTTCTTTTGGTTCAAAGCAATACGCCCATAAAGCCTCAACTTGTGGCGTATCTTGCGCTGTAGCAATTCTAAAATCCATACTACTTCCTTTCTATGATTACAGTAGTAACTGCAACTATTGTATTGAATAACTATATCTATTGCACTGACAAAAAATATATACTCTCTACCCTTTATTATAACGGAAAAGAGTGGCACCATATAGTACCACTCTCACAATCCGTATTAGATTAAACTAATTATTTACCGCCTGTGGCATTATCTGCCTCATTAGCATATACAGCATCATATTTTTCTGCGAAATGATCCGGATTATAGGATTCTTTCGCTTGGCGAAGACCTGGTAAGCCCATATCTTCTTCACGGTTGATGAATTCTACACCACTAAATTCGTGACGGATGAACTCGTTATTAATTGCTTGATATAAACCACGAATATCTGGATTTGCCTTTTCAATATGAATCAAAGCAATTTTATCATTTAGCATTTCACCAATACTAAAAGCTTCTACACGACCGAACAACTTAATAGCTCCACCTTTTAGGCCTAAGGCATCCCAATTATCAAAGAGCAAATTGATGGCTACCAATTCATCCTCGATGCCCTCTTCATGATGAGTTTCAACCCAAGATGCAGCTGTTTCACGGCACAAAGGTATAATATCTTCCGTAATTGGTACATATTCATAGTTAGAATATTGCATACGGAATTGATTCAAATGATTTTTCTTTTGTCGGAACTTCTTACCGGACAAATTAATAAGATCTTCTGATTTATAAATATATTCGTAGTTGTCGCGGTCAGGTGTAAACTCATAACGGCCTGGACATAAATCCTCCATACGTTCCTTTACAACCTTACTAACACCTTTAAAGCGGAATGGTAATTTGTTTTCTACAAACCATTCTTTAGCACGCAACAAACCGTCGAGGAATTTTGCATCTTTACCTGCAAATGGAGGCAAAAGGAATGGGTCACGCTTGCCACCACCTTGGATGTATAATACGCCATTTTCCTCAGCCCAACGAATACCATACGGTTCTTGCCACATAAATAATGTGGTAAAGCAATTATCCGACGCTTCATAATGATGCTGTTCAAAATATTTATCAATTAAGGGCTTATCTCTTAATTCAAAACGCTTAAATTCTAAAATAACAATCTCCTCCTATCAAATCCTAGGTTGGATATAATGTAACTACACTCAATATGTATAGAACTCTATTGAACCTTTACCTTCTCACCTAATTCAAAGGTCCCTTTAGTTGTAATAACTTGTTCACCTTCGTTTAGGCCTGTCATTATGGATACATAACCATCCTGTTCATCGCCCACTTCAACAACACGTACATCCACCGTATTATTAGCGGTCAAGACGTATACATATTTACCATCTTGATTTTCACGTACTGCCGTAGAAGGTACCACGAGCATTTTCGCTTGTGCACTAGATTCTATCGTCAAGCTATAAAATTCACCAGCCTTAATGGTTCCCTTTTCATTATTGAAAGTAGCCTTGACTAGCACACTTGGCACATTCTCGGGTTGATTAGTATCCAGATAGGTTAATTCACCAGGAATATCTGTATCTCCTACATGTAAAAATACATTTATTGTTGATTTCGCCTCTGGTCGAGCTAACTTCATAGCCGCATCACGAGGGATACTCAAAGCAGCTACCATCGGTGTTTCTTGTTGAATCAACATAAACGGACGATCTGCTATCGCCATTTGGCGATCCTCATTATAGATAGCAGTGACCACCCCAGCAATAGGAGCCGTAATATTAGCGGCTGCAATTTGTGCAGATACCTGCGCAATTTGTGCTTCAATGGCCGCTACATTAGCACCACTACCACCACCCGTTGTGGTTGTCACCGTTTGGGGCCGAGATCTTTCAAGAATACGATTGTATTCTTTTTCTGTAATGTTACCAGCTTCGCGCATCTGCCGCGCACTTTCAAGCTGAGCAGTACTGATGGTAGGAGCCGTTGTTGCAGTGGTAACAGACGGCGTGTACGCTTGCGCTGCACTAAGTTGACCTTGTAAAGACATCAATTGTTGCTGCAAAGCAGACGTATCAATGGTTGCCACCACTTGACCTTGCGTCACCTTATCGCCTACCTTCACAGTATACGTAGCAGCACCAGAAACGGTCGGCGTTATGGTCGCCTTATTAAGGGCCGTCACATTCGCTTCATTATGAATCTGTAATGGCATATCCTTATAAGCGACATCAGCTACAGATACCGTAGATGTACCGCAACCAGCGAGCACACTCACAACAATTGTCAACATGGCCAAAACAGCACCAAGTCGTAATTTGTTCATACTTTCACCTTATCTCTATTCATTGTATTGATTTATATCAATACCTTAGTATATCACAAAACCGATAAGAATTGTATGAAAGCTAATTCCCTACTTCATCAGATATAATCGTATATCTGTTATAATATTTATAGACAACGGTATATGTCGGCCTAGTATAATAAATATATCATATATTGTGAACCATATATAAATTCAAAATATTAGATATATCAATATAATAACACACGGAGGGATTTCATGGAAGAACGTATGGATTTTAGAATTTTAAATAATGGTAGTTTTGTGCCATCTATTGGCTTTGGTACATATAAAACGGGAGCTCTCGACGAAACCGAGCAAGCCGTAACAAACGCTTTAAATGCAGGATATCGCCTATTTGATACAGCAGCTTACTACGATAATGAAGAAGCCGTAGGGAATGGAATCAAAGCCTCTGGCATTAATCGTTCAAATATCATCATTACCACCAAGATTTGGCATACTGATGCCGGTTATGATGCTACGATGCGTGCCGTTGAGAGTTCCCTAAAAAAACTCGATACCAATTATATTGACATCATGTTAATTCACCAACCAATTGGTGATTACTATGGTTCTTGGCGCGCTATGGAGGAATTATATGATCAAAATATACTGCGCGGACTAGGGGTATCAAACTTCTACGAAGATAGATTAATTGATCTTATCTATCATGCCAACGTAAGACCTGTAGTCAACCAAATCGAATGTCACCCATTCAACCAACGTCAATCCCTGTGGGAAATAATGAGAAAACATCAAATCGTTGGCATGGCTTGGTCCCCTTTCACACGTGACCGCCAACCTATATTCGACCACCCAATTATCAAAAGCTTAGCTGAAAAATACGGTAAAACAAAACACCAAATCATCTTGCGCTGGCACATCCAACGCGGCATGATTCCATTGCCAAAATCAAATTCTTTGGAGCATATGAAATCCAACTGTGACGTATTCGATTTCAAACTATCTATTACGGATATGGATCTCATGGAGCTATTAGATCAAAGAGCATTTTTGGAAAATCATCATACTGCTGCTGGGCTTGAGCGAATTTTACAACTAAAATAGTTATAGTTTATGAATCCGCGCATTCTTATCTCTACCAATATACACAAATGAAATATCCCCTCCGTCAAGCCTCAACCGGCCGGATCTGACTTCGCCCTGCGGGCTTCGCAGGGCCAAAGTCGTTTGACGAAAGGGATATTCGAAGGAAATATTAAATATTTTGTACGATAAGCATATACACTATAGTTCCTGCTGCGATTGAGATTAGCATTTTTCGCTTCCAGAGGTGTAGTAAAGAGGTTACTAAAAAGGCCACTATTTCTGGGATGCCATACGGATAAGAAAGCACCACTGTATCTTTAAAGGTATATACTACTAGCATGCCCATAACAGATGCGGGTAAAGCCTTACCAATAAAGAGAATAAATGGAGGTGCTTGTTTACCAGGTGGAAATATGAGGAATGAAATAATTCGTGTAAAAATTGTAGTTAACGCGACTATAGCAACGGTGATGACCATTTGTAACTCAGTCAATTCTCACACCTCCCCACTTATATGCCACGTAACACGCAGCCAGCATAGATGTCATAGAGATAAGCATAAAGGCTTGTTTACCAAACAAGATAAGCATCACTAAAGCCAGAACCATGCCAGAAACACCAAAGATACGTGTTTTCTTATTTTTTGCATTTAATAGCATTTCTAAGAAAATGACAATAAATAGCCCCGGCAATACAAATCCTACACCACGCAAGTCAAAATCTGACAATAAGTTACCAAAAAGACCGCCAGCAAAGGTACTAATAGCCCAAAAGAGTCCATTTAGCCACGATATATGAAAATAGAACCATTTCTCATCAACATCATCCGGCAATTTCGTAGTTGCATTGATGGCAAAACTTTCATCACACATCCAGAATACAGTAGGAAACCATTTCCAACCCATGTTTACATATTTCGTCAACATAGATAAACCGTAAAATATGTGGCGACCATTAACAAATAGAGTGAGCATTAACGCTGTAAGAGGATCAAATCCCCCCATCAGTAAACCAATGGTAACAAATTCCATCGAACCTGCAAATATTACTATACCTAATACAGGTGGTACCCACCAGGGAAAACCTTGGCTCGTGGCATAAAGACCAAAACCAAGACCGATAAAGAAAAAACTAATCCCCATAGGAATCATAATTGGAAGGGCATAACTAAACGCATGTCGCCCTTTATGTGGTTGTTCCATTAGTACTGCCCTACCTTTCTAAATATCTATGAACTGCGAAAATATCTATTGTAAGATGTTATAATATAGTTTAATATCACAAATACAACCCGTAATATTGACAAATACAACCCGTAATATTGACACAAAGAAAAGACACCTACTAGGTGTCTTTTCTAATATACATACTATTATACCGATTATAATGCACGTGTCAAAATTTCCCGAGTCACTTCAAGTGTGATATCGCGTTTTTCTCCTAGTTTTACCATACCGTGATTTTCAAGTTGTTTTACAATTTTATCAATTGCTTTAGTACCTAGACCATAATCTTTCAAGTGAGTAGATACACCCAGGGACTCGAAGAACTCACGAGTTTTAGCAATCGCTTTATCCGCCTTTTCTTCTGGAGTACCTTCTGTAATGTGCCATACGCGCGTAGCATATTGTGCCAATTTTTCAAGCTTGTCTGCTTTTTTCACCTCTAACAATGCAGGCAATACAATAGCTAATGTTATACCATGGTCAAGATGGTATGCAGCTGTCAACTCATGACCGATAAGATGTGTTGCCCAGTCTTGAGGCACGCCTGCACCAATCAAGCCATTTAATGCTAAAGTAGAGGCCCACACGTGGTTAGCACGGATGTCGTAATTTTCTGGATTTTCTACCGTTTCTTTACCGATCTCAATCATAGTTTTCAAAATGCCTTCACTGAAACGATCTTGAATACGGCCTTCTACAGGATATGTTAAATATTGTTCTGTCGTATGTACAAAGGTGTCAATAACACCATTCTTAACTTGTTTTTCAGGCAATGTGAAAGTCAATGTTGGATCTAGCATAGAGAACTTAGGGAACACTAAGCTGCTAAACACAGGAAACTTACCATCACCATACGTAATGACAGCACCATTGTTCATTTCAGAACCCGTAGCAGGTAATGTCATAATTGTACCAAACGGCAATGGATTTGGTACCATTTCAACGGGAACCTCTGGCACACCAGCTTTCATAACCTCAATCACAGGACCATCATAGGTAGCACCCATAACGATGAGTTTTGTAGCATCCACTACAGAACCACCACCTACAGCAAGGACAAAATCTACACCATTTTCTTTGATAAAAGCTACAGCTCGTTCACACGTTTCAAGAGATGGATTCGGCTCAATACCGCCAAATTGTTCCACCTTACGGTTACCAAGCGCAGTCGTAACACGGTCGATGAGACCACTTCGAACTGCACTGCCACCGCCATAAGTAATCAAGACCTTAGCTTCTTTTGGTACAAGTGTATCCAATTCTGCTAAACGGTCCTTACCGAATACGATATGAGTAGGGTTATAAAAATCGAAGTTAAACATAAAGCCTCCTCCTTTATAAATTGTACGCAACTTTTCTTTATAGTATACCATATTCCATTGAGCTAAGCATGATATAACTAGTTATAAATACATCGTAGCAAAATGTATAGCTAACTTCATACCATATAACTTCAATCTATGGCAAGCCATGTATTTTTAATTCTATGCATCATCCTAGTCCTGTGATAGGATATAAAACATATTCAATATAATCTATATATTACACCATTATAAAAGCTTGATTCGATATAAACACTTAGATACTAGCTTTCACAATGAACGAAAGGGAGATAATATGAAACTAAAAAGATTAATCGCTCCATTATTAGTGGGCGTTTTAGCATTTGCCATTGCCGGTTGTGGTAACAGTACACAAACTAGCGAGACACCGAAAGAGATTAAAATTGGTGCTACCGCAGGTCCTCATGCACAAGTAGCAGAGGCTGTAGCAAAAGAGGCTCAAAAGCAAGGTATTAACCTTAAAGTTGTAGAATTTTCTGACTATGTAACTCCAGATAAGGCGTTAGCAGATGGAGATATCCAATTAAATGCATACCAACACGTACCATTCATGGAAAACTTCAATAAGCAAAACAATTCAAACCTTGTAGCCATCGGCAAAACAATCTTGATGCCTATGGGGTTATATAGCAACTCCATTCACAGTGCGCAAGATGTACCAAATGGTGCCATCGTAGCCGTGCCTAACGACCCAACAAACGGCGGACGCGGCCTTGCATTACTCGCAAAAGCAGGCCTTATTACATTGAAAGATGGCGTAGGTTTTAAAGCAACTGTAGCAGATATTACATCTAACCCTAAAAACCTTCAAATCCAAGAATTAGAAGCCGCTCAATTACCTCGTAGTCTTGACGACGTAGCCGTAGCCGCTATCCCTATGAACTATGTTCAAAGTGCGGGCCTCAATGTAGAGAAACAAGGCTTCTTCTTAGAGCCAAAGGATGAACCTTTAGCTGTTATGATTCTCGCTGTACGCGGTCAAGATAAAGACAACGAAACATACAAAAAAATTGCAGAAATTTACAAATCAGAAGCCATTAAACAATTCATTAAAGATACATTCAAAGGCACTATCACATCTGCCAATTAATATAAAAAATCTCCATTCTTCTTAGGATGGAGATTTTTTGTTATAGGGTAAAATGTAACACAAAAATAACGCCCTACAAAGGTAGAGCGTTATAGTATATTATTCTTCTGTATCAAAGGTAACATCCAATGGTTGTCGTTCCACAATATTGCGATAACGAACCTTTGGATAGCCCATCAAGATGCCACCAGCAATGATTTTATCCTCGGGTACACCTAATAGTTTCAACAATGGTTCATATTCTGCTTCCCCAGCATGTTCAAAGAAGCCTGCCCAGCAGGTACCAAGACCTACTGTTGGCGCATACAACTCTGCATAAGATAGACAGGAATGCCCAGAATCATGCGTGCGATGCACATCTTTTTTAGATCCAATAGCCACTATTAAAGCTGGCGCATCACGTAAAATATATTCTTTGCCCTTATCCACTTCTGCTTGTGCAGCGCGCGCATATAGGCGCATAATAGGCACCGTTTTCGCCGCAAAATGCATCCACTCAAGAACGAGATCAGCAATACGGCGTAACTTTTGTTTATCCCGAATTACGATATATGAAATACCTTGTGTATTAGTTGCTGTTGGAGCCATTCTCGCAACATTTAATACCTTGCGAATAAGCTCAGCAGGAACTGGTTTATTTTGATAGTTACGAATAGAACGACGACTACGTAAAAATAGTTCGGCCTGTTCTGGCGTAATTTTAGTTTCTTTTGTAATATCCACTTGTTCAGCACGCGGTGTAAGGTCGCTATCTAAAGCAAGCGTAGGACATACTGCAACGCAATGACCACAGGATATACACCCTCCCCGACCTGTTACAGGACCATCATCGGTCATAACAAGTAGGCCTGTGGGACAATCGGCTACGCATAGACCACAACGAGTACAGACTTCTGTATTCACGGTAAATAACATAGTAATGAAACCTCCAAACACATACTATAAAGTCTATTATATCATATAAAATCAATTCTTAGGATAGCCAAAAAATATAACACATATGTTTATGAGATAATTTTTACTCATAAACATATGTGTTATATTGTCACATCTACTGCTTTCACAGTCAATATGATGATTTGAATATTATGCCTCACCCTGTGTAGGATTATCATAAGCCTCTTTATCAATAGTGCCCATGATTTTATCTACTACGAGAGCATTTGTTAAGGAACCGGATACGTTCAAGCATGTACGGCCCATGTCGATCAATGGATCGATAGCAAGGATTGGGCTGATGGATGTGAAGTACGCACCAAGGCCTGTACCGCTAAGGGATACGGATGCAGCCATTGTAGCTGTACCAGGAACACCTGCGATGCCAACGGAACCGATAGCGATAACGATAACACTCATGATATACATAGTCATGTCGAATGGAATATTCGCTACATTAGAAATATACACTACAACAAGCGCTGGGAATACGCCGGCACAACCTTGCATGCCCGCTGTGGTGCCAAAGGATGCTACTGTATTAGCAGTTGTAGCATTTACGCCAAGACGTTTTGTCAATGTTTCAACAGTCAATGGCAATACGCCCATAGAGGAACGGGATGTGAAAGCTAGCAATAATGGCGCTTTCGCTTTCTTGAAGTATGTAATCGGATTGTAACCAAAGCTAGCAATCAAGATAGCTTGAACAGCGAACATAATCAAGATGCCAACGTAAAGCAATACTACGAATAAGCCCATATCAAGGATAGCTTGTAAGCCACGAGTTGCCAATGTAGATGCTAACAATGCAACTACACCATATGGCATAAGTCCGATAATGAAATCTGCTACCCAAGAGATCAATTGGTGAAGCTCATCAAACAATTTAGTAAACATCTCCATGGAGTTTGTGCCAGTTTGTTTTAATAGATGAGCTACGCTACCTAGGATTATGGCAAATACTACGATACCGATAACATTTGTTTCAGCAGCCGCTTGTATTGGGTTACTTGGAATCAAAGCGCGGAATGTATCAACCATCGGTTTGATCTCACGAATCTTTTTTCCAGATTCGACGATATCAAAGCCTTGCCCTAAACCGAACGCATTCCCCAAGATAAGACCAACTACAGCAGCAACGGCTACCATGCCTAGGTTCGTAGAAACCATGGCTACTACCAATTTCTTAAGATTAGCACCGGCCTCCATGTGCAAGATAACGTGTACAATGGAGATAAAAACGATAGGAATAACAAGCATGCGGATTAAGTCGATGAAGCCACCACCTACTAGGGAGAACCACTTCGTACTTTCCTTGATATAAACAACTTTAGTTGGATCATCAGGGAATCCTGCAATAACTTGAACTGCTATACCAAGCACGGCACCAACAATGGTACCAATAATAACGAGATTACCAAAAGATGTACCTCTGCGTTGCAACACATAAATACCGATTAACGCTAGCACAAACACAGCGATAATACCAATACTCAAGGGATTGCTTAACATGAGGTAATCCGTAAAGAATGGAATATTCATAATACACCTCTTTTAATTCATATCATAATAATAGGTTATGAACTTAGTATATCATATATTGAAAAATTTACAAGTGCTATATCGAAATTTCTACAAATAGATATATGCCTATTTTACATTCTATACAAAGGTGCAAAAAGGCGACCTTCCATCGGAAGATCGCCTTATACAGTCTTTAGTTATATTAAGCCTCTAGTATTAGGACTATCTGTTAACTAGGACATATGTTACTTGGATAGGACCATGAGCACCATCTACAGTAACGAGCTCGATATCAGCCGTACGAGACGGACCGGAAATCAAGCAGATATTTGTAGGGAAATTAGCTGGATCATTGTGGTAACGTTCAGCCAAATGTTCCATTGTTTGTGTCATGCGTGGGTTGATTGTATCAGTGTACAATACAGCAATGTGAGTTGTAGGCAACAAGCTGATAGCACGACCAGATTCTTCGCCAGATGCTTGTACTACAGTAGCTGTTTCAGCAATACCGCAGTATGGGAATGTAATACCAATATCTGCATTGGCAGTATTAGAAATACATTCTTCACGACCTTTAGATGCATCCCATTGGAAGTATGTACGTGTACCACCATTATTAGCAGCATCTTGTTCGAACAATTCTTTTAATTTATATTCATCTACTTCAGGAGTGCTTGGAAATACAACCTTACCATTGCCCCAGTCTTCGATAGCTGCCAAAATTGTTTCACCTAATTTATCAGGTGTAGTTTCAACGAATTTTGTACCAACACGTTGACATTGTTCCTTAAACATTGTCAAAATTTGATCTTTATTCAAATCTTTGAACATAGTTTCTTGAGGACCATGGCTGTAATCAAAACCCTCTACAAATGCAGGGCACATTTCTTGATCACGGCCTAATGCACGAGATAAACGTGCAATAAATTGTTTACGTTTAGCTTCATCCATTATTTTTTCTCCTTCTTCTTGTTCTTTTCATGTTCAGCATATAAGTCACGGAATTTCTTGAACTTCAATGTACCCATTTCTTTAGATTTAGTCCAGCCATTCATAACCGGAATAGCTTGAGTCCATGTAGGCATATTGCCTTCTTTATTACTAATCAAGTTCATACCGATAGCACCAGCTTTTGTACCAAGGTCGAATAATGTGGAGTTACCAAACATCTTAGCCGCTGCAGTGAAGATTGCTTCTTCTGCTTTCGGACGAGTTTTTTCGATGTCAGCCATAATATGACGGTGTTCCATCAATAATTCATGCAATGGAATAGCTACTGGACAGTTTTCTGTACATGCACCGCACAATGTGGAAGCATATGGAAGATCGCCTGCTACGTCGTAACCTTTGAACAATGGAGTCAATACAGCACCCATTGGACCTGGATATACGGAGCCATAACCGTGACCAGAGATGTGACGGTATACAGGACAGATGTTCATACATGCACCACAACGGATACAACGTAACATTTCTTGGAATGTACCACCCAAGATACCGGAACGACCGTTATCGATAATGATGATGTGAGTTTCTTCAGGACCGTCAGCTTCGCCAGCGCGAGCAGGACCAGTCATCATGGAGAAGTAGTTGGAAATTTTAGAACCTACTGCAGAGCGGTTCAACATTTCCATCATTACGTCAAGAGCTTTGAAGTCAGGAACGATACGTTCTGTACCTAAGAAGATTACTTGAGTCTTAGGAATGGAACTAGACATACGACCGTTACCTTCGTTGGAAACGATTGTGCAAGTACCAGATGCAGCAACTGCAAAGTTACAACCGTTAACACCTACGTCAGCTTTCAAGAAGCGTTCACGTACATAACCACGTACGAAGTGAGTCATTTCAGTAGGGTTTTCAGTACCTGTATAACCTAATTTTTCAGCGAAGATTTCGCGGATTTTATTACGTTCAAAGTGAAGGCCTGGTACTACGATGTGAGATGGTGGGCTCACTGCAGTTTGCAAAATGAATTCCGCCAAGTCAGTTTCGTTTACTTCAATACCAGCTTCTTCAAGAACTTCGTTCAAACCAATTTCTTCAGTTAAGATAGTTTTGGATTTAACGATCATTTTAGCTTCGCGTTCACGAAGAATATCTAAAGCGATTTGAGTTGCTTCTTTATCGTCGAATGCAAAGTGAACTTTAGAACCAGCTTTTTCAGCGTTTTCAGCGAATTGGTTTACATAGTAATCCAAATTGTTAAGAACGTGATCACGAAGTTTAGCTGCTTCTGCGCGGAAATCTAACCATTCAGGAACGTCCGCAACTACTGTATTACGTTTATCATAAAACACGTCTTGTGCTTTTTTGATAGCTGCAACTTTGAAATCATCAGCCAAACATTCTTTTATACGTGTTTTATAGGGGCGATTGTCATATATAAGTGCCATGTCGTCTCCTCCTTAACGGCAGTTTAAGATTTCAGCAATATGCATTACTTTGATACGGCGATCGATTTCGCCTTCTTTGTGAAGACGGTCAAGCATACCAGCGATGTTCATCAAGCACGCTTGGTCAGAACCGGAAATAACGTTAGCACCTGTGCTAGCGATTTCCAATGCTTTTTCGCGTGTCATAACTTCACTGATTTCAGGGTTTTTAACGGAGAAAGTACCGCCGAAACCGCAACAACGATCTGCGCGTGGTAATTCAATCAATTGAATGTCTTTTACATTGCTAAGGAGTTTGAAAGGTGGTTCTTTTACTCCCATCAAACGAGTTACGTGGCAAGAAGTATGGTATGTAACAGTGTCGTTAAAGCGTGCGCCAACGTCCTCTACACCCAATACATCAGTAATGAATTCTGTGAATTCGTAAATTTTGCCGCTCAATTTTTCTGCACGTTTTTGCCATTCAGGTTGACCTTCCAAGAAGTGTTGGTATTCATCGCGAATAGCGAATGCACAGGAGCCAGACATACTAACTACATAGTCAGCATTCTCGAAGCATTCAATTGTGTTCTTAATAGCATCCATTGCAGCTTCGTTATAGCCAGAGTTAGTGAACATTTGTCCACAACATACTTGTTTCTTAGGAACTACGAGTTCGCAGCCTAATCTTTCAAGCACCTCTACACCAGCCATACCTACATGGGGGTAGAACATATCAATCAAACACTGTTGGAAAAGATGAATTTTCATGTTTTTGTCCTCGTCTTTTCTAGTACTTAACTCAAAAAAAAATTTGATATGTATTCGTTTAGGACGATAATATTTTAGCTAATTATCGACCTTAAAATAAATTTGACGATCTTTAAAGGGTTATATTTAAAGAACATTTCTATATAATTATAAATAAGGGTAATACAAATGTCCAAGCAATTGCTATATTCGTATTTAGACTTGTATAAATCATATCGTTATGACTAAAAGTAATAATCAAAATTGAGTTTTATCACACATCGACCAAAATTTATCACTTTTTTCTATAAATCCCTTACTTTCGCTATTTGCGAACGTTTATCAACTTCTTATTTTTCGTACTAAATTTTCCTCATTCTCAATTGTTATACTAAAAGTAGCACTTTCATTATTATTCATCTAATTTTTATCCTTATATATTACATTTTCTTATAGTAGTGGTTATTTCATAAAAGTGCTATAATTTATGTATATAAACGTAATTCGAAAGGAGCTTTCACATGAAACTCAATAAATTGTCCCTATCTCTAGCAATTACATTGGCACTAGGATCTACATTTGGCATGGCTCATGCACAAACTACGGCAACAGCTACGAAAGCACCTGTTGCAACAAGCACAAAAGCATCTACACAAGCACCGGCTCAAAAGACTGAAGTCCCTGCAAAAGCAAAAGAGGTTTTACCTGCTGGCGTATATCCAGACACAAAAGACAACTGGGCTCGCGACGCTATTCAAGCAATGACAGAGGCTGGTTACTTATCAGGTTATGCAGATAATACATTTCGTCCTGGTAAAAGCATCACACGCGAACAAGCCGCTACTATTTACAGCAAAGTATTGCAACACAATATGAACGAGCAAGAGCTTGCTGACCTAGTAACAAAAGAAAATGGTATTTCTTATACGGATATCGAAAACGACCGTTGGTCTAATACAGCTATTAAATTAGTAGGCGCAGCTGGTGTTATGGAAGGTACTACAAAAACTACTTTTACCCCATCTAAAGCTATGGACCGCGAAGAATTCGTTGCCTCTGCAGCTAATTTAGTTAAGAAAATCAAACCTGATACACCTGTAAAATTTGAAAAGGTTACATTTAAAGACGGTGCAAGCATTTCTAAAGCTTATGTAGCGGATATTGAATACATGGCACAACGCGGCTATGTAGCATCCGGTGCAACTACAGATTTTAATCCTAGTCAACCTGTCACACGTGCACAAGCAGCTACTATCTTAAATCGTATTTTAAATGGCGAAACTGCTCCAGTTCCTAGCAAGACAACTGCTACCAAGGACGATGTAAAGCAAGATGCTAAAAAAGTGGAAAACAAAGCTAAAGCTGTAGAAAAAGACGTTGAAAAAGACATTAAAGCAGACGCAAAAAAGGCAAAAGCGGATGCAAAAAAAGCAGAAGCAGCTGCAAAAGCAGATGCGAAAAAGGTAGAAAAAGAAGCTAAAGCTAATAAGACTGATAAGATTTCCGAATCTAAAGTTGAACAAACACCTCGCATCGTTCGCCCTGTACGTCGTAGCACATTAAAACCACTCGATCAAAAACAACAAGATGCATTGGAAAACAGTGTTTTCACACAATTAAACAAAACATATAGAACACCAGAAGCATTCCAAGACTATGGTGTTATGTACTGGCGTGATAATCAATTACATGTAGCATTAAAATCCAATGCAGATATGGATACTGTAAAGGCTAATTTAGCAAGCCAAGGTAATTCAACAATTAATAACTACGTTGTTGTAGAGCCATCCCAATACAGCCAAACTGAATACGATGTAATCGAATCTAACTTCCGCAATTATTACAGCAAAAACGAAAAAGGCGGCAATGTGATTGCCATCTTCCCAGATGTGGAAAACAATCAATTATATGCTGTGGTTAGTACTGCAAGCAGAGAAACACAACAAGGTATTTCCAAGGTATTCGGTTCCAAAGTAAAAATGACTGTAAAACGCTAATTACAATTACGCGTAAACCCAACTCATGTATTACCAATAACCCCTAAAAACAGCGTTTTTTAACGCTGTTTTTGGTATATCTACAACTATGATTAGGAAGGATATGTATGCAACAAAGATCTAAATACACATTACGGGCCCTCATCCTGTCCGCTTTAATTACCACATCTGGAATGGCACTTGCCGCAACAACTGAAACAGCGGCGCCTAATACAACGCAACCAACGGTAACGGCTACAGCAGATACATCGGCTGTAGCAATTGGGTCTGCCAATACTACCGTTGTAAATCAACAATTACGTTCTGGCGTTGTTACATCGCCAAAAGATATTCAGGATGTGCGACCATATATCTTTTCCGATGTACCAAGTGATTTTTGGGCCGCCAAATCAATTAGTGCAGTAGCAAAAGCTAAATTGATGAAAGGCTATTCTGATGGTACATTCCGACCTAATCAACCGATGACTCGTGAAGAAGTAGCCTCTCTATTCAACAATATCACCGATGATGGTGAGGCGGCATTCATTTCTAGTCACTTTAAAGATATTACATCTGACCGTTGGTCTGCTCTGGCTATTGAATCTGTAGCTAGAAAGAATATCATCTCTGGCTATGGCGATGAAACATATAAACCTGAAAAATTCATGTCTCGCCAAGAGTTTGCTGTCGTAGCAGATAATTATCTACACTATTTAGGCTATACTACAGATGATCCTACTGTACTTGATCAGGTGGCTTACGGAGACCAAAAATTCGTGGCTCCTTGGGCGCAAGATGCGGTTCGTGAAATGGCATACTTAGGATTTACTAACTACGCACCTGGAACGATGTTTAACCCTGAAAAATACGTTACTCGTGCAGAGGCCGCAGAAATCTCTTATCGCATGACACAAACACCGCAGGCATTGGCATTCCATAACGCATTATATCGTCAACAAGTGGAAAGAAAAACAGCGTCTATCATTAGCCAAGCCCTTCATTATGAACAAGACTTTACACAATTTAGAAATGATGGGGCCCTCTTCTGGAAAGACGGTAAATTGCACACTACCGTAGTAGAGAAAAAACAATTTGATATTGTTAGTACAGCACTAAAAAATGCCCAAGATCCACAGCTTGATATGGCTCTTATCTTGAGCCAAGGCAAATTGACACAAGCCCAATTAGAGGACTTCCAATCTGATGCATTAGCAATCTACGAAGCAAAAGAGCCTCAAGGCAAAATCATCAGTATTCTACCTAATGATGATGCATCTGTATTGGTCATCACTGCTGATTCTGTACAAGCGGGTACAACAAAAGCATTTAAAAAGAAATTTGGCAAAAATGTAATGCTTCAAACGCCACCTACGGAAACTCCGGCTACAACCATTCAATTCCCATTGCCATTAAAACCAACTAAATAATCTATTAGGCAGCCCTTTGGGGCTGTCTTTTTTCAGCAAATTTTCATCGCACAAAAAAATTCCCTCCGCCTCTAGGCGGAGGGAATTTCTCGTAAGTATTAAGTTGTTTGCCACATAAAACAGTCTGTTTACCCTTTTGGTGCCATGCACCTTGCATTGTTTTCAATACAGACACATATAGTTAGTTATGTTATTTGGTCACATCATTTTGACGGTCACGCAAATTGCCAACTGGCACATACACAGTACCAGCACTATGGATTGTATCCACATCTTGTTGAAGAATCATTACTACTGAATAATCTTCTGTTGTGTAGAATTCAGATGGCATCTTGTCGAATGAAACATCCGCACCAACTGCATCTTTCACTTGTTGATTATTGTTAATAGCATTAACGAGTTCTTTCTTATTCAATCCACCAAGATCATACAAGGATAATTGACGACCTGTTGTAGTATTGAACGTAAAGCCTTTTACATAATTTACACCATTTGCATCACCATCACGCATTGTATAGGTGTGAATTAAAACACTAAAGATACCGTTTTTATCCGTTTTTACATCATAGTACATGATGACATTCGTCTTATTAGCATCTTTTTCATTTAATTTTTGAGTATCATTTTGAACCTTGGAAACGTATTTCTTAATCGTTGTATTGATGGTCTTTTCAACGATAGGGCTAACAGATTTAACCGTTGGGAATACGAGTTTCAAATGATCTGTAGTCGCATCTACGGGAGATACGCCTACCTCTTTACGATCCATATAGCGATCTGCATTTGGTGCTACTACTTCGATAGTACCACGATCAGTTTTGTTAGCTACGGAACGTAGTTTTTTGTTTTGCTCAGGTGTAGCTGTGCTAGAAACACGATACGTTACATCGTAACGATCGTTTTGAGTTTCTATAACCGCACCATTATCCTTTGTTACAGGAATCGCTTCGCTAGCGGCTGCCAAAGATGTGAGTGGCAATGCGGCAGCCATCATGATGAGAACAGTCTGTTTTAATTTCATGGTTAACCTCTTACTTTGCTTGTTCTTGCTCTGCTTTCATAGCAAGAGCTTCTTCTTTATCGAATTTGTGAGTTACAACACGACGAACAAGGTAGAGACCAGCGAAAATGAAAGCAAGTAGACCTAACCAACCAGCTGTGCTTTCAAATTCAGGACCTACTAATTGAAGTGGAGATTCTCCACCACCAGTTGTAACTGACAATACAATAATAACAGCTATGATTACACCAATCAAGCTTTCACCAACAATCAAACCGGACGCAAATAGAACGCCACGACGATTGGATTGTTCCACATCGTATTCAGCCAATTCGCCAGCACGCATTTTAGCGCGAGCAATGAGATAACGGCCTACGAAATAGCTCATGAAAGAACCAACAATTAAAGGTACTTCCAATGTTGGAGGTAAATAGATACCCATACCAACAGCCAATGGAGGTAATGTTAAGGAAGCAGTTGTGCTCTTAAGAATTACGTTAACAATGATAGCTACGATACCAACAACAACACCAATCAAGATGTAATTCCAATCCATGCTAGAGTTGAAGATACCTTGTGCGATTGTAGTCATCAAAGTTGCTTGAGGAGCAGACAATGCAGCATTTGGATCCATTTCAGCACGAGGTAAAGCGCCTGTGAAGCCATATGCTTGGTATAACAAGTTAAGAACTGGAGCAATTGCAACTGCACCGGCTACGGAACCAAGTAACAACGCAATTTGTTGACGCCAAGGTGTAGCACCAACGAGTTGACCAGTTTTCAAGTCTTGCAAGTTATCGTTAGAGATAGATGCAATGGCGATAACTACGGATGTCATGAAGATAGCCATAGCTGTAGCGAATTGAACACCAGCCTCTGTAGCGAACAAGTTATTTTCAGAAGCGATGAAGTACACCACTAGAGAAGAAATAATAGTCGCCAAGATACCAATACCAGAGATTGGAGATGCAGATGTACCAATAAGACCTGCCATGTAACCACAAGCTGCTGCTACGAAGAAGCCGATTAATAAAGCTACTACAACGCCTACAACAACAAGAGTCCACATTAAACCTGCACTAATAGGTACAGCGGATACGAAATCCCAGAATGTAATAACTAAGCCTACGAGAATAACGGCAAATGTTAAGACTACAGATTTTGTACTCATATCTGTATCCATACGATGCAATTCACGTTCAGCAGCACTGCCACTCATGGATTGTAAGGAAATTTTCATACCTTCGATGATAGGTTTAATCAAAGTAATCAAAGTCCAAATCGCTGCGATACCGATAGCACCAGCACCGATGAAACGAACTTTTTCTTTCCAAACGCCCATAGCGAATTTAGCAGTTACGCCACCATCTGGAGCAAGTGCATTTGTCAAATAAGGTACAAAGCCAGCCCAAGCGATGAGAACACCAACTAGGATAGCGATACCAGATGCGATACCGATAAGGTAACCAGCACCTAACAATGCGGTGGAGAAGCCCAATGGAATTTGAGTAATACCTTTACCAACAGGGAGCCAGAAGCTCATGCTGTCGCCAAGTACTTTAAAACCATTTGCACAAAGACTGATGATACCAGCTACAGCACCACCAGATACGATGTCTGTCATACCGGAACCAGATTTGCTAGTTTCACCACTGTGAGAGCCTACTTTCAAAATTTCAGCTGCTGCACGGCCTTCTGGATATGGTAGGTCACTATTCACTACCATAGCACGACGCAATGGAATGGTGAATAACACACCGAGAGAACCACCGCATGCGCAGATCAAGAATGTTTGCCAGAATGGGAAACCTTGCCAATAGCCAAGCATTAATAAACCTGGCAAAATAAAAATAATTGCAGATAAGGTACCAGCCGCAGATGCTTGCGTTTGTACCATGTTATTTTCAAGAACGTTAGAATCCTTGAAAAAACGTAAAATCGCCATTGAAATAATGGCTGCCGGGATGGATGACGAGAATGTCAACCCGACCTTCAAACCTAAGTATACGTTAGATGCTGTAAAAATTAGGGTAATCAGTGCCCCTAGTAACATCCCACGAAACGTAAGTTCCGGCAAATGAAGGTCATGGCTCATAAAATCGTGTTTCATAAGTACTTACCTCCGCTAAAAAAAATAACTATAAGCTATCTCCATTTTAACGTGTTAAAGCGATGTTGACAATAAAAATCCCTATATTCTGATTATGTATACACGGTAGAAAATAATATGTACCAAAAAACTCCCACTACGCCGCCCCATCCATCGTCCTGTCATTATAAAATTTTGAGAACCTTTAACCTTTCACCTGTATAAGAATACTATGTATAAAGGTAATTATATCCCCTTAATTATATCTAATTGGTATTTATTATCATTTTCTATTATATTTTTTCTTTTTTTAGCATATAATAAAAAAGAACCGACAATATGGTCGGCATGTCTTTTAAGGAGGTTGTAAACATTATGGAAACAAGAATTGAATATGATTCAATGGGACCAGTCGAAGTCGACGCTAGACGAATTTACGGACCTCAAACGCAACGCTCGTTCAATAATTTTAAAATCGGTGATCACCGCATTCCTATTGAACAAATCAAAGCGCTTGCGCTTGTAAAAAAAGCATGTGCTTTAACTAATGCTAAGTGTGGCGCAGTAACTGAGGAAAAAGCAAAGCTCATCGCTCAAGTAGTAGATGAGATTGTAGACGGCAAATGGGATGATGAGTTCCCGTTAACGGTATTCCAAACAGGTTCTGGCACACAAACTAATATGAATGTGAACGAGGTAATCGCTCACCGGGCTAAACAGTTAGATGAAAGCAACCCGCTCCATCCTAACGACGATGTAAACCGCGGTCAAAGCACAAACGATACATTCCCTACGGCAATGCATATCTGCGCGTACTTTGAAATTACAAAACGCGTAATCCCTGCATTAGACGGACTTATCGCATCCTTCGAGAAATTGCAAGAAAAAGGTAAAGGCTTGCAAAAAGTTGGTCGTACACATCTACAAGATGCAACTTTCATCATGGTGGACCAAGAAATCAGCGCCTTTGTGGACGGCTTAAAAACTGCAAAAACTATGCTCGTTCAAAACGCTGACTACCTACTCGACGTAGCCCTTGGCGGCACTGCCGTTGGTACAGGTGTGAACACACCTAAGGGATATCTAGACGTTATGGAAACTGTATTGCCAGAGGTAACAGGTGCTCCATTCCGCGTGAAGAACAATAAATTCCAAGGACTCGCTCTTAAAGATGCGTTCATGATGGCTCACGGTGCACTTAACACATTGGCTACGACACTATTCAAAATCGCTAACGACGTTCGCTTCTTAGGCTCTGGCCCTCGTTGCGGTTACGGCGAATGGCATCTACCTGAAAACGAACCGGGCTCCTCCATCATGCCAGGCAAGGTAAATCCTACTCAATGTGAAGCCTTGACCATGGTATGTGCCCAAGTATTTGGCCATAATACGACTATGACGCTCTGTGCAGGCAGCGGTGCGTTCCAATTGAACGTGTACATGCCTATCATGATCTATGACTTTGTTGAAAGCTGTCGCCTCCTTGCAGATGCGATGAAGTCTTTCACAACACACTGTATTGACGGTGTAGAATTTGTACCTGACAAACTCAACTTCTTTGTAGAACAATCCCTCATGATTGCTACATCCTTAACACCATACATCGGCTACGATAAGAGTGCTAAGGTCGTAAAAGAAGCATACAAACGCGGTTGCTCTATCAAGGAAATCATCTTGGAAGAAAAACTCATGACCGAAGACGAATTTGCTGAAGCAGTTCGCATGAAATAAAGCTCTCACATCTCTTTGACATATCTATAACATCCTCTCATATCTCAAATGAACGGAAAATAAAAGGACGCTATAGTCTTGAATCCTTCAGTAAAACTTATTACTGAAGGATAGACTATTGCGTCCTTATTATTTTGTTCTCTCTTTTCTGTCTTTATAATTTATAATTTCTTTTGCCAAACACCGAATACATTCAACAATCTTAGAATCAGTTTTTAATTTATTTATATCATCTATAAATCTATCTTTTACATCACTAATTACTGATGTTTCTTTAAAATTGATTATAGCATCTCCATCTTTAAATTTATCGTTACCCATAGTATTATAAGGTCGGGCTTGAGAGTGTTCATTATTCATATATACGAAAAAGTAAGAATCAGAGAAAACCAAATATCGTTTATCATTTATTAATTCAACTACACTAATTGCATCACGTTTTAAACTATCATTACTAAGTGGGTGATTATTAAAGAATTCATTAGTATCAGCAATAATACGTACTAATTTACAAGATTCAAAAACACTTTGTATAAGTTGTCTTAAATCATTATATATTTCAAATTTTTCTTGTATTACCTTTCCATCAGTTCCTAGAAAATCTAAAGTAAACTTAAATTGATTATTTTTTTCTTTTTTAATGATAACTTTATTTATTACATTAACTGGTATTATTATTTCTTTCTTATTAGCTAAAGTAGTTATCTCCTCATCTAAAATATGAATTTTAGATAAGTCTATAGTACTTTTTATAGATTTAAAATTAGAAAATAAAATTAATACTGTATATTCTAGTATATCAGAAAATTTCTTATTAACATCTAAAGTTTGCTTTCCCCATTCCAATGAATATTGGGGCTCTTTATAAAAACCTCTCAATTTCATTTCAATATTCTCTTTGATTTTCTTTAAACCAATGTCTTTAGTAAGCACCGATAATGTAGATATATCATCCATATATTGATTTAATAACGAAATAATTGCTTCACCATAATTTTTTGATTTAAAATATTTCTCAAATTTATCTTTATTCCAAGCGCTTCTACCTGTAAAAAATGATACTATAGACGCATAAATCTTATCATCAGATAAAATTTCTTCTCCAGATTGTTTTAGATATCCAAACAATATATTCTTGAACTCATTTCTGTACTTAACATTCAACTTATCAAAGAAATATCTATATCGACACTTCAGGTTACTAAAAAGTTGCTCTGTAAACCTTTGGTCTCCTAATTCTAATTTACCATTTTCAAATGGGTATAAATATTTACCATCTTCATCTACCAATTCTTTTAATAATTGGTATCTAAAATGATCATTTAAACGTACATATAAAGAACTAAGAATTTGAGCATTAAAAAGTGTATTATAAGAATCATTTACTAAATATTTATAAAGCTTTGCAGCCTCTTCATATTCATTAATACGCAAATTATAAAATGCACAACACTGTAAGACATCATTAGAATGACCAGAATATTCTATAGCTTGTCTCATTAATTTTTCTATTCTATTAATCTTAATCGAATCATTTGATAAATCTAATAATATATCTATATACTCTAGTGCACAACTTGCTGCAACTTGATCTTCCCTTAATAAGCCTTGCTCATTAATCTCCCAATATTTTTCAAAAGCATCTATCGCTATTTCTTTATAATAATTGCTCTTCAAATCCTTCCGTTCACGGTAGATTTTATTTGCCACACTACCTAAATAATACCAAAATGGTGGATATGCCTCAAAGCACTCTTTTATGGCATCCAACCGTTCATATCTACGTATAATATTAGAATCCAATAATATCCTATTATAATTTGTAATTTGTCGCTCTGTGAGTCGATACTTATCAGGAAATCCATATTTATCTGCAAGACGCCATGCTGTAGCAAATAATTCTCTACGCAATCCATTAAATTGTTCTATAGCAGCTTTTTGTAATTGCCATAGTTTATTATCTTTCTCCCTTTTATATTCATTCCTATTATTTCTATAATTCATATATCCCATACCCACTTGAGTAGCTATTGCTACACCTGTCGTCATGAGATTACCTCCCGCAATTAACATACCAAAATTAGGTACTGCTGACCATATAGCATTTCGAACTTGCTTATTATATTCCTCTTCAATAACAGATCTTTCAACCTTATCTATTCTAAAGAAAGTAATAACATCCAATATTTGTTTTATTATTAATAATAAAGGTTCATCCTTAGGCATAGCTTCTAAATTAAGGTTATTTAATATAGCCTCATATTCTTGTTCTAATACTATAAGATCCTCATAATCAATTATTTGTGATACTGATACTGTACATAAATTTAATGCATATGCAGCTCTACGTTTCTTCTCCAAATCAGCTATCATCAAACTCCCCCTTACTTTTTCCTGTATTTTTTATACTAAAATCTAAATAAATTGGTAAATGATCTGAAACCTTTTTAGTATATTGTTCAAAACGATTGCTAACCTCATCGTCTTTATAATTCTCATATGCCAAAACAACCCCATATTTCGGCATATGTATACCATGGTCTTCTAACATATTAAGATCAAAAGAAAAATGATCAAAATTATTTGCCAAATAATCTTTTGCCTCATAAGTTTTACTTTCATTAGATTGAACTGTTATTATATCTCTATCCAATGTATTATCAATTGAACGAACGGTTTTTCTTAATGTAGTTCTTTCAGAATTAACCGTTTCAATCCACATAGATTTATCCCCATCTATATAACCAATCAAATTATTAAAATCTAGACATTCAGATGGCCTTGCTACATTCTTCACATCCTGTAAATTCAAATTATAATCTCCTAATAAAAATGTATAGGATACCAGGTTTCTTGCATACTTATCTATACCTCGATAATCAACAACCATATTAGAAAATCGTTTATAAATGCCCTTAAGCAAGACTTGAAGTTCCAAATTTCTTAATTTAGTATAAGAGCTTATCTGCTCTCCATCCTGATTTGTCCTCAGTTTATCCTCATCTTTAATAGAAAAAACAATATGTGTATTAATTAGTCTAATTTCATAGTAGCGGTTTAATGGGGTGAATCTAGCAATCAAAGGTGGTCTTACTAACTCAAAAGCATGCCCATAATCAGCAATCCGTGGTTCAAAAATCTTTCCTTTCATATTTCTAGATAATCCAATCCGTTTAGTATTCCATATAAAAGCATATCCTTCTGCTGCCATATTACTAAATTTAGGTTTAGGCTGTGCCCATCTAGCTTCCCATGTATCACTTTTAAAACCCGCAATCTGAGCAGTGTATGCTCCCATTCTACTAACAGAAACATCTACAGGATTTTGATAGGAAAGTTCCCTTAACAAATATTTCAAAGCTTCTGGATGAAAAACTTCTTGCAAAGCAATAATATCAAAATTATTTTCTCGAATAATTTTGGCAATCATTTTTATGTCTTTTCTACTTTCCGCATCATTAGTACAATACACAGATTGTCTACTAAATTTTTCTATATTAAACGAAGCAATCCTTATTTTCATAATATGAGATATTCCTTTTAGATTAAATAATCTTCCTTCTCCTAAGTTTCCTAACAATTAATACTATTCGGAGTGTTTTTCTCCAAGCTGGTCCAGTTAAATTAGTTGGTATTAATGTTTGTATTGCTCCATTCGTATATTGTTTAAATAATTTATCTTCAATTTCATCCGATGTTATATCTTTATCTTTTGTAGCATATTTAGCACGTAGCTTATCAAATTGTTCTTGGAATACTTCAAAAAAGAAATTTTCTAATACTTCTATATCCTCTTGGTTCTGTAGACGGCTTTTATTTATACCTATACGTTTACATACATCTTTGACAATTTCCTTATATGTTACACCTTGATTCCCTCGTCCTAAATTAACGAGTGTATTTCCTCCCAAAAGATGTATTTCAGATTTTATAAAACTAACTAAGGCTTTAATATCATCAGTATTCAACTTATCTTCCCGATTAATTATTTTATCAGTAATAGCATTTATTCTTTGATAAACAACATCAATACGTTGATTTTGTTCTGATTTTAATATCGCTATCAATGGCTCTAAATCTTCAATAGATAATTCATCTAAAAACTTTAAATCTTCATCTTCTTCTAACCTCAATTTTATTTCATTATGCTTATTCTCAATAATTGTAACTATTCGATTCACTTTATCTGCAGCTTGTTCTTTTAAGATTTTAAAAGAGGCTTTCTTCATTCTATTTCCTAATCTATTTAACAATCTAACCTCCCTAACAAAGCTTCATTTTAATTTCATATTCAAATTATAGCACAATATAAATTACTATCAATTTAAAATTAGAGTAAATCAATAATAATATGAGCTACTAAATATTTTACTAATAAATTTGCACAACTTTTTATACTTTGAACTAGAGTTTACAAAAAACAGCTAGTTAATTAAAACCTAATCAACTAGCTGTTAACTCTATTATAATAGATTAATTTATTTACTGTGCCACTCCGTCAAAGAACGTAATAACCGTAATTTCTCTCGGACAGTTAATACGAATAGGGAACCAGTGTCCAGATCCGTTATTGACGTAGCATACGCTATTTTTCTCTGTATAGCGACCTTTTACATATGGTGTACCAATCGGTACCCAAGGCATACCAAAGAGAATAATTTGTCCACCATGAGTATGTCCGGACAAGGTTAATGGCACATTGCGTTCGATGGCTTCATCAAAGAATTCTGGATGGTGAGCCAACAGAATAACAAAGGCATTATTAGGAATACCGGACAAGGCCTTATCAATCATGGCTTCACGGTTTTCTTTACGCCGTTCATTGTCATAGGATACGCCAGTCATATAGACCGGCTGTTTACCACCCATGATTTGAATATTCTCATTAATCAGTACATTTAATGGCGTTTTAGTCTTAATATCATTGACGATTCTATTAACATCGTGATGAAATTCATGATTTCCCAAAATGTAATCTACCCCATCAGGAATTTGCTTTGCAAATACCTTTAAGCGATCACAGACTTCAGGTAACCATTGTATCTTATCGATAAGGTCACCGGTAATGACAACGCGGTTTGGGTGTTCTAATAGTGCTAATCGCAAGATTTCGTCAAAGTCATCTAAGTCGATGCTTGGCCCAATATGGATATCACTGAGTTGTACAATCTTATAGTCTGCAAGCCCTGGCGGTAGATTGGTATAACCAAAGCTTTCATGGGTTACAACGATTTCTCGTTGACCCTCATAGGCAGCATAACCAGCACCACCCATGGCAGCCAAAGGTACAAGGGTACCGACGGTTCTAAAGAAGGCACGGCGTCCTGTCCGTTCTTCGATAGGAACCTTATGGGAGATGCGGTTTACCAGTGCATAGATTAAGGCCAATACAATGAAAACTGGTATACACAAGAATATGGCGAATACTATGCCATAGCTTTCCGTTCTAAATAGATTGAGCCATTCATACCACGGTGTTCCGTATAGGTCAACTTGGTATAAGAAATAGTATCGTACCGCGCAGAACCAACCAGCGACTACCAAAATATAGGCCAGCCATGCAGGCCATAGTTTTTTCGGTTTCCATAAATAGAGGTACAATCCCCAAAAGCCTAAAAAGGCTATGGCTAGCACCACGAGAAACACAATATTTATAATTAATTGCATATACGCTCCTAACTGTATATCAAGTAATGGCTAATACATTGAGACAAAATCAGTGTTCGCCTCATAAATTTATTCTACAATAGGACATAATTCTGTCAATTTACCATGAGGTCCTGCCCAAGCATAATCGGCGAATTCCTCCCGTTTGATAAGCATCCAATCCTTCGGTAATTGCTTTTGTATCGATTCTATTGATGTATGGGATCCAGTATACAGCAAATCGCCTCGAAAGGCCTTCATAAACCATTTGCGATGAGAAAATACATGAGTTAATTCTTTCACAATAACTGGTTGCAAGGATAAACCAAAGCCCAATGCCCCTACGAGTTCAGTTAAACCAGATTCTGCCGCATCATAGGAATCTGCATTTTCTACAGATGGAAATTCCCACATGGAGCGCAACAGACCTCGATTAGGTCGTTTATGTAGCAAATAATAGTCGCCATAACTGAGGATGCCTACAAAAACAGGCACATCTACAACCTTTGTTTTCTTGATACGCACAGGCAATTGATCGGTTACATTATGTTGGTACGCATGACACGTATTAACAATGGGACACTCACCGCAACGTGGCGTCTTAGGGATACATACGGCTGAACCAAAATCCATCAAGGCTTGGTTAAAATCGCCTGGTCTATCATGAGGCAATGTGTCCTCTACAATAGCAGTTATGGCCTTCTTGCCCTTTGTACCCAAAATATCATCGAATATGCCGTACAAACGGGCATAGATACGCAACACATTACCATCAACGGCCACCTCTGGCTCGCCATATGCCATGGATAACACAGCGCCGGCCGTATAGGAACCGACGCCCTTCAAGGATTCCATATCCTTGCGATTATGAGGCACTACGCCGCCATAATTATTCACCACATCTTGTACGCCTAGACGTAGGTTCCGAGCACGGCTATAATAACCAAGGCCTTGCCAAGCGTGGACCACTTCATCTTCGGATGCCTTTGCCAACTCTTCTAATGTAGGAAACAAACGCATCCAATTATCATAATAAGGCTTCATCGCCTCAATGCGGGTCTGTTGGCTCATTACCTCAGACACCCACACCTTATAGGGGTCACCGCAGTCACGCCACGGCAAATCCCGCTTATTCACATCATACCACGCCAACAACTGTGGCACCCACTTGGGGTTATTCATTTCTTTCATAGTTCCTCAATATAGGTGTATGTGAAAGCACTACCTATACTTTCACTACACTCTATTCATTAATATATACATCGATACGAGCCAACAATTCACTTTCCATGACATTATCGACCTCTGTTAAACGCATGTCCTCAACATGACTGTTATCTGGACCAAAACGGATAGGCCCTTTCAACAACTTGCCCTCTAACAGCATAGGAAGCCACGTACGGTCCCCTTCCCACATATGCTCATAAGGGACATCGGCGAATGTAAACCAATGCGGCTCCATCTCGTCTGATTCAATGGGGTTTACATCGGTAACACGCACAAAATATACATAACCCACATGAGTTAGACTTTCATCATAAGGAAACTGAAAGTCAAAAAGGGCTACGCATTCTAGATCAGACGCATCAGCGCGTATGCCCGATTCCTCATATAGTTCGCGCACGGCGCATTGGCGAAAGCTTTCATCAGCATTGATTTTACCACCAAAACCATTATATTTATCAGCACCAAAGCCACGTTTCTTGCGGCCCAGCAAAATTCTATGTTGTTCGTCTATGGGAAATACCAAGGTTGTTGGTTTCATAAGACCTCCTATAATTTGGTAAGAATTATTATTATATTATACCATTATTTCATGTGTAATAGCGGCATTTATGGTATGATTAAGAGTATGAAATTGAAAGGAGGCGCACCATGAACGAACCACTTATTTTTGATATTGCCTTAGGCCGTACAAAGCCCGTAAATATGCGAGATGCAAGTGTGCGCTGTCCATTCTGCGACCGTTCTAAGCTAACAGATATTTTGGCGCAAGATGGCCACATCATTTGGCTCATGAATAAATACCCAGTTCTCAAGGATACATGGCCTACGGTTATTATCGAAACAGAAGGCGATCAAGGGGAATTATCTACCCTCTCTCTCGACGAAGCAACACGTATTATTCAATTTGGCATGGATAAATGGCATGAAACAATTAGCACCAAAGAATTTGAATCCGTTCTATTCTTTAAAAATCACGGCCCCATGTCTGGCGGTTCCATACGCCACCCACATAGCCAGATTATAGGCCTACGCACCTATGATTATCACGAGGATATTACCGTTGAAAACATGAACGGCTGGTTGTTACACGAAGATCAAGATATTCGTATTACCTTATCCAAACATCCTATTATAGGGTTCTTTGAATATAATTTACGTTTTAAACCAGATACACCTGCTAAATCTATTACCATGCGTTTACAACAAACTGTGCGCTACGTACTAGATAGCTTAGCAAAATATTCCCAGTCTTATAACTATTTCTTCTACCAACTAGAGGACGGTTACGAATATATCAAGGTAATTCCTCGCTATATTACAACGCCGCTCTACGTTGGCTATAAAATTCCACAAACATGCAACGATGAACGAGCTGCTAAGATTTTGCGGAATATTACCCCCTATTTTGAATTAAAATAAGAGTTCTCTACTACGAGTTCCGTACGTGAGAGAACTCTAGTAAGGATATATATGAACATTTACGCCATTGGAGACATTCATCTATCAGGTAATCCACCTACTAAGCCGATGAACATATTCGGTCCCCACTGGGACAATCATTGGCAACGTATAAAAGAACATTGGCTCACCACCGTCACCGATGAGGACATTACCTTTCTTGTTGGTGATATGAGCTGGGCTTTGCGCCTCGATGAAGCGCTTTATGACCTCAAGGAAATCGCTAACCTTCCGGGCCAAAAATTTATGATTCGTGGTAATCACGATTATTGGTGGTCCTCTGCCAACAAAATGAAAAAAGCCATGGGCGATGCTATTACCTTTTTACAAGGCCACGGTACGGCCCGTATCATCAATCTCACCACTCAGGTTAATGCTTTAACTGGTGAAAGCCAGTCCACCGAACAGCAATGCATCTTAGCCTTTGGTGGCACCCGCGGATATATTTGTCCTGATGATGCTAGCTTTGAACCAGATACAGATCAGTCTATCTATGACAGAGAAATTATGCGTACCGAAGCGGCGTTACAAGAAATGGAGCACGCTATCCAAGCATTGCAAAAGGAACACGGTAAAACAGAGAATACCGAGGAAATACTTCCTGTAACGCGGGTCCTCTTGCTACATTATCCACCATTTAACGAAAATAACGCCCCATCAGGCTTTACAGACCTCATGGAGCGCTACCAAGTCGATATATGTATATTCGGTCATTTACACGACCAGATGTCATTCAAACGAATCCCAACTACATTCGGAAATACTAAATTAGAACTCGTTTCTGCAGACTATGCAGAATTTAAAATACAAAAAATATTGTAATCAAGATTCTTATGTTACATCATATATGGAACATTAAGGTTTATAAATACAATACGATATAAGGAGCATTATGAGCCGCATTCATAAAGAGCATTTACAAGCAGGCTATATCTTTGGTGACACCATCATCAAGAATATATCTACTTGCCATCCGGCGAAGTAGGCACAGACCATCCGTTAGCAGTTCTCGAAACACCTACAAAACGAGAGGACCTTACATTGGACGAAGCTGTTCATATGATTGATACGCTAACATTAAAACGGTGTAGCCATCCTACATTAGGTAAAAAATCATTTTAACCTAAGAACCCTCCATGGCCTAGTGCAATACAGTCTTCTTTTGTAATCTCATCATCTGCGATGAGGCGAGGCACGATTTCATCAAAGGCTGTTGGTTTGCTAAACAATACGCCACCTGGAACGCCAAGGATAGGCGTTCCGTCTGCACAGTAAGCAATGCACACCATAGAGCCTGGCAGTACAGGTAATCCGTATGTCACTACGCAATCTGCATAGCGTTTAATGGCGCCCGGTGTTAAATCATCAGGATCTACGCTCATACCGCCTGTACAGAATATGATGTCTGCACCCGCTGCTTTCACCTTATCGATGGCTGCCACAATGTCGTCCGTGTTATCTGTTACGATTTCATGGGCGATTTTTTTCACCCCAAATTCTGCGCAACGCTCCTCGATAATAGGTGTAAACGCATCTTTAATGCGTCCTTCAAATACTTCTGAACCAGTTGTAACAATGCCCATTGTTTTGCGTACAAATGGTTTTATGTTTAAGATAGGTCCACCTATTTTTTGAGCCTCTGTTATTTGTTGTTCTTCTAGCAATAAAGGAATACAACGCATACCGCCGATTTTATCGCCCGCTTTCACAGGCGTATTATTCAATTTCGTAATGATAGTTAATTCACCGATGCTATTGATAGCGTATAGTTTATCTACATCGACCTTGAGTAAGCCATCAACATCGGCAATGGCTTCAATTTTACCTTGTGCCATGGGACCATCGTGCATATGGTCACCCTTTGCGATAGTATACAAGGCACGGGCCACATCTTCTTCGTGGAGGAAACCTTCATCTTCTGGTTCCATCACATAAATATGTTCTTTACCAAGATCGAGTAATTTTGGCACATCTGCTTCCGTAATCACATGGCCGCGGCGAAACGGCGTATCCTTCACCTCGCCGATAACAATGCGTACAATATCGTGTACCAAAGCATGCCCTACAGCATCTTGTACGTTTATTTCTTTCATAGTTTAACCTTTCAACATAGATTCTATTTTATGCATATCAAACGTAATATATGGTAATACATTTACTATATCATATGGATGATAGCGGCTAATATGCATTTACGCACATATGAGTTTGGCAATCCACATACCGATGGCACAGAGTACTAAACCTCCTAAAATTTGTACAGCACCATAGAATAGTACATCCCCAAAGTCACCAGCCGTCAATAATTGCAATAGTTCAAAGGCAAATGTGGAAAACGTCGTAAAAGCCCCAAGTCCACCAACGACCAAGAAAAACCGAACCCATTGAGGCCAATCAGGTCTACACAGATAGGCACCTAAGATGATGCCGATGATTAAACACCCGATTAAATTAACCGTAATTGTACCAAAAGGATACGGTCCTAAGCGCGCCATTACCCATTCCCCTACCACTGTTCGCGCTAGTGCTCCTAAGGCACCACCGCAGGCGATAGCCATATATTTTTCCATAATAGTACTCCATCACTTTAACGATTCGTGTAATTATCATATATACATAATAATTATCATATATTACGTATTAGTCAACAATGTATTTGCTAAGTATACTAAAAGCACAAGGTAGGAATCGGAAAGGAGGTCGTATGAAAGATCCTACACTTACAATGCCTGCCTACCGACGAAATCATTATCAGGACCCAAAATTTCAGCAGCAGTATATGTGCTTGGGCCATAAAATATCTACGCTGCGCACGTCAATGGGCATTTCACAACGACAATTGGCCGATGTCGTGGGCATTAGCCGCAGCTATTTGAGCAAGTTAGAATGTGGACACGGTATTTCAGGTGTGTCCATCGAGGTGGTTTTTAAAATCGCCTATTGCCTCAATATTTCTATTAGTCAATTGCTACGTCTTCGTACGCAAGACTACAAATCCTGTAATAGACATCTTTCAAAGCATTATGAAAGAGTCGAATTTTTCCGATTAGCACATCAGCGCTTTTTGGAACTTAAGAAAGAACTCTAGAATGTAGTTAGCACATATATACTAGAGATATAATTGAATCATACTTACTTTCAATTTTGATATTTGCATCATAAAAATAACCTCATTTTATAAAAATCATTAGAAAACAAGATAATTCCTACTAACATGTACTACATATATAAAATATACTAACCCCTTACGTATCTTATATATGACTTTGCAAAATAAAGGACCCTAACTAGGGTCCTTTTTAATATATCTATTTAATTACTAAACTTCATTTAATTTTTTATCTTGTATTTCCGCATTAGCCCGCTTAAAGATAAAAGCATTATTGATGTGTTGACGCATCGCATTTTCTGCAGCCACTTCGTCATGGCGTTCAATAGCGTCTACGATATGATCATGTTCGTCATCGCAGTCATGAGTGCGCACTGCATTGAAGGAGCTCAAGTACATATCGCGATTTACACGTTCACGGAAATCTAATAAGTAATCCACAACGCGCTCATTGCCTGAAAATTGCGCAATCATGCTATGGAATCGGCTGTTAACCTCTACCCGTGCAGTTGCATCCTCAATAGCATGCATTTCGCGGCACAATTCCTTAAGTTCTTCCACTTGCTCTGGTGTGGCGTGACGGGCACACAAACGAGCCCCCAAACCTTCCATAACCTCGCGACATTGGTATAGCGCCACGATTTCTTCTGGTGTATCCGCCTTAACCGTAACACCCTTCCATGGCACGATAACAACAAGATTATCTTTTGCTAATTTTCTGAAAGCTTCGCGAACTGGCGTTGCACTTACCTTAAGCTGTTCTGCGATTTTAACTTCATTTAGTTTTTCTTGCGGTAATAGCTCCCCTGTTAAAATAGCCTGTTTCAAAGTTACATAAACTTGTTCACTTAACGGCAATCGTTCAATTGAATCTACAGCGGAAAAATGATACATCTCTTTTGGTTCTTTTGTACCTTTCACGTCTTTTGTCATATTTCTAGCCTAGGTCCCCTCTAACGTTTATTTGCTTTCATACTTTCAATGAACGCCTAAAATTAGTATAATAAAATGTAAGCATTTTTATATACAAACACATGCATATATAATAGTTACATACACTCTAATTATAAATCTCGCGCATATGACTGTCAATTTCTAGATGGTCATAGTTTAAAAGTAAGGAAGTTACCAATATGAGTCGTTGTCTGGTTATCATTAACCCTGTATCTGGTGGCGGTGCAGCACGCCGATATGCCCTTGATTTACAGTGGAAATTGAGTACCCTCTTTGACACAATTGAAATAAAATTCACAACGGGTGCTAATGATGCAACTCGTTTTGCCAAGGCGGCCTGTGATGATGGTTTTGATGCCGTATTCTGCATGGGCGGTGATGGAACTGTAAATGAAACGGTTAACGGCATCGCACAAGGCGGATTCAAAGCAACCTTTGGCTTTATCCCTGTGGGGACCGTTAACGATATGTCTCGTGCTCTTGGCATTCCACAACGGCCATTAGAGGCAATTCGCCGCCTCGATATCAACCAAGTTCGCTCCATCGATATTGGTCGTTGCAATGATAAATACTTCTGCAATAATATTGCAGCCGGTGTCATTCCAAAGGTTATCGAAGAGGTAACGCCAAAGGAAAAGCGCATCTTAGGTCCTCTGGCTTACTTTTTGCGTGCTGGTCAAGCTCTATTCACCACAAAGGATTATACATACCGTGTCAAAACAGAGACGGATGATTTTATTTGTAAATCACCACTAGTGCTAGCACTACTCACCAATGTGGTATCTAGCTTTGAACGCTTTATGCCGGAGGCCTCTGTCGATGATGGTTATATGCGCCTCGTTATCTTTAAAGAATACTTTATTCTAGATATTTTCAAGGTCTTACCGCTTATTCTAAGTGGAGCCATCTATAATTCAAGCAATACGACTACGCTAACAGTACAAAAAGCTCATATTGAATTATTAAGTAATATAGGTGATTTACCAACCAACATGGATGGTGATGCAGGTCCATCTATGCCAGTAGACCTTGAGGTTTTACCTCAAGTCCTCAAGGTATTTGCACCTACTAAACATCAAAAGAAAAAGTCGCTTATCTAAGCGATTGAACCCCCTTTACTGGTTGTCCAGCAAAGGGGGTTCTTATCATTTTAAATGGCTTTTTTCCTATATGCGTTATAACAAAACGGCTTCGTGTAAACGGAAACTATAAATATAACTTGCTTTAACAGGCATGCCTGTTAAGGTCTCAAGGGCCTCTTTATAGAGGTCCATTTGTATTTTATAGCGATGAACTAGTTCATCCCCACTTTTAACACGATCCGTCTTATAGTCTACGAGAATCCATTGATCATCTTCAACAAAGGCAGTATCGATAATACCTTGTAAAAACAATCGTTCCCCCTCTTCTACATCAGGATACACGCGATTTCCATCAAAGAGCATGCTAAACGGCAATTCCCGTTCTACCCGTTTTGATGCAATAAGACGCTTACCAAGATCAGAGTTAAAGAACCCATATAGGCTACGATCACTTAATAGGCTGCGTTCTTCATCACTAAATTTGCCTTCTACTTGCAATGAATCGAGCATATCTGTCATGGATGTTTGCGTATACTTTTTAACAGGTAGCCATTGCATCGCTTCATGCATCAATGTGCCCCATTGCGCACCCGTTACAATTTCCTCAGCGTCAGCAATGGCCATCGGCTTGCGTCCAAATACGGAATCAGCGAGTTCTATTTCACTAATAGCAGGAATACTTGTATCTAATACCGTAGCCGATACTGCCTCCGCATCACGTTCGGCAAATCGTCGTTTCAATTCGCTCACAGAAATCTTAGCTGTTGTCTTAGAGGCTACAAGATTAGGATAGGTAAAAGCAAATCGCTGTACAATTTCCTCTGGCAATTCTACATCATTCACCTTTCCTAAAGCGCGAACGGTATTGATAGTTGTTTCATCCACATCAGCCTTATAGTCTAGGTCACCATACAGAGAACCATCATGGATTTCTACCTTCACCTTACATTGACGGTCCAGTAAATTAAAATTAATAGCTCCTTCTAGCTCGATACTATTGCGTAATGGACCGCCCCCATCTAAATGACGAGCGAAGGCTATGAGCAGCCAATGTAAATAGGAGTTACCAGCTTTAATTAGATCTACACCTAATGCTTGGGTCTGGGTCAATGCCGCATTTTTTATATGAGCACCAATCCCCTTTTCCTTTTTAATTTCCTTGTTGATATACCCCGTTAGGAATAGCTTATCCCGTGCCCGGGTCAATGCCACGTAGAGAATACGCTGTTCTTCGGCTTTCATAGCATCCGATTTGATGGATTTACAATAGAGCCACGGCATGGATGGATAGGATACACGAATATCTGGGTAATAGCCCTTCAATCCGATACCAGCATTTTTATCGACCAACAGTGGGGAGTTAAAGTCCATGGTATTGAATTTCTTTTGTACCCCTGAAAGAAATACAACCGGGAATTCAAGGCCCTTACTCTTATGGATGGTCATGAGACGCACCACATCATCCGCTTCGGTAACCACATTGGCAACGGCCATATCCTGATTGCTATCGCGTAAGCTTTCAACAAAACGAAGGAATCTAAAGAGGCCGCGGAACCCAGACGATTCAAAACCCTTAGCCCTTTCATAGAGGGCCATCACATTTGCGCGGCGCACAAGGCCATTCGGCATGGCCCCCACATAGTTCACGTAATCCAAGGTTTCGTATATATCCCATAACAAATCAGCTACGCCATGACGGCGTGACAATGTACGCCAATGCTCAATATGCCCGAGGAATTGTACTAACCGTTCATCCTGGGCCTGTTCGGCATACATAGGCATAAGGGACCATAAAGAGCCTTCCCCAGTAAGTCGCAATGCACCGAGTTCATTGGCATCGAGCCCTACCAGCCCAGAATGCAATACGGCAGCCATCGGCAAATCCTGCTCTGGATTATCGATAATCTGTAACAAGGACAAGAGCAATTGAATCTCTTGTGCTTCAAAGTAGCCATCGCGCTCATTAACAACAGCTGGGATGCCCGCTTGACGCATGGCAGCTACAGCTCGTGTTCCCCATCCTGCAAGGGACCGACGTAACACGGCAAAGTCGCGCCATTGAATTTGACGGAATGAGCCATCTGGATTTTGCACTTGTTTTTTAGATGCGTGCAATTCCTTGATTTTCTGAATGATAAAATCTAGTTCCCGTTCATTATTCTCTGGCTCATCACCGATAGATTCCGTATCGTTTACATTAGCTCCAATATCGCTTTCATCAGAACTGTTCGTATCACTGGTATCCAAAAGATGCAATTCTACGGCACCTCCCACCCAATTAGTAGGTGCATCCTCGACGATGCGGCCTGGTATGAGCGATTCTTTTTCACCATAATCAAGTTCTGCTGCCTCTTGGGTCATAATTTGATAAAAAATAAAATTCGTAGTGGTCAAAATATTTTCATGGGACCGGAAATTCTTTGCCAAATCGATGCGACGCTCTACAGCGTCATTCTCGAGTCCGTACGTATTGTACTTATGCATAAACAGAGAACTATCCGCCATACGGAAACTATAAATGGCTTGCTTCACATCGCCTACGTAGAATCGGTTATCTATATGAGAAATAAGATTAATAATAGTTTCTTGTACACCATTCGTATCTTGGTATTCGTCCACCATGATTTCTTTGAAAGTATCCTGCAACTCAAGGGCCACTTCGGATGGTTGAGGGTCATCTTCGGTACCAGGTTCCACAAGGAGTGCCAAACAGAGGTGTTCCAAGTCGCTAAAGTCCATGATGCCTTGTTCTTTTTTAGCCTCATTATAAGCCCTATGAAAGGCAATGGTTAACTCTACCAGATTATGAATGAGCGGATACTGGTCTACAAATTGCTGTTGCAGCACAGCTTCATCAATATGGAATAGACCGTTTTTCATTCCTTTTAAGCTGTCCTTATTTTGGGAACCAAGTGATTTAAATTCATCTGCTAACGCACCATCTACTTCTCCCTTTTCTAAGGCTTTGCCAAGGCTTGTGAAACTAGCCTTGGTAAAGGTATCTAGGTTACGGCATACGTCGACCATATCGGACCAGGTCTGCGCCCCTTTTAGTTGGGCCAATGCGGCTAATTGCTCTTGGTATACCTTATCCCATTTCTTAGGACCTACAGGGCTTTCAAGCAAAGGTTCCATCAACTCTAATCGTTCAGCAATACGATTGATTTCGGCCTGTTGCTCATCCCACATGGCACTGCCCCATAAGGTGTCTCGTAAATCTTGATTTTGAGCCTCCTTATAAGGCTCCACGGCGCGACGCATCCACCCATCTGGGTTCGATTGAGACATGGCAAATTCATAGAGGCTTAGTACCTTATCTTGCAAACCCGCATCAGACTTATCATCGCTAAAGAAGTCAGATAAATCAAAAATACCATACTCATTATGTTCATATGCCTCTTGCAATAGGTTTTCCAACACCTCTTGTTTTAAGAGGGTCATTTCCGCTTCATTACCGATACGAGCCGTAGGCGGAATATCAAGTTTATAGAAATACGAGCGGATTACCCACTGGCAAAAGGAATGTAGTGTAGAAATATGTGCCGATGGCAATAGATTCAATTGTCGCTCTAAGCGCGCTTGTAATACCTTGTCATCGGTTGCTTCCATGGCCTTCGCCAAAGCAACGCCAATACGAGCGCTCATTTCAGCAGCAGCGGCCTTTGTGAAGGTAACGACCATCAATTCTTGTACAGATAAGGGATTATCCATATCTTTCAAGCGTGTTATGATGCGTTCTACGAGAACCGCCGTTTTACCAGATCCAGCAGCAGCGGCAACGAGCAATGTTTGGGCCCCTAAATTACTGTCCTTTGGGGACATGATGGCAGACTCCTGCTCTGGTGTCCATTTAACGCCCATTATCGTCACCTCCTGTCATAGAACTATCCTTATTAACACTTTCACCTAGTAACTTAGCAGCACTCGACACCATATGTTCAGAAGTAACACCGAATGCTACATTTTCAGAGGTGCCATTTAGAGCTTCATGCATTTTCTCTAGGGCATTCGCCTCATTTAGAGACATTAAATAATTGTACTGATTACGTTCATTATCGAATCGGCACACGGTCTTGTAATCACAATAGGAACAAGGAATAGCCTTATTCAACTGATATGGGGCAATAGGAAATTCACCTTTGCCGATGGCAGAGCCGGTGTCCGCCATAATCGATTCGGTATAACGGCACATGATATCAAAATCACCGGAGGATTTAACGACTTTCATATCTCCTGAATGAATAGTCCCTTTACCAGTAATACGAACAGGTACATAAGGCCCCTTACCCTTATAGGTGAGCAATTGTTCATCCATTTTTTCCAGCATATCGATATCATCTGTAAAATATCCTTTATTGTTAAGGGCCCCATTTGTATCTGCCAAGGCTTTGGCCTCTTCATAGGACACAGGTTCACTAGCTGAAGTTCGTGGATTTTTCACATATGTATATACAACGGCAGCTGGTGTCATCGGTTGATCGTGATGTTTTTCATAAGCCGATTCTAGTGCCAAGAGATAGGTCATCAATTGTAATTTTAGACCATAGTATATTTCCTGTGCATTCACCGATGTACTACCCGATTTGTAGTCGATAACCATGCCGTACGTATGACCATCGCGTTTATATTCATCGATACGATCAATTTGACCAACCAGTCGCAAATAACGATCATCACCAAGAGGTACCTTTATAGATTCCCAGCCATTAGGACGTCCAAAGTCTTGTTCTAAATACATCGTATCGAAGGAGGACCGACTAGACCAATCTACAAGGCGTGATACTGTTTTCTGCAATGTTCTAACAACGCGCTCTTCAATAGCCTTATCATAGGCCGTTTTCTCATCCTCATCATAGCGATTCTCTTCTAATATATCCGCTGCTACGCGAGCACATAATTCCTGCTGTGCCGTTTCATCTAAATCACGCCATTGCTTATGCTCAGACAATAGTTGTGTTCCTAACCGTTCTAAATTGGCATGTAAAAAGGTACCAATTTCTGGGGCCCCAAAGGAGCGTACCTTACGGGGTTCCAGTTGTAAGCCATATTGGGCATAGAATTTAAATGGACACTGACGATATTTTTCAAGGCGCGTTACGGACCCAGACATATAACCCCGTTTAAGGAATAGGCCATTCACTAATTCTGGTGCAATAATAGGTACATCATTATTGTCGCGAATACCACGGCTCACGTCCTCTAAGCGCGGTCTGTAGGCCGCATCATTGCGAGCCCAATTATAGAGCCCCCACCACAACGGCGACACAGGTACGCCACTAAACAAAGCGCCCCAACGCTCAGATAAGAGGGATAAACTTTGGTATGGACGCCATAAATAATTATCTTCAGTACCATCTTGAATGGTGAAAGGAACCTCTACAGGCGACGTACAGAAACCAAGGGATTGTAACCGTTTAATAACGAGAGAACTTTCAAGACCTTCTCCTTCATCATTAGAGCCAGCATAGGATATAGTTAAATGCTGTTCTGCCCGAGTCATGGCTAAATAGAGAAGGAAGTTTTCATTGAACGCCTTCGGTAAAGCACCTTCTGCAAGAACGATACCCGCTTCAGCAAGGGCCTCCCGCTCTCTATCCTTGATTAAGCCTTCATCCCCCATATTTTGAGGAAATACACCTTGGTTAAGGCCCATCACATAGACCCTTGGCCATGATTGACTATATGCCCGTTCAATAGTTGTAATTGCCACATGATCTAGAGATGGTGGAATCATCGAATAGTGAACATTATCAAGGGCCTCTTCTAAGAGGGCTATCATCTCGTCCAGTGTCAATGTTTCCATATCGGTTAAGACCATCATTTCATCGAGGAATCCGATGACCGCATTATACATTTGCTCATGACTGGCCTTAGATTCTAAATCACCGTCTCGCTCAGCCGCTAACGACCATTCATAGAGACGCTGTGGCACTTGTAATTCTTCGAGAACCGCATAGATGTGCTTACACCACTCGGCCCCCGTATGGGCTTCGCAAGACGTTGCAAAATCAAACCATGGTATCAAGATGTCCATAATGGTCTGTCTCGATGCGTTTACCCGCTCATGTCTTGGTGCGTCTGGTTGTTCCTCTTCTGAAAGTCCCAATACACGACGCATATAGGACCAAGTATCTCGTTCCCACTGTAAATGATTGATACCAAATTCTAGCACATAGTTTTCCAGTTCATCTACCGCCTCACGAGTTAAAGGCGTTAAATCCGTTTTTAATAAACGGAACATAATATCACGACTGTAGCTATGCTTAACAATACCGAGCAAATCCGTCATCAATTCCCCTAAGGGGTGATTATTCATAGGCCGTTGACGGTCTCCAAAGTGAGGAATCCCATAGCGGGTAAATACCTTCGCTAATGTATCCCCATAGGTCTCCGATTCACGGAGCATGATACACACATCCCGATAGCGTGCAGTAGGACTACTTTCAATATACGCAAGGATATCACGAGCCACCCAATCGGCCTCGCGCTCACGATTATAGGCGCTCACTAGAGGTACGTGTTCATCTGTTGTATTTCGTTTACTGTGAAAGAAATTTTCCTCCAAAACTTGCAATACAGGCGTCCCTCTATGACCATTAAAGGACTGAAAGGATAGTTTTGAGCCATATTCGTTATATAGATTTTCTAAGATTTCAACAGCGCGATTAAAGATGCCATGATGCCCTTTATTTGCTAAAATCCGTTTAGGGTCAGCCGGTAAATCAACGGTAATTACCGATTCTACAGCAAGGTCAAAGAGCATGTACAACAGCTCAAAATGAACCGGTGTAAACCAGTGGAATCCGTCTACAAAGACATGACAGTTTTCCATCAATGGAGACTGTGGTAGTGCATGAACGAGATCCATAATAGGATCTCCATCAATTTGGCCATGAAGCTGCAATTCCTCTTCATAGGCTGACATACATAATGCTAGTTCACGTAATTTTTTCTGCAATACCCCATTCGATACGCGCTGTGCACCTGCTTCTAATTCATCAGGCCCTATGCGAAAGGAGCGAAACTCGGAAAATAAGCCTTGCAAGACCGACGAAAACTCAGGCCGTTTGGCAGCTTGTGATAATAGGCCTAATTCAGCACCTTTCCGCTTCATTACAAGACTCAAGAGCATAGAGCGTCCCAATTGAGATATGCTCTGCTGATGGGCTTTCACATTGCCTATCGATTGATACACCTGATAGGCTAAGCGGCCAAACCCTACAACGCGCACCGTCGTAAAGCCACCTTGGGGCATAAATTCTGCTAATTCCCGCTCCACCCGATATGTTGCTGGCTCTGGAACCAATAATATAATAGGATCACCTGGACACTCGGTTATGACCTGCCGAATACGTTCATATACGGCACGGGTCTTACCAGATCCAGCGCGACCATAATACATGGTAATACTCATACTACCTCCCACTACTAATAATTTATTCCGTCATCCCTAAAAACAGATATCAGTAGTAACTTATATGACATATAAATATATATACTATTGTACACCATTAAATACCTAAATTGATATTTGACAAAATTTGATTTATACATTATTCTGTTTACGAAAATAAAAAAATTAAATTTGTTTATATTTTATTTACACATTTAACACCGTGGTGTATAATGAATGTAAAATGAAATGTTATTTAAGGTTATAATTTTTTGTATTAATAACAATTTAGGAGTTAATCACAATGAATACAAAACGTATTGCTACGGCTTTTGCCGTATTGGCAGCAACAACAATCTCTTTCTCAGCTTTTGCAGCAAATATGGATGCTAATGCACGCGCCTATGAACGTGCTGCAGCAGAACAGTCCCAATACCAATATATGCCAGCAAATACTGTACCAGTAGCTCAAGCAGGTTATGTGGCAACACCTCCACGTCCTAACTACTCTCCATTACCAGTTGTACCTTACACCGCTGGTGATATGAGCCAACAAATGCCTGTATCTAAAGAACTGGGCGATCCAATCTTTGTGGCACCACAAACAACGGCTGTAGGTATGCAAATTATGGATCCAATTCCAAATCCTAATGCACCGTTACAACAACCGGTAGATGCACCAGCAACACTTTCTTTCAGCAGAAGTGGCAATGGTTATGTATCCACATATAGAAGCAATCAATTAAATGCTTTTGATGTATTGTTAAACGGTCGTTCTTACACATTTGATTTACCAGCCTATACAAATGGTTACCAAGTAAAAACTGCAAGTTCTTACAACCGCGCTGGTAACGGTATTGCCAACGTATTCACAACAAATGTAATCACGGAAGCAATCGTAAACAACACATCTTTACGCATCACTGTTAACATGACACAACCAACTTCTGTAGCAGCAACTAAATTGCGGTCCATGCAACAAACTGGTCATGTATCCGTAGGTGAAGTGTCCACATTATTTGCTTATAATGAAAGCTATGATGGTGTGAAACAAGCTGCTAACTATGATGTATATAACAACAATGGTCGTTTCATCGTCGTAAAATCCGGTGCTGTAACAGTACCTAATGGTGCTCAACATCCATATGCAACAGCTATGTTTGCCATTACTGAAGATACAGTAGCAGCAGTTACCGTTTCCGGTAACAGTAGCGAATCTTATGAACTAGTAAAAGGTACAGCGTATTCCATCGCTGCCTCTGCAAAAGCAGCTAACGAAAAAAGTGTAAAACAAGGTAGATAATAGACCTCTAATGTAGAGATACTACCAGCTATCTCTAACAACATCTAAATATAATGAAAAGGGACTGTAAAAAGTGCGGTATAACCGACTTCTATTTACAGTCCTTTTTGTCATTATAAATATGCAACATGGATCACTATCAGGCCCATATATGCCTGCTATACTATTTATATTATAAACGGGTAAAAGTTTCTAATGCTTTATAGGCCATTAATCGATAACCACGTTCATTTGGATGTACCTCACCAGCGAATACGATTTGTCCTATTTGATCTGCTTCGTGGAGCACTCCGTAAAAATCAATTGTTTTTATATTGTTTTCTGCTGCGTATGAAAGCAGTCGTTTGTTCACATCGACCACCACATGATTAAGCCCATCCATTTCACTATCAATTTGAGGCTCTAGGCCAATGATGACCTGTCCTTTTTGACTAGCTATAGTTATAACTTTAATCAGTTTATTATATACATAATCGCTATCGCGATTTTGTAAAATATCATTAGTTCCACACATAATGCATAGATAACGATTATCTTTATAATCCTTATCTATGCCCCAAGCTTCTATATAGTTTAGTAAGCCTTGCACAGACAAACCATCTATACCATGATTTTCTATATGATATGTAGGTAAGGCGGCACTACATAATTCAACCCAGCCAAGACCTGATTTCACATCATATCCACGAGTAATACTATCACCAAAACATATTATATTCATCAATTCCTCCACTATACATTCGGTCATCTACATTGTAAAATATATATGTATAAAGTACAATATGTTACTCATTTTCATGAAATCTTAAGTACAGTATGGTACACTTTTTTCGCATAGAGAGGGGGAATAACAATGAAATATCTACTAGCTCTCGTGGGAACCCTATTGTGTACCTCGCAATCAGGATTTGCCATATCTCAGTATGAAATCGAGCAAAAACCAAATCAATACCAACTTGCTTATTCTAGCGATACAGAACGTATGTATATCGATCTCAGCTCTATTCATACTAAGCAGACCGCTGCGAATTATAAGACTGTACAAGCAAGGCTATTAAGTCTATATACAAGAAATAATGTAATCGCAGACTTTGATACAAACTTTACATTTTACAAACAACAACCTAATGCACAAATTACGATGACAGCGTGGAAGGTATCAAAACCGATATACTATGCACAAAATGGTTATCCTATTGATACATTACCACAACAACGCTTGGCCAAGGATTACGGTCAACATGTAGCTGCACAAAATAGTCCATCCCAACGTATTGGAGAATTTGTATACAATACCTCTGTGGAAATGGAAAAAATTTCGTATACTTACGATAATCCATATATTCCACCGAGGGTATTCCCTCCGGTGGTGAATCACAGTGTGCATACGCCTCTATTTGGACTTATGCCACCTACAGATTTGGTTATCTCGACTCCGATGGACCGAGTAATACCAGCACCACCAGCACCACCGACGAAGATACAACCAAGTTTGCAACCTGGTCATGTAGGCGGTCCTGGCGTTGGGGGCTTTAATAATCGCGGAGGTTTCTCCCCTAATTTTGCTGCTATGCAACAAGCTAAGCCCCAAAATCCAAATCGTAATATGTCTCGTCCTGAAATGCAAGCCCCTCCTTCACAGAAAGGACCTGCGGATAACAAAGTTCGAGATGGCAAAGCTCGCAACGATACTGGTCGAAATAATACAGGTCGCGATAAGGGATCACCAAATAATGGCGGTCGTAACGGCGGCAATTCTGGAAATAGCAGCCGTGGCGGCGGAGGTCAAGGACCTCATTAATTCAAAATTTCAACATAAACAAACCCTCATCTACAACAATTATGGATGAGGGTTTATTTTATGACTTTCTCAAGCCCAAAATTAAATGTTAGGGCAAATTATTTATTAAGGCGCACAAAGAACAATGCAGTAGCACCGATGACTGGAGCGATACCTAGGGTCATTAACGCAGATTGATAGCTACCTGTGGCAGTTAACATGCTACCTAAGACCATAGGCGCCAACATAACACCGATTTGATTAAATAGGTTTACGAAACCAGCTGTAGTGCCGCGCAAATGAGGTGCTGCAGATTGTACAACGAGAGCATTTGTTAGCGCACTATGCATAAATGCCCCTACACCGAGGATTGGACCAGTAACAAATAGCATATCCGGATTTGTTGTGCTCGCAAACAGCAATAATGCTGGCGCAAAGAGGAACATAACAAGAGCCGCTAAATGATTTTTCTTAATCGGTAAAATATCGGATAAAATACCAATTGTAGGTTTTGCAATAAGTGCAGCTAAGCCGAAGATAGACATAACGTGACCAGCATAGATAGCATTTACGCCCAATTGTTTAACCATATAGAGATTTGACCATTGAGCTACGGCCCAGGTAGCACCGGTCGCAAAGAACCCAGCAAATGCGAGGCAACGAATATTGCGATTTTTCAAAACATGAAGTAAGTTTTCTTTTAAAGAAGTTTCTTCGCCTACATGGGCAGAACCTGCACTCGCCTCGGCTTCACGTTGTGCCAAAATATCAGCACTTGGCTTGCGAACCGTAAAATAGCTGAGTATAAAAACAAGAATTGGCAATACAGCAGTTAAAAGGAAGGCATTTTGCCAACCATAAGTAGTTGCTACATATGGCGCATATAAATTTACAGTAGCCAAACCTAAAGATGTACAGGACATGAAAATACCAACTGCTGCCCCCCGTTGATTAGGACCAAAGTAATCACCAATAGCACTCAAGCAAGATGCTTGTACAGGTCCAGATACTAGGCCTAATAAGAAACGTAATACCCAGCCATAGGTATAATTATCGATAGTGCTCATCAACGCCGTAATTGCCGCCATAGCAAGCAAGCTTACTAATATGGTATGACGATAACCAATTTTATCTGCTAAGATACCGCCTGGTAACACCATAATAGCATAGCCCATATAAAAGGCGGATAAATAAGAAGTCCCCATTTGAGGTGTAAAGCTCAATGCTTCATTAACAATAGGCATCAAAGACGCCCAAGATAGACGCATTACAAAGCTAATCAAAAACGTTAGCCATACGCTAACAAGAATTAAAATCTGAGTTCGTGAGAAACCAAATCTACTCATACGAGCTCCTTTCCATAGTAAAATAACATATAAAGCTATCATACTATAAATAGAAATAATTTTTCAAACTCTTTCTATTTATCATCACACAACAGAGTAATATATATGATAAAGTATGGAGAATTACCTCTTACTACGCTTCTTGACAAATAAATTTATATCACTTATCTTAAAATCATAAGTACGATTATTGGACTGACCACCTGTACCTTTATGTACAGCAGCAGCAAGCAATAATCCTACTTAAATTATCTATACACTAATATTTGGGTTATAGGACAAAAAGCAGAAAGAATAACTGTATATTGTACATCGTCAAAATTGTACATTCTTATAATAACTTCCGTTTTTACTTCCACTAAGGATATGTTATCGGAAGTAATTATTTTCCTATGACTGAAAAGCATAGACTATCAATGAGAATGAGTGAGCATCTAGTACTTTATTAAATTAAGTATATGTACTATAATAATTAACTAAGGAAATGAATAACTAACATTGCTTAACGCAAAAGAAAAAGGCGGTACTACTGATACTGCCTTTTTTATATATTAGATGCTTTCAACAAAACACAACATTTCAGATACCCTAAAAACTAATAAATCGAATACCCTAAAAAGACTAAGAAAAACTAAGGTTATCTATTAATAGAATGTAATAGCGTTACAAACCTGTTACATCAATGTTACATTACTGTTATATTACTGTTACATCAAAACATACCGTATTAAGTGGTTAAGAAAAGTTAAGGTTATCTATTAATAAAGCATACAAAAAAGCAGTACTACTAGTCCCCCAACGCAGAGTGGCAATAGCCAAGCGGTCGGTCAAATGACTAGTAATACTGCTTTTGATACTATAAGTATAAAAGATATATCAAACATCGTCAATAATTGAACCTATATCTAATTTCATACAAAGCTATTAAACATATATTGACATTTGTTAACATACTCTAATATATAATAAGAACCCTCTACCGATTAGATAAAGGGTTCTCTATAGTACTATACAAGGAACGGGCTCCAATTGCCTTACCAAGTATAGTACTATATCAAAAGAAACGAGCAACAGGCAACAAATGGCCCAACTGGTCTCTAAAGATTTATATTATACGAATAGTATAGCACAAGTACGAGATTAAAGCTATATATAAAACCCTCTAGGCGATAACCTAAAGGGCTTTTTAGAGATGATTATATGATTTTGAAAACATTATATTTACTGCTTTCCCCTCTATTCTACCACATAAATTTTAGGGGGCAAAAAAGGGGGCAAATTATACTTAACTTATAGACTAATCATGAATATCTAGGAACATCAATAAAGCAGGTTTTATCTAGCTTTATTTACTCTTTCATATTCTTTAATAGTCATTGAAATTCATAAAATTGAATGGCGGAGAGGGTGGGATTCGAACCCACGGCCCCTTGCGGAGTCACTGGTTTTCAAGACCAGCTCCTTAAACCACTCGGACACCTCTCCATAATGGTATATTATAGCAGATTTTTATGATAATGTGCAACAACTGAATGTAATGAGCTTAGAACATTATACGCTTCTTTCTAGGGACCAAAAAGGCTGGCCTTGCGCCAGCCTTTTTCATGTATCTTAGCTTTTCATTATATCCTTTAGAAAAGATCTTTTTTCCACATACCGAAGATAGCAATTAAGGAGCAGACTACGGATATTGCTACTACCTTATAAAATCCATTTGGATCCTCTTGAAACGGCAAGTTTACATTGGTCCCCCACAAGCTGAATATGATAGTTGGCACCGCCATTGTAATGGTAAGAGTTGCCAACATTTTCATAACCATGTTGAGGTTATTAGAAATGATAGATGTGAAGGCGTTCATCATGTTCATCAAGATATTGGAATACATTTCAACCATCTCCATGGCCTGTTTATTCTCGATGATAACGTCCTCTAGTAAATCCTCATCCTCTTCATATATTTTGAGAAGATGTTTGTAGGAACTGTGCCCACGTAAACGCAATAGTCTTTCCATAACGGTACCATTAGTACGCAAAGCGGATGTAAAGTACGTCATGGATTTCTGTAATTCCAACAATTGGAAAAAGTCTTTGTTCTTTGTGGTATGACGCAATTGGATTTCAATATCATCTGTACGGCGATTGATTTGTTGCAAGTAACGCAAGAACATCGTTGCTGTACGATACAAAATTTGAAACAAGAACCGTGTTTTTTTAAATGTATAGAACGTAGAAATCTGATTGGAAATAAATGGATATAATACTTCAGATTCTTCAAGACAGACCGTAATAAAGAAATCCGGGGTCAAGAAGATACCAAGTGGCACCGTATCATACATATCATTACCGCGAACAACAGGAATGTTGATAACTACAAAAATATAGTTGTCCTCTAACTCCACGTGAGAACGTTCTTCCATATCAAGAGCGGTCTTTAAAACGTCTGTTGGGATTTCTGTCAAAATATTAATAAGGGATAACTCATCGGGGTCTGGGTTCACCAAATTTACCCATGAACCTTTTGTGGCATCTGATACCGTGTAATCGGCTACTAATTCTTCTTCTATGTGCTTGTACACCGTAATCATGTTATCCCTCCTTTCGAGCAGAAAAACTGTATCTTATCTTTAAAATTATATACTATTTGAGTGTACTATTCAATTCTCTTGTGAAAGTTTTACTTTCAAAATCGTCTTACTACTCTCTCAATTTGCCTCTCATTATGTATGATTCCCCCTATGTATTACATAGCTAAACAGTCACTGCAAAGCAAAAAGATTCCCCTATCAGCCAGTAGTAGTCATTTGAGGCTATCGGCCAATAGAGGAATCTTTTTAGTGTGTATCTATATGTATAAGTTGTATGAGAGAGTTATATATGTATGTTATATATACGTTATATACGTTATATATGTTTGTGTATGAGTTAGTTCTATGAAAAGTGATTTCTTATTATTGACGACGCAAGATACGGATAGAGTTTAAGATACAAAGGATAGATACGCCTGTATCACCGAACACAGCCCACCACATGGATGCATAGCCCATGATGCCAAGCGCCATGATAAGGATTTTTACAGCAATAGCGAATACTACGTTTTGCCATGCTACACGCAATGTCGCTTTGGACAAGTCAAGGATATGTGCAATAGCAGTCAAGGACGGACGCATAAACACAACGTCTGCCGCTTCGATAGCCGCATCAGCACCGCTACCCATGGCACCACCAACATCAGCACCTGCAAGTACTGGAGCATCGTTGATACCGTCCCCTACGAACATAGTTGGACCATATTCAGAGCGAATATCTTGTACTACGGACAATTTATCTTGTGGCAACAATTGAGCGCGAACAGCACTTACACCAGTTTCTTTAGCGATGTAATTTGCACTTGCTTCAGCATCACCTGTAAGCATAACAGTTTTAATATCTTGACCATTAAGATTAGCAATCGCTTCAGCAGAGTCTGGGCGAGCTTCATCGGCGATGATGATACGACCTAAGTATGTATTACCTTCTGCCACAAGAACTTCTGTGCCATATTCAGCAGCCTCTGTTGGATAGCCTTGCACATTATAGCGTTCCATAAGGCGACGGTTACCAATAAGTACTTGTTGACCATCAGTCATACCCACCATACCTTCACCAGCTAACTCTTGAACGAAATCAGAAGGTTCCACTGTAAGGCCTTGTGCCTTTGCTTCAGACACGATGCTTGTTGCGATTGGATGTGTAGAAACGGCTTCGATAGCTGCCGCCATGGATAACAATTGACTGGAACTTACATGAGAGCCTACAGTTTCTACGCTGTGAACTTTGAACTCACCAGATGTGATAGTACCAGTTTTATCAAGAGCTACTGCTTTCACATTAGCCAACGCCTCGATAACTCGACCACCTTTAAGCAAGATACCGTGTTTAGACGCATTGCCGATACCGGAGAAGAATGCAAGTGGCACGCTAAGCACCAATGCACATGGGCAAGAAATAACGAGGAATGTTAAGGCTGTGTAGATCCATTTATGCCATTCGCCTGTAATAAGGGATGGGATGATAGCTACAGCCAATGCAAGAGCTACAACGATTGGTGTGTATACGCGAGCAAAACGCGTAATGAAACGGTCGATTTTAGGTTTAGAAGATGCTGCATTTTCAACGGCATCAAGGATTTTAGTAACCATAGATTCTTCAAGAACCTTATCTACACGCATTGTAATGCGACCAGATTCGTTGATACAACCAGACATAAGTTGAGTGCCAGGTACGGCGCGAACAGGTACAGGTTCACCTGTTACAGGTGCTGTATTAACGCGTGTTTCACCTTCAAGCACTGTGCCGTCTAACGGAATTAAATCGCCAGGACGAACTTCGATAGTCCAGCCTACTTCAACCTTTTCAGGAGCCATAACTACGATTTCACCACCGCCGCATGTGTCTACAACGCGCACCTCTTGTGGACGCATATCAACAGCATTCATAATTTCTGTACGACTGCGATCTGTAGCTTTTTCTTCGAAGAATTCACCGATACGGTAGAACAAGATAACGCCTACGGCTTCAGGCAATGCATCGATAGCAATAGCGCCCAATGTAGCGATAGACATCAAGAAGTTCTCGTCGAACACTTGGCCTTTTAAGATATTGCGACCTGCGATACGCAATACTGGGAATGCAAGAAGAATATAGGCAATATAGTAAATTGGAGTTTCGATAGACTCTGGCAAGCCGATGGACGGCACAACTATACTCAACCCTTCGTAGGCCACGAATAACAAGCCTGCTACGATAACTGCAATTGTTACAGCATCACTACCACGATCCTGGTCAGGACCATGATCATCCATAGCCGCTTTAGATTTACGTTCATAATCTGCTACTGTAACGCCCTCTTCGATGGCATCACAAATGTCTTGAATGTCACGTTTAAGAGCTTCACGGTCTTCCCAAGAGCCGGTTAATTTTAATTGATGTGTAGCAAGTGTAAAATTGGCAGTCTCTACCACATCCATTTTACGGATACGATCTTCAATTTTTGCTGCGCAGTTCGGACAGTTCAAATTCTTCAACAACAATGTTTCTTCCATGATATCTCCTTTGATAATAGTGAAAGTTTCTATCCTGTATTATAAGTTAATAGTTAATATTTTTCTAATACTTATTAGACATATCTTGTTTCATATCTTGTTATATATGTTCCTAAACATTTTTCATCAGATATTTTTATTATATGAATACCTGTTCATATGTTTATTTTAATCGAATTCATAAGGTCTGTCAAGAAGAATTATCAAGATAAATTATGACAATAAATGATAGAAAAATAGCCTGTACTCATAATACTCGAGAACAGGCTATTTCAACATATTTATCTACTATTTAATTTTTATACTTCTAGCATCCACTATACTTCAGTCATAGAGATTTATTTCTTTTATATCTTTATACGCAATAGCTACCCCCTCAACAGATAGGCTATGCGCTGGTCGACCTATCGTCTCTATAACACCTAATAACTCTGTATAACAATGACCTGTATAATAGAGTACTCGTACAAAATCCCCCTCCACCAAAGACTGTATCGTGCGATTCAATTCCTCTAGTTGATCCTCAGATAACTCTACGCGCATTTCCTTTGGACGTGCTACAGCAGCTAGTAGAGTCTCAAATCCCTTCAATGCGGCAAAGGGCATAAATTGTTTAGCCCGTTGTAAGCGGGACATTTTTCCTTTCATAGTAAATAACCCCATTAAACTAAATACTATATAGTTACATTATTCTCCATTATGACCGCCAACCAAGGTATTTCTAAACTGCATGGTTCCTTCCTCTTGCAGACTAGACGCACGCAGTATGGCATTTTTGCCAAATCGCCCTTTAATGTTGAGCATTGCTTGCTGTATATGTTCTTCCTTTTCTTCGGTCTCATCTAAAGCATCACTAAATAAATCCATTTCGGTAGGTACTGCTGATTTATTCACGAGCTCTTCAAAGCTAACAGCGATACGCCGAATCAGCTCATGGGGCCTTTTATATTTATCAAATAAGGATAGTACAGCAGGACATAGCTCTTGAAACGAATCCGTATAATGTGCTAAGGTACGTGAACCGCCAGTCGATTTTAAATCCTCTGCCGCATAACCAATATGGACATGAATACATTTCGTAACAGCCTTAATCTGCAATAGTTCAAGGACTAAGGATTCTACCATCTCTCGCATCGGCAATCGTGCCTCATCCGCTGTATAGTTGCGTAAAAGAATTTGACTTTGTGAAAGTGAATGCTTAGACGGCCTATAGGCATGAATATCTGAAATAGTACAGCTTTCACGGCCCCAGGCATGATCGATTAACAGCTCTGCATTCACACCGAACTCCTTATACAGTTTATATTCTGGCACCTGCGTGATGCCATGCAAATCAAAGGCGCCAAACTTGCGCAATCGATTTGCAATACCGCTGCCAATCTGCCAAATATCTGTAATCGGTTGATGGTGCCAAATATGCTCTTTAAAGAGATTTTCATCAAGGTACCCAATAAAATCAGATGCATGCTTAGCTAATATATCGAGGGCAATTTTAGCAAGAAATAGATTCGTTCCAATCCCAACAGTAGCATAAATATGAGTCGCCTCTAGCACCGCATCAAGCAGCATCTGCGCTAACTGACGAGGCGTTTTCTTGTAGAGCTTGGTGTATGATGTAATATCAATAAAGTATTCATCGATGGAATATACATGGATATCTTCAGGCGATATATACTCTAGTAAAGTCCCATAAATCTGTGCCGACACCTGCATATAACGCTTCATATGTGGTTTAACGGTGATGTACTCGATGTGCGGAGGAATTTGAAATAAGCGCGACCGATTCTTAACCCCCAATTTCTTAAGGGCCGGAGAAATAGCTAGCGTAATCGCACCCTTACCACGAGAGTTATCGGACACCACCAAAGGTGTTGTAAAGGGATCTACACCCAAATCGGCACATTCTACAGATGCATAAAAGCTTTTTAAATCAATGCACATATACATCCGACTCGTATCAGTAGATCCCATATAAACACCTCCTAAAGTCACTAAATAACAGTCCTTCACTAAAATTCTGAAAAGAATAATTTCTATAATTAGTATAACAAAAATACCATGTATTTTCAAACATATGTTTGCTTTGTGGTTCTATTTTTGAAGGTCACATACAAAAAGCAGCTAACATTAGATATAGTATCTAATATTAGCTGCTTGTATGTTAACTACCTATATATTATTGTTCCGGCCCCATATCTTTTTTAACGGTATCGCGGAAACGTGTTAACTCACCCATAAATAGGAGTCGTACTGTACCAACGGCACCATTACGATGCTTACGAATAAGGACTTCTGCCTCATCACCAGCCTCTGATTCCGGATTATAGTAAATATCACGATATAAGAACATAACGATATCCGCATCCTGTTCAAGAGAACCAGATTCACGAAGGTCAGATAATACAGGACGCTTATCTGGTCGGCTTTCAACACTACGAGATAACTGAGATAACGCAATAACCGGCACATTAAACTCACGAGCAATGAGCTTTAAATTACGCGAAATTTCAGAAATTTCTTGTTGACGATTTTCGCTACCTTTACTAGAGCTACGGCCCTGCATGAGCTGAATATAGTCAACAACAACAAGATCGAGGCCGTGTTCAACCTTAAGGCGTCGCAATTTAGCACGCATATCTTGTACTGTAAGGGCTGCTGTATCATCAATAAACAGCGGAGCTTTACTCATCGCCTCAGCCGCAGCCAACACTTTTCCCCAATCATTTGTATCCATATCGCCTTTGCGCAATTTATCGGATTCAATGCCGGCTACAGAGGACAAAATACGACCAACCAATTGTTCCTTGGACATTTCCAGAGAGAAAAAGGCTACACTACCATGCACCCCCATCGCTACATTTTGCGCGATATTTAAGGTAAAAGCTGTTTTCCCCATAGCAGGACGAGCCGCTACTAGGATAAGATCTGATTTTTGCAAACCATTTAATGTAAAATCTAAGTCTTTAAAGCCTGTTGGCACACCTGTAAGGGCTCCTTTTTGCTGTTGCAGTTTATTAAGTCTCTCAAGATTTGTAATTACCACATCACCAATGGGTGAGAAGCTTGATTCAGACTGAGTTTGACCACCTACATCGAGAACGAGTTGTTCTGCCTTATTCATAATAATAGATGGTTCTTCTTCACCCGCATAGGTCATGCCCACAATCTTATTACCCGCATCAATAAGGCGGCGCATTTGAGCCTTTTCTGCGATAATCCGTGCATGTTCTTCGATATTATAGCCCGTTGCTTCATTAGCAAGGGATGTAATATAAGCAATACCACCAACGGTATCTAGCTTTTTACGGCGCTCTAATTCTTCACTCAAGGTGATAAAATCAATGGTCTTATTACTTTTTACGAGGCTTAAAATAGCATCATAAATAATACGATGTGTATCCCGATAAAAATCATCCCGATCTACGATACTTGTTACCATATCCACAGATTCACCTGATGACGAGCCATCCGTCAACAGCGCACCTAATACGGCCTTTTCCGCATCTTCATTATGCGGAGGAATACGTACGTCCATGTTATTCTCCCCTAAACCCATCAAGACTATCCTCCCAAACCAAGGAGTTATATATCACTTATCGCATATAAAAGAATCACCACACTCTGTGAGCATGGTGATTCGAAGATTATTCAGCGACTACGTTGACCTTAATAGTGCTCGTAATTTCTGGATGTACACGAACCACAACATCATGAACACCTAATGTTTTCAACGGTTCTTTAATTTCAATTTTCTTTTTATCGATTTCTACCTTGTATTGAGCTTTAGCCGCATCGGAAATGTCCTTCGCAGTAACAGATCCGAACACACGGCCTTCTTCGCCCATGCGAACCTTTACAGTTACTTCAACCTTTGTAAGTTGTGCCGCCAAGATTTTAGCTTCATCATTCGCTACTACTTTATGATGAGCAATAGACTCTTGTTTCTGTTTCGCATTGTTTACATTTGTTGTTGTACCTTCAAGGCCAAGACCTTTTTTAATCAACACATTACGACCATATGCGTCGCTTACTTCAACGATTTCGCCTTTTTTACCAACTTTTTTAACATCTTCTAACAATACTACTTTCATGGTTGTTCCTCCTCTTGTTCAGCGGAATGAAGTGCTTCTAGCGCCTTGTCTAAGATAGTGGTCTTCGCTTCCTCTATTGTCATACCTTGTAGTTGAGCACCAGCCACAGTTCTGTGACCACCACCACCCAAGGCTTCCATTACAACTTGTACATTTACCTTGCCCTTAGATCGAGCGCTAACGCCGATACCGCCATCATTAAGTGAGTAAAGTACAAATGCTGCTTCAATATCTTCATTGCTGATGAGCATATCCGCACTTTGTGCGGCCAATGCCATCATATCCTTCATACCTGCTGGTGCCACAGAAATAGCAATACCTTCGGTACGATTGGCTTCAAATACCATTTTAGCACGCAATTGGATAGAATCGAAGGTTTCAATAAATAATTCTTTTACCCGTTCAATATCCGCCCCTGCACGACGTAAGAATGCAGCCGCTTCGAAGGTACGAGCCCCAGTTTGTTGATTAAAGTTTTTCGTATCTAATACGATGCCCGCATAGATACCTGTGGCTTCCGCTTTTGAAAGTTTCACAGGAACTCCTGCATATTGTACAAGTTCTGTTACGAGCTCACTCGTAGATGATGCAGCTGGTTCCAAATACGTAAGCAATGGATTTTCAATAAAATCTGCTGCTCGACGATGATGATCGATGACAATGCGTCGCTCAGATACTTCAAGAGCCTCTGGCGCTGCTACCATCGGTGTTCTATGCGTGTCACAAACGATGACCAATGTATTCGCATCAGCCCACAATTTTGCTTCTGCAGGCGTTATGATATGAGTTTTCCAAAATTCGTCTTCCACAAGAACATGTACCATTTTATCAATGGCATTTGTTTCTTTTGAAAGTACTAATCGCACCTCTTTACCAAGAGTACGTGCAATCGATACGACGCCAATAGCACCGCCTAATGCATCATAGTCCTCACGTTGATGACCCATAACAAGGATTTTGTCAGAATCATTCATCAATTCATGAATGGCTTGACTAACCACACGAGCACGAACGCGCGTATTTTTTTCAACACCTGCTGTATTGCCTCCGAAGAAGCGGGTGCTTTCACCATCCATAATGCAAACCTGATCACCACCGCGCCCTAAGGCAATATCAAGGGCTGCGCGAGCACGTTCGGACACATCCTTAACAGAGCCTGCATTTTCGCCAATCCCGATACTAATCGTAGCAGGCACTTGACGAGGAGAAGGCAATTTACGGATACGTTCAAGCACACTAAAGCCGTTGTTTTCCATATCTTGCAAAGCACCCCGAGAAATGGCAAATGTGTACATATCATCTTGGAAGTTCCGAATGAAACCTTCATGTTTATCGATTTCATCCACCACGATATTATTGATATCAGCCCACAAGTTCGTGTATTCTCTATCACTAAGGCCCTTTGTCAATTCTTCGATATTATCGATTTGAATCATGCCCCATACAGGCTGTTCTTCTTCCGCCTTAATACGTGCTCGTTCAATATCTGTAATATCCTTAAAATACAAGGCCATGACTGCGTGTTCCGTCAATTCATCATTTGGATCCGCATTAGGGCGCGTATCACGAGGATCGATAAATTTGTAAACCACTTGGAAATATTTATCTCCATAGTGTTCTTTTAAAAATCCAGATTTGCCCCAGATTTTATCAATTCTAAAGCCCGGAATCAAAGCAGATACTTTCTGCATTTTATTCCAATCTACTGTAACCCAGTCAGCAAACACGCTATTGTTCCACACTAAGGTGCCTTGTTTATTAACAAGGGCGATTGCAGTAGGGAGGTTTTGCAATGCAAAGTTTGATGCTTGAGTCACATTTTTTGTCATCGCACTAAATTGTTCTCTAGCGAGGCGACGTCTGTTATGAATGGTGTTATAGTTAATCAAATACACTGCAACCACGATAATAGCGGCCAATATTGCCAGCAGCCAATTTAAATAGGCTATAATTAATAATAGTAGCGTAATGACAGCAATGATGGTGATTTCTAAAACTTCCCATCTACGTTGAAAGGATTTCATAATAACCTCCTTTCTATTAATAACCTCGTTGGTTAAAACGAGACCTTAAATCTAAAAACATATCTATAATACCGAGTATAACTAATGCTTGAGAGAATATCAAAGTATAAGCAAAAAGCAATATCCACTTTGCTTTATTACTCACTCGATAGCTAGTCATAATATCTGCTAATGCAGCAAAACCATGAATAGAGCAAATAAAATTACCAAGTAATAGTAAATTTTTACTAATAGCAATAACCAAAGGATTATCTAAATGCACATAGGAGGCTCCATGGAAACCTATAATACCAAGAGCAAAGATACCGGCCCCCCATATAGGCATTCTCCATTGCTCAACTGCTAAAAAAGCAGGTATTGAAAGTCTTAATCTATGGCCAAGCCAAAGTGATATTTGGATTGTAACATAAGTATATACGGTAGCCGCTATTGCGATAGCCATAAAGAACATATCACCTAAAGTGTCGACATTCTTCTGTACACTTTCAACAAATTCATCAGCTTGTGCTTGTGTAATACTAGGATTTACTTCCATAGCCTCATTTGCAAGCGATTGTGCTTGTTCTACCAACGTAGGTCCTACAGACGATAACTCAACACCTGTCACAGTATAAGATGCCACAATTGTAAAGAGTACTGCAAAAAACATCATTATACTTGGCACTAATAAACGTTTAAGCGTATTCCAGGAAAGTCTATGTCCGGCCCCTACGCCAACACCTACCAAGGCAAACAATCCAACCGTAAGCGAATTAAATATGCCAAATAACATTGTAGATAAAAGAAAAATAACAATAGTTCCTACAACGCTATATTTAAAGCCCCATTTTGTACCAATTATGCCAATAGCTGCGGGGGTAACAAAAAAAGATAAAAACCCAAATACAGGTAAATATACACTAACAGCCGTGAGTATGATGCCTATAGCGCTAACAAACGCCGTTTCCACCATAGCTCTTGTATTTGTTTGATTCATAATACTCCATCCAACAATAAAAGGATACCAGTTATCCTTTAATTATAGCAGTTTAAAAGGGTAACTTCAAATACCCTATATAGTAGGGAACGGTAGCAAATACGCTACTTATAGTAAGATGTAACAAATATATCCCTCTCAAGACATTTGTTCCATTTATATCGTGGCACCTATGCTTGAGAGGGATATATTATTTAGTGTACGTCTTGAATGATTGGCAAAATCATAGGTCTACGACGTGTTTTATCATAGAAGAATTTGCCCAATGCATCGCGAACATTTTGTTTAATTGTAGTCCAATCTTTAATGCGTTGCGCTTCGCAATCATCTAATACTTGATGAACGCGACGCTCTGCTTCGAGCATAAGCTCTTCTGCATCACGAACGTATACGAAGCCACGAGATACGAGATCAGGACCGGCAATGATAGTGCCAGACGCAGTATCCATTGCCATAACAACGATAACCATACCTTCTTGTGCCAATTGTTGACGGTCGCGGATAACGATATTACCTACGTCACCAACACCGAGGCCATCAACGAAAATAGCGCCGGCTTGTACACGGCCACCTTTACGGCCACCATCTTTATCAAATTCAAAGATTTGACCATTGTCACCGATAAGGATTTTCTTAGGATCTACGCCCATAGCTACCCCAAGTTCACCATGACGACGCAACATGCGATACTCGCCATGAACTGGGATAAAGTATTCTGGTCGCACAAGGTTAAGCATTGTTTTAAGCTCTTCTTGGCTCGCATGGCCAGATACGTGAATGCCACGATCTTTACCATACACAACGTGACAACCTAAGCGAAGCAAGTTATCGATAGTTTTACCAACAGCACCTTCATTTCCTGGAATTGGTGTAGCAGAGATGATAACAGTATCATTTGGTGCCAATTCTACGGTGCGGTGATTACTTGTAGCCATACGGGACAAGCCTGCCATTGGTTCACCTTGAGAACCAGTTGTTAAGATCATGATTTGATCATCTGTGTAGTTGTGCATTACATCTACATCGATAATCGTATTTGGCGGAATGTCTAAGTAGCCGCGTTCTTGTGCGATTTCTGTAACATTGACCATACTGCGACCCATAACAACAACCTTACGATTATACATAACCGCCGCATCAATTGCTTGTTGGATACGAGATACGTTAGACGCAAATGTTGCTAATACAACGCGACCTTTCGCTTCACCAACAGCTTGTTTAATAGCAGGACCTACGGAGCTTTCAGAACCAGTAGTGCCTGGTTTTTCAACATTTGTAGAGTCGGACATCAACGCTAATACGCCTTTGTTACCAAGTTCTGCAAATTTGTGCATATCCATCAAACGGCCATCAACTGGTGTTTGGTCAATTTTAAAGTCCCCTGTATGAAGAATCGTACCAATTGGGGTGTCGAAGTATACGGCACAAGAGTCAGGAATAGAATGGTTTGTTTGAATAAAACCAACTGTTACTTGTCCAATTTGAACTTCATCACCAGCAGCAATCATGCGAAGGCATTTAGGAGACACTTTGTGTTCTTTGAATTTACCTTCAATCAAGCCACACACAAGATTTGTAGCGTATACAGGGCAGTCAATCTCTTTCATAAGATATGCCAAAGAACCGATATGGTCCTCGTGACCGTGAGTGATAACAACGGCTTTCACACGGTCCTTATTCTCGATGATATAGCTCATATCCGGAATAACAATGTCCACACCTAACATATCTTCGCTAGGGAACGCAAGACCTGAGTCAAGAACGATGATTTCGTCTTCATATTGGAAAATGGTCATGTTCTTACCAATTTCCCCAAGGCCACCTAGAGGGATAATTTGGAATTTCCCTTTATTAGAGCCATCCGGTTGACGACCAATCAAATCCAAATGCGCCTCTTGGTTGCGAGCCATAGGCCGATTATTAGTACGAGTACGACGGTTATTAGCGTTTTCATTACGGTTTCCATCAGTCGTATTACGTGTGCGTGTATTACGTGTATTACTTGCACCACGTGTATTGCTTGTACCACGTGTATTACGTGTATTTTCACTATTTCTATCTGTGCGGCGAATTTGTTCACCACTACGAGGTGCGCGAGTTTGACGAATTCTACGTTCCGTACCTTGTTGCTCGCCTTGCTCACCTGTAGGTCGTTGACGACGTGTATTCGTTCTAGTATTTGTGGTACGACGTTGACGACCTTCGCCACTTTGATTAGATTCACTCGTATAACGGCGATCACCGCTACGACGGTCTGTATTACGACTATCGCCAGCTGGTCGACGTGTGTTAGTACGACGGCGCGTTGTTTTTTGCTCACCTCGAGCAGACGGAGCCGTCTCTACTGCAGTCACTTGTGCAGTATGTTGATTATCTGTTGTATTCACAGTTCCTCCTAAAATTTTGTTCATTAATTTGTTTAACATATATTTTCACCTATCATTAAATTTTGATCTTTACAGGGGAACGGACAAACGAAAAAGGCGCTATCCAGCAGCGTCTTTCAAATGGGCGCAAAAATAGCGCAACTCAATTGTTACCGTTCAAGTCCTTTTGTCCATTCGCCTCGTGCAAATGAGTATAGTGTACCATTAAACGCGTCAGCCGCGACGTTACGTTCTCTTCGTTACCGTTTAATGTTCATTATAATCCGATCGTTCTGATGAAAGCCTCGCTTTCATACGTTATTATTATTGTAACATAAAAATAGCGTTAACAAAAGAGGACCCTTACGTTAACGCTATTACACTATTTATCAGAAACTCTACCAAAGACCTATTAGTAATCGCACAGTATCTACAACGAGGCAAAACCACAACTCTCAATCGCATTAGCAAATCCTTGTCTATATAGATTAGCACCACCATTTGCAGGATGGCGCAAACCAATGGCAGGCAAACCAAATTTACCCATTGTATCAGCAGACTTTTGTCCTACTGCTAGCATAAGAGGCTCTTCTCCTCCCAGCTCAAGATGTAGCTCTAATAGGCGTCTTGTATACTCCCAACCGAGTTCTTGCTCAGCCTCCGTAGGCGTACGATTCGTCAGTGGATTTCCATCCTTATGCGGGTGGAATGGGAATATATTCCATAACAATGTATCATAGGGATCTATCCCCTTTTCAACGATAGCACTCCACACCACAGTATCAGTAGGCTCGTTAAAGCCGTCCTTTTGCTGTGTTCCTTTTAACAAAGAGCTAGTAGGAGAACTCGTTCGTTCTAAGCGAATAGGTGTTATATCCTTCGCACGAATAGTTTTGTGCTTATCTAATAGCATTCTTTCACAAGTTATGGCAATACCTGTAAAGCGTCCCCCTTGATACCCAACCGCCTCAGCCACAACAAAGACCTTAGCTCGACCTAAGCGCGGCAATAAATAAGCCACCAAATTATCTCGACGCACTTGAGCCGCATCAAAATCATCTGCGACAATCTCTAAATCAGGATTTACCTCACCCCAAGGATTATGGACGAGACTACCAGAATACTGAGCGAGCCAGTCTACAAAACCGCGCACCTTCTCTACACGCCCTGCATCAAAGGTTGCTATATATTCATCAAAAGACATACTCTTCTCTATCTCAAATAAAGACATACAGCCTCCAATTTAAAATTTATAGGTAACAAATAATATATATCTACTATACATGATAATGACACGAATTGCATAAGAAATATATATACATTATTTTAGAATTTTGTCCATTGTAAAACACCCAGAAGGATAGAATACCTTGGGTGTTTCTTTTGATTTGTATATAGCTAAATATAGAACTCGATTTTGTCTTCTTTTGCTAGTTGGAATTGTTCGAAGATGTGATTCCGTATATTAACAAAGGTTGCCGATGTGCGGTCTGTTCTATCGATGATGTTTACAGGGATTATAGTTTGTACTCGACCTGGATTTGCAGATAGTACTACAACGCGGTCTGCAAGGACTACGGCTTCTTCAATATCGTGAGTAACAAATACAACAGTTTTGCCTTCTTCGCGGCAGATACGAGAGATTTCGTCTTGCAAGTTGATGCGTGTCAACGCATCAAGGGCGCCTAGTGGTTCGTCCATAAAGATAATATCTGGATCCACCGCTAGTGCACGGGCAATGGATACACGTTGTTGCATGCCCCCAGATAGTTCTGCAGGATAGCGATTGCGAGCATGATCAAGGCCTACCATTTTAACGTATTTATCGATGATAGCGGGACGCTCTTCTTTAGGCACCTTTTTACTTTCAAGGCCTAGCTCAATATTGCTTTCCACCGTACGCCACGGCAATAAGCCATAGTTTTGAAATACCGTTACATATCTGAGTTGAGGCGCTTTTACCTCTTCACCATCGATAGTGATGGAACCAGATGTAACGAGCTCAAAGCCCGCCATAGCGTTTAATAGCGTACTTTTACCGGAACCAGAAGGGCCTAAGAGGCAAATAAACTCGCCCTTTTCAATATCTAAGTTGATATCTTCAAGAATGGTGAGTGGTTCCCTATCTTTCATAAATTCCTTGTGTGCATTGCGCACTGAAATGTAACCCATGAGGCCACCTCCTATTTCTCAATACCCCAACGTTTGTAAATCCATTTTTCAATGAGGGACACGCCCCAATCAAGTAAAAGCCCAACGAAACCGATGGTTAAAATAGCTACCATTAAAAGATCGTTACGCAAGTTATTTCTCATATCGATGATGAGGAAGCCAAGACCCGTTTGAGAGCCTACCATTTCCCCTGTTACAAGGAAGATCCACGCTGTACCAAGGGCGATGTGAAGGCCCGATGCAATACCTGGGAATACGGCAGGTAATACAATTTTAAATAATAGTTCTGGCTGTTTAATACCAAAGTTGCGCGCTACCTTGATATATACAGGATCGATATTTTGGATGGCAGACACCGTGGATAACAGCACTGGGAAGAACGCTGCGATAAAGATGATAACGATAGCCGGTGCTTGGCCGATACCGAAGAAGAGAACGATAAACGGCAACCACGCCACAGGAGAAATTGGTCGAATGACTTGAACGATTGGATTGATGTAGTTCCAAATCCCCTTGTACCAACCCAAGATAAGACCGAAGAATACGCCAGCTACGACGGAAATGATGTAACCAATGAAGAACCGTACTAAACTGTCTGCAATATCCTTAAAGAGAACACCGTCTCCAATGAGTTCTCCAAAGCCGAGCAATACTTTATACGGCGTTGGCAATAGCGCTTCGTTAAAACCGCCCAGACGAACGATTAGCTCCCAAATCAGCCAAGCTGCGATAAATGAACCCGGCACATATGTATATTTCTTCATGATCCCCCTCCTATGGTAACAACGATGTATCTACAAACTCTGAATAGGTCGGCACTTTTTTGATTAAATCAATATGTGTCATATGATGCACAAGCGCATTATAACGGTCCTCTGTAAGGGCTAAATCTTTAAACCCAATCACCTTGAGGGAACGTTCAATAACTGAGTCATTAAACTTCATGTATTTTAAGGAAATCTCCTCTTGTGCCTTTGGATGTTCGTCTAAATATGTACCTGCATCGAGATAGGCTTTTGTGAAAGCTTTTGCCAAGTCATGATGTTCATCGACGAATTGACCATTAAATACGAGGGCACAGCAAATATTGTCATGCCATAAGTGGTCAGGATCTTCAAAGACTTTGCCATGGCCCATCTCTAAGGCAATGGAGCCAAATGGTTCAGCTACGCTATAGCCTGCAATTTGGCCTACAGCCAGTGCAGATGGCATTTCAGGAGGGCTCATTTCAACGATTTGCACATCTTTTTCGGTAAGACCTGCTTTCTCTAGCATAAGATCTGCGAGAATTTTTTGGGTAGATTGTTTATGAGGGATGGCAAAGGATTTACCTTTCAAGTCTTGTACAGAGTTAATATCCTTATTTACGATGATAATATTGCCCTCTGTATGACCAAGTGCAGCAGCACGAACATCAATGCCTTGTTCACGAGCCTTTACACCTAGCTCAACGAGTACCGATGCAGCATCTACCTTACCGGTATTTAATGCATCCATGAGCTCTGGCCAAGATCCATACTTAACAAGCTCTACATGAACAGGACCATCCGCTGTTTCTAGTTCTTTTGTGGCAAATACTGGCAATGCATGGGTAATTGGTAAATACGCTACCCGTACTGTCTTTAGTTCCTGTGCCGTCTTTGGTTTATTGTACTCATGATAGCCATACGTGATACCACCGATAACCAAGAGAACAGCCGCAATGATTAGATACCAAGTTTTCTTCATAACTTCCCCTCTTTCTATCTCATAACAAGGGGCGTCACATGCCGTTTTCCGCACTTTTCTAAATCTTAGATGAAATATGGCTTTAGAGCACCTCGTCCTAAAAAATTATATTACCCACTATATCAATATGTTTTTACTCTGTCAATAAAACATATCAATATTATAGGTTTTATTTTTATAGTAAAAACTTGTAAACTTTTAGGATACAAAAAGCACCAACTGCATCTAGCAGTTGGTGCTACTTTCACAAGCAAAGATATTATTTATAACAAATACATTTTACTCTGCAATATAAGATTGTCGCTTATTTAAAATATAAATCTCAGCAGTATCAGTTTCACTATACTCACCCACATATGGTGCAATAGCGGATTGTCTAAAGTGTTTTCTTTCACCTTTTGGAACAACAAGCATGAGTTGCTTGCCCTCCGCTACGCATTTAACGAAGTCTTCTTCAGACACTTGTTCCATAAGATATTTCTTATCCCATTCAGCACTGCGTTGTTTCAATTTATCCTTGTCGTCCCAGCGACTGCTATCACCCTTAATCCGGATAACCTTATGACCGGTATAATACACAACAGAGGTACTATAACCATTATAGTAATACACATTCCCATTATATTTTTCCACAACAGGAAGTATATTAACCGAACTACGTTGTTTTATAAGCGGTACCAGCCCTTCTACAACAACGACAGAAGAAATTAACATAGTACCGATAACAACAACGCTTATGAGGCGATAACGCTGTTTGCTCCACCAGAACCATAACAATCCCAATACAGATACACCGGCAAACACATATAACAAGCCATAGTACCCCCATGGAGTAAAGAAAGATGCAACCACATACGCCACCCACAATAAAAGTGTAGGGCCTATGATGATCCAAGGCACATAGCGTGAACGCCCTGGACGTAACGCTTTCAAAACCCCCAATGTACCGAGTGCACTAAATGGCACAAGACTTATAAATGTATAAAGAGGATATTTTGTGGCCATCAAAGAATAGAACAAAACCGTTCCAATCCCCCAGCACAAGCTATATACATAGCCCTTATGACGCAACTTAAATCCAGCTATAATGCCATAAATAACTGCACCCGTCCATGGTAAGGACGCCCCCAGAAATATAGCGATGTAATACCACCACACATTATCCTCGGGATGCTCAGACTGAGTAGCACGCGTTACATTGTGAAGCCCTAAAAATCCATTTACAAAATCTTGACCATGGGTACTATACATATAGAGGTACCATGGTAATGCAACGATTAAAAATGCGAGAATACCTTTCCAATCAAAGAGGCGCAGCAACATTTGTTTAGAGCGATACAGCGCTACATAAACGAGAAGAATAAGCCCTGGCAATACAAGTGCCACTGGTCCCTTTGTAAGAACGCCTAACGCAGAGAACACATAGGCTACAATCATAGATTTACTAGAGTTATTATTTAACCCATCATAGGCAAATACCATCACCATCAAGGACGTATACAGCAATACCATGTCGGTAATAACGCCATGTGCAACGGCCCAGAACATAAGTGATGTACCAAGAATTGACGACCCTACTAAACCTACGAGCCAACGGCCACTTAGGGACCGCATAGCTTGGAACATTGTAGCCACTGATAAAGCTCCGAATATGGCACTTGGCAAACGTACAACCCAGTCAGCAAATCCAAACACTTTAAATGCCAAAGCGATAAGCCAATAAATCATAATTGGCTTATCATACCAATAGGTCCCATAAATTTGCGGCGATAACCAATCTCCAGACAACACCATCTCTTTAGCGGTTAATGCATAATTCGATTCTACTGGATCAGTTACAGGTAGCACATTATTAGCGACCATAAAAAACGCCAACCAGAAAACAAACAACACAAATGTTAAGCGAGATATTTTCATTACAATCTCCTTATGATTTACGTCGATTTTTGTAATATTTATAGCCAATTACAGCCGCAATAATTGCAAATACAGCAACCATAATAATTAAGAACTCATGATTATATTCAATAAGATCTTTCCAGTTTTCACCGAGAACTTTACCTAAATACACCAATAAAATCGTCCAAGGAATCGTACCTAATACAGTCCAAACCACAAAATGTGACATCGGATAACGAGCCATACCAGCTGGGAAGGAAATGAATGTACGAACACCTGGCAATAAACGACCAAAGAACACGGCGGCACCACCGTATTTATTAAACATTTTCTCAGCTAGTTCAAATTTATGTTCATTAAAGAATATGTATTTACCGTATTTCAACAACAAAGGACGTCCGCCATACTCACCCATCCAGTAGGATAAGATAGAGCCTACAATCCCTGCTAAAGTACCTACAACCATAGTCGTATGTAAATCAAATATACCTTGAGCAATCAAATACCCTGCAAATCCAAGCACAATTTCACTAGGAATCGGTATATTCGCATTCTCTAGAACCATCGCAATAAACATGGCTGCATAGCCATACGTTTCCATAAACGAAATAATATATTCCACTTATTATACCTCGTCATAACTCCCCTATACCGGATTTATGATTTTTTAATGCTAACTAATGCTGGTAAAAATATCACCATGTATACAATCTATTTTACCATAATAAAATGACCCTCACCATACGGGAGGGCCATTTGCGGCATCCTTAGTATTCTGGTTTTGCAAGAATCAACTAGTCATACACAGTTATTCAATTTTTAGTCCTTGTATAAAATCAAATGATTTTACAGCTGCTTCTGTATCTACAAAATGAAATGGTTCCAATAATCGACAAAATTTAAATAGATTGTCATGTTTATGTAACACTTCTTTCACATGAAGTACGGTTTCTCGTGCACATCTAGCAGTGCTATAGCCATTCATAGCTGCATAGAGATAGGACTGTGGCAAATCGCCTTCACGGATAAAACTGTGAATAAAAATCAACAGATCCCATCCTGCAGGCGTAAATTCATACCAACGTCGTGCATTCTCCCAATCTAATAGCATAACGTCATCTGTATCCGGATTATACACGATATCTCTTAGCGCTGGACGGCCATGAGCCATACCATAATCATGGAGCATACCAAGAGCTTTACCAAAGGCGTAAAACACATGGATAGCCAGATCCTCTAGAGAAGAGTCTTCAGGATGCTCCTGTGGCAAATGCCCATAATACGTTAAGTTTTTCCCATAATTAGGCGTAACAAAATAATGCTCTCTAAAACCTATGATTTCAGGTGCTAAAGGCAATTGAGTACGAACAAAGTTCATCATATAAAATTCGTGATCAAAAGCCGCACGAGGTGATGGCTTTACCCATGATGACCGATGATTACTAATATCACGTTTCACAAAATACTCTTTTCCCTGAAAAGTAATTGGAAATACACGGCCCATATCTTCTTGATTCAACTTATGATCAATATAATCTAATAAGGCTTCTTTCATGAGACCCCCTTATGTCTTCAATATTTATTTATCTATTATATAATAAAAGCTGTGAATCATCAAATAAAGACCCCCTAGCCAAGGCCAGGGGGTCTTTACGGTAATTATGATAATAGGTTTGGATTTAGATCTTCATTGAGCCAACTTAGGCTATGTCTAAATCAAACGAATTAACCTACGAATTTTGTCACTGCTGCAGTGTCAGTTAAGTGACGTTTAGGCATGCCCATTTCTTCAGGGGAAATGCCAAGAGCAAGACCCACTAATTGGGACATGTGCAAGATTGGCATATCTTTGCCACCGCCAACAACTTCTTTAGCTTCTTTTTGGAACATATCAAGTTGCATTTGGCAAAGTGGGCAAGGAGTTACTACGCAATCTGCGCCTTCTGTAGCTGCATCTTTGTTAATGGAGCCAGTCATTTGCATTACGGAATCATGTGCAGGGTATACAGCATGGAAACCGCAGCAATCAAGTTTACGGGAGAAGTCGATTGGTGTAGCACCGATAGCGGAAATCAATTCTGCTAAGGATGTAGGCATTTGATAGTCTTCGAAGCCCATTTCAGTTTGAGGACGAAGAATATGGCAGCCATAGTATTCAGCTACACGTAAACCAGTTAAAGGTTTAACAACTTTAGCTTTCAATTTGTCCAAACCGTAATCGCGAATCAATACCCATAAGAAATGAGTGATATCAGTTGTGCCGCGGTATTGTTTACCGATTTGAGCTAATTTTTTATTAACTTCGTTCTTTTCTTTTTCGTTAGCATCAAGTTCATTTTTTGCTTCACGAAGCATCAAAGTACAAGTGTTACATACAGTTAAAAGGTTCAAACCTTTTTCTTCTGCTAATGCAATGTTACGAGCATTAGTAGCCAATGTAATTTCTGGAGCGATGTCTTGAACGTGGGACGCGCCGCAGCAAGTCCAGCCGTCAAGCTCTTCCAACTCGATGCCTAATTTTTTAGCTACAGCAACTGTTGCTAAGTAGTCTTCTTTGGCAGCGCTTTCAAGAACGCAACCTGGGAAAAATGCGTATTTCATTATTTGCTTACCTCCTCAGCTGCTTTCATAAGTCTGCGAACACCATCAATACCATTTACAGGTTTTTGAGGTACTACAAGTTCGAATGGATTGATTTTGCTGTGTTTCCACAAACGTAAAGCATAGAATGCTTGTTTAGCGGAATCAACAACACCATCAGATTTCAAGCTCATAGAAACTTCTTTCAAGCGACCAGTTTTGTAGAGATCGTCTTTGAAAGCAACTGCATGGCGAACGCCTTTGCTGTTAGTAAGACCAGCTTTTGTAGCTTCTTTACGCAAGTTGGAAATATCTTGAGCAGGTTTTAAGTGTTTAGGACAACGGGAGATACAGTTCATGCAGTGAACGCATTTCCAAAGACCGTTGTCGAATGCAGGTTGAATGTGAGCCATAGGTGCATCATCACGGCTATCCAATACGAAACGGTTAGCTTTTGTAAATACATATGGTTCTAAGAAGTCATCTTGACGTGCAGTCAATTTGTTACATTCAGATGCGCAGCAACCACAAAGGATACATTCTGTACCAGCAACGAATTTTTTGAAGTCAGCTGGAGTTTGGCGAACGATTTTGTCACCTTCGTTGAATTCTGCTTTAAGGAAAATCCAAGGAGCAACTGTTTTCAAACGATCAACTTTTGCTTCCCAGTCAACAACTAAGTCGCGGATAACGCGGAAGTTGCCGATTGGTGCAATTGTCAATTCATCAGTACCATAACGTTCTGTTAATTCGTCAATTTTAGCTTCGCAACCAAGCATTGCTTCGCCATTTACGCGAATGGAGCAAGCGCCGCAAACTGCGGAACGGCAAGCTGCCAAGAATGTTAACGTTGGATCTTGAGTATCTTTAATTTTTTGAAGGCCCCAAAGAATTGTACGGTCAGCTTCATAGTCAAATTTGAAAGTCTGTACAAACGCGCGACCTTGTTGGTAACGGTGGATATGGTAGGTGATTTGTCTCATCTTAGTACTTCCTTTCTTGTGGTTCGTATTTAGTGAACACTACGTCGCGTTCAGTCAATTCGTACTCGCCGTTAGCACCCAATTTGATCAAAGAGTGTTTTAAGTATCTTTCATCATTACGTTTTGGATGGTCTTCACGGATATGAGCACCACGAGATTCACGACGGTGTAAAGCGCCCATAGCAATAGCTTTCGCTACTGTTAACATGGAACCGATTTCACAGTAGTTTACGAATGCCATGTTGTAAGTACGTTCAGGGTCACCTACATAACAAGTTTTGTAATCTTCAATCAATTGTTCGATTTCTTTTAATGCTTCAGTAATGCCATCTTCGTTACGGAAGATACCTACTTTATTCCACATTGCATCAGCCAATGCATCGCGGATTTCAACTACAGGACGACCGCCTTCACGAGTTGTTACTTCAGTGAATTTTTCTTCCCAAGCTTTAGCAGCTGCAGCCAATTCTGCATCTACGTTTGGTTGTTCATGTGTTTCAGCATAGTCAGCTGCACCAGCACCAGATACTTTACCGAATACTACGCCGTCAGCCAAGGAGTTACCACCTAAGCGGTTAGCACCATGGATGGAGATACAAGAAGCTTCGCCGGAGGAGAACAAACCAGGCAATTCACATGCACAAGTTTTGTAGTCCACTACGTCGATACCGCCCATTGTATAGTGACAAGTAGGACGGATAGGTACTGGTTGTACTAATGGATCACAATGTTCGAAACACATAGCCAAGTCACGGATACCATGAAGTTTTTCAATGATAACTTCAGGACCTAAGTGACGAAGGTCAGCTACTACGTATGCGTTAAGACCAGAACCGAAACCACGACCTGCAGCGATTTCATCTTCGATTGCTTTCGCTACAACGTCACGGGATGCCAATTCCATTTTGTTAGGCGCATAGTTTTTCATGAAACGTTCGCCTTCAGAGTTAAGAAGGTAACCACCTTCACCACGAACCGCTTCGGACATCAAGATACCGGTACGACCAAGACCAGTTGGATGGAATTGGATCATTTCCATATCTTTCAAGCCGTTACCAGCACGGAAAGCTGCTGCCATGCCATCGCCTGTGGAAAGGAATGGGTTTGTAGTACGAGTCCAGAAAATACGACCTGCACCACCAGTGGACAAGATGATAGCTTTCGCTTTAATTTGTTCTACTTTACCTTCTTTCATGTTCCACACAACTGCGCCACCAACGTGACCGTTTGCGTCTTTAACAAGATCTAAAAGGTACCATTCTTGCAAGAAGTGTACGCCTTCTTTCAAGCATTGTTCGTAAGTAGTGTGCAAAATAACGTGACCAGTTTTATCCGCAGAGTAGCAAGTACGTGGATAGGATTGACCACCGAAGTTACGTTGCGCAATTTTGTTTTGTTCTGTACGGGAGAATGGAGCACCCATGTGGTCCATTTCAAGTACGCCTTCTGGACAACGAGAGCAGAAGAATTCGATCGCATCTTGGTCGCCAAGATAGTCAGAACCTTTTACTGTGTCGAAAGTATGTGTTTCGATTGTGTCTTCAGCTGCTACGTTATTCAAACAAGCATTTACACCGCCTTGCGCCATTGCTGTTGCAGAGCGAGTTGGGAAAATTTTAGTAATAAGTGCTACAGTTAAGCCTTTACGACGACCTACTTCAAGAGCCGCGCGTTGACCAGCGCCACCGCTACCTACTACTAGAACATCAAACTGTTCCATAATGACCTCCTCATAACTACCTATAAAAAGAAAATTTCTTAGACTATCTAGATTCAAAAACCTTATAAAAATTTTTGATAACCTAATCATTTTTCCTTAAAGAGAAAACCTCACACATGTGCGATTTCTCTTATAGCTTTACATATAATTATAGAGAGCATTTCACCGTATGTCTAAACCTTATTATGCATAATTAATTTCAATGAATCTAATTGATATTCTATATCAATTCATATTTTTAGTGAAATATTGTGAACAATCTGATTATCTAGGAATGTAATTCTATTTACTTTTATGTATATCATTTATATCAATTCGGTTCCGAATTTTTTCCTATATAAGCACCTCAAATACACCAACTAAACACAATGTTTTGCTACGTGTATCAATCCAATAAGTCCATTTTATAACATCAAAATTTTTAAATTCCTACTAAAACCACATAGGATTTAAAACGCTTATACATATCAAAACATCTCGATTCTAGTATAGTTTTTTCTTTTGATAATTATTATCATAAGTTTTTATTGTGATTTTCTTTACACCTTTCAAATTTCGTAAAATCAGCCTCAACTATGCACAAACGGCAATCTTCGATATACTTCCCATCGTAGAACACTACGAAAGCTAGATAAAATATGGATAAATTCACCTCAACGCTGAATAAACCTATAAAATACTACTTATTACATTCATTTTTCACTCATTCCACTTGTATAAGGTATGATAATAGATAAAATAGTTATATAATATAACTTATATATGTTAATATTATTTTAATCACTAACGTGTTGTAACTTTCACATAACGGAAACTGATTAGTGATTAGATAATATTAAGAGAGAGTTATATAATTTAATCATACATAAGGAGAACAAACATATGAAGATTTTACTTGTAGAAGACGAAGAAATGCTAAATGGTATTACGGCCAAATATTTACGTGCAGAAAATATGACTGTTGATACATGTTTCAACGGTCAACAAGCTATCGATTATGTGAATACATCTAGCTATGACGTAATTGTTATGGATATCATGATGCCTGTATTAGATGGTATCAGTGCACTGGCACAAATTCGTAACGAAGGCAATACAACACCTGTTTTATTGTTAACTGCGAAAGATTCCTTGCAAGATAAGGTGACAGGCCTAAATACTGGTGCTGATGATTATCTAGTAAAACCTTTCGACCTTGAAGAGTTAACAGCTCGTATTTATGCGTTGGCACGTCGTAATGCGCGCCATGCACAAAATGATATTAAGGTTGGTCCTTTAACTATCAATGTACCTCAACGTACAGTAAAACGCGACGGCGAAGCTATTACATTAACAGCTAAAGAATTTGATTTATTGTATTATTTAGCAAGTAATGAAAACATCGTATTATCCCGTCAACAAATTCTTGATCATGTTTGGGAATACGATTATGAAAGCTACTCTAATCTAATTGATGTATATATTAAGGATCTACGTAAAAAGATTGACACGGATGAAAATGTGAAATTAATTCAAACCGTTCGTGGAGTAGGATATGTCCTCAAAACTGAAAACTAAGGACCAAGGTCACGACCTTAATTCTATGTCAGGTGCTTTTAAGCACCTATGGAATCGTATGCCTTTGACTTTGAAAATTATGCTATGGTACACATTATTATTGAGTATCCTCTTAATTTTCATGTCCATTTTTTACTACAACTATATAGGTACGGCACATAATACGGAAATCCGAGAACGTCTACAACAACAAACGCTTATGATGTCAACGGATATCCGCAAGTTCAAGCCCTACGAAGACGGAACATTTTATCTTGTTTACACGCAGGACGGCTTGATTACGAAAGGGTATCTGCCAGATGGATTCCCAAATCAGTCTAATTTATCCCTTGGACAGGTCGGCGAAATTCAAGCCAATGGCATGACCTTCTACTATTACGATGTGCCAATTAATGCACCAAATTATCGGGGATTTTTGCGTGCCATTACGAGCCAAAAAATCACCGATCAAAATGGTAGCACGATTTACACTTTATTATTGCTTATTATCGTCGCTTTACTCATATCTTCAATCGGCGGTTATATATTCATCAAAAAAGGCCTCAAACCTTTGCGTAAATTAACACATACGGCAAAGGTTATCGGTAAAAATAACGACCTTAGTCGTCGTATTGAATTACCGGATATCGCAAGAGATGAGGTCTATGAATTAACCACCACATTTAACCGTATGTTATCAGGTCTCGAGGATTCATCCAATCGGGAAAAGCAATTTAGTTCGGACGTATCCCACGAATTACGTACGCCTATTGCAGTCATTCAAGCTGAAAGCGAATATGCCATTAAATACGCGCGAACACCGGAAGAAATGAAGGAAGGTCTTGTTCATATTTTAGAGCAAACTAAATTCATGTCCTCTCTTGTGTCGCAATTATTAGATGTGGCGCGATTAGAAAATAACTATGAAATGAATGTGGCCCCTGTAGACGTAAGTACTATGTTAAAAAACCTAGTCCACGATTACACCCGTTTATGTACAGAGAAAAACATTGTCATTAACTCCTCTATCGATAACGATTTAGTTGTTACAGGACACGAAGTATCACTGCGTCGCGCTATAACAAATCTCATCGATAACGCCATTAAATTTACAAAATCCACTATAGATATAACCGCCAAACGCAACGAGTTATACTTGGTCATCGAAGTAACCGACAATGGTATTGGTATCGAAGCAGACAATCTGTCTCAGATATTTAATCGGATGTACCAAACAGAGCAATCACGCAATAAAAAATCTAATCACGGTATTGGCCTCGGCCTTTATTTCGTAGATAAGGTTGTGCATTTGCATCATGGTACAATCACGGCTAAAAGTGAGTTAGGTGTATTTACTACATTTATCATCAAACTACCACTATCCGATACAGAAGATATGGAATAATAATTTAATATAACAAAAATATAACACCCTTCTAGATAAGGTTATTCCTCATACGCGAGAGTAACTTGTTATTTAGAAGGGTGTTTTTTACGTAATATGTTATGAGCTTCGAAATACTACGAAATGCTAATGTATATTAAATGAAAGCCCCTATAAATGGCGTATACACATATTCCAAGAAAATCCAGGTAACAAGACCTGCTACAGCGCCCACGATAGCACCATTAATACGAATCCAACTCAGATCATCCTCCACCTTAGACTCGATAAAGTAAATAAATTTATCTGTACTAAGGCCACCTAACACTTGGCGTATGATAGTTTCAATGAGGTCATAGCCTTGTTCTAATACGTATCGTGCAATATCGTGTAATGTGACTTCAATACGGTTTCGAAGGTCTTCTGATTGTCCATACACAGCCCAGAGTTCAAGGGCAATATTGACGAGGACTTGAGCTGGCGTTTCACCATTTTCATCTCCTACGAGCAGCAATTCCTCTACATAAGGGCATAAATGGTTTTCAATGATAGATTCCCAATCCTGTTCTCGAATCCATCGTTCCCAAGCCTCATCGAGAGCTCCACAAACTTCATGATTCTCCTCAATATGGCGAATAGGATCGACCCATTGGCGAAGCCACGCAGTCCGTTCCGGACTATTAGGACGCTTCCAATTTTCAAGCATAGCGTAGGACTCTTGAACAATGGCCTCTGCCATTTCATGGTAATTAACAACATCTGTAGCTTCGGACATAGAAATAAGAAAATCCGACCAAAAGCCTTTTCTTTTTTTCTTGTGCGCTTCTTCGGCTACAACAGCAGTCAACCAAGTGACCATAGCGGGATGATTAATCCGTTCTTGAATTACATTCAATACCTGTACAACCATACCTTCGTAGCGATTATGCTCACATAAATCGAGCAATACATGTTTTAACACAGGTACTAGCGAATGTTTTTCAAGTAATGCTCGTATACGTTTCGCTCCCCATTGAGCCCATTCCTCATTACTTTGAGATTTCCACAGCAAATGCAAACCTTGATGAATGACGAGGCGTGCTGCCCGTTGCCCTTCTGGAGATAGTAAAAACTTTTCAAATAAAGGTACAAATTCCACCTTATTCAAAAGCACTTGGCAACGCTCTTTAGTAAGCATCTTCGTTTCTACAAGCTTAATAACACCATTAATAAGGCGGTCTTTATTACGTGGAATCAGCGCCGTATGATAGGGAAATCCTAGAGGCTTACGAAACAGTGCAGTCACAGCGAACCAGTCCGCTACACTGCCGATGAGTGCAGATTGCACCGCCCAATATAACGGTTGGTACCAGCTTTCACTATCAAAGAAAAACTGACCGATAAAGACGAAGCAATAGAGCACCGCCATCAGGCCTAAAATACCATTAGCTCGTTGCTTCAAGGTAAGTGATTTAAAGTAGCGAATCATCCAATCACCCCCTTAACAAGGGTCGTAAGGCCATAGAATAGACCGCCCAAAACGGCCCCTACAAGGGATCCATTAATACGGACCATTTGTAAATCATAATACATTTTTCCACGTACAATTTGGGTAATCTCATCCGGCGAATAACGAGACAATTCTTGTCCCACCACACTGTCGATAAGAGGATTCAATTTTTGTAACCACGGAATGCTGCGCAACAAGAAGAATCGTTCAAATGGCGCCTGCTTATCAGGATTTAGAAGAATTTCATTGCCAAGAACATTAAAACGGTCAATCAAAATATCCATGAGACGTGCCCAATCGAGTGTGTCGCCATCGATGAGCTTTCCTTCCCATTCTTCAAGAACCATTTTAACCCATTGATCTTTATGCTCTTCAATAAAGGCTTGCCATTCCTTGTTTGTTTCCAGATTATTAAAGAATCGAATCGCTTGCCCCCATACGTAGCGACCTAGCGCAGAATCGATGGATTCGTTTTCCTTGAGAAATTGAACGGCTTTTTTCTGTACCGTTTCCACCAATCGTTCTGGTGAAAGCCCATCACCACCAAAGGCAATAGCCAGCTCACGGAAGAAAGAGTCCTTCGTATAGGTTTTCATAATGTCTAGCATAACGCGATACAAGTACGGATATACCTGATTAGATGCAATAACACGCTGACAAGTACGATTAAAATAGAGCCAGAACACACTAGCAGTATGGCGTTCTAACATACAACGACCAAATAAGATAACAAGAGGCGTTGCCTTCCAATTAGATATACCTTTATAAACAGCCTTGTTAATCTCTTTACGCATTGGTTCAATATCCATATGGGATAATACTTGATTACCAACACCATATAAAAGATCTTTAATCTGTTTTTGCCCAATATCACTCATGCCGTATTCAATGATACGGACCATAACGCGCTCTTTTTTGATGGCATAGTACATTTGTGGCACACGAAGTAATTCCTCGCTAAGCATGGTACGTCCCATTTGAATAAGTCGCTCCTTGCTACGTGGCAAGATAGCTGTCTTAAAAGGAATACCTAAAGGCTTAGTAAAGAGTGCCGTTACCGCATACCAGTCTGCAAGACCACCAATCATAGCAGCCCCTGAGATGTGCATCACAAAAGCCCAAAACATATCGTGTCGTTGGGGATATGAAATTAAGAATATAATCGCCATGACAACTAATAATAATGTTGCCATTGGTTTAGTTTTCATCATCACTTGATCCTAACTTGCTAAATTACGTATATAGACTCTCCCCATATAACGTAGTGACCACGTGGGCCACGAACTTTCACATACTACACATTGTGAAAGTATATTTAAAAGGTGCATTCATCCCCTTCTCTTTGAGGTTCCCATACAGGAATATCCCCAAAGAGAGCGTTAAAATACACAGATGGAGTCCATAGTGGACCATTTAGATGCATTGGAATAAATGCTTTCTTCACCTCTACACGGCGTAAAAATTCAATACTGCCCCACTCCATAGCGTCTTCGAGACGATTATCTACAGGGAACATGGCCACATCTACAGACAAGCCCTCTAGTTCCTTAAACTCACGCCAAGCCATTCGCTTTGCGTCTGCATTGTTCTCTGGCGTATCGCCAAGCCAGTGCCACCAGTTGAGATCACCGGCATGGAAGATAGAGTCAGAGTCGATATTTGCTGTATCCGTTTTCACATAGAAGGAACCACCTTCATCGGTGCTGCCATACATATGGATACCTACATCATCTAATGTGGCATCTTGACCAGGACGCATGGTAATACACTTGCGAACCTTACCTTCTAATGGCACATCTTGATGGCAAATATAGCGCGTTTGAGGGCCATCAAATTCTGTAATAGACGGATTAAAATGATCTCCGTGAGTATGACTCACAAAGAACCACAGCTCACGACCACGCTTAGCCAGTTGCCAAACAATATTATTAGGATCTTTATAATAATCAAACACATAGCAACGCTTACCATCATCTACGAGGAAGCCACTGTGTGCAAGAAAAGTTACATCTAACATAATTATCAATACCTCTCGCTTAATGAGAATTTATATCATTCGTATTATTTATTATACCATATTTTTCTATATACGTTTGTGTAAAGGAAGGCCCTATTTCCAAAAAGCCTCCACCGGCCGGGTCTGTCCCTATGGGACAGGGCCAAAGTCGTTTTTTGAAAACAGGGCCTTCCTACACTTAGTACATTAGAAAATTTAGGTATAATGAAGAATACGAATTGATTTTTGGAACAAGGATAAGAAATACCGCTGACATTTCTTACATGCGGCCAGCGGCTTTCATATAGTCAATATATTGGTTACCCCAAGTTTCAAGGGATGCAAGAACTGTTTTAAATCCAGCCCCCACTTCGGTAAGGCTATATTCAACCTTTGGTGGAATAGTACCGTATACTTCACGGTGTACGAGGCCATCATCCTCTAATTGGCGCAAGGCTCTTGTTAGTGTTGCTTGTGTAATTGGATGTAAGCGGCGCTCTAATTCTCGGAAACGCACAGGCCCTTCGGCTAATTCGTGCATGATCAATAAAGACCACTTGCCAGCTAATAACTTTTGACTCGTTGCAAAAGGACAGCGGCCCACTAAATCATGAATATTTACGAGTTGCTCTGCCATTGTAATTCTCCTTCTCTATATAGCTTAAGTAGCTCGTTATAACAAAGCTAAACCTCTATAGTTAAGCTCGACTATGTATAGCTATACTACTATTTCCATTTCAAGATTAGAAATAGTTCTTTCTAATGTAGTTCAAATCATATCACAAATTTATCGTATTGCAAGCCTTTTATAGTATCTTTTTTTATGGTACAAAGCTTTTTGAAAATTTTTCAATTAGTATTCAACACTGATTCTCTATACACGAAAGAACCGCTAGTAAAAACTAGCGGTTCTTTCGGTATCTTATTTCATATTTACTATATTAGTAATACAGTCTTTTACGCTACATAGTTCCTGAACAAAAGTTTCTATGTTAGCGGATTTTATCAGATGTTATCCCAATAATGTTTTCACATCATAGTTAAATTTAGCGGTTGTTTCAGCAGCTGTTTTCTGCCATTCTGTAGGTGCCGTACCGTCTTTTTCAAGGAAGAACCCAGAGTCAAGGTAGCGAATGATGATATAGTTAGAATCCTTTTGATCAAACCAGTTACCACGACTGAAGTCGATACCATGACCTGTGTTACGAGTTACGATAGCTTCTAATAAAGGCAACGTAATGGCATTCAAGGTGATTTTCATATCACATTTGTCGAAAATCTTTTTGAAGAAGGAACTAGGTTTTTCTTCTTTATAGACTAACAATTTACTAATTGTACCATTAGATGCACATATTACGCGGCGAATTTCATTAATAGGGATATCAATCTTACCATTTGAGATAACACCATTTTTAATGGTGATTTCTCGTTTCCCCATGTAGGAGTAATCAAGTGGCAATTGAAGGGTATCTAAATTTGCAGGGAATTCCGCTGTCAATTTATGGCGAGCAAAGGCAGCAATAATTGCTTTTGTTTCACGAATGTTGTGACCAGTATTAGATTCTGTGCGGTCCGTATCTAAATCTTGGCCTTCTATATTTTTCCAATTATGGTCTCTAAACATAATCGTATAGTTACTATTTGAATTTAGATATCTTGTAAGATATAGCTCATTTACATCTTCAAAATCAATATCAGTTATAACCGTACCATTAGCATCTTTACAGAGCACACCATTGTAACTAATTATTAAAGTACGATCATTGCTTTCAAAAACAACGGGATGTGTGTCGAATACAGAAATCATAGTTCTCTCCTTTTACGCTTTAAAGTACAACATCATTTGCAGATATTAATGCCATGTGTCATAAATAATACATCAAGATTAGTATTATTCTAGATAATTTAATAATACACTATTTGAAGCCATTTGCCTAAACAAAAAAGCTGATTCCGAAGAATCAGCTTTTTAATATGTCATTGAAACGTATCAAATGAAGTTGAAATTAGATACTTTCAACAGCAGCGATAGCCGCAACGTCTACAACGTCTTGAGCAGAGCAGCCACGAGAAAGGTCATGGATAGGTTTAGCCAAACCTTGAATCAATGGACCAATAGCGTCAGCGCCAGCGAAACGTTGAACTAATTTGTAACCAATGTTAGCAGATTGAAGATCAGGGAAGATCAAAATGTTAGCTTTACCAGCCACATGAGAGCCAGGAGCTTTCTTTTCTGCTACGGAAGGAACGATGGAAGCGTCCAATTGTAATTCGCCGTCGAATTTGAAGTCTACATTACGTTCTTTCAAAATGTTAACAGCTTCTACTACTTTGTCTACTTCTGGAGTGGAAGCGGAACCTTTAGTGGAGAAGGACAACATGGATACGCGAGGATCAGCCATACCAACAATTTTGCGAGCTTTTTCTACAGTGGATTCTGCAATATCAGCTAATTGTTCGCTAGTTGGGTTAGGCAATACGCCACAGTCGGAGAAGATGAGTACGCCATCATCACCATATTCTTTTTTATTTGTGAACATAATCATTGTGGAAGATACAGTTTTAAGGCCTGGTTTAGTACCTACAACTTGTAATGCAGCACGCAATACGGATGCAGTTGGAGTTGCGGAACCAGCAACCATGCCGTCTACTGCGCCAAGACGAACAAGCATAGCGCCGAAGAATAAGCAGTCGCCTTTCATAGTTGCGTCAGCTTTTTCAGGAGTCATACCTTTTTTAGCGCGCAATTCTACGAATGTATCAACCATTTCTTGGTAACGAGCGTAGTTAGCTGGATCGATGATTTCAGCACCTTCGACGGATACGCCAGCAGCTTTAGCAGCTTCAGCGATTTCAGCAGGATTACCTACTAATACAGGTGTGCAGAAACCTTCTTTTAAAATAGTTTCAGTAGCTACCAAAACGCGTTCGTCTTGGTACTCTGGCAACACGATTTTTTTACCTAATGGTTTTACTTGGTCTTTTAATTTTTGAATTAAATCCACGATTTTTGCCTCCTTAACATTGGCATTATGCCATATCAATACTATTATTATAGCAAATTCAACCTATTGATAAAAGTAAAATTTATTTGTTAGCCTATCATTCCTAATTCTATTCCTTTTTGTTGAAAGTTGAAATCCATTCCAACTTTTCTAATTTTTAACAATCATTTTGGATTTCATTATATTGAATGCCATCCATATAAACGATACAATAGTATTAATAAAACTATCTAACTCAATCATTCTTGCTACAATAGCAGCAGAAAGATTTCTACTAATATATTATTAGGAGGACTCATGGCCAATACAGAAACAACAATCAACGCAGTTATCAATCCTCAACTCAACGATACTCCTATTGATATAGAGAAAACCATCAAGGCTTTGGAGCGCAATAAATTTGTGGTCAACTATTTCGAAACAGGCGTTGAAGCTGTCAATTATTTACAATCTCGTATTCAAGATAAGAGCGTAGCCATTGGCGATTCCCGCACTCTAATGGAGCTCAAGGTTCATGATGCCTTATCCGAGGTCAACAAGGACATAACAGATATACAGCGACCTTTACCTGGTGAAAGTTTCCGGGACACCGCATTACGCACCATGGGCCGCGAAGTATTCCTCACATCTGTTAACGCCTTGGCTCAAACGGGTGAAATGGTCAATATCGATGGCACCGGTAATCGTGTAGCAGCCTCTCTATTTGGATCGCAAGAGGTCTTTTTCGTACTGGGACGTAACAAAATTACGCCTGACTTAGCCTCGGCTATTTACCGAGCACGCAATGTGGCGGCACCTCTGAACAGCAAAAAAAATAAAAAAAGTTCCCTCAATCCTTGTGCCAAGCTAGAAGAAAAATGCTATGACTGTGGTTCGCCTGACAGGATTTGTAACGCCTTAACGATTTATTACAAGAAAATGCGCAACATGCAAACCATGGAGGTTATTATCATCAATGAGGATTTAGGATTTTAAATAAAGAAACGGGGCACTCTGTAATATGTGCCCCGTTTCTTTGTAGTATATCAATAGTAATATCTAGATTAGTCCTCCAAGATACGCATCAATGAAATTCCATATGTCTGTGTTCTATGGCGTGAAAATCAATAAACCCCACATTAGGTCCCGCGAAAAAGGTATCAAGTGTCATATTTTCAAAGCCACTGATTACTCTACACAGTGTGGACATACGAGGATCAACATTCCCCTTCTCCAATCCACTGATATAAGACTGCAGTAATCCAGTTCGTCTTGCTAATTCTTGTTGAGTCATCTGAAAATGCCGGCGCCATAATAGAATGAGAACGCCTAAGTGTTGGATAGCCTTTTCTGACTGTGCTTCACTACATACGATGTCAAACGTCATAGAAATCTCACCTTCCACTCACAACAATAGCAAATCTTTGACCTCAACATACGGCAAATTTTTATAGGGGACCACAATAACTTGATTAGTGATGACATATAAAAACAAATCCCTTGCAATACATTCATATCACAAGGGATTATTATTCATATTATGTTATGGTCGCATAAACATACACTCATACAAGTATATTCTTGTACATTATTTTCTTATTTATTCGCTTCTGCAATGGTCATAGCACGTTTGATTTCCATGTATTTAACCATGCCATCAACGGCTTTTTTAGCTTCGCGCATAGCAAGTACTACAGTGGCTGGTTTATGCACTACGTCGCCACCGGCGAATACGCCTTCACGGCTCGTCATGCCGTACGGTTCTTCGGATGTAAGAATATAACCTTTTTCATCAACACGGAGGTTATTGCCTTCACCAACAAGGCGTGCATTAGGTTTATGACCAGCAGCGATGATGATTTTATCTACAGGCATAACTTGGTATTTACCTGTACCATGGATACCAGCACCATCTTCATTAAGAGCCATCACTTCGTATTTAAAGCCTTCTACCTTATCTGTACCTTCTACGCCCACTGGAGATGCGAACCATTGGAATTGAACGCCTTCAGCACGAGCTTCTTCGTATTCGGATAATAATGCAGGCATTTGCTCTTGGCTACGACGGTATGCTACAGTGACAGATTCACAGCCTAAACGTACACATGTACGAGCCGCATCCATCGCTACGTTACCGCCGCCGATGATAACAACGCGGTCCCCTTTTTTCACAGGAATCGCATTTTTTTCAAGTTCGCCATTCTCTACAAGTTGTACATTAGTTAAGAGGTACATCGCTTGGAATACGCCTGTAATTTGATCATTTTCCATGCGTACTTCTTGAGGAATATGCGTACCAGTACCGATGAAGATAGTATCAAATCCTTCGGCGAATAAATCATCTAGAGATTTGTCTTGACCGATAAATGTATTACATACGAATTTAACACCTAAACCTTTAAGACGAGCGATTTCACGACGTACAACGGATTTAGACAAACGGAATTCTGGGATACCGAATAATAATACGCCACCTGGTTCGGATTGACCTTCAAATACGGTTACATCATAACCTAGTTTCGCTACGTCACCTGCAACGGATAAGCCCGCAGGGCCAGAACCAACAACAGCTACTCTGCCAAGATCTTGTTTAATTTTCTTAGGTTTGCGCAATTCATTGATGCTTTCAAAATCAGCAGCAAAACGTTCCAATTTGCCGATGTTGATAGGCGGTTTCTTAGCCTTATTCATGATACAGTTACCTTCGCATTGATTTTCACGAGGGCACACGCGACCACAGATAGCTGGCAAGTTTGTACGTTCCGCCAAGATATCGTTGGCTAAACCAAAGTTACCGTGCGCGATGGCTTGGATAAAACGAGGAATTTCGTTTTCAATAGGACAGCCCATACGGCACAAAGGTTTTGGACAGTTTAGACAGCGTTTCGCCTCAGCGAGCGCCTCCTCCATCGTGTAATCCGCATCAAAGTGAAGGGGTTTCAATTCATTACTCATGGCACATGCCTCCTTAACAGGATCCAGTACTATACTTATATTAGCCTTTCCATATAGCGGCATAGTTCGATGAAGCAAACTCACATATGAACATCGCCCACTATATACGGCCAAGAATTTATCATTTGTAACCATTCGATATGAGTGTGGTCACTGGTGAGACACACACTATTCTATAGTACATTTTAAATTGTGAAAGCGAACTCCGTCAAGAAGCTGAGCTACAATATGCTTATTTTATATACATTTATTGCTATAATACATACATACAATACAACAAATGAGGTATTACCATGAACACAACAGACTTTACCAAAACATACTATATAAACCGACGCGGTACGCATTCCCGCAAGTGGGATGGTGAGCACTTAAAATTTAGTCGCACCGACCTATTACCACTGTGGGTGGCAGACATGGATTTCATGACGCCACCATGCCTACAAGAGGCGATTGCAAACTATGTGAAAACAATGCCTTTAGGCTATACCATGACAAATCCTAATTACTTAGATGCGGTCATCAATTGGTACAAATGTCGCCATAATTGTAATTTGTCTAAGGACTGGCTCACCAGCGCTCCAAATGTCATTACAGGCATTATGTGGAGTATTGGGGCTTTCACAAAACCAAATGATGCCATTGCCGTTCTAAGTCCTGTATACGGTGCCTTTGATACGAGCACTAGCGATGCACAGCGCCATATTGTTCCAATAGCTATGAGGCGTACCACGGACAATCGATACACTGTTGATTACGACGCATTCGAATCCACCATCATACAACGAGATGTGAAGCTATTTATTCACTGTAATCCGCATAATCCAGTAGGTCACGTATGGACCGAAGCAGAAATGGCCCAATTATTTAGCATCTGTAAACGCCACGATGTACTCATCATCAGCGACGAGATTCATCAAGACCTTATCACAGGCCCTATTCCATTTAGGTCAGCCTTATCCGTATCTAACGGAGCCTATGCGGATAATATGATAACCATGTCCTCTGTATCAAAATCGTTCAATATGGCCAGTCTACACCATGCGGAGGTCATCGTCCCTAACGATGAATTACGGAGCCAATACAATGCATATAAAGCACTTGTATACCATACAGACTCGGACGTTATCGCAGAAACGGCTATCACGGCGGCCTACACCCATCCAGAAGCCGAGACTTGGCTCAACGCTGCACTCACAGTCATTCGTGAAAACTACGACTATCTATGTCGTGAGCTACTATCTGCCCTTCCTAAGCTACGCATTAGCCCTATGAATGGCACCTATTTGGCATGGATAGATTTTGGCGCCTACGTAATGGCTGACCATATGCACGATGTATTTGAAAACCAATGCCGCATTGCCCCTAGCTTTGGCGAATGGTTTGGTGGTGAAAGCTACGCCACCTTTGTGCGTCTAAACTTAGCAACAAGTTTAACCAATATTAAGGTAGCTACACATAGCATCATTGAACATATACAACCTTAGCCCTATGTAATCTATAAAAAATCTACTTCCCATATAAAAAGCTGCTCTAGTATCAGTCCTAGAGCAGCTTTTTTGTATATGGTCAGATTATATAATTTTCTTATTTAGATCTAGCGAAATGATCCTTTGCAAATTGCATGTCTTGTACGAGTTCTAATGTACCAATATAGTTATTATGTTGGTCACGAACAGCCATGTAGTTTACATAGAATGGACGGCCTTGTTTTTCAAGCCATACGGCCACATTATCGCGGTCACCTTTACGGAAAGAATCAATGATACCGCGTACAATTGGTTCTACCTTTGGCGGATGACAGGAATACACGTCCCGGCCAATTGCTGTAGTAGGACGTTTGAATACCTTTTCACCATCGTTGAAATAACGGTTAATATCTTCATGGTCAACGAAGGTTACCTCCATTGGCATTGTATTGAGCATAGCATCTAGTTGCTCTAGGGTCATGCTACCACCGATAAGAGCAATGGTGTTATCTGTTGCACTGGCTGGTGCATGACTATCAGCCAAAGCAAGTTCTGCCTCTGTCCAAACAACGCGTTCTACGCCAAAGATTTCTTCATACTGTGCGGTATCTTTGTAAATTTGGTACCATTCTTGAGCTGTAAAGTTTTCCGCACAAAGTGGGAATAGGATATTTTGTTCCTTGTAAATCATCTCTTGTGCACGGGTTAGGACCGCATCAAAGGCTTCATACCAAGATTCCGTAAAGGTAGCAGACTTAGCTAGTCGACCAAATGTATCGCGAATATCGCCGTCCACAGTCCACATAACCATGGATGGCCCAGAAATATCATAGGCCACTTTTAAGTGCGGATATAGAAGGTCACCTTTTTTAGCATAGTGAATAGATACTTGGCGTACTGCATTCACATCCTCTAAAGTTATAGACTGATTCGCCACCTTAGTCTTAAGAGACTCAATTAACGTATCGAGAGCTTTGTTTTCTTCTGTCAATCGGTTGAGCGGATGACCTACAGTTTCAATGAGGGTCACTACGCTTTGGCTCTTTTCTTGCGCCTCAAGCACAGCCTCAACCTTAGCATGTTCCGCATCCATTTGTTCATGGATGGTAGAACCATGGAACAATGCAGAGTGAAGGTCACATAATTGTTGTACCTCTTCTAAAGGTGTACCTTCACGCATAAGACCTTGTTCGGCTTTCATGATTTCACTAGCCTCAACATGTTTAAACTGACTCGCAAAATCTTCACGAACAGCACCAAGCTCTTCACCAGTACCTAACCGTTTCAAGAAACCTTTCAATTGTTCTACACGTTCGCTATCTGTAACAGTATTCTCTGCATTAGCTTCTACTTTTTTAGTAGCATTAGCTTCTGCATTGTCATTAGCATTAGATGCCTCTGTGTGAGTAGCAGCTGCCTCTGTAGGAGCATCCTTAACAGATGCCTCATCACCATGTAAATTTGGCATTTCACCTTCCAAGGTAAAACCAGCTTTCATGAAAGCGCCTACGATATCGATCATGGATACGCCTTTCATTTTAGCCCCTTTTGGGATAGTCATGATTTTACCAACAGAGTTCAACATCACCTTATTTGTAATTTCGCTGAACCCTAAACTCTTCATAATATCTATTACTTCAGGATATTCTTTTACCAAATCATATACGGATTTGGACAAATCTAATTTCTTTTCCATTTTAATCCCCTCGTGTCAAAAATATTGTGTATTACTTATGTGAGTAGCCCTCTATACGTACCACTGTGTATACAAGGCAATATATACTGTGAAAGGTTTGTCTAACATAACCTATGACACTATGATAAACGATATCGATTAGAAAATCTGTATCCATGGCTATACTTTTGAAAGTTCTTTCTAAAAATATCAACATTTTTATATATAAATAATGGATAGATGATACATCCCCAGTCAAGTATGGAGGGGAATATATCAACTATCCGTTATCTATTAACATATATCTAGTTTTGAGAGGATTTAAAGCTATCTTATTGATGATGAGGTTTCAATGCTTTTTCGTAGTTTTCAGATACTTTATCCCAGTTAATAACGCGGAAGAATTCCTTGATATAGTCTGGACGACGGTTTTGGTAATGCAAGTAATATGCATGTTCCCACACATCCAAGCAAAGAATGGCTGTTTTACCTTCTAACAAAGGATTGTCTTGGTTCGCAGTAGATGTTACTTCTAATTTTCCGTTCTTGTTGGCAACAAGCCATGCCCAACCAGATCCAAAGCGTGTTGCTGCAGCATTAGAAAAGCTTTCAACAAAAGCATCATAGCCACCTAAATCAGCATTGATAGCCTCTTTCAAAGGGCCTTCCAATTTAGACGTATCTGGTTTTGTCATGATTTCCCAGAACATAGTGTGGTTCTTATGACCCCCACCATTGTTGATAACCGCTTGGCGGATGTCCTCTGGCACATTAGCAATGTCGCCAAGGATGCAGTCTACACAACCATATGGAAGATCAGGGTATTTCGCGATAGCAGCATTCAAATTATTAACATAAGCTTGATGATGCTTGTCATGATGCAATTTCATTGTTTCTACATCTATAACAGGTTCAAGATAATCGTAAGCATACGGTAATGGTGCGAGTTCGAAAGGTTTCATAATAGTCCTCCTTGTAATTAGGGCACAAACGATGTTAAAACTATATATCGTTTTTGTGAAAGCAATTCGATGCACCTGCATCAGTATTATAGAATCAATTAATTACATCCAAATACATGCTCATCAACAAGCAATATATTCATGTATGATTTTAATTGATATGAATTATCATTCTTTATATATTGTACTATCTATATAGAAAATCGTCAATATATACACTCCTATTGAATAAAACCATTTAGCTTTGTACACAAGAAAAAGGGTATCGATAGTATATGATCGACACCCTTTACTGGCAATGGAAAGGAAATTTTTTATTAATCAATAACACACTGACACATTTTCATCGTAGCCAATGCTGCTTCATGAGACTCTGGTGTAACCCCAGCACAACACTTTGAATCTACATGAATGGGAACCTCTGGTAATCCAGTTTTTAATAGTAACGCATTAGCTACAACGCAAATATCAGTACAAAGACCTACTAAAGTTATACTTTCAAGAGGTTCAGCGGTATGCATACCTTGTAGTCGCGTTACCAATTCAAAGGAACCAAAATTCGGTTTATCTATAATCATATGAGGATAGATGGTATTACGTTCTTCTGCTGCTTCAACTAAACCATCCATAATTTGCCAACCAATCGTATCTTTCACACAATGTGGCACAGGTAAGTGCTGACCTTCTTGGCTTTCAAGATAATTAGTATCGTGAGTATCTCGTGTAAAAATAACAGGTCCATCAAAGGATGCAATTTTTTGACGTACATTATCCACGATGGCCTGAGCCTCTGGAGAACCAAGAGTACCGTCCACAAAATCATGTTGCATATCAATTACGACTAAAACGTTCATGTTCTATCCCTCCACAACGACATGGTGCACCCGATTCGGCGTATTATGGGCAATGCGCCCTGCTGCAGCTGCCGCCACGGCACCAACTAAATCATCAAGAAATGTATTACAATGACCATCAACTTGGCTATCAAGATTTCTAACAATGCCCGGTTTTACCTTATCAATATAACCATAGTTCGTGAAACCAATGGATCCGTAGAGATTAACAACAGATAAGGCGAGGATTTCATCAATACCAAACAAGGCCTCGTCACGCGTCATAAAGCTTTGCAGTGGCTCAGACAATTTCTTTTGTTCCGCTAATATATCTAATTCTATGCCCGTAATAATTGCATTCTGCGTTTCCCGTTTTTCAAGGACTGCCTGCACGCTTTCTAAACATTCGTCCATCGTCAGATCAGGGATGTAAGGTTGTTGGATACTCATCACAATGTCGGCAATCGCTTGAATCGTAACCCCTCGTTTTTCTAAGAGATCATATGTAAATTTTTTTAATTCCTCTTGAGATATCATAGTTACTCCTCTCAATCATACAACCTACATAACACATTACACTTTAATTATACCACGAAAAAATCCCTACCGATGCATAATCAGTAGGGATTTATTCATAGTTAGATTTTCTTAACCATTTCGGATTTTAATGCCATCGCACCAAAACCATCGATTTTGCAATCGATATCATGGCCATCACTAGCACCAGTAATGAGGCGAATGTTTTTAACACGCGTACCTTGTTTCAAGATGCCCGCACCTTTTACTTTAAGGTCTTTTACAACAACAACTGTATCGCCATCAGCTAGCTCGTTGCCATTAGCATCACGAATGATACCTGCTTCAGCTGCAGCTTGTGCGTCAGCCGCTGTCCATTCATTGCCACACATAGGGCAGATAAACATATGACCGTCTTCGTATGTGTATTCGTCGCCGCACTTAGGGCAGTTAGGTAAATTTGCCATTTAGATCTCCTTTTTTCACTACATAATGAAAGTATTATACCATATAAATAAATATATTCTCTAATCTAGATTAGTGCTTATGCAACCTAAAGTTGTACGAAATTCATCTGTATTTCTCAATATTCAAATTTCGATATATACTAATAACGAAAGAGCCATTAACGTGAGTTAGGTTCATCTCCGTCTTTTGAGGGAGGTGGCATTATGACTGTATACGAAGCATTATCATTAATGATTTTATTCGCTACCCTCGTAGTGTTAATTCTTAAAAAGTAACTAGTAAATAGTTACAAAATAAGATAAACCTAACGTTTAAGACTAAGTACGGCAATACTTAGACACGTTAGGTTTATCAAATTCATGTTTCTTTGATGAGCCTAACGCCTAGAACACGTTAACTGGCTCTTTTATACTTATAGTATAGTCTGAATTTTAGTGACTGTCAATTTACATCGTCCTTAGCGGATATTTCAAAATGAAAAGGAACATAAATAACAACTTCTTCTTTAACATCAATATAACCTATATTCCAAACAGTATTCTTTGCAGACTGTACTAACTCTAAATATATCTCATCATTAAAGGTATGCTCATTCGGCTCTAACTCAACAGAAGTAATACGCCCTTTAATATCTGTTTTTATCTGTAACTCAAAAGTATAATCTCTATCAATCTTTATTCTAAGTACTTTAACAGGAACCTGTAACTGAGATGTTATTTGATCATTAAAAGAACGTTCTATATCCATCATAGCCTTCCCATCATATGCAAAGGCATTAATGGGACTCAAAACAACTATCAATAAAAATAAGCATAAAGCTTTAACCATAAAATTTCACCAATCATACCACACAACATAAAAATACTATCAGCTTTTATATTAACAAAACCGATAAAATATGTCCATTCAGTCCAAATGCCAATCAATTTACAATGATGTCATATTTACTTATCTGGTTCAAGTTGACTATATATAACAATCCCTCTATAATTTATAAATAGATAGCCAACGAGTGGTTCCGTCAGGCTCATCCCAAAACATTATAAAACATGTAGAAATGGCCTTTCGTTTTCAGCTATCTGTTGGTAACGAAGGGTCATTAATAACTACAAAAGGGAGACTCACAACGAAGTCTCCCTTTATTGTTCTATACCAAATCAACTAAACATCTACAATCCTATCCCAATCGTTTACGCAAAATCGCATAGAGTATCATGCTAATAATAACGCTCATAACGGCTTGAATGGTATTAGTCAAAACACCAGCAATGGCTACGCCTGGATCAAATACGAAGTATTCGGCGATGAAGTAGCCTACTACGATGATAATGCCACCTACGATAGTTGCCGCTAAGGCAGAGGTAGTTGTCTTATTGTTATAAACAGTACCGACAAGATAGCCTTCAATGCCTTTCACCACAAAGGTGATTGGTACAAAGACTGCGTAGCCGAGGAACAAATCAGCTAGCGCTGGTCCGATGGCACCAATATAGGCGCCATATTTTCGACCTAATAATAAAGCGGATGTCATAATAACGACATCTCCAACATTGAAATAGCCGCGAATGCCAGGTACTGGAATTTTTGTGTACATGGTAAACAGTGTTGCGAGGGCAATCAATACGGCTGTGAGTACTAACGCAGATGTAGTACTGCGGGTTTGAACGTGTTGCATAGCGTCCTCCTTATAAAAATATAGACATGTGAATAATTACATCACATGCCTATACTATATACTTTTACGGTAACACCTGCAAATACAAGGAATTAACTATTTAAAATACAGTTAAGCGTACTCCTCAAATCGTTCCTCTACATTATAGAGAACCTCACAGTCACAACCGCCACCTTCGTTAACGATCCAGTCTAGTACGCTTTCTACATCTACCTTTTGTTTCTCCAAAAATTCTCTTGTGAAAGTCAGACTATGATCGCAACCATCATTTGCCTCTAATTTCTCGTCTACATAGTCAAAGAGATTCCAAAACAACTCTTCATCCATAGGCAGACTATCTTTAAAAGATTGCTTTTGCTCATTAGCATAAGCCTTTAGTAATTCCTTTTTACGCGCTTTATCCATTATAATTATTTCCTTTTATGTCTTATAAACTATAACTTATAACCTATACTCAGGTCTTATTTCTCATATAATTCTGGTCGTTCTAAGACTGTACCATATTTTAATTTTGGTAGTTTAACGAATTGAGGATACAACTGCTTAACCTCTTTACAAGATTTTAACGTAAGATGTTCTAAATTATTGAGTTCTAAAACAGGAGAGTAGTCTTTATCTATCACCTTTGCCGTTAAAAAACTAAAAAAGCGCAACTGTTTCATATGGCGTAAAAATTCTAATGATTGAACCTTAAGAATTTTAGGCGCTGCGAAGTCACCTTCTAAGGCAAGACTTTCAAGATGTTTTAGATTAGCTAATAGCGCATAATCATCAATTTGTTGAAAGTTTTCAATCGACAGAGCTACTAAATTTACTAATCTTGAAATAGGCTCTAAGGTCGATACACTTCTTCCGGACCCAATGTGTAGATATTCTAGTTCTTGTAAGTTCTCTAATTTTGAAATATCTGGATAAACGCCCCATTTTATATGTAATTTTTTGAGTCTCCGTTGGGCACACACCGCATCAAATAAGTCCTGTGGCATTCTTGTACAAAACATGAGTTCTGTAAAAGTATCTGGATGTTCAACTAAAAAATCACACCACTCCTGTAAAATGCGTTTCTTATCTTTAGCAGAATAAGGCGCATCTAGCTGAGTGCAGTTAATCATCAGCTTGTCTTCACCATCATATTCAGAGACCTCTACCACAGATTTAGGCCGTGCGTCATCCTTATGATAGTAGTCAAAGCCATATTTAATTTGCTTTTCTGTTAACACTGCCATGTTACAATTCCTCTTCTTCGCCAGTCGCATAATCAGTTTGGCTATAACTAGATCCATAGCCAACAAATTTTAACGACCTTAGCAAATCGATACAAGCACATGCCCGTTAGCTTCGAGCACTTGTTTATAGAATCGTTTCATTTGCTCGAAATCATGAAGAATTTCATCTTTGATTTCTTCCTCTTCCTCTTCATAGTCCCAGATATCTGGATATAATTCTGCCTCTTTGCAGGCTTTCATATCAAAAGATTCAAGGGCTTCTTCCATATCAAACTGTTCTAAGGCCGCCACGATATTGGCTAAATGATTGTGTTCTGTATATGCTACATAGTCTGATATATCCTCAACAGCCATTACGCCTAGTACCGCTTGGCTAAGAGGATTTTTATCGTCTTTATGATCAGTACTCACACCAGTAAGCACGAAATGAAGGACATCCCACATCTTGTCGATATCAAGTAATAATTCATCGTCGTCATTCCACTCTTCAACACTTTCAAGAATTTCCTCTTCTTCTGAGCCCATGGCTTTAAGCTCTTTTAAATTTACATCGCTTAAACAGCTATAATTAGCAATTAGTCCCATAATTAAATCCTTTCATAAACTCTTCTAAACATTAGAAAAATAAATTTTCCGATTCTGTAACGCTTCCATCATCTTCATGAAAATAGCAAGTATATACCGGTACACGATGTGCCGCATCATAGAATTTCTGTAAAATAGGAGTCAATTTTATCTCCATGGACATGTTAAAAGCATTCGCAATGGGTTCCCAAAGTTCCATCGGCGAATAGGACATAATATCTAGCTGCTTATTCTGACCATATTCTTCGAGTGTTGCCGCATTAGAATACTTACTTGAGTCACAGTAATCATGCCAACAAATACTAAAAATAATCAAATGAAACAAATCATCCATACTTTCAGCCAAACGACCGGCGGCACCCTCGCTACTCCAATAACCAATAGCTCCGTCCTCCAATAGATGATATTCACCGCCAGTACCATCTACAGCAAATGCCATACCCGGCAAAGAGAATGTGCAGCGACCTTCAGCCGTATCACGTTCCTCCAGCGCATCTAACAATCGAAAATCGAATAGTGTATCAAAATCTTCAGCTAACTTAGCATCATTTCGCAATATATCTAAATAGTCCATCTTACACGCTCCTATTAGCAGAAATTAATTCTAGCAATTTAGCCTCTCCTTCATCAGATGTATCTAATAGCGGAATAGCTAACAAAAGTACTTGCAGGGAGTAATAATAAAAACTAAAGAATAAATCATCAGGGAATACGTCATCTTCCTCAAATCTAAGAACGTCTTCGTCTTCATCATATTCTTCAGACCAAAGGTATTCTTCGTTGAGCATAGCCTCAAAGTTCGGCAATGGATCTGCATGCTCTAGCATAAGACCATCTCGAATGCACTCAGCAATCACAGTAAACAACTCAACCAATTGTTCTGCTAAATACTGCGCTACCGCATTATGAGCGCTCGCTTCTTGAGCTTTCTTAAAAATACGAAGCAAGAAAATCATCGCGAATGGTGTCGCATGCCACAACGTTGATTGGTGCTCAATATTGAGTTCTAACGCCTCACCAGCCGCATCAACAGTTTCAATGCTTTCCATGTTCCACAACACATCAAGCGCCTCAGGGAAATCTGTGGCACGTCCGTAGGTGGTCGTTAACCGATGCCACGGTATATCGTTGACTTGTACAGTTTCTATATATGTTTGAATTGCTGTATCCATTTTAGTTATACCTTTATAATTACATTTTCATGTATCTATCTTTATAATTTCTCAATAACCTCTTTCACCAGTTCATAAGTATCTACGAGACGCAGTTTTCCAACCCTAGGATTATCTGTAATCTCCTCATAGATATCCTCCAACGTACCTGCTGGTGCTAGTTTCCATAGTTTACACGGATAGAGTTCAACGGTTCCGATGACTTCCAAATCATCTAGCAACATACCTAAGTCTTTATGATTGAACCAACAGTCTGTATCGATAGCAAGATTTGTATTATCTTTCCGGCATGCGATTTTGCTGTTTAGAAACTCTTCCATTGTTGGTTTTTCTTCTTGTAAAAGTCGCGTACAGGCTAAATGATATTCGATTTTCCGCGGTGTTTGATCCACGTCAGAGACGAATATAGCTCCATACTCGTTTTCAAACTTAACAGCTAATACGTCGCCCATCTTAAAATGAGGTTCTCTCTTCGTTTTAGATTTACGAACCTTAAACGGCTTTGGATTTTCACTTTGTAGCTGTACGGCTAACTTATCCAATACCTTTTGACGCTGTTCAGGGGCCTTACCATCGATTTCTAGCCAAAACTCATGAGGGCCCTGAGCGATTATATCTAATGCTTTCTCTTTAACATTATCTGGTAGATGCCCTATCTTCCACAACGAATAGGCCACCGCAGTCCAATAAATTTCTGTGTAAAACTCATCAGTACAAAAGTTTTGTTCCTCATTTAAAATCTCAGAAATTATGGTATCAATACTGACGCCATCCTTATACCGCTCAACAATGGCATTATAAATATCATGGCCATCATCACTATCTATGATTTTTACACCATCAATTGCCATAAACATCTCCTTTAAGACAACAGCTCTTATTCCATCTCACCGTGAGTCGCTATAAATTCATCCTTAATCTGTTGCAGTTCTTTTTTAGCAACCATATATTGTTTTAAGTCAATTTGTCCGTACTCTTTTTGTTCAGCCAAGGTCTTTTCTTTATTTATGATTCTAATCCAGTCTAATTGTGTACTAAATTGAGTATTAACGCCTTCACTATTTTCTCGTAACGCAAGCAACGCAAAGACTTCATCCATGCCGAGATTAAACATGTCGCTTTCAAAATCGATAGGTTCAAAATAATAGCGAACCGTATCCGCCCCAAATTCATCATCTAATTTGGCCCATTCTGACACTGAAAGCACGGTAAAGCCGAGCGTATCGTTTCCAAGACTTTCAGCAAACCAACGCACCTCATAATCAGGCTGAACGAAATCGTTGAAATATTTGATGGTCACATCTCGATCTTGCTCATCACCGTAAGGAATTTGCAGCTCTTTATCGCCCTTTTTTAGCACAATATCGTCACCATAGGGCTTGCCATTACTAACGGTTTGAATATCGATAGGCTCAGCCATCATATCATTGAAATAGTTCACCACATCTTCGTCATACTCGCGCCAGTCAATCCAGATGATAGCTTCGGAATCAAATAAATCATTTAGATCCATATCATTGGCAAAAAAGCTTCTTAATTCTTTATACAGATTTTCCATCGTCTCTCTCCTGTTTATTATTTATATTGATAGTTAAGCCTTGCCATACTAACATCCAATAGACTCTCAGCTTAGCTCAGCTATACAAACAGCTCCATTGCTAACAAGTACTCTAGAGCGTTTCATATATAACATCTTGTCGAGCCGTAAAATTTTTATCAAAAGATACTAATACATATAGTTGTCCCGCGGTCGATTCGCCCATATCATAACCTAGTGCAAATGCTCCATAGCAGCCGGATGTATCTAACATAATATCTGTTAGTGTTAGCACCACAGGCTCATCTGGAGGCATCTCCTTTTGTATGATTTCCTGTGCTAATTGGTCTAATTTATCTAATTGAACATATAATTGCTCCCACATTGGTAGTGAAAGCACCTCAGCCTCAGTATAATTGGTGCAACTAACATTAAGTTTTTGAAAGGCTTGTCCTACATTCTCTAGTCGATTAGTGCCCAATCGTCGAGATACGAAATAAACGCCATACGGTTCTACTGCCCAGCTTTTAACGTTCCATAATGTCATTAATTCAGATTTTATCATTATGATACCCCACTAGTTCGCCACACTCCACTAGTTTATTATCCTGCAATATCCGCACTAACAGGGTTCCCATCCGCATCAATATTGGCTATGATGCAGTGTCCCCAGAAAATATCGTCATCGTCATAATAGACCTCTATGGTGCCATCATTACGAAACGCCAATTCGCCCATAGTAATACGCTTGGCAAATATTTCTGCCGTAATCGGATCTTGGTCATCATTGTCGAGCCAATCATTAGCAAGATCTAATAAGGTCTCACTAATATAGGTACTAATTCGTTGTTCAAATACTTTGAAATTGTCGATTGTATTGAAAGCCGATAACGCTACGGTACAGCTTTCATCAGAACCCTCGTCTACATCAAGGGTGAAAGCATAATCATCAATTCTCGCTGTGTAATATTGATACTCACGATTTAACAGGAAGTCACCCCTGTCAGTATGAAGGTATTTAGGGGTTTTCAAATAAGCTGACAACGCCTCTAACTCGCTATATTTAGCATGTTCCTCTAACACCTCAAGCACATAATAGCGATTATTCCAAGAAGGACGCATATAGCCCAAGTCCTCTAATGGTTTTGCTTTCTTAACTAACAATTTATAGACCCCATGGGGCTCAAAAGAATAACCCCATCTATCGTCAAGACCCTCAATAATCCACGTCAAAATGCCTTCACTACGGTCAAGCACGCCCGTCCGAGTATCTAGGATAGCATCGGTAGACACCAGCGGTCTATGGTACTTATCTAAATAAGGACTAGCCCCATTCACATCGCTACGCGGCAATGCATAAATTTCAAATACTTCCGGCTCAAACTCTGCTTCATATTCTGGTAGACGTACAACACTCATATGATTCTCTCCTATTCATCACATTTATACAGTGCAAATTGTTTACAGTTAAGAATTACAACCTTTTTATAGATACGGCCACATTATAATCGTGCCACTACATTATAATTTTCGTTACATCACAAACGTTCAGCTACATCGATTCTATGTAATAATTCTTTCGCTAGTTCTTGGGCTCTTTTAAATTCCTCATTTGAAAGTACCATGAGCACTAAACTATCTGTACCGATGTCCATACCTACTAACTTATGGTTTTTCCACGTGGAATTAAAATGTGCGCACCAGTCCCCAATACATTGACTGTCATCAAATGCGGCTGTATCAATAGTTAGATTTTCGCTAGTATCTAAAGACTTGTTACGTATTAACTTCTGCACATGATAAAGAAAATCCTCTAATTCAATTTTTAAAGATATCTCTACAGCGCGACCTTTAGACTGTAGTTTCTCATAGAGGTTCCACCAATCATCTTCTATATCATCCATAGATGTTAGCTTTACCTTGGACATGAAAGATTTAGCTTGTTTCGTATCGCCAAGTAATAACGCTGCTAACTCTGCAAAAGTTGACTTAATTTGTTTAACATCTATTTTTACTGTTTCTACAAACAGGCTACGGTCAGGCAACCGACGTTTCTTCACAAAAGCCCGCATCATCTGTACCGCATCAGGATAACTTACATCTGCCATACGATAGGTTTTATCATTAATATCTAAGAATATATCTACTGCATCCGGTGTTTTTCCTACACGTGCTTTCATCGCAGTGCAGCCATCGATGGCACAAGGTGGGTATAATTCTATATACATAAAAAATCCATCATGCATAGCCTGTAAGGTATTATCTATTCCTACTATGTTAAAACCGTTCCGATTATAATCAGGGCTCTTCAAACGCCACTCTTCGTAATTGTCGAATAATTTTTCTTGAATCCAATTGTAAAAACTCATATAGACTCTCCATTATGTATATTGATTTTGACAAGAAACTTTATTTATGCTCATTATAAAAACTGTACTTACTACTATACCTAAACCACATATATAAAATATATCATGTATTGGTATTATATTAGCTAAGTTTGTAAATATAGTAATCGATAGGATGGATCCAATAGAAAATCCTGTGCTAACAGAACCACTTGCTAATGTTAATTCATCCTGAGAAAATACGGACTGTATATATGCATGAACTAAAACAACAGCTGTAAAGAGCAATACTTCTGATAAGCTATAAACGATATAAAGGTTCTCAATGCTTGTTACATAACCTATCCCCCAAATACTAATTCCATATAGGGCGAAAAGAGAGAATAACAAGGGTTTAAAAGATTTAGTCAAGTTTATAGTAAGGTATTTAGCTAACAATCCAAAAACCATAAAGGAAGCGAATCTAGATATAGTTTGTGTATAACCATACTCACTGTCAGATAAATGTAATGTATCCTTAATAAAAATCAATAACATAATAGGAATACACATATAAAATAATCTAGTTAGTATGCCTAAGTACACAATAAAATTTATCTTTTTATTTAAAAATAATAACTTATACCCCTTTACTAAAAGTTTAGCTTTATCATATATGCGCTCTTTAACAGTCTTTTGAACCTCAACAATAATTGGTACTACTACACTTTTATTTAATCGGTAAAGTAAATATGCTGATAGAATGTATGTAATAGCATCAATGACAAATACCATGGTCAAGGAGTAATTAATAATAATACTAAATAATAAAGATCCACTTATCATTGCACAACGATTAATAGCTCGTAGTAAAGCATTGAACTTGACTAAATCATTAGTAATATTAGGTACAAACGAAAGTCGAGCAATCCCTAAAATCTTATTATTAAATCCTATAAGAAACGCTATGATATAGACTAAATAAATATTATCGATAAGAATAAAAATCGATAATATCATCCCGGAAAGAATTTCAGGAACTACCATAGACCACATGAGGCCCTTTTCTTTTACTAAAATCCCTAAAAACGGACCTAATACCATACCAACTAATAATGTAGCTATAGTAATGGCTCCTGTATTAAAAGCACTGTGAGTCGTATTAAAAATATACGTTATAAAACCAAGCGTTGTCGCGGTACTGCCCATCGTAGAAAGAAATAAGGCACCATTTAAATAGAAAGAGTTTTTATTTTCTAGAACCATATTTTCACCCCCTCTACTATAACCCTTATATTTGACGTAACTAGCCCTTGAATAGAAATACATATAATCAAACTATATTAATAAATTCCATATCAGCATATAGAAATCCTGCTCAATGGACGTTTGTGGCAAATAAAAAACGGTATAAGGTGTATATACACTTTATACCGCTTCTATTTTACTGGTGCGCCTAACCGGAATCGAACCAGTGACACGCAGTTTAGGAAACTGCTGCTCTATCCTACTGAGCTATAGACGCATGTATACTTTATTATATCGTTTTTAAATCTATCTACGCAAGAACTATGCTATAATACAGCTGTTGATAGTATTAAAGAGTTCTTATAAAAAGAGGTATGTATAATGAAACTATATAAACAATCGATTATTACCAGTTCACTATTAGCTGTCTTAGCTATATCATCCGCGTACGGGGCTACACCTGCGCAGCCAAGTAAAAGTACAGATACTGCTGTGGTTGATATGGATTACGCCAATATTCCAGAGTTAAGAAACTCAATTGAAAGCGCAACACCAGCCATAGTACAATCTACGCTTGATGCTTCTGAGGGAAAACCTACTAACGGTAAACCAATTTATTCGACAGTCACTATGTCTGGTAACCGTGTTGTATCTGTAAAAACTTATAAATCTAAAGAAGAACAAGAAAAGGCCATGTTAAAAGAGCGTCAACGTTTAGACAAGGTCACTGCAGAACGTCGCGCTAAACGGAAAAATGAAACACGAACAGATATGCTAAAAGGTTTAACGCCTATACCGTTCTATCCACCTGTTAGTGAAACACGCGAATTACAAAGCGAAATATTCTCTCGACCATTTGGTAGGCAACTCGATTTGCGTTTGGTAGAAGCCTATACACAAGATTATGATAAGGCCAAACCTGGCGATATTTACGTCTATGCAGATTATGTAGACTACACATCTAAGCAGCTATTAGTCGAAAAGGATGGTACTACTGCTATTTCAGCTATGATTCTACGTACAATCATGAGAAAAGATGAAAACAAAGCTTTCAGCATCGATGTAAATGCGTACTTCATAAATCCAACAACCCATACAATTTCTATAAGCCGTTCTGACGATGTAAAAGGCATCGATATCAAGAAAAACGAAAGAGCTGAGGCTGTATTTAAACTACCGTCACACCAATTGCAAGCTGGCGACCCTCAGTATGAAATTGCTAAGCTCATGTATCAGGACCTAACGAATAAAAAATTTGATTAACAATACTTAAATACACGCTTCATGACAAAGTTAATTTTCCACCTCCAATCTTTGGTAAAAAAACGATAGCCACAATAAGAGAACCCCTTCATAGCACAAATAGGCTACGAAGGGGTTTCATTTTAATTACGCCGGGCGGCTCCAATCAACTTGTACGTCGATGGCTTCCCACATGCGTGTAAGAGCTAATTTAAAGTTTTCCAAGGATTCTAAAGGTTTTACTTGTACACGTTCATATGTATCGAGACCTGTTGCATTCTCAATAGTATGTTCTTCGTTTAAGTATGCATGAACCTTATCAATCCATTCTTGTTCAGGTAGGTCTATAGTCACAGTTTTTGTATCTGTATCATAAGCTAAAAACCCATTGCTGTTTACGCCATAATGAATGGCCACACGAAATATACTCATATTTATACCTCTCTTGCAGATATTTTCTTGCATATACACATTGCTGTATACGTACATTGTATCACGAATGATTCTATTCATGAAAGATTTTTATTCTTCAGTATCTAAATCAATTTCGGCCTTTAATTCCGACCGTTTTCGCCGTTCTCCACCATCTCCATGAGCACGTCGCCAAAGGGCGCCACTCATGATAGCCCCTTCACCGAATTTAGATGCTAATGAATCGAGCACTATTGAAAGCTTCTCATCTTTTTCATCCGCTTCAATGGAGAATAAATCATCTTGTACAATGCCTTCTGTTGAAAGTCCACTAACGGTAACACCTAAGAGGCGAATTGGTTTAACGGGTACTTCAAGAATAGAATTATCAAACTTAGGCCTAGGTGTAGCACCCATCACATCTTGCTCTTCTTGCTTGGTAGAGAGTGCATCACGCATCAGCTTATTCCATAACAATACCGAAGTGTCATAAATAACACGTTCTTGATCCGTGGACGAATCAAGACGTTTCTGTCGAGATACGGTTTTAAAATCCTTGTACCGTACCTTTATCGATACGGTATGCCCCATCAAGCCATACTTACGCAATCGTTTCGCTACACGATTGGCAAAGTAATGCAGTTCTAAGTCGATAACAGCAGGATCCTCTACATCATATTCATAGGTTTCCTCATTACCTACTGATTGTATTTGCCGATCCGTTTCTACAGGGCGTTCATCAATGCCTCGAGCCAATTCCCACACCCGCCGCGCCTGATTACCCACATAAGGCACTAAAGCGGTCTCATCAGGTAAAGCCTGAATATCTTTAATGAACGAGAATCCACCATCCTTAAGGCGCCGTTCTGTACTTGGCCCGACGCCCCAAATACGTTTAATGGGCAAATTAGCGAGGCTTTCATATTCCTTACCATAAGGAATGACCACAAGACCGTCAGGCTTATCTAAATCAGAAGCCAATTTAGCAAGAAATTTATTCGGGGCCAGGCCAGCAGAAATGATGAGCCCCGTTTCCTCAAAAACACGGTCCTTAATGGCACGGCCCAATGCCTTAGGGCCCGTAAATTTATGAGTGATGCCCGTAACATCCAAAAAGGCTTCATCGAGCGACAAGGGTTCGATGATGGGCGTAAATTCCTCCATCACCTTGTGAATGATCTGAGAAATCTCCTTGTAGCGAGCCATGTTCGGATACACATAGATACCGTGCGGACAAAGTTTCTTCGCCCGCGAAATGGGCATAGCCGAATGGACCCCAAATTTTCTGGCCTCATAGGATGCAGTAGCTACGACGCCACGCGAAGAAAGACCACCCACGATAACGGGGTGGCCTTTATATTCAGGATGATCCAGTTGTTCTACGGATGCAAAGAAAGCATCCATATCAACATGCATAATCCAGCGTCTCATGATTACGCGTCTTGTTCGTGTTCATCAAGACGGCAGTATTTGATTTGTGCACAAATGCATTCGTCTTTAGTTTTGTACAATTGTGGAATGATCTCCAAAATGTCACCAAATGTATCTTCATTGATGGAATAGCGAGTCCAAAGACCATTACGTTGAGAATTTACAACGCCAGCATCAATTAAGATTTTCATGTGGTAGCTCAATGTGGATTGAGACAAATTAAAACTTGCCAAAATATCTGCTGCACACAACTCATTACAGGACAACATATCTATAATATGCAATCTTGTTTCATCACTGAGCGCTTTAAAAATCGTTGCCAAACGTTCATAAGAAACTTCAACCATAAGAAAAACTCCTCAATATACATCAAAAATTATCAATCTACTTTCATACTATTATATACTATTTTTATAACTAAATCTATTTTTTTCTTTTTATTCTCATTAAAATATTTTAATTGAATAATTAAATTTATTTATGAGATAGAAAATACGCATAAAAGCGGAGATTCTCTAATAAGAATCTCCGCTTATTATTTTTTATAATAATTTGCTACAGCAGATTAAAATACGTTAACAAGATCGATTGTTTGGTTACGATTAGGACCAACAGATACGATACCCAAAGGCACGCCTGTTACTTCTGCAATACGTTCTACGTATTTACGCGCATTTTCAGGCAATTCATCATAAGAACGGATGCCGGAAATGTCTGTTTCCCAACCTGGCAATGTTTCATATACAGGTTCGCATGCTTCAAGATCTTTCAAGTTAGCCGGGAAGCCTTCTACGTCTTTACCATTCAATTTGTAACCTACACAGATTTTCAATTCTTTGAACGTATCAAGAATATCTAAACGAGTAATAGCCAAGTAATCAAGGCTGTTAAGACCTGCAGCGTATTTTACAACCATAAGGTCTAACCAACCACAACGACGAGGACGACCAGTTACAGTACCGAACTCATGACCAAGTTTACGAAGGTTTTCGCCAGTTTCGTCAAGAAGCTCTGTAGGGAATGGACCTGCACCAACGCGTGTTGCATAAGCTTTCACAACGCCGAAGATATTTTTCAAATAGTTAGGACCTACACCCGCACCTGTAGAAGCACCACCAGCAATTGGATGAGAGGATGTTACGAATGGATATGTACCATGATCAAGGTCGAGCATAGTTGCTTGCGCGCCTTCGAACAATACCTTTTTGTCCTCTTGAATCGCTTTCAATACAGCGATATTTGTATCTGTTACATAAGGTTTCAAAGCCTCTGCATATTTAGTGTAATCCGCGAGGATTTCATCATAATTAACAGGTTCAGCGTCATATACCTTAGTAAGCATTTTATTTTTAAACTCAACATTGTACGCCAATTTTTGTTTAAACGTTTCCATATCGTACAAATCGCAGATACGAATGCCAATACGGTTGATTTTATCAGCGTAGCAAGGACCGATACCGTTTTTAGTTGTACCGATTTTAGCATCACCTTTGGATGCTTCTTCGGCCATATCAAGAGCGATATGGTATGGCATGATGACATGAGCGCGGTCAGAAATGTGAAGGGATTTTGCGGATTTACCTTGTTTTTCAAGACCTTCGATTTCTTGTAATAACACCTTAGGGTCAATAACAACGCCAGTACCAACGATATTTTGTTTATTATCGTACAAAATACCACTTGGCAATAAACGAAGCGCAAATGCTTTGTCATCTACCACAACAGTGTGACCTGCATTGTTACCGCCTTGGCTACGTACTACAACGTCAGCACGTTCCGCGATCCAGTCAACGATTTTACCTTTACCCTCGTCACCCCATTGAGTGCCGATTACCATACTTGTTGCCATATCGATGTCCTCCAAATGTGAAAGTCAAATTAATCCATAGTTATTATACAACATAATAGCAAAGCACGAAAAGGCTAAATAAAGATTACACGAACTCAATCTTTAACTTCTTGCCAAAGGCATGAGCAATCTTTCTTAATGTTTTCAACGAGGGGTTCCCATTCCCATTTTCAATTTTACTTATATCTGATTGCGTAATGCCTGTAACTTCAGATAATTGAGTTTGCGTCATATGAGCTTCAATACGTGCTTTAACTATATTTTCAATAATCTGATACTCATCTTCTAACTCATCCCATTCTTTTTTAAATTTAGGATTTTTTAATTGCTCAGCTAAATATTGATCTAATGTTTCCATATTATGTGTACCTTTCAATATAATCTTGTTTATACTTCAACGCCAATTCAATCGCATTTCTAGGGGTTTTCATAGACTTTTTTACAAAACCGTTGGTCAAAACTATACGTTTACCAACAAAGAAAAAATATAAAATTCTAGAAATATTGGAACCTTGTTTGGTTCTAAGTTCATAAATTCCAGACTCTAAAAATTTTGAAGTTGGTTCCCTTAATTTGTTACCACAGGTTTCAAGCAACTTTAAATCCCTAATCGTTTTAGCTCGTTGTTTTTCTGAAAGTTCGTTTAAAAACAGCTTTGCTGGTTGCTCTCCATTAGGTGTTTCATAAAAAATTACAGAAAATGATTTCATTTAATTCCTCCTATTTACTAGAAGAAATCTTTATCTTAATTATATGTTAAAACATATATTAGGTAAAGACATAATCAGCTTTACAACATTATATTTTCAACATAATCCACTGCAAATCATAAGTCAATAGATAAGGGGTGACCATTGGTCACCCCTTATCTATTGACATTTTACTATATTAAATTAATAAATTAAGAACCATAAAATCAAATAATTTTATTTAGGTTCTTCTAACCAGAAGCTCATTAATAATCCTAACGCACCAACAGGTATCAAGGTCATTAATGCTGTTTGTACATCGTAAATATCTGCTAAATGTCCAATATAAGGCGCTACAAGACCACCTAAGGTAATACCAAGGCCCAATGTAATGCCTGATGCAAAACCTGCATTTTTAGCAAGGTATTTTTGGCCTAGAACGGTAATTGGGCCGTATTGCGAGAAAACGCCAAAGGCCATCGGTATCATGGCACCAAAGAATCCCCATGCATTCGGTACGAAGATAAACACTAATACGGATGGTAAAAATATAATATTGCCTAAACGCACTGTTTTTAGAAAGCCTAGCTTATCTGATAGTGCACCACCCATATAGGTAAGGACAGCCCCCATGGCAAAGTACATCGTAAGTGCCAAGCTCGATGCACCGGCTTCACCATTAATAACGGTAATATACAAAATTGGAATAAAGATAGACAGCACAGAAAACAATATAGACCTTGAGGCTATGACAAAGAATAACTTCCCGAAGCTCATCCAATCGTTAGTGCCAATAGCAACAGATTTAGAATGGCTTTCACAGTCACTAGCATTAGTCACATCGGCCTTATCCGTGAAAGCATAGATATACATTAATACGCCCAGTAAAGCGATGGCTGTAAATACCCAAAGGAAGTGCGCCCCAAAAACATAAACACCACCAGCAATAAGTGGACCTAAGGCAAAACCAGCACTGCCGCCCACTGCAAAGCGCCCCATAGCATTGCCAATTTCATGGGATTGCGTGCGATTCACCAAAAGAGCCGCCTCAGGATGGAATAACGCTGCCCCTACGCCGGCTAAAAGAGACAAAGCAAGAATCATTTCATAGTTCGTAGCCAGCGCCATAGCACTAATAGACACAAGAGTCACTGTAAAGCCTACCGGAATAAACCAAGGCACGCGCCATCGATCCGCTACATACCCCAAAATGGGCTGAGCAATAGACGCTACCACGGTATTACAGAAAATAATGGAAGCCGATTGATAATAATTAAGGCCAAAGTTCGTAATAAAAAATGGTATAAGCGCGGCCAATGAACCTTGACCGAAGTCGTTAATACAGTGAAAGATAGGAGGTGCGTATTTTCTTATGGTGTTTTTCATGTATCCTCCAGATTTGGGTGGTGGTACCGGCAAAAACACTCCACCGGCCGGGTCTGCTTCGCCCTTTTGGGCTTCGCAGGGCCAAAGTCATGTTTTTACCGGTACCACCACCTCCCCTATGTACGTTAACAAATAAAAGCGCCATATGAAAATACGGCACTCACTGTAAATAAAAAATTCGGCATAGAACTTATAGCGAAAAGGACGGATACCTTCCTCAAAACGACTTCGGGTCCCGCTTTAGCGCGATAGCGTGTCGGCTTTTTCTCGTCCCAATGGCTCATTTCGGCATAGAATCTATAGCAAAAAAAGGACGGGCCCCCTTCTCAAAACGACTTTGCTCTGTCTGCTCTATGGCTCGTTTTCGGCATAGAAGGTTTAATGCAAAAAGGATGGTCCGTTCAGAAAACGACTTCGGGCTCCGCGTAGCGCAGTAGCGTGTCGGCTTTCTGGACGGACCATCCTATACATTAAGGATTATAGGCCGAAACGAGCCATTATTGTATCTACGTGTTTCAATAGTTTATACGGATCGAAGCATGCATCGATTTCTTCGTCGGTCATGTATTTTTTGATGTTTTCATCGGATTTTAGACCTGTAGCGAAGTCTTTGCCTTCGAGCCAGCGTTCCATAGCGTATTTTTGTACCCAGCGGTATGCTTCGTCACGAACTGCACCTTTGTCTACAAGGTGTGTCAAAATGGTTTGGCTGAATACAAGGCCACCTGTAAGGTTAAGGTTTTTAAGCATTGTTTCAGGGTATACCAACAATTTATCGATAGTACGGATTGTTAGGTGAAGCATGTAATTCAAGGCGATTGTTGCATCTGGCAAGATAACGCGTTCTACGGAGCTATGAGAGATATCGCGTTCATGCCACAAAGCTTGGTCTTCGAACGCAGATTGAGCATAGCCGCGAAGCAAGCGAGCCATACCGCAAATTCTTTCACACGTAATAGGATTGCGTTTATGAGGCATCGCAGAGGAACCCTTTTGTTTAGGGCTGAAGTATTCTTCCGCTTCGCGCACTTCTGTACGTTGCAAGTGACGGATTTCTTTGCCGATTTTGTCCAATGTGCCGCCTACAACAGCGATGGTGGACAATAATTCAGCGTGACGGTCACGTTGTACGACTTGAGTGGCGATTTTAACAGGTTCAAGGCCTAGTTTTTCACATACGTATTGTTCTACGAATGGGTCGATGTTGGAGTATGTACCAACAGCACCGGACAATTTACCAACAGCTACGCTTTTACGAGCATGTTCCATGCGTTCAATATCGCGTTCTACCTCTGCCATCCAAAGGCAAAGTTTCAAGCCAAATGTAGTAGGTTCACCATGAATACCGTGAGTACGGCCAATCATAGGGGTATGTTTGAATTCAGCGGCACGACGACGCAATACATCACGTAATTGTTTCAAATCTTCGATTAAAATATCGCAAGCTTGTTTCATCATATAGCCAAGAGCAGTGTCCTTAACGTCAGTGGATGTCAAACCAAGGTGAATATATTTAGCCGCTTCAGGGCCAACGTATTCGCCCACAGCAGTTACAAAGGAAATGATGTCATGATTTGTTTCACGTTCAATTTCGTGAATTCTTTCAACATCAAAATTACCTTTTTCCCGAATGATTTTAGCTGCTTCCTTCGGAATAATGCCAAGCTCTGCTTGCGCTTCAGATGCCAATGTTTCAACCAATAACATTGTGTCGAACTCGTTGCGTTCGCTCCAAATATGGCCCATTTCTTCTCGTGTATAACGTGGTATCATGATGTCTCCTTTGCATGATGAAAGCTAGATTTCTTATACGATAATTGTACCATATGTGAAAGCTTGGTTCAATAAATCTTATGTATTTTTCCGAATAATATATATATTAGTTTTTCTTAATGTTCGGTATTTAATTTGCTTATGGATTCATTTGTAATTTATTATTATAATAGTAAGGTATAGATTACATGATACAGCGTGTAAACATTTATAATTTATGTAATATGGAAATATTACAGTAATAATACGAAAACATTACAGTAATAATGTGAAAACGTTTATCGGTAACGAATTAATAGCATATCACTACTGTATGTACACATAGGAGACCCGTATGACAAAGAAACAACACAAGGAACGCACACCAAAACCAAAAGAATCAACGATGCCAGAAACTGTATTTAAAGCATTCTTTCTCATCAGCTTTATTGTCATTGGCCTATTCGTATTTAACGATGTGCCCGTCAATTGGATTTTAAGCGTATATGCTGTTGATATCATCGTTTCCCTTGCATATGTTGCCATTAATAGAGACCGCATCAGTACATCGCATGTAGTTCATACGAATGTGCGTCGCATCTTATCCTTTTTAATTATGCTCATCACCATGTTCTTTTATGCCTTTGCATTATGGCGTGTGGACCAATACACAACACAAATGCAAGTGACATTATTCATCGGTGGCGTCATCATTTATTACGCAATCTTTAACAGTACAAAAAACTTGATTAAGAAATAACAAAGAGGCATATCTTACATACATTCTTGTATGTGAGACATGCCTCTTTATTGTCCCAACACGACAGGAATCGCTAATGCCACAACCTGTCCTTTTTTATTAACAATACTGCCGCTCGTCTTGATAATACGCAGTGCTTCGTCCCGTACATCTGGAGGAACACCGGACTCAACAATGCGCGGCGTATTAACGCCTACGATAACATTACCATCTGCGTCAAAGTTAACACGCACAACCGCTTCTCCGCGGATAGAGGAAGCTTTTCCTTGTTCTCGCACTTGTCGTAGATATTCGGTAGGATTAATCTCTGGTTGTTCTAACCACGCCCGTTGACCTGGTGTTAACAGCTGGAGTGCATCAGCAAAAAAGGATAAATCCTTATTCGTATCATCAATACCGTTACCCTGTGTGTTGGGGTCCGTAGATGTAGTATTGCCTACCAGTTTTTTAGATGATGATGAATTTTGGTGAGCAATAACACCCGTTTCACCACCACTAGCCTCTGATTCAATGGCTTTAGGAACAGCCCACTCACGTTTAGTATTCTTTTCCTTTTGTGGATCATCCGTCTTTTTAGTCGAGTCTAATCCCTCCAATTGAGGCTTAGCTTGAGGTTTTTGTGGTTTTATTACCTCCGTTGCAGCTGTATTTTCAGATGGCTTTGCCACCTGCAGAGGTGTTACCACCGAATGTTCATCCGCATGCTCGCTTTCACCAACATCAGCCAAATCAAAGCTGATTTCCGCTGCCTCTTGGCCTGCACCGGTACCGCCCATGCCTTTTAATGACAGTCCCATCCCCGTTATCATAAGAATACTGATGAATAGGGCCATCAAAAAGGGTCGTAAATAATGCGATTCAAACATAGAATCACTTCCGATCCGTTGCAACACTAATGTACTTAGCGCCGTTTACTTTCAGCATGTCCAACAAGGCGATAACCTCGTTATAATACACGTCCTTCGCAGCACGAATGACAAAAGCCTGACGTGGCGTTGTCTGCACAATGGATTGCACCTCTTGAGATAGGCGATCTGGAGAGATTTCCCGATTATCAATGTAGAGTTTATGCGATGTTGTAAGAGTAATGGTAATTGGTTCGATCGATTTCGCAGTCGATGTGGATGCGGACGGCAAGTTTAAGGGAATTTGTTGTTCCGTATTCATGTACAAGGTGCCAACCATGAAAAATACTAATAAGAAAAATACGATATCAATCATGGGGATAATCATTATGGTAGGCTCTTTTTTTACCCCTAATGTGCGCCGTCTCATAGGTCGTGTTCCTCATTGTACGCATCGAGGATAGTGCCACATTCATGCTCTAATGCCACGATGAAATCGTTCACCTTAGCCGCACAGTAACTGTGAAAGCCAAGAGCAATGATTGCAACAGTAAGGCCCGTCGCCGTTGCCACCAAGGCTTCAGATACACCGCCAGTAATGATGGTGGGCGCCCCAATATCGCCACCTACAACAGCAAAGGCGCGAATCATACCTAGAACAGTACCGAGCAAGCCAAGCAAAGGTGCCATGGTAACAATCATACTAAGCCACCCAAGGCCTCGTTTCAATCGTTCATCAGTATAGCCTACCAAGTCCTGCAAGCGGTTTTCCAATCCATTGTAGTTTTTAGCGTTGCGCAAAGCACGAGCAAAAAGAATCCCTAATTCCTTTGTATCCCGTTCTAGCACAGTAGGTAACATAATCCAGCCCGGATGATTGCCCAAAACAGCTATAAATTGGCGCATATCTTTATGAAAGCGACGATATAATAAAAATCGTTCAATACCAATCATCAAAGTAACGATTAAGAACATAACCAGTGGATACATAACAAAACCACCAGCTAGAAATAAATGTGTAATACTACTACTCATACTAACCTCCAAAAGCCACACCCATACAGGCTCTATCTAATAATTATACCACGTTTCAAAACATCAAAATATATGCGACTCTCCATAGATGGGTAAAAATATACTAGACGCTGTATATGAGAACACAAAACAGATCTAGTATAGGTAAAGACACAAAAAGGGCTACCTCAAATAATATTGCTATTTAAGGTAGCCCTTGAGGGTACATCCGTTATGTACCTTTGTATGAAATTTTTATATCTACAGTTTAGTACTTCCTATGAGGCATGGACTTTCACAAGTAATGCGCACAATGTTCGTACATAGTTAGATATTATTTATCAAGTTTGTTCATATCCAAACGATTCATGCTGCCAATGAAGCTATTGTAGGATTCAATCATATCATTGTAATGATCATTTGTTTGATCACCTATGAATGTACGAATTCTACCAATAGCTGTATTTAATGAATTCTTAGCACTATTATATTCCGGACTAGTAATACTATTAGATACATCCATGATGCCTTGTAACTCTTGGTTAGCTGCATTTACATCAATTTGCTTGCCTTCTTCAAAGCCATCCAATAAAGCAGTTAAACGTAAATGAACTTCTTGAGCTGCCGCTGCATTTTTCTTGCCAGACTCTTTAAGTTCTTTTAAGTGCGCTTGTTGGTTTTCCGTATTATGTTTATGGATTACTGCATCTAATTGGTTATACGCTGCATAGAACTGATCATATAATTGAACGTATTTAGGTCCTAATTGTTGTTCTTTAGCATAATTATCTGCTTTATATGTATTAGTTTGGTAGTACGTATCCAATTCACTTGCTACTGGTACAATATCCTTTAATACAGCCAATACCTTATCAAGAGGTTCTTTCATATCATCATATGGCACGCCAGCATCTTTAGCGGCTTGTAATTTCTCTTGTAAAGAATCAAAATGTGGTGCCATAAAGCTTGTTAAATGTTGCCCTTCTCTTAGTTTTTGAATATCTGGGCCGATAGCATAGCCAAAGCGCACTGTATGACTGTTAAAATCACCAACGGCTTTAATGTAGTTGTTAAACACTTTAACGTCTTCTTGTGATCCCTTTTGAACACCTTGTTGTACGCTATTGGCAACCTTAGAGAAGCTGCAGCCAGTCAAGAACAATGGAGATGTGAGTGCGGTCACACACAATACTGCTGTTGTAATTTTCTTTACTACTGGATTCAAAATAAATCTCTCCTTTATTAAACTCCATAAAATACATCTATAATTAAATTATATCCTATGTATAACTTTTACGAAAGTAATACTTATGCATTTGATGAAAAAAATAAAAAAGCATAGTATCTATAATGGTCTATCGATTAAGTGACCGATTTCAAAATAGATGCTATGCCTTTATATAAAGTTATGTATTGGTTTGATTGTTTAATCAAAGAGGTATCGTATTATAATCATTTATTTCAATGATCTATCAAATACGCCTATCAGTTCTTCAACGGCTTGAGATTCACTCATTTCGCCATCTAAAACTGCAGCTTCTACCTCGCCCATACGACCTTGAATGACTACATTGTTAAAGAATAGGTTGTGCAAGTGTTCGTCAATCATATCGCGTACCCAACGGAGGGATTGTTCTTGACGGCGTTTTAAGAATACGCCATTTTCTTTACCTTGTTCAGCAAATTCTTGGATTACATCCCACAATTCATCGAGACCATCCTTCGTAACGGCTGAACATGTGTAAGCTTGGGTTTTCCATTTTTCCGTAGCTGGACGAATGTAATGTAACATTCGATCGTAATCGCTACGAGCGATGAGAGCACGCTTGAGGTTGTCCCCATCAGCCTTATTGACCACAATAGCATCGGCAAGTTCCATAACGCCTTTTTTGATGCCTTGTAATTCATCGCCTGCACCAGTAAGCACGATGAGCATAAAGAAGTCTACCATAGAACGTACGGTAACCTCACTTTGCCCAACACCAACGGTTTCAACTAGAATAATATCATATCCAGCAGCCTCGCAAAGTAGCATGGTCTCTCTACTTTTACGAGCCACACCGCCTAGTGTACCACCAGCCGGCGATGGACGGATATACGCCTCAGGATGTTTCGTCAACGTTTCCATCCGCGTTTTATCCCCCAAGATACTGCCTTTTGTGACTTGGCTTGTAGGGTCTACGGCAAGTACGGCAACCTTGTAACCGGCTTCAATGAGCATGTTACCAAAGGCTTCAATAAATGTACTTTTACCGGCCCCAGGCACACCAGTAATACCGATGCGCAACGCCTTGCCCGTACGAGGCAATACGGCTTGCAATACTTGTTGAGCTAGTTTGAAATGGTCCTTATTATTACTTTCTACTAATGTAATAGCCCGTGAAAGTATAACGCGGTCCCCCTGCTCGATACCGCGTACATAATCAGCGACAGTTAACTTCTTGCGCCGCTGTACGGGCCGCACCGCAGGAGCCAGATGAGCAGAGCTTGATAAGAGGCCATCGTGCATTTCTTTAACGCCTTTCATCACATGACACGCAAAGGTGTCATCCTTCTTTGCATCTTCTGGCACCCAGTCCGGACGATACGTACTACCCTCGGCGTTTGCGTTTTTTACACCTAATTCTGGAGCATTATTGCCACCAGCAACGCTTTGTGCATTGCGCAATTCATCCGGAGTAGGCCGTTTATTATCAGTCATGAGACTCGTCTTGAACGTGACTAGTCAATGTTTCTAGTAATTTTTTCGCCGCTACTGGCAAAACTGTACCAGGGCCAAAGATAGCCACTGCGCCATGTTCGCGTAGGAACTCATAGTCCTGAGCAGGGATTACGCCACCGATGGCAACCAAAATATCTCCACGACCTCGCTTGTTGAGTTCTTCCACAAGTTGAGGTAACAATGTTTTGTGACCTGCTGCAAGAGAACTGAAGCCGACGATGTGAACGTCATTATCCACCGCATCTTGTGCTGTTTCTTCTGGAGTTTGGAACAAAGGTCCGATATCCACGTCAAAGCCCATATCTGCGAAGGATGTAGCGATAACTTTGGCACCACGGTCATGACCGTCTTGGCCCATCTTAGCAATCATGATACGAGGGCGACGACCTTCGAGTTCTTCGAAATCATCCGCCATTTGACGTACTTCTTTGATAACATCGTCATCTTCATATTCACTGGAGTATACACCGGAAATAGAGCGGATAACCGCTTTATGACGGCCACAAACTTTTTCAACAGCAAAGGAAATTTCGCCCAAGGATGCACGAGCACGAGCGGCTTCAAGTGCAAGGGCAAGCAAGTTGCCTTCACCAGATTCGGTAGCATTGGTAATCGCTTCGAGGCAGGATTGAACCTTGTCTTCATCACGGTTAGCACGCAATTGTTCGAGACGACGAATTTGCGCTTCCCGTACAGCCGTATTATCTACGTCGAGGATATCCAATGGATCTTCTTTATCTAGACGGTATTTGTTGATACCAACAATGGCTTCACGACCAGAGTCGATACGAGCTTGGCGACGAGCCGCCGCTTCTTCAATACGCATCTTAGGAAGACCTGTGTCAATCGCTTTCGCCATACCGCCAAGGGATTCGATTTCTTGAATATGGCCCCAAGCACGACGAATCAATTCATCAGTCAAGGCTTCTACATAGTAGGAACCGCCCCATGGGTCGATAACCTTACATACCTTAGTTTCGTCTTGGATGTAAAGTTGTGTATTACGCGCAATACGTGCAGAGAAGTCTGTAGGTAACGCGATGGCTTCGTCAAGCGCATTTGTATGTAGGGATTGAGTATGGCCCAAAGCTGCACCCATCGCTTCCATACATGTACGAGCTACGTTGTTGAATGGATCTTGTTCTGTTAAGGACCAACCAGAGGTTTGGCTATGTGTACGAAGTGCCATGGATTTAGGATTTTCAGAGCCGAAGCTGTTGATAATCTTAGCCCACAACATACGAGCCGCACGCATTTTTGCCACTTCCATGAAGTAGTTTTTACCGATTGCCCAGAAGAAGGACAAGCGTGGTGCGAATTTATCTACGTGAAGGCCTGCATTTACACCTGTGCGGATGTATTCAAGGCCATCGGCCAATGTGTAACCTAATTCGATGTCCGCAGTAGCACCCGCTTCTTGCATATGGTAGCCAGAAATGGAGATACTGTTGAACTTAGGCATATATTGGGATGTGTACGCAAAGATATCACCGATGATACGCATGGACGTAGCTGGTGGATAAATGTAAGTATTACGTACCATGAATTCTTTCAAGATATCGTTTTGAATTGTACCGGCCATAACCTTTTTATCAACGCCTTGTTCTTCACCTGCTAGGATGTAGAACGCCATTACTGGCAATACAGCGCCGTTCATTGTCATGGATACGGACATTTGGTCAAGAGGGATACCAGAGAATAGAATTTCCATATCGAGGATGGAGTCTACCGCAACACCCGCTTTACCAACGTCGCCCACTACGCGAGGATGGTCGGAGTCATAACCACGGTGAGTAGCAAGGTCAAAGGCGATAGACAAACCTTTTTGGCCTGCTGCCAAGTTACGACGATAGAACGCATTGGATTCTTCTGCTGTGGAGAAACCAGCGTACTGACGAACTGTCCAAGGACGAGTTACGTACATTGTAGGATAAGGTCCACGCAAGAATGGAGGTACACCAGCCATATAGTCAAGGTGTGTCATTCCTTCATAATCCATCTCTGTATAGAGAGGTTTTAATTGGATTTGCTCCATTGTCGTGTTATATAAGTCTTCAAAGCTTTTTCCTGTTTCTTTTTGAAGTTCAGCAAGCCATGCATCGCGCGATGTGGCAGACTGAGATCCCAAGCCAAGAGAGGAGAAGTCTGGATTTTTAAACATGAGCTCACATCCCTTTCTTATCTTGTAACGTATTTAAAATAGCGTAGCAGTTTGCACGAACAGAGATGAAATCATCTACACCTGCTTCACGATATACAGGCTCTAGGTCCTTAGAAGGTGCCCCTGCCAAAATAACCGTTACATTCGGCATAGTTTCTTTCAATTCTTTCGCAAGTGGTGGAACCAATTCAGGATACGTATCATCTGTAGAACAGATAACTACCACATCGGCGCCACTTTCACGAGCCGCTTTTGCCGCATCAGCCGTTGTTTCATGACCATCATTTTTAATTACTTCGAATGCCGCTACTTCAAAGAAGCCTGTGGAGAAGTCCGCACGAGGTTTATGTTGAGGAATAGGGCCCATATTAGCCAAGAATACCTTCACATTGTCTTTCGTACGTTGTTTATACGCTTCAGTACGCATACGAAGTGCTTCAAATTGTTCAGTCCAGCGATGTGCAGTAATTGGTTCGATAGTTTCAGAGGAAATATCGCCCGCCTCTAAAGCACTACGAATTTGGCGAATTGTCATTTTGTGTAATGCACCCAATTCGATAAGGCCAATCAACGCACCTGGTTCTGTTGTGCTTGCTTCTAACGTAGCTTGTGCTTTTACAAGAGCATCTTGATCTGCACCAGCCAAGTATTCTTCAAGATGAGCTACACGTTTTTGACGTAATGTTTCTTGATTTTCAGGTTTTGGATCCAACAATTCTTCCGTCATGTTAGCGTACATGTTGTTACCAACTGCCACATCTTTACGGAACGCAAGATTTTTAAATCGTTCGTTAAGAATCGACTTAACTTGCGCTTGTGGATAGCCTTCTTTCAATGCAGCAATGATGCCACCTTTGGATTCGATAATTTGGAATTCAGCCCAAATTTTTTCGCATAATTCGGCTGCCAATGTTTCTACGTACCAAGAACCACCTACAGGGTCAACTGGTTGACGCAATTCAAATTCAGTTTGCAACATAACTTGAATGTTACGGGCAATACGACGAGAGAATTCATCGGATTTGCGAATTGGTTGATCAAATGGAGAAACTTCAAGGCTATTGAGACCACCTACAACACCAGAGAATGCTTGTGTTGTGTTACGCAACAAGTTTACATATGGGTCGTATACGGTTTTTGTGAAAGCAGATGTTCTGCCGTGTACATGAACTGCACGATCTTGTTCTTCCGCACCAAATTCTTCCATGATACGAGCCCAAAGTACGCGCAATGCACGTAATTTAGCGATTTCCATGAAGAAGTTAGCACCCATGGAGAATGTGAACATCATGCTCTTAGCAATGGTTTGCATATCGATATTGCGTTGTGCCAATTGACGTACATAACAAACGGCTGTTGCCAATGCATAAGCAACCTCTTGTACATCGTTAGCGCCACCGTTAGCATACACATCGCCAGATACGAGTACTGTTCTAAGTTCTGGAGCTTGTTCTTTAGCCCACACAACAGTATGCGCCATTTCATCAAAAGCTGTGTCTAAAGACATATGCAATGCACCGTCTTTTGCCCACACGCCGATAGGATCTGCACCAACGAGACCTTTCAAATCGGATGTTTGCTTTTTAGAAGCTTTTACAGTTGCTGACAACATACCGAGCAAAATGGCTGCAGATGCACCAGTTTCAATATATAAAGGATTTTCCTTAAAATTGAATCGTTCAATTAATTGGCTGCAATCATCCATTGTGGACAAGGAAGTACCGCCCACACCAACGGATGCGCCTACTTGTACGTCTTGGTCATGACGTGTAGCCTCATCAAGACGAATGTTGTGGATGGTGCCACCTTTTACAATTTCGTATAAACTTGCATGGTTAGCATCCTTAGGCAAGGAATCATCAACATATTGGGATACGCCCCAAGATTCTTTGATATAGCCACTGGCTATTGTGCCACGTAGGAACTGTCCAGCTCCAGGGTAAACACCTTTTGGAATATTCTCCGCATGCAATGCAGGTGTATAAATTGGTTGTAGCGTAATACCTTCATAAGTTGGAGTGAACATCTTTTTATGGAAGTCGCCACCTTTTAACGCCTTTTCAACTTCAGCCTGCCATCGTTCATACGTAGGTTTCTCAAATTCATCAAAGGATACAGGCGCCAGTAAATCGCGTTCAGCGTCCTTTGAAGTCTTTTTGTCAGACATATATGTGCCTCCTTTTCAACTTGAAACCATACAGGGGAACAGCGCACCGTACCAGTGAGTTGCTTCGTATATGAGTTCCATAGGTGCCAAATATATGTCCATCATGATGATGAATCTCCAGTCAAACTATTAAGCCTATGCCATATATGAACGACCCTCTAGCGTGGCAATAAAAAAAACGTGCCACCCGAGAGTGACACGTTAGGTTACATATTGAATGGTACACTAAAACTATTGTAAAAAGCATACCTCAATCCCCTTCCTATCGCTCGTAGGTACATAACGGTGATTATCAAATAGGCAGTTCTCCTGGCTCGGGGTTATCACCTCGCTTTCGCCTTCCCAGATTTCTCCAGTGACATGTATGAAAGCAGGCTCGTCCTTACAGTGGCGGGACCGCATCGGCTTGTACCGATTTCTCTATTAAGTCTTGCGACACCTATTCTCTGTATTCGTTGTTCTAAGTCCAATATAGTGTAAAAATATGCACAAAGTCAATAAATATAACAGTAAATCATATGTACCAAAATTTAAGTTATAACTCAAAGTCATATGCAATGACTAATACGCATAAGTGACTAATAGAGTCAGGGGTGACCAATGATCACCCCTTTTTTTCTTTTTATACGGTTAAACTATAAATAAGAATATAAACTCATAACAATTGTTTTATACGTATATACGTGTTATTATGAAAGGAGAACATATGAAGGATAAAGATCTACTTAAATTGCTACTCAAAAATGGTTGGAAGGACGTACGGCAACGTGGTAGTCATCATCGTTTAAAAAAAGACAATCAAGTTGAAGTAATTGCCGTACATGGAAAAGATGTACCTACAGGTTTATTAAATACCATTTTGAAACGCACAAGACTTAGATAAGGAGGAATTTATGAAATTTATATATCCCGCAATAATTCATGATGATTCTGATGGATTTTGGGCCGAGTTTCCAGACTTAGAATATACGAGTAGCACCGGCGCAACCCTAACAGAACTTATAACTAACGCTCAAGAGGCTATGGAACTATATATTTTAGGTGCCTTAGAGGATGGGCAAAGCTTACCTACCCCAACATCTGTTCGCAACTTACCTTGTACAGATAGTTCATATCCTACACTAGTACAAACGGATATTGACCTCGGTAAAAATAGTAAATCCATCAAAAAAACCTTAACGATTCCCGCATGGCTCAATGAACGGGCCTTAGAAAAGGGCGTTAACTTCTCACAATTATTACAAGAAGCATTAGTAGAAAAAACATTATAAATTAACGAGTTGCTTAAATCTTTCATTATTGTGAAAGCGTTCAAAGTGATCTTGTTCAGCAGCAACCGCCTTTACAGAAGAATCAATTTTAATTGCTTTTTCAAGCCAATCTAGGGCCTTAGTATCATCCCCTTGGTCTGCATAGATGGTAGCAATACCATACACAGACCAAGTATTACTAGGGTCCTTTTCTAATACCTTTTCAAACCATTCTTTAGAATCGTTCAACTGGCCTTGTAACTTGTATACCATGGCCATGTTATAGAAATTTGCTACATTATTAGGATCTAAATCATAGGCCTTTTTAGTATCTGCTAAGCCTTTTGCTGTATCACCATTCAACGCCGTAGCAAAACCACGAACGGAATAAGCCTCAGCATTATTTGCATTGGCTTTAATCGCAGTAGTAGCCTCCTCGATAGCTTTCGTATAATCGCCAGAGGATAAGGCCTGTTTAGCGGCGATTACGTGTTCATCTTGATCTTGAGACGTTTTAGTTTGCTCATGCGCTGTTGTTGTAGGTTTAGTATCTTGCTGAATCTTAGTATCTGTTCCACAACCTAATAAGCTAAGCAAACAAACACATAATAAAATATATTTCATACAACACCTCTATATTAGCTATTTAATACCATTGTATAATCGACTATTTAATATCATTGCACAATCTATTACTTATAACTATATTATGTAATATAGTTCTACTATTTACTATGGTTACATTATGTAACACTGCCATATAATTCATTAAATACTAGCACATAGTTTATTAAATAGTATCACAGTTATATCAAAACTATATACAAAAAAGGACGAGCCACAACTCGTCCTTTTTCGTTATATTGTAGGTAATTTCATACACTCTACCTATACGGTAGTATAGCATGGCAAAGTATCTCTAGTAAATGCTAACAATTATAGCGTTTACAAATTATTTTTTTGCCTTAGAGCAACGGTCTAATAGGAATGCAACGCCTACGAATGGGATGCCACCGCTTTCACCAAGGCCAATTTCACATGTGGAACTGGAGCTTACGCCTAGTGTAGCACCGTATTCAGCAATTTCACCAGCAAGGTCTTTTGTAGCAGATTTGTTAAGTTCTGGTGTAAAGAAGCCTTTTTGACCAGCGAAACCATCACATGCGAAGGATTTGATGTTGAATACATGGTCTGTGCATAGACGAGCCAAGTCTTCAATGTATTGAGATTTGTTCAAAGATTTAATCTTACATTGTTTATGTACGATAACGCGTTCATCGCATTTTTCAATGTCGAGATGAGGTACTACATATTTGCACAAGAATTCAGAAATATCGTTGATTTCTAAGTCTGGCATATGTTTGAAAGCATGATTGAAGCATGCGCTATGGTCGATTACGATTGGGTATTTACCATTTTGAGATGCTTTCATCAATGCATCATGCAAGTCTTTGACAGCCCGTTCATGAACGTCGTCATAGTTTTCAAAGCTCAAGCCACAGCAGAGGTTTTCAATATGTTGAGGGTAAATAATATCGATATGAGCCTTGTTGCAGAGACTTTCTACAACTTGTTGCAAGCTACGGTCATCGTCATAACCTTGGTTAGGCTTGAATGCGCGGTTCGCACAAGTACTGAAATATACAATCTTTTCAAAGTTAGTAGGTTTGATGCGGTTTCTCAATTTATAACGATTAGCTTTAGGTGTTGTTTTAGGAACATATGGTGTAATACCCGTTACGCCATGCAAGCCTTCTGTAATTTTAGAGATTGCTTTTTGCGTAATGATAGAACCTGCAATGCCTTCGAGGCTCACACCGGCACGACACATTTCAATAGTTGTAGAGAAATTGTTGTAGATTTTTTTAGCCAATTCTGGTGCAGGAGGATCGATGCGACGCATGGACAATGCGATTTGTGCAGTATCAATGCTAAGAGGGCAAAGGCCTTTACACATGGAGCATGCTGCACAAGTTTCAATACCATAGTATTCATAGCCTTTTCTAAGCTCAGCGGCAAGCGCATAATTACCTTCATCTTCAAGGCGTTTTGTTTCGCGTAACAACGCAATGCGTTGACGTGGAGTCAATGTTAAATTACGGCTTGGGCAATGTTTTTCACAGAAACCACATTCCATACAGATTGTGAAAGCATCGTCGATAGCGCATTGTGCTTTAAGATTTTTCTTGTACACATCTGGATCATCAGTGATGATAACATCAGGGTTCAAGATGCGTTCAGGGTCAAAGATAGCTTTGATGCGACGGTTAATTTCGTACGCTTTTTTACCCCATTCCATTTCGATGAAAGGTGCTACCATGCGACCTGTACCATGTTCAGCTTTCAAAGAACCGCCGAAACCAGATACACGTTCGGACATTTCTTTTACTAAATCGCCGAAGTTCTTAGTATCTTTAGGGTCGCTGAAGTCAGGAGTGATGTTAAAGTGAACGTTACCGGACAAGGCATGACCGAAGATGACGCCACCGTCTACGAAATCGTATTTGTAGAATAATTCAGTAAGCATTTCGATGCCTTTAGTGAAGTCTTCAATTTGGAAGCAAACGTCTTCTGTAATAACAGTAGTGCCTTTTCTACGTTGACCACCAACAATTGGCAAGATACCTTTACGAATAGCCCACCAGGAATCGTATTCTTTAGGATCTTGAGAATAAAGACTTGGAATAGCTGTTGGAATGTCTTTCAATTGTTCTTTAATGAAAGCTAAGTTTTCATCTACAGTTTCTTTGGAATAGCTTTCAGTTTGGAACAAGATAGCACTCGTACCTTCAGGCACTTCACGAACAAAGTCAGGTACATTTTCAAGGCGTTGAACAGCGCGCAAGGATTGATAGTCCATCATTTCCGCAGCCACAACCTTTTCACGACCCATATTAGCCAATGCTACAACCGCAAGAGATGCATCGTTCAATGTGCTGAAGAACATAAGACCACAACCTTTATGAGGTACGTCTTCAACAGTGTTGTACACGATTTCAGATACGAAGCCCAATGTGCCTTCAGAGCCAATGAACAAGTGATTGATGATATCGATAATATCTTCAAAGTCTACAAGGGAGTTTAAACCGTAGCCTGTAGTGTTTTTAATTTTGTATTTGTGATGAATCAAATGAGTCAATTCTTCATCGGCTAAGATTTCTTTGCGCAATTGCAAGATATCTTCTACCATTTGAGGTTTCTCTTTGAGGAATTGGTCGATGCTCTTTTGATCGGATGTATCAAGAATAGAGCCATCTAATAAAACAACGCGAATGGAGCGAATTGTTTTATAAGAGTTTTGCGCCGTACCACAGCACATACCGGAGGAGTTATTATTTAAAATACCGCCTACTAATGCTGTTGCAAGCGTTGCAGGATCTGGACCAATTTTACGATTGTACGGTTTCAATAAATCGTTCGCGTCGGAACCAATAACACCGCACTCACATTTTAAGGCTTTGCCATCGTCGATAACTTCCATTTTCTTGAAGCCATCATTACATACGATGAGCACGTCTTCACTGGAGCACTGACCAGACAAAGAAGAACCAGCCGCACGGAATGTAAATGGTGTGCCGCATTGTTGACATAAACGAATAAGGCGTCTTACCTCTTGTTCATCCTCTGCCTTTACAACCACCTTTGGTAAATAACTATAACAGGATGCATCTACACCATATGCATAACGACGTAAATAATCCGTATACACACGATCTTTGCAAATCATTTTTGCCTCTTTAGCAAAGCGTTCGTAATCTCTAATAAGCGTACTCACTTGAATTTCCTCCAATCCTATCTTAAGGGTAAAATCTTGTACATTTAGTATACGCTCTTCTCATTTCAATCGCTACAATTATGCATAAGTTATATATGAAATATAAATTCTATAGTTCCATCATATAAATCTATATCTAGTTGAAATCCACTTTCAGTTTCTTGGCTCTTCATTTGTACTTTAACTAAAAAGTATCAATAAAAATATATCTATATCATTCTTTTCAGCTACATATACCTCTCTCAAAAATCTAGAGATTCCTAAGAGAATACGCCTATTTTTATAAGATAGTAACAAGGAAGCGTATTTTTATATTTATACATTTTCAAATGGTATTCTGCATAAATTATATTAAAAATTATCAATATAATTTATATATGCATTTTAGTTATAGCAAAATAATTCCAGAAACAATAATGAGCCGCACAGCCAAGCCAAAGATACCAATACTCATAAGAGCCAAGATGGCCTTTGCCTTGAGGCGTTTTGAAATTTGAGCGCCTGCTTGAGCACCAAACACGGCACCAATACTAGCAGGAATGGCGATGCTAAACACAATATGGTTCTCTAAGAGATGAGTAATAACGCCTACTGCGGTGGATACCGCCAAGATGGCATGGCTCGTAGCCGTCGCCAAGTGAGTAGGAAATCCCATGATGTAGATGAGGGCCGGCACATGGATTAAACCACCACCAATACCTAAGATACTGGAAATGAACCCAACGATGATACTAATACCGATACCTACAGGCTTATTATAGCTTACTTGGTCCATTGAAAGGGATTCTTCCTTGCGTTCCCCCTTCTTACCAAAGTTCTTAAAGCCAATCAAGAAGGATGCAAACAACAGGAAACAACCAAAGGCAAATTTGAATCCCGGTCCAGAAAACCCATCGGACATTTGAGCCCCTAAGATGGCCCCCGGAAAGGTTGCCACACTAAAAATGAGAGCCGCACTAATGTATACCTTTTTCTGTCTAAGATAGGCAATCGATCCCGAAATGGCATTACACATAACAGAAAATAGAGAAGTACCTACAATCATAGATGGGCTCCACTCAGGGAACCAGTACATGAATAGCGGCACAAATATAATGCCACCGCCGGCACCAATAATAGTGCCAAGCATAGCCGTAAAAAATCCGACTACGATAAAAAATAGATAGAATAAAACTATATTATCAGTCATAAGAATACTCCTACTCTACAATCACTGTAGACCCATTAGGAATGATGGTAATCGATGCATCTTCTCCCATAATACCTCGTGCAATGCCCAATGCTTCCTCTAATGTGGATGCAGGAGTCATATGCATATCGCGGATGACTTGATGGTCACAATCTTCGGTAACAACGATAACCTTAAAATGATTCAAGATACGAGCTAAGATTTGAATTTTCCATTGGTATGGCTTAGTTTCATTACGCGGTACACCGTGGATATCGTTCAAGATTTGTTGAGGGCTTTCCATGTTTTTAATAGCTTCATACAAAGCCTCACCACCATGACCTTCCTTGCAGGATGCAGCAATAATAATCACACCACCATCTTTACAAGATGCTTCACCAGCAGTCATACCCTTAACAGATTGATATAGGTTTTGATCCGATGGGTATCCACCATTGCTAGTAATAACGATATCTGCAGGCATAGCTTTCACAGAGGACAAAAAGCGAATAAATTCATAGCCCGCCTTATGTGCATCTACACAATCGCCTGCTACAGCCTTGATAATTTCCTTTTTGCTGTCGATGACAACATTCAAAATAAATTGTAAATTCGCTGTTCGTGCAGCATACAACATATCCTTATGAATTGGATTTTCGTCGATTTTACCGGTCCGAGAATGCTCGCTTTCAATAAACTCAGCACAATGATTTGCAAGCACTGTAACCTTGGATGCAACGCCCGGCAACACGGATTTGCGACCGCCAGAGAATCCTGCGAAGAAATGAGGGTTAATTAGACCTTCGGAAATGAGTAATTCTGTTTCCACTGCTAAACGATTGATGACGCACTTGCCGCCAGATGGCAATGTACCAATTTCCACCATATTCTCTGCATCTTCAGAATCATGGTTAATGATGTTTTCAGTCTTAACGAGATCTTCGCCAAAACGATTTACCATCTCTTCGTGAGACATCGGTCTGTGGAAGCCTGTGGCAATTAAAATCGTAATATCAATCGTAGGGTTTACTGCACGAATGCGACGAAGCAAAATCGGCAACGTCACCTTACTAGGCATAGGACGCGTATGATCACTCGTAATGATAACCATATTGCGTTTTCCCTTAACCAATTCTTCAAGAGACGGACTGTTAATCGGATGATCAAGCGCATCCTCTACAAGCTCAGCGGGACTCTTCTCAGCTACATACGCCGCCGCATTAGACACAAGAACCCCCTGCACAAACCGCTCATCAATAGACACATCTACACTTTTATAATCATATGGAAAAGAATACGTCTTCATATCGACACCTCCTGTTATATTTATAATAAGTATACCAAAAAAACTCAGAAGCAGCTAAATCGTATTCCCAGTCTATGTTAGATTTAAGACGAAAACGCGAGGTCCCTCTGAAGAAATCGACTTTGGACAATAAAGTGTAAGGGGGTGCTAAAAGCTCCACCGGCCAGGTCTGACTACGCCCTTCGGGTCCCTTCCTCTACTCCCTGTAATAATGCAGCAAAATCCTATTTCCAATCTATGTTAGATTTAAGACGAAAACGCGAGGTCCCTCTGAAGAAATCGACTTTGGCCCTGCGAAGGCCGCAGGCCGAAGTCAGACCCGGCCGGTGGAGATTTCTTTAGAGGGACCTCGCGTCCCAAACGTATTTAAAACTAATTAGATTGGAAATACGATTTTGCTGCTTTTAAACGTCCTCGTTCACACGATACTTGCAGTTCATCTCCCGATTCTAGTTTCACATCGCCAAGAGGCACGATGTATGTACCATTCCGGCGAATGCTAACGATGAGTGTTCCATCAGGCAAATTAAGGTCTTGTAATGGTGTATTAATATAAGAGGCCACCACAGGAACCTTAGTTTGGAAGAAAGTTTGCACATTTTCTAAGTTGCTTTGACCGCTCATAGCTTGTAATAAGGAATCGTAAATAGGTGGTTCTTTCAGCATTTCTGCCACCAAGTACGCCACGATAGTAACGATACCAATAGCATAGATATTGGAAAAGCTATCCGTCATTTCAAGAACGAGTAAAATCGCCAAAATTGGGGTACGCATAGCGGCCGCTAGTATGCCACCCATGGCACAAAGAACAAATTGAGGTACAAAATCTGGAGCTATTAATCCCATGGATGAAAGTACGCTTTCACAAAAAGCACCGGCTGATGCACCGATAACAAGCATCGGTAGAAAGATGCCGCCCTGTGCGCCGCTGCCATAACAAAAGGTAGTGAGCAAGATTTTACCCAGCACAATGCCACCGAGAAGCAATACACCATGAGATTGAAAGGCTAGCTGGCCTACTAGATCATTGCCACCGCCCAATAAAAGCTGGGAATCAAAGCCGATAACGGCCACAGTCACAAAAGTAATCACAAGTTTTAAGAAACGAGAGCATTTCATCCACTCGAAGAAACGCTTAAAGGCAAATATCATGCGGCAAAACAATACACCGCAGAGCCCCATTAAAATACCTACACCGAGCAGAACCGGAAAATAATCAAGCGGCATCCCTGAAGTTACGGAAAATCCGAGGGCCGGCGTAAGGCCAAAGATAGTTACCGTAATGTAGTTCGATATGAGCGTAGCCACAAAGGTAGGAATGACGAGGTATGGATAAAAACTCTTATGCACCTCTTCAAAGACGAACATGGCGCCGGATACAGGTGCGCTAAAGGCAGCGGTCAGACCAGCTCCAGCTCCAGCGGAGGTAAGAATCCGCTGTTCACGCAATCCAGAGTTCATCCAATAGGATACGATTTTACCAGCAGAGCCCCCTATTTGTACGGCTGGCCCTTCACGCCCCACAGAAAATCCTGCAAAGCCTGTCAATACGCCACCTATCATCTTTGAAATAAGCGTGTGATATGGCTTCATATCAAATAAACCGAGCATTTCCCCTTCAATTTGGGGAATACCTGAACCGCCAGATAATGGTGCCCACGTCAACAATCGATCGATAATAAAAGCAAACACTACCATGGCAATGAGCCAAGCTATGGCCCATTCGATAGAAATATCGCCCATCAAATGCCACCTAACATGCTCAGACTCGAGAATTAAGTACCGATAAGCAGCTCCGAAAAAGCCTGCAATAATACCTACTAATGCCCCTTTGACGATGAGTTCAGATAGCAAAATACGATTCATCGACATATCTGCCAAGGTAGAGCTGTGTTTATTTAGTTTCCATAATTTCATGCATTCTCCTCCTCGTGGAAAATATATCGAACATCAGTGTAATCTATGTAGGATTCTCTAAATGGACGGAAATAACGATTTCTCTGTCATCCGTTCTAGGCGAATTTTCTCCGCTACATACGTATCAGTATATTTATAACTAGTATACTTGCCGTTTCCTACTTTTTCAAGAATCCCCTTATTGAATAGCTTCATAATCAGCCGATACGCCTGCGGTTTAGAAATACCTAGTGCATTGGCTACGTCCGTACGCGTCACTTGATCAACAGCATTGAGCAACGAATGGAATGCTTTAATATATGGATTTCCATAAGTCGGCGTAACATCATATACTTGTGAGGTTCCATGTAATCGATATACATAATCAGCAGTATTCAAATAATACAACTGCTTACCATCCATATCGACCGATTGGATAATATTCATCTTTAATAATTGTTTAACATTCATTTCACAAATAGCAGGAGATAACTGACAATCACGGATAATATCGTCTATATTAGATTGTTTGAGTTTACGTATACTATACAAAACCATTAACCCTCTTAAGCTAAGCTCCATATTGGACTTGACCTGATTTTGTACGATTAAGGTAACAAAATTATCATCTACGGGTGCCTTATCAAAAACAACGCGCACATAAGTACTAGTAGACTCGTCATATCGAGGTATCGGACGCCCTGCAAATAGCCATGGTTCAATAATTTTATCCACACCGCGCCCCGTCTTTTCAGCCAATCCGATTCGTTTGAAAGCATCGGCTAATACGGTATTACGACTACGAGGTTCTGCAAACAATACGGAATTGGGTGTAATCCCTTGCATAAAATCGCCAGGACTCGTGATTGATATTTGCTCATCGTTAATTTCAACACGAATGCGCCCCATTTCTGTGTAATCCCTATGAGAATAAGCATTTACTAATGCCTCTCTAAAAGAAATAGGGTCTATATCCATCAATCGAACAGCAACCGGACCAGGAAATAGCTCCGTCATCATATTGACTAAATCTAACGATTCAATACAGCGCTCAATGGCCTGCAGTGCAGGGATATGCTCTGATACATTCCTAATTAATTTAGTGCCTTTCATCATGGTGAAAGCAGACTCTGCAGTCGGTATTAAATCCCTGATTCGCTCGCCTTTACCTAGTAGTATCAATCCAGCCATTGTTGGATGAAAGGTATCATCTACGGTTTGTACTAATTGTAAGGCTTGCGCTAATTTCAAATTATCCAGCTCAAGTAAAGACTGATCTCCTCTATACTTAGAAATCATGGAACGCATTCTTTCAAACTCGAGCAAGGACAAATCATCACATGTCGCATCTAAAATAGGATAGGCGGACACATCTAGACCATAGGCATTTACCATATAACGCCGAATATCACGGAGAAACATCGGGTAATTTTCTGGCGTGCCATCCCCTTTTAACCGACGTTGTAATGCCCGTCCACTCGATGTATAAATCAACTCATAACTCTTTGGAACCGTAATACTAATAATAGGTTTTGCAAAACTATACATAATATCTGTACTAACAGAAACATTAGGTACCGTACGATTAAAAATCATAGCACTTAAGCCCGCTGTAGATTGATGATTTTTATGTACACCCGTAATCGACCCATCATCTTCTACACCAATATATAATGTACCGCCCTCCGTATTTGCCAATGCTACAACAGCCTCGACTATTGTTTCTTCTGAAAGTTTCTTAACATCACTTTTAAATTCTGTTCGCAAATCTTCAAGCAACCCTATATTTTCTGTATCCTTTGTATGCCCAATATGCTTCATTTTCACACCTCCTGCCCTCTTTACTCACAGTATATCCTTATAACTATATTATGTAAATATCTTGCTCACGAATTAGTGAGTAAAAAAGAACAGCATCTATATGAGTAATGATTCACCATATAGATGCTGTACAAGATTGTTATTGATTACACTTAATTAGAATATAGATTCATAAATACCAATGATCTCGTCAATGGTCACATCTCGTGGATTACCTGGCGTACATGCGTCGTTGAAAGCAGATTCAGCGAGGAATGGAATGTCTTCCCGTTTCACGCCTGCTTCGCTGAGGGATTTAGGAATACCTACATCGTCGGCTAATTTTTGAATTACATCGATAGCTGCCTGGCGATAGGTTTCTTGATCCATCGCATCCACATCAGCAACGCCCATAACGCGAGCGATTTCACGATATTTTTCGCCTGTTTCAGGCGCATTGAATTTAAGAACTGCAGTGAGGAGCATTGCACAAGCTTTGCCATGAGGGATGTCATATACAGCACTCAATGGATGTGCCATGGAGTGAACAATACCGAGACCTACGTTAGAGAAGCCCATGCCGGCGATGTATTGGCCAACTGACATGGCTTCACGGCCTGCATAGTCACCTGCTACAGCGCTACGTAAAGAGCGACCGATGATTTCAATAGCTTTCAAATGAAGCATATCAGTGAGTTCCCACGCACCTTTTGTGATATAGCCTTCTACGGCATGCACGAGAGCATCCATACCTGTTGCTGCGCAAAGACCTGTCGGCATAGACGCGGACATATCAGGATCTACGATAGCTACAATTGGAATATCATGAGGATCTACGCAAACGAATTTACGGTTTTTTTCAACGTCTGTAATAACGTAGTTAATAGTAACCTCTGCAGCTGTACCAGACGTAGTTGTTACAGCGATAATTGGCAAGCAAGGGTTCTTAGTAGGCGCTAAACCTTCAAGGCTACGTACATCGGCGAACTCAGGGTTCGTAATAATCGTTGCAATCGCCTTACTTGTATCGATTGGGCTACCGCCACCAACAGCAACGATAACATCGGCGCCAGCTGCTTTACAAGCATCAACGCCAGCCGTTACATTTTCGATGGTAGGATTTGGTTTAATACCGTCATAAATAGCATATTCAATACCTGCTTCATCGAGTAAGTCCGTAACCTTTGTAGCTACCTTAAACTCAAATAAATCAGGTGTAGATGTAACGAGAGCTTTTTTAAAGTGGCGATTCTTAATTTCGTTCACAATTTCTTGAATCGCACCTTGCCCAAAATAAGACGTACCGTTCAACATAATTCTTCTAACCATATACATCACTCCTAACGCGTACTAACGCAAAAAATATACCGATAGAGAATAACTATACTTATTAATTCTCTATCGGTATCAAAAAATCCTGTATGGAGTTGATACTATATTGTTATGAATACACTATATACTATGGTTTACACTAGTATTTATATACCATGACTCAATTTCATAAGCAATATCCGTTTCACCGATGCATCAAGGCGTTCCTTGGAGATGGTTCCGTCTTTGACGGCTTTCATAAGCCCATTATAAGCAGCCTGCATATGTTCATACTCATGGCACACGAGCAGGATATCGCTGCCCGCTTGGATGGATTGCACCGCCATATCACCAAAGGTATAGTGTTTAGCGAGGGCCCCCATGTCCATATCGTCGGTAACAACAACGCCCTTATAGCCCATATCCTTACGAAGCCAGTCGGTGATGATTTTCTTAGAGAGACTAGACGGATAATCTGGATCAATTTGCGGATACATCGCATGAGATACCATAATCATATATGTGTTCGGTTTAGATTGCTGAATGAGATCTACAAATACCTTTGTATCCTCAGCGAGCAAGGTATCTTTAGATGCAGGTACAATGCTCGTGTCCGCATGCAAATCCACATCGGTTTTACCAATGCCTGGAAAATGCTTGTACGAATACCATAAACCAGATGCATCGTACGCATTGCCTACAGCATGAGCGAATTGTACAACTCGGTCAGGATCTGTGCTATAGGAGCGACCATAGGTTAATCCCAAGTCCGCATCAGGCGCAAAATTGATGTTAAAACCAAGGTCTTTTAACTCAGTTCCCACTCGATTTGCCAAATTAGCCGCATCACTGGCAGTACCTTGTCCTAACTCTTCTGCTGGCGGCACCTTTATCAACTGATCATCCATGCGTGCCACAGCACCGCCCTCTTGATCGATACTGATAAATAATGGCGTAAGACCAGCATTTTTACTTACCTTATTAATATCGATGATGAGCGTTTTCACCTGCTCCTTACTTTCCATATTGCGGTCGAACAAAATAATACCGCCCACCCGATATTCGTTGAGCATAAACTTTGCATCATCATTTAGTGTCTTTCCATGAATACCAATCATTAACAATTGGCCTACCTTGTCCGCATCGGACATATTCGCCACTAATGTATCTACCTTTTCTTCTGGTGAAAGCTCGCTCTGTGCCACCGATTCATAGGTGACAGCCTCCACCTTGTGAGCAAACGGATTCGGTAAAGCACAGCCTGCCGCCAGCGCTAGTGCACCAACCATAGTCGCTGCTAATATACGTCGTAACATCAGAACCTCCGAAATAACTTAACAAATAAACCTCATATATGCTATACTAAACTATATCGTAAAGTTTCGATGTAATTTAGTGTATAATAACTCACGTGAGTCAAAGAGGAATATATGGAATTTGAAAATAACCAAGTGCCAGAAGCGATTCTGGATAAATTAACAAAGGTGTGTACATGCCGCAGCATTACACGAAAAACAATTAAAGAGGCCATTTTTAATGGTGCTCATACATTTCCTGCTGTAAAAGAGGCCACTAGAGCCGGTACCGGTGCCTGTGGCGGCAAAGGCTGTGGCCCACGCATTGTAAAATTACTAGCAGAACTAAAAGAACAAGGTCGCATTTAGCATATATTTTATTATACCAACGAAAAGGGTCCTTCGGGACCCTTTTTGCTTAAAACACAAAAAAGCTATTAGTTGATCAAATACAATCAACTAATAGCCTTTTTAGTGTAATGGACTATTTTGTTATAGCCCTTTAATAAAAGGGGCTATATTTTAATGGGGTTATAGTTTGTTACCGTCCCAGTTACATATAAATGTTTACCAATACTAGAGCACTAAATTAACGATGCTTTCAAAACCCCCTAAAATAGATTTTTGCAATGGCACGAAAATACGAGTTGCAATAGGGGAATTCAAAATAGCGATTAAAATGAGCAAGGAAACGATACTAAATCGAGCTATATGAACTTGCCATTTTAGGGGCAAAAAGTTCATCAAAATATGACTGCCATCAAGCGGTGGGATGGGCATCATATTAAGGATGGCGAAGTTGATGTTATACACAACGATGAGTAACAATACGAGGTACAGAGACTCATTCTCTAATAACCCCACTACATCTAAGCTTCGCATGATAACATACGCAATAAAGGCCATCAAAATATTAGCCATAGGGCCTGCTATGGACACAATCATGTCATCGGTCCGTGGGTCCTTAAAATTAGTAGGATTTACAATAACTGGTTTTGCCCATCCAAAGCCACCGATAATAAGGGCTAAGGAACCAACTAGATCGAGATGTACAAAAGGATTCATCGTAAGGCGTCCCATCATACGAGGCGTAGGATCACCCAATAAATCTGCTGCCTTTGCATGAGCATATTCATGCCCCGCCGCAGCGATGATTAGCGCCGGAATTGAGGCGATAATCATAATTAAACTTAAACCAGAAAGAATCATAACACTCCTTATAATTTAAAAATCATTGACTAGCCGCCCACTCTGCAAAGCCAGCATTAATACAAGTTAATGCATTCAACACGCGTGGATACCCAATATATGGCACGCACTGAGATGCAATGCTAATCAAATATTGCTTGTCATTTCCGACGTTCAAATTACCAATAACATGAACCTTTAGCTGTGCTTCACAGCCACCTTGGGCCATGAGGAAACAGAAGGTAATCATTTCTCGTTGACGCGTAGTCAAGCCTTTACGCGTATAGTAATCGCCAAACATATTAGACAGCCACTTGTTGATGTGGCGCGTTTCTTGTGGGCCTGATTGGTAAAAGTCTCTCATGCCTTCGCCCCAGATTTCAACCTGTTTTTCAATGCCCTTCTCAAGGCGTGTCTCACTCGTTACGGTGCTACGATGCGGATTTTGAATATCTTCATCTCGATAGTCAAAAATCTTATTAGTAATCTTAAAGAACGGACGTACGTGACCAATACCAAGATATGGTACCGCTTGGTAGATGAGCTCTACAATTTCATCAGGAATAACCCCGAAGTTCAAGGCAGCGGGCATCATCAACGAGTATTCTTCCGTTGCACCTGCACCGACTAATATAGCTAAAATCGCTAAAAATCGACTGTGTGCCGCTACATTACAACCATCTTCGGTAATAACCTCATGAAAGGCAAAGTTTTCAAATAAATCTTCAAATTCAGGATCTATATATCCTGCGGGGGATGCGATTTCAGGAAACATGCGCTCCATATAGGCTTGCGCAAATTCAGATTTTGCCATCCTTACCTCCTAACACAATACATATAGCTTTCACAGAACGAAAGCACTGTCATACTAATCGCCTCATAAAAACTAATACATGTATATACAATAATGGTGAAAGCTCCCATACGTGAACTTTCACCATTATAAGTATTTAATTATTATGGATGAACATTTACAGTTGCAGGCACTGCATTCATATTAGTGAATTCAAATTCTGTGCCATATACTTCTTTCCAAGCAGCCTTGAACATGTTGAATTCGTTCGTGCCAGGATTGATTTGGTACAATTGACCATCTGGAGCAAAACGATAGACTACATTCAAGCTAGGATGCACGATATATTTGAACAATGTAGCTTCGCCGTATTGGTTGTTGTGCATATTCACCACATTAATACCGAATACATAGTTACGGCTGCCATCGATCAATTTAAATTCAGATGCTTTGTCAAAGAAGTACGTTTCTGTACCATTAGCACTGTTTGGTACCTCTGGATAATTATCTAAGCCATTCCAGTTAGCAGCGCTTGCTACGGAACCAACTAATAATGTTGCTGCTAGAGCAAATGTTGTAACAAATTTCTTATTCATAATGTTCTCCTTCACCCTAAAGGGTAACACTGGGGCTACTCTCAATGACCCCATAATACAAAAGTTACTTAAATTATACCACATATAAAACATACACAATACTAAACGCAAACATACTAGGTGTTACAATGGCTTTACCTTACTGTGTTATATATTTTTTTATCGTTTAATATCCTCAGGATTAACTACACCATGAGCAGCATCGATAGCATCTAACAATTTGTTAAGTAAAGCTCTCAATTCAGCCGCTTCATGAACAGAAAACACTTCTTTAGATTTAGCGACTAATAACTTAGGTACTTCAATTGCTTCTGCACGAATGTTATGACCTTCTTCTGTAAGAATAACCATCACAACGCGTTCATCATTACGACTACGTTTGCGTTTCAAGAACCCTTTCAGTTCCAATTTTTTAAGCAGTGGTGTTAATGTACCAGAATCTAAACGCAATACTTGCCCCAATTCTTTTACGGATAAGTCACCGTATTGCCACAATGCCATCATGACGATGTATTGAGTATATGTTAAATTTAATGGTTCCAAATATGGACGATATGCATTTACCAATTCCTTTGCTACCACATACAAAGGAAATCCCAATTGATTTTCTAGCAATAAATAATCGTCTTCCGGCACCTCCGAAGCCCGATTATAACCTGCTAATGTACCTATTTTAGCCATTTATTAGCCCTCCATTACACACTATGTATTTCTAAATTAATTGTACACAATTTTCCAGCAAACGGTCAATACATCTCTGTAAATTCTTTAGTATTTTAAAGAATAAAATGGTATATTGCTTAAAATAACATCTATGCCGTGGGTAAACGCTATGTCTCTTTATAAATTTATATAAGAAAAAAAGCCGCGATTGCGGCCTTCTGTTACATACAACTAGTTTGAAATTGTAGTTCTATAAGAGGGATTATTTTATTTTTTGACAGCCTTGATGAACTAACATGGTCCATGACAACGCAGTTTGAGATACACTATGCCATTGTACTGGCATTACTGGCATGCTTAACACAGATATATTATCTAATGTACGGAAGGATTCTTCCACATCACAAGCTTTAGTGCCATCAGAATCATCCACCAAGAATGCATGATCCATTTTATCTATAATTAATGTTAGTGGTTCGGTATGTTCCAGGAACCAGTCTTTTATTGTATTGTGCGTTGCCATATATACCTCCGGCAACAATATATCAATCGTACTATATATTGTTATTCAACTGAATATAACTATTAACATCATTTTGCATATACCTATACTGGTATATGCTTATCTATACTATATACTTATATGGGTATGTTGGCAAGCACAATTTTCACTTTTATTTACATACATACATACTATATAGTCATCAGCAGAGCTCAAAAAAATCCTCAAGGATGATGTATGACCACACAATTAGTGTAGTCATACATCATCCTGAGGACCTTTTACTTTATTCTTCTATTTTATTGTTTAGCGGAATGGATTATTTCTCAATCTATAACTGTTACAGAGCATTTATTAACCTATATATGTTACAGGATTTCCTTTGATGTCCAGTTCTCTACGATTCAATCCATTTGGCAAATCAGGGTACCCCACAGAAAGGCTAGCATAAACCTTTTCATCATCGCCCATACCGAGTTCGCGCAAGCGCGCCACGAGGCGTTCATTGTCTTGTAAATGACGCAATTGGTTAACCCAGCAACAGCCCAAATCTAGTTCATTACATGCAAGCATCATATTTTGCATAGCACACGCCGCATCAGAGAAATTATTGGCTAGCACAGGTTTATGAGCCAATACGACAAGCGCCGGCGCATTGTAGTGGAATACAAATTTGCCCTCTTTAGACATGTTAATGATGTTCACCATGTATGGCGGCGTTTGTTCCGTTACTTCCGTCTTACCATACTCTTCTTGAACAAGGGTTACTAGTTCTTTCAACACATCCGGATTGGTAATTACCATAAAATGGATGGGCTGCAAATTGCCCCCCGTTGGAGCGCGACGGCCCGCATCAATAACAGTATCTAGTAATTCCTTTGCCACAGGTTCAGATTTAAATTTGCGCGTACTATGGCGTGTTTTAATGCATTCTAAGGTATTCATGACTCCTCCTTGTGAAAGTACTCACTAACACTATGTAATCGAGGTACATTAGTACAGCCTATACTTAATGACCTATATCTATACTTATGAACTATGTCTATACCTGCATGGTCGCCCAAATTAGCACATCATAAATGAGTGATACAACGACGGCCATCGCTAGTTGTCCACCGATATAAACAGGTACAAGGTATATAAAAAAGGCCCATAAAGCGCCAATGATTTTCATCCATACCGTACCAAGTTGTTTTCCTTCAATCCAAGCTACGAAACGATCTAAAGGATTAAACATCCTCATTATCCATTTGGGAACTTCCTTGTGGGGATTACATGCTGGTAGGTATAACAATAAAAGTGGTAATACAACAGCATCAATAGCGAGCAATATGGTCAAGGTCAATGAAAACCAATCCACTTCACCTTCCCAAGTTAATGGATGCAAATAAAAATGAAGGCCCCACAAATAGGCTTTGTATACGATATACGGTTCTAATAGCCATAATAGGGGCTTTGTAATATGCATAATAAACACTCTCTCTAAATTATAAATAGTATATTAATTATAGCATATTTTTTACATTTTATGACAAAAAAGGCTGTAACAGAGTGTAGTATTACCACATGCTGTTACAGCCTTTTATGTTGATGAGAAACGATTATAGATTGAGTGCCTCAATCCATTCTTTTTCTTTAAAACCTACTAGAACTTTGTCCTCTAATACCAAAATTGGACGTTTTACGAGCATACCATTAGATGCCAATAAAGCTAATTTTTCCTCTTCACTGAGCCCTGGTAATTTATCCTTTAATTGTTGTTCACGATAAATCAAGCCAGATGTATTAAAGAAAGCTTTCAAATCCTTACCAGATTGAGGATACCATGCAGCGATTTCCTCTGCTGTAGGATTTTCAGATTTAATATCACGGTCTGTGTACTCAATATGATAATCATCTAAAAACTTCTTTGCTTTTTTGCACGTTGTGCACTTTGGATATTCTACAAATAACATAGGAACTCCTTTATCTACATATAACATTAGGAATCATTATTCATATGTATAGTGTAGCAAATATATTGATTAATTTCAATTTATTGTTTTATATATCGTCCGTAGGGATAGCACCTACTTAATTATCGCTTATGATAATCTTCGTCACCTTGCTACCATTATGTTCAAAGAATATACCGCGAATGTTATCGCTATTATATCTAAGATATCCATAGAACCACCGGTTATTAAAGTCGATAAAATCAGGGCGTCCATAGACATCCATAACCTTTTTCAAGGTGTCGCCAACGGCAATGCCTCGAGCAGTTACAGCATCGCGATTGCTTACGGTTATATACCATACGATAGGTCTGCTATCTTGCATCAAGGAATGTCCGAATTTAATGCCTCCATAGGTAAGCTCGTCACGTTTTTCACTAGTCGGCTGACCAAGGCTAGCCTTTACCGCATCAAAAGATGTACCGAGGGACACACCTGCAATTTTCATATCTTCCGCAGGCAAATAGGCCCCTATGACCTGACCGGGTCTATAATGACGATATTGCTCTGCCTTTGGCCAACTTGGTGAAAGTTTAGCATTACTTGTTTCTAAACGATCCATGGCTTTACTCAACCAACTGGCATCAGCAACAGAACTCATATTGCCAGCCAGTAATACAGCAATACCCAAACTAAATACTATAAATTTTGTTCTCATCATTCTCTCCTAAACTCTCAAAACTATATAAATGATAAAAGACTTATAAAACTAGAGAAATTCTCAAATTACCCCCATCCTAGTATCCAAGAAAGGAGGTTCCTCAGTTGTAATAATAAGGGTGTAAGAATTAGGGCTAATATAACAACTAACAGGGTACTCCACAATATACCATAGGCTTTCAATATTAATTCAATAATTAAGAATAAAGATTTAAAAGCAAAAGAAGCCTCTCTTTTTTCTGCTATCCAAGATTTACATGAATAATATATCTTAGGTTTAGATAAAAATGGATGCAGTTTTTTACACCACAACATCAGCCAGGGTATAATCCATATATTACCAAACGTAAAAATCAGTACTAGAACTTTATCACCTAATGGGTATAGTTCCAACACATAACGATCATAAATTAAGCCACAAAAAACATATATAGAAATACACCAAATTACTAAAAGCAATAGCTTTACAACGAGGCCTAAAACAATTTTTATAATTGATTTACACATATTCACAAATATCTAACTCTCAAAACTATATGATATAACAATATAATAACCCTAACGAAAAAGGCACAACCTTACTAGCATAAGTATACTATGCTAAGAAGCATTGTGCCTATTGTTTTATGGTTTATTCGTATTTGACGATATATACAATTCTATCTATAATATAAGAAGATAGTCAGACGAGTCGAAACGTCAGGCGCATCTCGAAAATAGTAAAATCTTAGGAAATGGCCTTTCAGTTATCTAGTTACACTAGGCAACGGAGGGCTATTTTGCTATTGCTACCTTAGATTCCCTAAGGTAGCTCTTTTTTATGCTAGCACACATGGTGTTTTTAGTATTTTCTGAATTATATTGTGCCCTGTGACTACGGTCATTACTGTAGGAGGACAATAGGTAAATGTCGGATCTGGAGAAATCGTTTTGATGTAACGATCGTGTGTTTCCATAAAGGATTTGTATGTATAAAGTGAAAATCGACCATAGTTACCACATAGTTCCCATTTGTCTTTAGCGAGAAGGGCCAGAAATTCATCGGCATGCGGGTCATACGCAATATTAGGTAATGAGTCCGTTGTTAGTCCCGTTTTACTATTGGTAAATGGAGAAATATGGTACATATAGCCTCGCGGTGTGACACAAATCATCCAATTTATGTCTCTACACATAAGGGTTCGTTTATAAACGCCAAAGACCTCTTGTAATCTTGCTTTTCGTACGTAAAGAGCATAAAAGGTTTCTTTATATTCCGTCGGATCATCAGGCTCGTATAGATAGGTTTGTTCCACCATATCATAGGGAATATTACATATATTGGCTAGATCTTCGATAGAATGACGTCCGACTTTAGACGCCGAGCAAATGCGACTTTTAGGAAATAGTAAAATGTATTCACTACCAATATAGTCAGACAAAGCACCAAAATGAGTGCCCTCTTTCCTGTTAAATTCAGGAAATTGCATGCACCGATAATCACCATCAATGCCCGTGCAAGCGTAGCTTTTACCAAAGACAGCCATCCCATAATCCTCAATGTGACTAGGGTCCCATGGCCCCAGGTCATCGCCATAACGCATTTTGCCATTATCATAACGAAGCATCTTAGTATGCCCCGTAGGAGACACGCAGAGCACGCAAGGATACCCATACTGCTGCGTATACCAACCGCCCACGCTGTGCCAATCCGCAATCCGATTTTCAGGCCATGCAAACAAGGTCATTTCCACCGGCTGCTGTCCATGTACACCATTCACGGACGCCGTGCCATGAATCATATGCTTATACCAATTTCGGCCAACCATATACTGCCATGCCAACGGTGGCGTCGGGCCACTTTGGCCAACAGGATTGCTAATCACAATGAGCAGACCCATCCGCGCTTTTCGATAGGGTCTAACAATATCATTAATTTGGCGTACTAAACCTTGATTCATAGGACATCCCCCTTTTACCTTACTAATCTTGATGAAAGCTAACGCTGTTTACACCTTTAGTATAAATGAGTAGATGTGTAAAATTTAGTGCATAAAGGCATGCAAACTCATTACTGCTTAACATATAAGAAAGTTATATAATTATACTTAACAAAGAGGATCTAAGTATTGTTATAGCTCCTATAAAAAGGAGCATGTAAGCAGGAGAAGCTATTATGCCAAAATTACCACTCATAGTGGGTGCTTTCATCATGAGCACTATACTGTCACCAGTAGTGGCCATCGACGTCAACATTCCTGGTGCGGATGCGAAAATTCCAAAGGATGCGTATATAAATTATCAGGCCACAAACCAAGCCATTGAACAGGATGTGTCACATTATACAGAAATGTTAAAAGCAACGGACAAGGATAACGGCATTAGCAAAAGTGCAATCGAATATGCCAAAGCGACCTCTATCTATCGTGCAGAACACTACCATAATACGGTTATTTCTGTGCATGATAAATACGGGCAAGTAAGGCTTTCATTCCCCGTAGGGGGCATAAAGAGCGAATATAATATAGGGCGTTACCAAAATCCAAGTCGCACTATTGAGGATTATCGCGTTATAACCGATAATGGCAGTCTTAATCTAGAAATCGACTATGCAGATTACAAAGATCAGGATTGGCGCAACACTAAAATTGCCTATGAAAAACTAACAGACAAGGACGTTCGTAAGTTCTTACAAGATAAAGCAAAGAAGCGTCCAGAAAAGCATATTTCTGATATAAAGGCGACTGTATTTTCATACCCTACTATTACCTACGGTACCTGGGACAGCATGAAAATGCCTTACCTCAAAAACGATCAAAAAACGACGATGACCGTCGATACCATCAACTTTAAACATATGATGGGCTTTGCCATACGTTACCCTTTATATCACGTAGGTATCGCCTATTTCGATAATAAACCGGTGTTGAATAAGGTGCCTACTGACAATCTACTCGCCAATTACGTGCTTCCATCCGTGAAAAATCTCAATGAGTTGAATGAATATTCACGCATAGAAAACCTAAATGGCATAAAGTATCGTGTACCTAAAGATGCCCTATTCGAAGGTGAAAGTAAAGAAGATTATCAAGATATGAGATATTACAAAAAGGGATCCATAACTTTTTTTGTTTCTACTATCAATCTTACTAATAATCCGTATACTCGTAATAATATCATTGATGGGCATTACAATTTCAGTAGGAATTTACATTCATTCTGGGATATATACCGGTACCACCCAACACCAGAGTATATTAATTACGCTGTTGTATGGAATAATAATATACCTGGCCTATCCATACATAGTTATGAACCATATAGGGATATTCACATCCTAAACTTTGAATCCTATGATGGTACCTATCATTTTATCTATACCATCTTTTATCCAAATTTTCTAAATGCTGAAGAAGTCCAAAAATTACGGAATATGATTGAGTTCTTTGATTCTACGAATAATCCGGAATTTAAGTTACAAGAACATGTAGTGTTTCCAGAAACATAGGAGATTAATACCCATTAGGCATCGTGCAAAATCAACCTAATATTATATATGTAAACAAACAGCCAGTACCGCAATCGCAGTACTGGCTATTGTTATATGTCGCTACTTCTTTTTAGCTTGTTTTTCATGTTGCTCCACAAGGATAAGGAATTCCTTAAAGTTATTGATTTTAACGGCTTGCCATGTGCCATCATCAAGTTTTTTCATAGCAAGGTTAAATGTTACGTCTTGGTTAAGTTCTTTGGAATTAAATGTAACAGGTACAACAGCACTATTGCCGTCAACAGTGGCAGAACCAATGCTTTTGAACTCAAGATCTTTGACACCTGTTTTTTCTTTCATTTCATCAGCTGCTTGTTTTTCTCGAGCATTTTGCTCTGAACTTTCAGGTTGCTTTGCAATAGCATTGTAAATTTCATTGCTCAAAATAGGAACAATCTTAGGTTTCAAACCTTGGAACATCACCTCAGCAAGCTCCTTAAATGGACTATTTTTAATTTCAGGATCTTCCAGTTGCATAGCCACAACATCATCATAACCAGAACCGATAATAGAATCCATATCTACATGCTTTTTGAAAGCATTTACATCATGCTTTTCTACGGCTTCACGAGCAAGATTCAAGGAATAGACAGGGGTTTTCGTGAAGTATAAGAAATACCAACCCAGAATAATCGCCACAACAGCGACTAATGCAGCAATAAACAGTTTCTTTTTAGACATAAAGGTCTCCTCTCATAAAAATAAGCACAATCTTATTAGCATAAGTATACTATGCAAATAAGGATGTGCCTATAATTAATAATTTTATATTATCCTATTTAAAAGTGATGAAATATCATGCTGCTGATTACCAATAGAACCGGCCCTAGTATAATACATAACAGCATTACAATAGTGGCATAGGTTAGCAAACATAATTTTATAAAAAAGTCTATGCTATTAAATATAAACATACCAAAGAAGGAGTTCTCTTTTAAAGAAATGAACCAATCTTTTACTCTATAATAAATTTTGGGCTTATCAAATGCAGGATATAGCTTCTCATACCACAAGATAAGCCACGGCAAAAACCAAATATTCCCAAAGAAAAGTATTAATATAGGAAGATAATCTCTTAATGGATATGCTTCTAATACATATCGATCGTACAGCAATCTATAAAAGCACCAAAAAGAGAGTACCCAAATAAGTAAAAGTACAAGCTTTATCAGAAGCCCCAAAAAAAGTTTAATCATTAATCTGTGACTATTCACTATTCTATCCATTCTAGAGTACTATCGATAATCTATTACAGCTCATCATCATAGGCTATTCCATAAGCCTTTTGATATACCAAATTAGGCAGCTTGTATTTTTCATTGCCAAATTCGACAGGTAATAGAATAGCATTTATATTAGCCATATGAATCTGTTGCTTATGAGTTTGGCCATCATTATTAAAAGCATTGGCACTTGTAATTGTACCAGTAATTCCCGAATTTGATTGTTTTGCATACCATATGGAAATATATGGGTCATTCCCACCGTTCCGTAAAGATGTATCATGCTTATCAATCAAATGGTTCAACGATTGATCCATTTGGTAATCATATTGAATCTGAAGTCCATAAATTAGGTCAGCTGCAGGCATCAGCACATAAACAGTGGCTTCGATACGGCGGTGACCATTAGGAGCTTCTACAGATCTAACGGATGTAAGATCAAGATATTTCCCATCGCCCCGACCAGAATCAACAGTAGAATCAATATGTTGGAATCGTGCCGTATCTAATAATTCAGTCTGTGATATGGCTTGACCTTGCAACGGTAATACGAGGCAGACTAATAACCATAGAAAACATAAATATATTCGTTTCATTGTCCACCTCACTGTACCACAATATCATCAAAGTGTTGCTGATACGTAACCATAAACATAGTATCTGCTAAATCATATAGGATTCGATGATTACGATTCACTGGAAACTTACGTGTATCCTCTGAGTACTTTGTCCATTTCACGGTTCCATCTGCTTCATATCTCGCCACATCAATATCAGACATATATAAGCCAGAATTGCTTTCACTAGCTTGAATCAATGCAATCATGGACGGACTTGGATTCATCGTGCGAGACGAACGAATCAACGTAGCCAATGAGTAATTCGTATCATACTCTACAGTAAGCTGTTTCTCTTGAATCCCAACCCCATAGGTTGCAACCGTAGCTATATAATAGATTCCACGCAATGTGTACTGCGGCGGTGCATAGTGCAAAGACTCTACAGAATAAGTATTTAGGTAAACGTAGATGCCCTCTTTTCCAACAGGATTACTAAACTCATGGTGATGAACCAATTTAAACTGCGGCGATGTCTGTAACTCTTGTAATGTAATTGCCTCTGTAGGCATGGTAAAAACTAGCAACACAAAAGCTAGCATTAAAATACGTCGAATCATAAAAACCTCTCTCAACATAAATAAGCACAACCCTATTAGCATAAGTATACTATGCAAATAAGGCTGTGCCTATAATTTATAAAATATATACTATTTTATTTTTTGCAGTGCCAATTTAATTTCTTGAAGTTCAGCACGTAAATCCGCATTATCAGCTTGTAAGTCCTTAATTTGTTGTGCCATTTCAAAGCGGCTCATTTTTAAGCTAGGATCTTGGTATCCTAATTTGAAAGATGCACCAAGATTGAAGGTACTTTCACTACCTAAGGCAACGCCTAGATGTACCATCGTATTTTCATTCGGTTGATAAGACGTACCGATAGCACCAGCCGTTGCATTTTTATAATGGCCTACGCTAGTCGCAAAGGACCATTTATCATTTGGATTGTAGTCCAAGTAATGCAAGCCAGATAAAGCAGCTGACACAGCACCAGCTTTGTTAATTTGGTTGCCTACGTTCCCCATAATATTGCTAACATTAACATTCGCAGTAGCTGCGCGCAATTGACGAACGTTAACAGCATCTGTATCTGCTTGACCATCGTCTACATTTTCAATTTTCATATCCCCTGCATGAATACCCGCTTCCGCATCATACGTAAGATTAATGCCATCTGGTCGACCATCACTAATAGTTATACCCGTCGGTTTAACTTGTGTAGCATGTACTTTCACAGTACTTGGATCCGTCCCTGGCACAATAGAGCTAGCGGCCCCCACATCAACAATGTTCAATCCATGTTCATCAAAATCCATACTAGTATCGTGATTCGACATAGATAACGTGCCTGGTTTAATAATGACACGTTCATTACTACCATCTGGAAAGTCATCATTAATCCAAAACTGCTTTGAAGAAATAGTGGTACCATCAAAGCGATTATTTGATGACATACTGCCGATAGTAATCGTATCAGTACCAACATTCACTGGTGCGCCCATAACATTCACACTCAAAATAGACAAAATTCCCGTTAACACTAATAATCTCTTATTCATGATAACTCTCCCTCTAACCTACATGGTCTAACACACACAAATAACCCTTATAGATTCTTATTCATACATACTTATGAATATAGATAAATACTGAAAGAAATCTCATATTCTCCAATATAATTTCATTATAAGCACTACTTATTTTTACGTCAACGATGTATTTTCATTCTTTATTCATTTATTTAAAAAGCAAAAATTATGCATATATTATAATTAATTATAGTCTATTTTAAGCAAAAAAGAGCCGCATTAAAGCAGCTCTTTATTAAAATATGATTATTATAAAGGATATCAAAAATATTATTATAAATAAAATAGCATATGATACCAATAGTGATATAGCTAATCCTTTTAACAAATCTATATTAAATATTAATTTCATAACACTATACAACAAGCCAAATCCGCTCAATAACATACCAATAATCTCTAACTCTGAAAGAAAAGGCTTAGATATATAGGAATACATAAATCTAGTGAACAAGATTGTAAATACAACTGTATAAACCTTTACTATTTTTCGTTCCCAACTTATATGCTCCATATAAAACTCCTTTGAGTAAGATTATATCGACAAATAGTAATTAAAACACGAAGCAAGTGAGCTAACATATTCACATCAGTTACTATTAACCTACTATACTACTTGTAATTTATCTATGTTTGACGATGAACAAATCCATCGCTATAATATAAGGATATAGTCAGACGAGTAGTGACGTCAGGCTCATCTCACAAACTAATAACATGTAGAAATGGCCTTTTCGTTTAATCTAATTTCTGAAGAAACGAAGGGCTATTTTGCTATCTCTAGACAAATAAGCGCTACAAGTGCTCCAAAGGATATCATAACTGATAGAATCCCAAGGATAACCATAATGATTTTATAACCACTCAGGGAGTAAATTATATTTTTTTACATCCATCAACACATTACTATTCCCATGCCGATTACGTTGGTATCGAATCAATACAACCTGATTCGTATATTTATTGAATACAAAAGATAAACCTTCGTTGTGATACCCTACGTATTCACCCACATAGTACCCAGTATATTTATCATATCCATGATAGATATCTCCATATGGTTCTGCTGGTCGTCCCCATTCAGTATCCTCAAGAAGCGGCCCATAAAGAGATTCTACTTCGCTTCGCGTCATACCTACCATAGCCCCTTTATTAGTTGCATACCCAGATTTTGTGATATATATCGTACTCGGTTGTGTACACAAATCCCATAATGAAATAATAACCGATTGGTCAGCAGAGATATACATATCATGATAGGAATAACGATGATCCGCTAGCCATAAGGAATAATGGTAATAGTTTAAATAAGAATATATATCCGAATTAGATTCTAAACCGGCTAAAACGCCCGCATCATCAGTTTTAGCAAACGCAGTTTGCCCCAAACAACCAATAATAAAAACAGAACTTAACAAGAATTTTACAAGCGAGTGTTTCAATAGAATCACCTCTTAAAGTTTGTAGCAATAAACACTATATAACAACATATTCATCTTAATTTGACGATATATCATCAAATTGCATACCGTACACACGTTCATACAAGCGGTTAGCCAAAAGATATCCTGCAAAGCCAAAGTCTACCGGAGCTGTTGCCATCTGTTTATCTCTCGCTTCGCTTTGTGCATCATATCGGTTTCCATCTACATGGAACACTTTAAAATCAATAATAGTAGATGAAATTCCTGAATTCTTTTGTTTAGACAACCATAGATCTTTATACGATGCTAATTGATGGGCATCCAATTTCTTAATTAAATTGGCAAAAGACTGCTTTGTATTAAAGGTGTAAAGAACCTGCTTTTCCTGAATCGTGTCACCAGCAGGCATGAGCACATACTGTGTGATGGTAATTTGCTTTGTTCCATTCGGCCCGTTAGAGGCCTTGATGGAATCCTTATCTATATAGGTGCCATCACCATTGCCGCTTTCACCAAAACCACGAAGCATTTCATAGTGGCTAGTATTTTGTAATTCCTGCATAGACATGCTATATGTTGGCACCACACAAGACAGTACCAATGCCATTGTTATATATAATACTTTCATCATCTGCCTCATTTCACCACCACATCTTCAAAATGCATCCGATACGCTTCATAGAATAAAGTATCCGCTATATCATAACGCCTCGTATTCGGAGCCATGCGCAAAATAGCACGCGTAGAGGCTTTCACATGAATCGGCAACGACTGACCATCAAAAGAGAATACGCCTAAGGGTTCCTCAGTTCCCGTCATACCTGCTTTCGTTTGTGCCGCATCAATAACCGTCGTCAACGAGGTGCCGGCTTGTTTTGCATGATATACCTGACTTGCCAGCGACAAACGAGTATCATAGGATACAATCCAGGAATCACTATAAATAACATGTTTCCGCGGTGATTGGTACGCATTGTATACCGTAGCTTTAATTTTATACATAGGTGGTGCATACTCTAATACCTCTATGGAACGCGTATCTAAATACCACGTAGTATGCTCATCCGCATTAGGACCATCAGGCGTTACCTCATAAATCTCCTTAAACTGCGGTGACGACTTGAGTTCCTGTATCGATATCGCTTGGCTAGGTATGGTGAAAGCTAACGCTACTGCTAACATTATAAAAATACGTTTTAACATAAGACTCTCCTCTTAGAGATTATAGTTATAAACACTATAACTCATTCATCTTAACTAGACAAATAGGCACGTTCTCTCATTAGTATACTCTACTTGTGAGAACGTGCCTATTTGTCATTATTGTAATTTTTGTAGCGCTGCTTTAATTTCCTTTATTTCAGACCGTAATTCTTCATTATCTACTCGTAAGGAAGCATTATCAGCTTGTAGGTCTTTGATTTGTTGTGCCATTGCAAAGCGACTTGTTTTAAGTGATGGGTCTTGATAACCTACTTTCACATTTGCCCCTAAACTTACCATATTACGACTATCCCCAAGAGTCGTCGCAATATTAAACATGGTATGATCATTAGGTTGGTAAAAGGCCCCTAATGCGGTGGCCTTCGCATTTTTATAGTTACCTACACCCACACCAAAGCTCCACTTATCATTTGGATTATATTCCAAAGGGTGCAGTCCAGCCAATGCGGCCGCACCAGCACCTATCTTTGCAACTTGGGCATCGGTATACGCATGTGATTGATTAATTACATCAGAATTGATATTTGTGATTTTGCTTTCAACCGCTTTCAATTGTGCCATATTCACAGCATCCGTATCATCTACGCCCTTAGCCACATTATGAATCTGTTGGTTGCCAGCCATAATGCGATTCGTAGAGAATTCAATGTATCTACCATCCTGCGTTTGGCTAGAGAAACCGTTCGTGCCAAACTGACTCGTATTGCCATCGATACTATTGTTGAAAGTTAATGCTGTGCTTTGTAAAGAGGCCGTGTTATGCGCAGCATTAACATAGACACCCTGAGCAGTCAACGAGGAATCTAGGTTCTCTCTAATATTATTAAATCGTACTACATTACTATTAATTTCAGACCTATTAGCATCAACTGAAGGTGCAAAATCAGGATCCTCATACTCTATAAACTTTGCAGAGCTTAACCCCTCTAAGTCTTGATTTAACGACACATAATAATCATCTTTTGTCGTATTAAACTGCCTATACTTGTCGACCGTAATATTAGAGCTACTACTATTCACCGTAGGAATTTTAGACGTAACATAGTTATCAGCCATCTTTAATTTATACTTAGTAGATCCATCTGGATTCTTACCTTCGGTGACGATAATATCAGATGTATACGGTTCGGCAGCAACGGTGGAATGTCGCATAGCCTCTTTAGCCACACTATATAGTTGGGCCCCATTGACAGCATCGGTAGAGGTTTCGGTCATGGCGCCAGGCGCAATTGTTTTCAACTGTCTGCCACCAAAGGAAACCAAACTAGTTGCACCACGTTTAGCATCACTCTTTAAAAATTTAAATTCATTATTAGGGTCTACGGCATCTGGGGTACCAATAGCACGCACATTATTACCAATCGCAACGTTACCACTGGTTGCTATTGAACTTGACCCTATCACGATACCATTACCTTCAGCAGATGACGAATTACCAATAATGGTATTAGGCTGATGTGGATTTTCTGATATGGCTGTATTAGCTCGGCCAACAACAATGGATCCATCACCTTCGACATTATTATGAACACCAAAGATAAAATTTCCTGTCCCAATTGCTTGCCTATATCTTGGCGTAGTCGCTGTATTATTGGCACCTACAATCACATGACTATCATTACCTGAATTATCACGGCCAACGATAATGGAATTATTCTTTGCTGTATTATTCGATCCTACTGCTATGCCCCAACTATCCGTAGTATTCATATTACCAATTGCAATATTAGCCGATGTGTTTGCAGCTAGAGTATTATCTGTTCCCAAATTGACATTACCCTGTAAATCGGCCATTCTTGCAGGCATACTTATGACCCCTAATATATTAGCTATCAATAAGACTTTATATAATTTCATGAAATAACCTCTCTCTTACTCCTTAGATACTATACACACTAGATTCTAACAAGTAAATTGAATTTTATCGAACTTATATCATATTCATTATAAATTCATATAGATTCCTCGTCAACAATAAATTCATGTTTTATTCATTTTTATACAAAAAAGGAGCTTTTGAAAGCCCCTTTTTCATGCATATATATTAGTTAACAACTATATGATAGAACATACGAAAAACAACCATATAGTCAAAGCCATCATGATTCATCTATATTTGACGATGAACAAAACCATCAGTATAATATAAGAAGATAGTCAGACGAGTGGATACGTCAGGCTCATCTCTGAATTACATATACATGTAGAAATGGCCTTTCAGTTATCGAATTATCAAAGATAACGAAGGGCTATTTGTCTTTTCCTAGACAAATAAGCGCTATTAACGCCCCAAAAGCAATAACCACGGTCATTACCTGTAATAGGAGCATAATGATTTCATAATCACTCATAGACTTACCCCTCCCTTCAATAACGAAGAGAGGCCCAACCTCGTCTAACTATCTTATGCTAATTATATATCAAACAAATATACGATACAATAAGCATCGTATTATAGAGATTTATAGATGAAAGCTCTACCTTAGGAGATCTAGGGTAGAGTTTTTTGTGTTTGTAGTATACCTCATTACAACATATCTCTAAATCAATTATGACTTTTTTATCGTATGTAATAAATAGTACGTAATATGAAAGCTTTTACAAAAATAATTTTCTGAAAAGGTGTTGTATGATACTATATAAAAGATGAAGGTTTTATGAATACGTGTATAAAGGAATGATTACGTTATGTCTACTACAAAATTTACTTACAAAACTTATCAGGCACCTACACTGTTTGACGGCTTACAAAATGCCTCTAAAGAGGAGTTATCCTATTTAATCGCACTGCTTCGCCAGCAAACGATGAAAAATATTTTCTCAGATAAGTTCAATAGCACTGTAACTACGGGAAGAAAAGCAATCAACTCGGTTATGGGTTTCTTTGGAAAATCTAAGAAAACAAATGATGACATAGACCGTGAAAGTAAAGAAAATCATCAAGATATCAACAACAAAATTAAAGAAGAGATTCGCGCATTACAAAGTTATTCTCAAGAGCAACTCTATACATTATTTATTGATGAGGTTCGCGAGGAGTTAGATATACCAGATAGCAGTCTAGCCTTATTATCTAATAAAATTATTGCAAGTGCCGCTAAAACAGATCCTTCCATTAATGAAGAGTTAGATATTGAGCAAAAGGCGGATATTATTTACCAAAAAACACTTCAATCCATCATTTCTAGCCTAGAAAAACAAAGTGCTGAAGAGCGTGATGAAATGATTCGTCAACTCGATATGGAGCTAGATAACTTATCATCTGACCGCAAAGAGTTAATCAAACAATCCTTGCAAACAAATCATCTAAGTGGGGAAGTATTGCGTAACAGCTTTCTAAAATCGGGTGTAGGTATTGGTTCACTTATCACCGTCGGTAGTTCCTTTGGGGCTTACATCGCTATCAATACAATCATCCATGCCATATTTACGAGTTTCCTAGGCATCACCCTTCCCTTTGCCGTCTATACTGGTGTAGCTAAAGGTGTTTCTATCATCGCAGGACCAATTGGTTGGTGCGCATTGGGTGGCTATTCTATTTACTCCTTCATTAAAACCTCTGGAAAATTAACATCTGCCATGATGTCTGTTGTTGTATTCATTGCTATGACGATTTATGGCAAAAGCTTTTCCGTCGACGAAAATGGGGCACCTTTATGGATTACCAGTGATTCTATCGAATATCAAGAGTATCAAAACAACCAATACAGAATTATCCAATTAAATGATAAGGTAAAAATCCTTTCCAAAGATTTAGCACTTTCACAAGAAAAAAAACAAAGACTAGAAGCCTCTAAGCAAAAACTGGAAAAAGCATTAAAAACACAACAATCAGATGTAAATAATATAGACCAAGATGCTATCAACGATTTAAAAGAGCAAATTAAGATAATCTCTCAAGAACTAAGTATTGCACAAGAAGATAGAAAAAGTATAGAAAAAAAATATAACTCCCAAATGAAAGAGTCAGAGGTACTTATAGCTCGTAATAAAGAATTAAAAGCACAAAACATAACATTACAAGAAGAATCAAATTATTACCAAGAATGTAGCTATGAATTCGAAGAGAAAAATAAATCTCTACAACACGAAATGACAGAAAAAGAAAATTACTATGCCCAAGAAATTCAAGAACTTAAAGAAGCAATAGTTGAAGATGAACAAGCATATGACAATGATAAAAAACGTCTGGACGAAGGTAAAATTTTACAACGGAAGTTTGAAGATTTTGAGTTAGAGAAACAATTCTTAGCAGATTATACACGCTCTACAAAAACTGTGCGTGATGATATAGACCGGATGCTGATACGACTATATAAAATATCTGATCCAACACAAATTGATGCCACTCATAACAGTAAAATCAATTCATTAGGATTTCCTGTTTATCATATGGAAACAGCTGATGGATATCGCTTATATTATGCGTATTCAAAAACAAGTGCTAAACCAATTCACATTCTTTGTCACTGTATAAAATCAAAAGAAGCCGCCTATTTCAATAAGATGAAAAATTCAGAAACATTAAAGAAAAAATTCAGAAACTAACAGCTTTTGAAATAATATCATTTATTGGGTTCCCCCTAAAATATAATACTATCACCAACTACACCAGAAACATTAAGAACTCCGCCAACACAAAAGCCCCCTCTCATTTACCAGAAAAGTAACCATGGTGAAAATAATAACAACTGGATTATCTAAGACCAAGATGGTCAATTAGCTAATTTCTATTATCAATAAAACAAATGTCAAAAACTCGTATCACAACAAATGATACGAGTTTTTCTATAATCTGTTCTATTATTATCCCTGAAATTATAAGTCTTAAATACTATTACTGCTATAATCTGAAAGCTCCACTATTTCACTAATTTCACTAGCAAACAATTCATAACAATCAACATATATCGATGCTTCATCTGGTTCATTATTTGCACCCGAAACAAATGAGTCTAACTTGCCTATCAATGACTCTCCATCAACAAATCTGACCTCTACATATGTTGATCGTATTTCATAATAACGATTATATAACTCTTCCTCAGTCATACACTCACCTCCAAGAACAAAGTCCTAATATCACCTAAACCACAAACGTATATAGAAAAAGACCCCATCTGTCCCAAAACCGACTTTTGGCCCTGCGGAGGCCGCAGGCCGGGGTCAGACCCCGCCGATGATTCCCATCAAAACAATGCCCTAACATCACCTAAACCACAAACGTATGTAGAGAAAGCCCCCATCTGTTCCAAAACCGACTTTGGCCCTGCGGAGGCCGCAGGCCGGAGTCAGACCCGGCCGACGGAGGATTTTGGAACAGATGGGGGCGTCTACTATAACTACCCTTTGTACTTAGGTGATGTAGGGCATGTTTCAGGCACCACGTCTTTGCGGTCCCCTAGTTGTGCACTACGGTCTGTAAAGTGTGTATGAAGTAGTTCGTGTGCTTTATGTCCTAGAGGTTCGCCCAAGAAGTTTTTGTAAAGGTCTTGAATTTCAGGATTTTCATAGGATGCCACGTATTTGTAGTCTTCATCCACTTTGTAAAGTCCGCCAATACGAGCTTCTTTTGTTTTTACGGCTTGTGGTAATTTAGTGCGTGGTTGACCACCGCCACCAATGCAGCCGCCTGGGCAAGCCATAACTTCGATAAAATCATAGTGTTTGCCATTTTCTTTCAAAGCGTTGAGGAAATCACGGGTATTTTTACCGCCATGTACAACAGCAACGGATAATGTTAGGTCATCGCCAAGTTGTACAGTCGCTTCTTTTACGCCATCCATGCCGCGAACATCTTCTAAATGAGTCAATGCATATGGAGGTGGTTCTTTATCTGTAACGAGCTTGTAAGCCGTACGCATAGCCGCTTCCATAACGCCACCAGTGTTACCGAAAATGATGGACGCACCAGTTTCCATGCCGATTAAATCATCGAATTGAGAATCTTCGAGGCTTTCAAAATCAACATGTTCATCGTTGAGCCAGTAGATAAATTCGCGAGTAGTAATAGAAATATCTGTGTCGAGGCCTAGGCTTTCATCATTGTGATAACGAGCCGCCGCATTTTGTTCCTCCCGCTTGGTTTCAGCCTTCTTAGCTGTACAAGGATTTACAGATACAGACACGATGTTGCGAGGGTCGATGCCCTTTTTCTCAGCAAAATACGTCTTAATCATAGCCGCTTCCATGGCGATGCAGGAACGAGTAGAGGAAATATTCGGCAACAATTCAGGGAAATAGATTTCCGCAAAGCGTACCCATGCAGGGCAGCAACTAGTGAATTGAGGAATCGTACCGCCATTTTTAAGGCGTTCCACGAGCTCAGATGCTTCCTCCATAATAGTCAAATCGGCACCAAAGTTCGTATCTACTACGTAATCCGCACCAAGTTTACGAAGGGCGCTAACCATTTTGCCTTCAAGGAATGTGCCAGGCTCATAGCCAAAGCCTTCTCCGATAGCTACGCGCACAGCTGGTGCAGTTTGGATAACCACAATTTTGTTTGGATCCGCAACGGCAGCTTTCACCTTATCAAGCTCGGATCTAGCATGCATAGAATCGAATGGACATGCAGCCGCACATTGACCGCAGTGAATACACATTGGCACATCGCCTGTGGATTCGAGGTCATAATAGTCGAGCACGCTCATCACGTCAGCGCAGGCACGACGGCACAACGTACAGTTTTTACATTTAGAGATGTCATGAGTAATGGCAGGATTGTCGAGTGCAATTGGCACACGTTTATCGATACATTCAAATTGGGACATGAGGACCTCCTCGTTTTGTATAATCATACTTAATGTGAAAGTAAATTTTTCTATACCTTAAGCATAACAAATATGGGGGTAGTTCATCAACGTACCGAGCTGGTAGGAATTGAAAGTATACGAGCCTTTATATACAACAAATTTTATAGCTCATACATCATTGGTAAGTCAATGAGCTCAACCCGTTTATTGTCTTCTATGAATCCGAACCCTCGTTTGCTAAATAACCAGTAATATGGTTCACCATGCAATACGCTAGCCTTGTCCTTGAGGGATACTAATACATCTAAACCGATAGGGTTATTTTTCCATTTGCACTCGCCCACTAACAAGTGGTGCACAGGCTCTGCATTAGTGTCCTTTTGTATATCTGCTAAGGCTACTAAATCGATTTCTACCTGTTGTCGTGTTCTGCTGTCAGTTCCCCACCAATGCCCCATTTCTTGTGGTAAAAATGGAACTGTTCCACAGTGAATCCGAGCCTGTACATATTGCTCCGCCATCGTTTCAAATACAGGTCCCATGAAATGTGAAAGCATAGGTTTAACGTATTGCGTATATACAAGATTGCCATTAAAGTTTTCAATAGCGCCTTGATTCGGCTCTACAAAGCGATACCAAAAGGTATACATAGAGTCTTTAATCGCATAAATACTTTTATTGGATGTAGATCCAACAGGATGTATTTTTTCAATAATCTGTAAGTCAATAAGGTTTTTTAGGTAATTATTCAAAGCCCCCGTCATCATATCTACCTTGGTGGCAATTTCATTATTACGGCTAGCTCCCTTAGCGATGGCACTAAGTATGGCATTATACTGACGCGGCTCCCGAAGCTCCTGCTTTAATAGACTAGATGGCTCATCCACAAGGCGCCCTGTTGGTGTGAAAAACAAGGAGATAATGCTTTCATCAAGAGAATCACCGTCCCTAAAATATGATAAATATTCAGCCACACCACCGGTAAGACCAAAGGCAATGGCACTATCCTCGTAGGAAAGGTGTGGCACCATTTGATGGGCCTCGATATACGTGAAAGGTTTAATTTTATACTGCGCCGTGCGACGACCATAGAGAGGACTCTTGTGACCGAGCACCTGATTCTCCATAAAGCTCATGGACGAACCGCACAAAATGAGCATTAACTGAGACCGATCTTTATACGCATCAACCAAAGCCTGCAGCTCGGATGAAACAGATGGAATAGATTCTGCCAAATACGGATATTCATCGATAATAAATACGACTCGATGATTCAAACTATACTCAAATAAATGGGTTAAAGCTGCAGAAATCGTCGAAAAGGCCGGCAAAGTCGACTGTAATTGCCCTGTTTTAACCATTCCTGTTGCACGATATACAGCCTGTGAAAGTGCTTCTAAATTGTTGCTAGCACCCGACTCAAGGCCCACCATATAGGCACCCTCATGGGCCGCTAAAAAATGATTGAGCAAATACGTCTTACCCACGCGACGTCGGCCATATACAATCGCGAGCTCAAAACGATTTGAATTATATTGCGCCTCAAGGGATGCTAATTCATTTTTACGCCCTACAAATACCATATTGCACCTCCTTATGTTACTATCAGATAATATCTATCTTTATATGTGTATGTATAGCTGTATAGCTGTATAGCTGTATGTCTATATGCCTGCATATCATTATATTTTTATTATTACATATAGTATAACACGATATAGTATATTATGATATACTATATCGTGTTATACTATATCAACTTGGAAGATAAAACCCTTATACCACTAGTGAATATCTAGTATTATAAGGGTTTTCACACACACGTTTTGTCCTATAAGTCTCGCTTAAATAATTCAAGCAGACCAAATGCAGACTAATCTATATAGCTTATATTCATAGTATTAATTAACCTGCTATTACATCATCTATAATTTGCTTAACTTTTTTATTGCTTAACTGCGTATGAAATGAAACAGTATATCCATCAATAGTAAGCTGTTTAAAAAAAGCCTCCGCACATTTTATCTTAGCCTCTTCAATTCCGCGGAGTATAGATTTATTTTCTACAAACTTTGTTTCCACAACAATATTCAATTCCTTAGTTCCGTCCTTATGCTTTACAACATACATAAAATCGGGACTATAGTTTTCCCCAACAATAGTAGGAATAGCAACACTTGATTTTGGTATTTTTCCGTATACCACCACTTCATCTATTTCGGTCATAATATTTGATTTTTCAAGAGGTGAGTCAAAGGCAATCTTATCATATAAATATTTATCCGAAGGTGTGCCAGACACAAATTTAGTACCTACAGCTCCTTGCTTTATAACCTCTCTAGGAGAGCCATCTTTATACGTTAAGGCAGTTTCAGTTACCGGTTGTGTAGAGCGTTTATATTTAAATCGAGTTTGCATTTTTTCTATACGCCAATCTGTAAAAGCTGAAATAATATTAGCAACAGAATACTCGTTGATGTGTTCATCCAAGATTTCTTTTTCCTTAGCAAGCTTACACATTGCTTTATGAATTTCTATAATAGGAATACTAGTCTGATGGCTAATTCGTTTTAAAAATTCATTATATCGAATAGGGCGTTTTATAGTGTATGAAACACCAGAAGACACTTTTACAACCATATCCTTACCTTCTGTTGCGACTTGATCTCTATGGCTATATAAAGTGACATTGCCGAAAACGCCATGTTTTCGTAAAATATCGTGAAGTGCATTCGGTATTTCATCAGATAGGTCAGCATCGTAAAACAAATAATACTTGTGATTAATGCGTTCCCATAATTCTTTTAGCTCTGAGTACACAGCTTTTCGTACATGAATTTCTACTTTTTCATTCTTATTGCGATCATCAACCTTACGACTATCTATACCTGCAGTAAATTCAGGATAGTCGAAATAAAAGGCATCTCGATTTTCAATATTAATCTCATACTTTCGATTGATGTATTTTTTCGAAAGCAATTCTATAAATAAGTCATCTGGATTAACACCACGTTTTTTAGCTACTTCATCCAAAGCCTCTGTAGATAACATTAGTACTTCAGCTAGTTCGCCATTGATTTCATCAATCAATTTTTGTGCAAAATCCGCTTCGGTAAAATCTACGATGTAATTGAGTTTAAACTCTTCATTAGAAATTCGATTCCCGTTTTCATCTACAGGAAGACGAAGCCCTCGACCTACTTCTTGTAGTTTACTATTATCACTTCCGCTAGACCGTAATTTCGCAATAGTAAATATATTAGGATTGTCCCAACCTTCTTTAAGAGTCCATTTAGAAAACAAGAATCTTCTTGTATTAAAAGAACCATCATCATTACGAAGTGAAATAAGTCCTTTCTTATTATGAAGAATATCCGCTACTTCACTTGCAACAGCTTCATCTGAATCACTATTATCCTGTGCAAAATATCCAGCATGACAAGCAGAAATATCTGCCTTACTGGCTTCAAGATAGGCCTTATATTCTTGTTCATTATTAGAAAGTGTTTGTAATACTTCTTCGATTTTTTCAAGCAACAGTTTCTCAAACATCACTTTCAAATATGCCTCTTTACCATCAGCAGAATTACGATAAGAGGTAATATCATCAATGAAAAATAGCGCCAGAGTTTTAATTTTAAATTTTCTATCAGAAAAATTCTGCCGTTCCGTTTCAAAATGTCTTTGAATAGCTAATTTCAACATTTGTTCTTGGTAAGATGAGGAGTAAATATCCGTATTAAATTCTTCGCCTTGAAATTTTACCTGTCCATTTACTAATTCAATGAAGTTTTTACCAATGGCACTAATTGTCAGTCCTTCAAAGGATGAATCAATCATAGATAGCGAATCACCCATAGTAAGAGTGTAAGATTTTGTTTTCTCTCCACGTTTCTTAAATTGAAATGTAGCGGAAGTTTTTGATTTTATGGACAATAATTTTACCTTTTCTTCCTTTTTGGATAAAGGTTCAAAATGTTCCTTTGAAACACCTTTAATTAAGTTTAGATTAAAGGAATCACAAGCATTTAATTCATATATGAGATTGTTAAAGTCTTTGAACGTCTCTTTATTTTTACCTTTACCAATAGTTATATCTGGGAAGGTTGCACCATAACGGATAATCATCTGTGGACACAGCTCTTCAACAATAGCTGTATATGCTTTTTGATCACGAGAAAATCTATGTGGTTCATCAATAATTACAATTGGCTTTGTCGCTTTCAACGCATCAAAAGGCCTATAAAAACCCTCAACTAGGTAATCATAATCTGAGCGTGTAAGCATATTACCATTCGTCAACAGTTGCATATTTACTAACAATACATAAATTTTGTTAGTATTTTGACATGAGCCATTTACAAAATCTCGTACAGCGGATGGCATTGCTAAAAACCCTTTTTTCTTTTTCTTTGGGCTTTCCAATATACCTAATTCAATATCACAGTTATATCCACACGCATCAGAAAAATGTTGCTTTACATAACTATCATTTATAAACTGTGCTGTTCCTGCTTTGATAGCAAGAGATGGAACTGCAATTATAAATTTGTTAAAACCAAACTTTTTATGCATTTCATAAATTGTCTGCGTATATACATAGGTTTTCCCTGTGCCTGTCTCCATTTTAATATCAAGATTTAGATACTCCCCCTCATCGCGGCAACCTCGATATTCTGCACGAATATTCTTTTGAACTTCAATTAAATTATTTATGAGAGCTAATTTTTTTCTATCAAATGTAGGATTTTCATAAGAATATACAGGCGTTACCATTGTAATCCCATCAAGGGAGGAAATTATAGCATCAACTGCTTTTTGTTGATGATCTAATGCTCGTTCTAGTATCAGTTCCAAAACCTATACCTCCCTTAATATCTAATATCAAAATTAATTTTTAAGTTCTTTTCAGAATCACGCAGAATTTTAACATTTGTTTTCAGGTTTTCCATTTCTACATAGTTAAAGCTATAGCCAAATAGAACTATATTTTGAGGATTAAATGTACCTTCCATATTATATTTCTCAATAAGAGATTTAATTGCATCTTCAGTAATCCCTGGATTGATAAAGTATAAGTGGTTTTCACACCAATAAGCCGTATATTCTGCAAGATTTACAATTTTACAATCGTTAACAAACCCATAATTATCATGTACCAACCAAGTTGTAAGAATAGTTGAAGTATGGAATTTATTATATACAGTTATATCTGTAATAAGTTCGTTACTATCAAACTTTTCCATCTTATCTAACGTGTCTTGGTCAACCTCAGTCAATGTGTAATGTTTAAATCCAAGATCTACTGTGGTATTAGGATTACGTTCTTTAATTTTTAGGGATGAAGCTATAATACGCTCTATGCCAATATAATCTAAAGTATGGGGTCTCTTTTGTCTGTCAAGAAATCTAATCGCATTTTTTGCAGATTTTTTATCATCACCAGTCGCATATTTTAACTTAGAATCTAAATCTTCTGGTAACTGAATCGCAATAAAATGTATTTTTTTATTCAGTTCTTCATTTAAATGCATTACCGCATCAGCGGAAGATGCTGATCCTGAAAAGAAATCTACTATATAAAATTCATCATCCTCTAATAATGTAAATAAAAGTTTCAAGAAGCCCATATTTTTAGGTGCCGAAAATACAGGAGCCTCTGTAGATAATAGCTGTTTTAAATATGTCCCAGCTCCAGTAGTTGTAAGTTCCATGCTATAGTCTTTTTTGACACCATTTACAATAGCCTCATATTTTCTATTTACCAGCTGACTTTTCATTCTAATCGTATCAGCATAATTCTTTTCATATATCTTTTCGGTAGAAAAATCTAAAGCACTATTCTTAAATAATTCTGTAAGTTTTTGTGCAGTATATGTATTTTCTATTAGTGAACCATCTCGAACAGAAGCATATCTTACATAACCTGCAGATACTAATTTTTTATCTATCTCCCCTACAATTTCTTTCTTAGTTACTAAATCATTTGTCTCTTTTTTATAATAAACAGAATAGTTTTTATCGGACTCAACATTAGAAACTAAGTTATTAAAACTATTCTCCCCAACTAATACTCGTTTACCACTATTATGAACATAGTTTCCATTTTCATCTAAAATCATATCACTTGCAGCTTTAGGAACATTTTCAATAAAATGTGCAAGCTCTTTGTTCTTTGAATAAATTAAGCAGTACTCTGAGCTAACAGCAATAAAATCAGAATTTTTTCTACCTTTGGGATTATTTTCAACAGAAAGACAAGAAATAAAATTTTCTGCGCCAAAAATATCATCGCAAAGTAATCGTAAATTACTAACTTCATTATCATCAATAGAAATAAAAATCACGCCATCTTTTGATAATAAATCCTTTGCAAGCTGTAATCTAGGAAGCATAAATGTAAGCCATGCAGAGTGCGAAGCTCTTCCACGTGTCGTTAAATCAATAATATGATTAGCTTGTTCCTCATCGATACTTAGTTTTTCAACAAGGCTTTCAGCTGTAAAATTAAATTTATCATTATACACAAATCCATCAGATCCTGTATTATATGGAGGATCAATGTAAATACACTTAACACGACCTGCATATGATTTAAGAAGGTGTTTCAATGCATCAAGATTATCTCCACTGATGTATATATTTTTACTATTAGCATTTTCAGGAAGTATATTATGCTCCTCATCTGGAATGATGACAGTTTCCGTATCAAGTGAAGCCAGCATTTTTGCATAGTTTTTTCCCAAGAATTTTAATTCATAACCTTCATGAGAAATATCAATTTTATCCTTTAAAAATTCAGAAAATCTTATCATATCAAACGTACCATCAGCACGAAAGCATGATGGAAAATTCTCTTTTAAAATATGTATCTCCTTTTGATTTGGCTCAACCAATTCATTTGCTGCAAGAACATCTTTGATCATTCTGCTTTACCCCTTACCTTAAAATCAAACCATGCCTCTTTAATATCAGCATAATCGATATCGTTCTTAATACAAAATGCTTTTTTATTTTTCCTAAGAACATCTATTGCATCTACTTCTTTTAAATATATCAAAAATATAGTGTTATTGTAATATATAAATATATATCTTTTTACCTTTGGAATCCATCGCGCCTAATAATACCTATATTAATATAGTCGTCTATCTAGCAGAAAAAGAAAACGGCATAACCTACAATATTGTGTAAGTTATGCCGAATGATTAAAGCTTTTGAAAATTCCTTGTACGAATTTTCAGCGGACTGCTTTTATTTATAAGATGAATCTTATTTTTTACCTTGTTTTGGCCACAAGTAGTTGAATACTGCTTCGGATGGGGAACCATCTACAACTGGACGATCTTTGCCGTCAACTTTATCTTCACGTTCTGGGTAACCTTGTGGGTTATACAATACAACCTTTTGGTCTTTCACAGTTTTCTTTTTGTGGTTGAATTCTTCAGTTGCAACAAAGTGGTAACCTTCAGAATCTTGCGCTTTGATTGCTACAGTTGCAGTTTTGTCGTTCTTTTGAACGCTGTCTTGGTCGATGTACCAAGTGATACCAGAGCTATCTTCGCCAAATACTTGCCAGTTAACAGCACTAGCAGAACCTAAACCGCATGCGCAAATCGCAGCAGCTGCTAAACATGATGCAAAAAATTTTTTCATATATTTCACCTCGTTTAAAATCAAATTTAATTTATTATACCATATATTAAATGTATTTTGTATGAAAGTTTATTTTTTGCAATGTTTTTATATAAAATGTACTTCGCCCTGCACCACGACGTTCTATAAAGCCTTCCTCAACAAGTTCTTTCAAAGCCTTTTCTACAGTAGATACTGCAATATCTGGCTGCTTTTCAAGAATCCCTGCTTTTGTAACCTTACCGATGGTAGCACTAATAATGATTTTTATACGATCCTTTGCACATAACGACGTAGTCAGTAATTCAATACGGCTTTCAAAATCACGATAAGCTGCCAATATAACGCGAAGCATATATTTTACGAAAGGAACTATATTTTCCTCACCCCTATGCCAATCAATCCCCGACTCACCTAGCGCCGCATAGTAACTATCCTTGGTACGCTCAATTTTTTGCTCTAAGCTGATGAATTTACCAATCATATACCCATTTTGATACAAAAGCAACGTCGTCAGCAAGCGACTCATACGACCATTCCCATCATTGAAAGGATGGATACACAGAAAATCGTGTATAAATACAGGAATCACCAGCAATGGATCTACCGATTTATCTTGGAGAACCGCATTAACACCTTGGCAAATCTCATCAATAGCAGCAGGCGTTTCATAAGGTGCCAAGGGCTTAAAGCGCTCCACCTCAGAACCATCTGCAAGCCGTTCAATTATCGAGTTCTGTACATTTTTATATTGTCCACCTATACTCTTATGTGAATAAGCATACAAATCGCGATGCAACTGCAATACAATATTACTATGTAACGTAATATACTCATGATTCTCATGTATTGTGTTCAACACATCACGATACCCCATAATCTCTTCCTCATCACGATTACGAGGCATCACCTTATCCGCCACCAACGAACGAATCCGAGCCTTCGTCGTCACAATCCCTTCAATCCGATTCGACGACTCCACACTCTGCACCTTCGCAATCTCCACCAACCGCGCCACACTACTAGGCCGCTGCGACACAAACAAATCCTGCCGCCCCTTATACTCATGAATCTGTGAAAGCAGCGACACAACCTCACCACCCCACAGACAATCCCCTAACCTATGATAATCAAAACTGCGCATACCACACCACCTTTCCCCTATCCACATTATTCTCCCCTAATTTTAACATAATATAGGGGATATATTAAGGAGTCTTTTTTCTCCCCTCTCCAGCCCTTTGAGGAAAATAAATTTTTTGATAAAAAGAACTCAATTCTCTGAATTTGTATAAATGATAGATTATGAAAAGAGATTGATAGGTTCGAAAAAACGACTTTACCTACTCTCTACCCTCGGCCCTTTGAGGAAAATAATTTTTTAGATAAAAAGAACTCAATTCTCTGAATTTATATAAATGATAGATTATGAAAAGGGATTGATAGGTTCGAAAAAACGACTTTACCTACTCTCTGCCCTCGGCCCTTTGTAGAAAATAATACTAATGTAGAATAAAAGAAACCTCGCTCTGAATATGTTGCTAGGGTAGGCTGGGAAATGGATGGTGTCTAAAAACCGACTTTGGCCCTGCGAAGGCCGTAGGCCGAAGTCAGACCCGGCCGGTGGAGGATTTTTAGACACCATCCATTTCTACATACCACACCAGAATGCTAATATTCAGAGCGAGGTTTCAAAACATCTATATTAAATTATTTTCCCCAAAGGGCCTGCATTACTTCTTCACCTATGGTTTCTTTTTCAATTTTCATAGGTTTTTGTTTTTCATTATTGGTCAACAAAGCCTCTCCAGATTGGCTATACACGGTTGCTTTCACTTCTGTCCATGTTTTTTCGGGGCGATTGATTTCAACGGAATAAATATAGGTATACCCTTCAACGTTGTTTACTTTCACATTGATACGAGCCATACCATCTGTTTTATACACCGTAGAGTTATCGATAAACCATGTAGAATCGTCCGCATCAGCGTCAATATAGTACCAATCAGCTGCATGGGCCACGCCAAAGCCACCTACCAATATACATCCTGCTGCCATCACAGCAGCCAACCATTTTTTCATTATACTCTCCTATGCAGTCCTGTAAACTGCCCAACACTATATGTTCACATTATTACTGTAATTCATACCTTACCATGTAAACACGAGTGGCGACCACATAGGTGATCGCCATTTGTGCATATCTATGTTAGATACAATATATGTTCTTTACGTTATACGCTCTATTATTCGTCGTCTTCGATTTCAGATGCAGGAATCACAGCAACGCTTGCGACCTTATCACCTTCGTCAAGATTTTGCGTTTTAACGCCAGAAATTGCTTTGCCTTTTTTCACAGCAATATCATTCATGTTAAAACGAATAATTTTGCCTTGTTCGGAAATGAGCATCACTTCGTCATCGTTGCGCACAACCTCAACAGCCACTACGTCGCCTGTTTTGTCGTTGATGCGGAAGTTTTTCGTACCGATACCGCCGCGTTTTTGTACATTATATGCAGATGCATCATTACGTTTACCATAACCTTCTTCGGAGATAGTAAACACTTGTACTTCGCTTTCATCAGCCTCAAGAACACCTGCACCAACTACAACGTCGCCAGTTTTCAACTTGATACCACGAACGCCATGAGCCGCACGTTTCATGAGACGAACGTCTTGTTCGTTGCAACGAATCGCCATGCCAAGTTTCGTACCAATCAAGATATCTTGCTTGCCAGTCGTTACGGTTACAGAAATCAAACGATCCCCTTCGTCGAGGTTAATGGCGTTGAGGCCAGAACGACGGATGTTGCGGTATTCTTCGATAGCTGTACGTTTCACAACGCCGAACTCAGTAACCATGAATAAGTTTACATTTTCATGGATGCGTTCAAGGTCAATCATCGTCGTAACGGATTCGCCCACAGCCAGTGGCAATACGTTAACCATGGCAGTACCGCGAGAATTACGGGAACCTGCTTCTGGCACTTCGTATGCTTTGAGGCGATATGTACGACCTGTGGACGTGAAGAATAGCAATGTGTTATGCGTGCGAACATGCATAATTTGCGTTACGTAGTCGTCTTCCTTCGTCTTCATGCCGATAACGCCAGCGCCACCTTTATGTTGGTTGCGATATACGTTCGCGTTCATGCGTTTGATGTAACCTTGTTTAGTCAAGGTAATGACCATCTCTTCGTCAGCGATGAGGTCTTCTACATCAAGGTCGGACGTATCGATTGTGATTTCAGAACGACGAGGGTCGCCGTATTTCTTCTTCATATCTTCTAGTTCGTCTTTGATGATTTGACGTTGACGCGCTTCGCTAGCCAAAATAGCTTTCAAATCTTCGATCAATGCCAACAATTCCTTGTATTCTTCTTCGATTTTTTCGCGTTCCAAGCCTGTTAAACGGCGTAAACGCATGTCGAGGATGGCAACTGCTTGTTTTTCTGAAAGCCCGAATTTTTGCATCAATGCGTTACGTGCGATTTCGTCAGTTTGAGAACTGCGGATTGTAGCGATAACTTCATCGATGTGGTCAAGGGCGATCAACAAGCCTTCCAAGATGTGAGCACGCGCTTCGGCTTTGTTAAGCTCGAATTGAGTGCGGCGTACGATGACATCGAGGCGATGATCTAAGTAGTAACCCAATACTTCTTTCAAATTCAATACGCGAGGATGACCGTCCACGAGAGCCAGCATAATCACGCCGAAAGATTCTTGAAGTTGAGTGTGTTTATATAATTTGTTAAGAACGATATCTGGTTGCACGTCAGCGCGCAATTCAATAACGATGCGCATACCTTGACGGTCAGATTCGTCGCGAAGTGCTGTGATGCCATCGATAACCTTGTCACGGCTTAAGTTCGCAATCGTTTCGATAACGCGAGCCTTGTTAACTTGGTATGGAATCTCAGTCACTACGATTTTATGCTTGCCCTTCGCCATTTCTTCAATGGTTGCACGAGCGCGCATTTTTACGCTGCCACGACCTGTGGAGTACGCTTTTTTAATGCCTTCCCGGCCCAAAATGAGCGCCCCAGTCGGGAAGTCTGGACCTTTAATTTGCGTCATCAACTCGTCCACAGTTACATCTGGATTATCGATGAGCATGGTAAGGCCATTACATACCTCGTTAAGGTTGTGCGGTGGAATATTTGTCGCCATCCCTACGGCGATACCGCTGGAACCATTGATGAGAAGATTTGGGATCTTCGCTGGCAATACGGTAGGTTCTTGCAAGCTTTCATCATAGTTCGGCATGAAATCAACAGTTTCCTTGTCGATATCAGCGAGCATTTCTTGCGTAATTTTCGCCATACGTACTTCGGTATAACGCATCGCAGCGGCACTATCGCCGTCGATGGAACCAAAGTTGCCGTGGCCGTCTACCAAGAGGTAACGCGTATTGAAATCTTGCGCCAAACGAACCGTTGCGTCGTATACGGAGCTATCACCATGTGGATGATATTTACCGAGTACGTCACCGACGATACGAGCGGATTTCTTGTACGGTTTATTTGGCGTCATGCCTGTTTCGTGCATCGCGTACAAAATACGACGATGTACTGGTTTCAAGCCATCGCGCACATCTGGAAGAGCACGCATTACGATTACGGACATCGCATAATCGATATAGGCGTTCTTCATTTCTTTATCAATCTGAACGGGATGAATATTCCCGTGGGACCATTGTTGGTCTGCCACAATCTCACCTCATTTTACTAACACTGATTACAATTCATCATATTATTATAGCATTTTTAAGGGATAAAGGCTATAAACCCTTTATTATTAACTATGTTCTTTCACAAACTTATCAAAATCAGAAATTACTTTCTGTTGTGTATTAAACGTTTTATATTCACTAACAGCTTTCTTCTGTGCTTGTGTCATAGAAATAAGTCCTTTGTAGCATCTGCATGACTATGGATGATATCAGCAGTTGTTTCCATTTTGGAAATAACTGCTAACAGATCTAGTTCTCCACTTTCAAATATATTCTTCAGATGCTTACTAATAGCAGGTATATTAACATCAAATAGTTTTGCCATATCTTTTTGTGTCATCCAAAACGTTTCATCTTTGAATAGTACATTCGTAGAAACAGATTCATTCTCTGCTTGATATACAATAACATTTCCTGTAATCGCATTTTCTAAAGATGTCATATAATCCCCCTCTATATTTATATCTCATTTTGTTTCATACTTATAAGCTATTCCTGCTTCTTATTTAATGAGCTGCATGGTATATCATATGGTCCAAGACCTTTACAAAGTCTCGTTCCATACCTGAAGTATCATTACCAGTACTGCCAATGCCTGTTAGCATAGTTTCTTTCCAGTCATTCCTTGCCATATACCTAAAACCTATCAAATACTGGGCTTTCGTTTTGTCCTCTTCCCATTTGGCAAATAGTAGTTTCTCCTTCTCCACCACCGCTGATTGAAGAACTAGACGAGGATGAACAACGCTGAACTCCTTTTCCACACTAGCCTTAATATCCTCTGGAGTGGCAGGATCACCATTTTCCGTAGTCCACACAAAAGAACAACCGCTCAATAAAAATGTACAAATACACACAACAACTAATGATATATACCTAATCAACTACTTCATAGATACACCTCTCCCCGAGCTACTCGCCGCTCACAGCCTGTTGTATTTTCCTATCAATAAGAGCAACTAACTTTCGTTCAATGCGCTCTGCACTTTCATCTGAGTAACCAATGCCACTCATCAAGGTATCACGCCATTCTTCTTTGTCGCCCCCGATTCTAAACTTTTCTATATACAGGGCTTTACGCTTATCCGTTTCACCATTTGGCAAATAGTAAAAACCAATCTTACGACCATGCACACTACTTACGAGTACGCCATCCCCATTAGGTTTATATAGATCATACATCTGACGTAACAGAGCCAGTGCGTTAGCGCCCGTTGATGTTTGATTAAGAAATATCATATCATCCGCCTCAAACAAAGGTACTGTGCTTGTACCCTCTTTTCGCATGATCTGAGATTTAAATAATGCTTCGCTCTCCTCAGGAGTGGCTATGTGAAAGCCATACGTTGCAGCAAGGCCAGCTATGTTTCCGTTCATATGATTTAAATACGCCTCTGCATATCTCAAATTAGCTGTTGTAACCCGTTGTCCACCAGGAATAGGCAACTGAGGTACCTCTACAGAAGCACGCGCAGAAAAGACAAAGCCATTATTTTCATCGAAAAAAGTATACTCATTGCGTTTATAAGGCTTTGTCGTAATAATCTTAGAGGACTGCAATACAAGACGAGGATGATACGCCTCGAAATGTTCTTCTACCATTGATTTTATATCATCTGCCGTATAAGGATCTCCATCAAACAGCGTCAATCGAGAAGAAGTACAACCACCTAGTACAACACTACACACACATACTATAATCAACAACACGGACTTAACAAACAAAGACATACAAAACTCTCCTCTCTCCGTTCATCTCATTTGTAGCAAATAGTCCTATCAACTATACCGATATAAACAACAATCACTCAACCATCACATCTAGTTGATTCATGCGAAAATCTTCTATCACATCCATAAATTTCTTATTATGTATCGGATTTTCCATCATCCCAAACAGATGGCTCGTGCAATAGCAGTCTGAGGAGCCGAATTTTGGCACCTCCCACTCAGCAATATCACCCACCGCATCAGCCAAAGCACATTCGACACTCACTTCTATATCCGGATCTGGCATGCTCGGCATGGATGGGTATGGCTCATGAGTAAGGCTCCAGCTTTCAAGGGGCAGTCCACTTGTGCGAATAGGCACGGCCGCAATCATTTCGCAATGGCCGCGGAAGTAATCGAGGTGCCAATGCATTTTCTTCCGTTTTCGTTTATGGCGCTCAATGCGTTTCGTTAAATTCGCCTTAGCAGAACCAACGTACATATAGTAACCCGCCTTGAAATGCATCATCCCTTTAGAGCCGATCTCAAGGTCTAAATCATGGTCAAGGTGCATCACCATAATGTATACGCCCTCGTCATACGCTTCACTATCGAGGATATAACTCGGATAAGTACATTCGCGCGTCGCGGTAGGCATGGTGAAAGTCTCATCCCACGCCACAGCAACGGCTTTCCAGTCGAGGAATGGGGCCACCTCTTTAAAGGTCATAGCGAATTCTAGATCCGTGTGGTAATCTGGCAAGAACCATTGTGCCTTATCCCATTGTACGAGAAAAAGAACCCCTGTATGATAGCCTTCGTTTTGCAATTCTTTCAAATGTAATAAATGCTTGCGCCCTCGTTCTGTAATGGCATCGGGGAACATGGCACCGGTCTTGGAGAATAGTGTACAAGACTTAACCTCTAGTAAAAACTCATCGCCCTTATCATTGGTGAGGAGTAAATCAAAACGAGATGATGTGCCATGTAGTTTGACCGTGTATTCTCGTCGAACTACGCGCCATTCCTCCCATCCTGGAATGAGTTTGTTTTCAATCAAATGCTCTGCTACATCATTACTATAGTTCGTATCGAGCATAATAACCACGCCATCACGTTCAATGCCTACGACGCGGTATTTCGTCTTCGCATCAGGCTTATCATGAGGCACGATATATATCATCACCCCTGTGAATAGGAGTTCCCACATACGGCCTGGATTTGGTAAATGAGCAAGTACGCTTTCACCATTGAGATCCAAGGTCACCACAAAGCGATTGGGACGACCTGTATAAGTAGCTTTCAAAATTGTATCGTATAGAACCTTCATAGTTCCTCCTGCATTCAGAATATTCTATGTCTATTATACAACAAAACGGGCCACTCCGAAGAGCGGCCCGCTGGGAGGATCATATAACAGGTTCCGATGCTGTCATATGAACAGGGATAAGATATTCGTCGCATAACTGCGATATGTTGTTTTATTGCAAATCTTTACTTTGCGTAGTGACTTCACTGGCAGATGTAAAGCTAGCCAATGGAGCATCGCCAGAGCCTAAGATTACCTTATTAGCTACTAGCGCATTAGCTGCCGTTTTAGCTTGTTCCAAAGTAAGGCCAGTGCGAGGTCCACTAATTGTGATTGATGCGCTTTTACCATTGACCGTAGCAAATTTAAGATATACCACACGTTTATCAGCCATATTGGGCACTCCTTTCTTATTCATATACATAGGGATGGGAATGAAATCGCGATAGGTTCATAGGGTTTGGATTACTATAAACCCTCACGCAGCCATTACAAACTAAGAATTAACTTAGCAGAGATTAATGACCAAGGGATACTTCGTTGACGCGTACCACGTCAGCAATGGTGTTCTCATAGAGACCAGCCAATGCGGTGCCGACAATCTTAACGGCATCATCAGTAGCTTCTTCAGCTACGCGTGTGAAATTGACGTCTTTATATTTCGGTTTATCTTCTGTACCGATATTAAAACGTAACACTAACTTTGTGCGTTTGAGTTCAGCCATCTGATCACCTCCTTTCACCTATATACATTCCAAAAAGAGGCTCGTGACAAGCAAATTCGATGAAAAAGAGGAAAAATAATTTTACCCATGAAAAAACGGCCCAAAATCAAGATTTTAGGCCGTACTTTTGTAAGTAGTTTCACGTGAAACACCAATACATATAAAGCTTTATTTATATCCCACCACATGAACGGGATCATTATTTTTAATTTGTGTAGCTTGAGACACATTATTTTATAGAAAAATATATTATACTAGATTCATACAGTAACGATGAGTATAGTTTCATCGTTAATGGAGACTCAATATAACACAATACATGTTAGTATTAGAGACTTTCACAATTATTTTCACAGTACACATATATGATAGAATATAAGTAGTTCATTACAATTTAGAGGGGATTACAATGGCTCAAATTGCAGGAAATTTACAACGAATTAAAAACGGTCAACGCCGTTATGCTATTACACCACGCATTCCAGCGGGTTTTATTCAACCAGATCAATTACAAAAATATATTGATGTGGCGAACAAATTTAACGCTGTTCTAAAATTAACAGGCAGCCAACGCATTATGATTACGAATTTGAAAGCTGAGGATGTAGACGCAGCTTGGGAAATGCTTGGCATGGAACCAGCGTACATGGTGTCCAACCGCGTGCGCAGCGTCAAGATTTGCCCTGGCACAACGTTCTGTAAGAGGGCTAAGCAAGACAGCGTTCATCTTGGCATGCAATTGGAACGCAAATATTTGTCCCAAGAGATGCCTAGCAAGATGAAAATTGGCGTGTCTGGCTGTCCTAATTCTTGTACTGAAAGCCGCATGAAGGACGTTGGCGTAATCGGTACGGTTGAAGGCTGGAACGTATACGCTGGCGGTAGCGGCGGTGCTCACCCACGCATTGGTGACCTTATTGCCGAAGTGGCGACTGAAAAAGAAGCACTCGCTTTGGTAGACCGCATCATCGAATATTACAAAGCAAACGCTCAAATTGAAAGAATGGGCGAATTCATTGAACGCATCGGTTTAGAGGCTTTCAAAGCAGCTGTATTGGGCGACCTTGAAGGGGCCCCTACAGAACCGAAAGCGGCGGAACCGGTTGTTAATTTACCAGGTCACGGCAATGATCCAGAGGTAGAAGCACCGCGCCTTGAACCAGGTCAACCAATCACACCAGATACAATCATCCGCGATATCGTAGATACATACCCTGTTGTAGTACCAGTACTACAAAGCATCGGCATGGGTTGTCTCGGTTGCCCATCCTCCACGATGGAGCCTTTATGGCAAGCTGCTGAAATTCATGGCGTTAATGTATACGATTTACTAGATAAATTAGAAACTGCCCGCAAAGGCGCATAATTATAACCTATACTTAACTTATATATTTATATATTCGAGTATATTCGGACCTATGTAGACACATAGGTCCTTCCCCATTATCATAAAGACGATTTATAAAGGAGCTTACTATGTCCGCATTTTTAGGTCACATTCATTACTGGTTATACCGTAAAATTCAATTGCTCGTTGAGCGTGAAAGTTTAATCCTTGAAAAAACAACTAAGGTGGTAGACGATCTTGCTGAAGAATTGCACTCCATCTCCGTAGATACGTATGGGGAACCAATCAACCCAAGCATTCCTTTAGAAAATATCATCGACCACAACAATATTCATGGCTGGCTCGCTAACCAAATCAATATAGCATCCGTTCGCGAAGCAGCTTTCATTAAAGATATGCTCGACACAAATGCCGATGACAATGCTATCCATGTTGTGACAGCCATCCTTGATGCCTTTGCAGTACAAGGCCAAGCGTGCGGTGTTGTGGCCCAAGATTCCCTTGAAGAACACACAGCGCCTGCTATTTACAGCGCCCTTCAAAACTTCTATGTAAATGGCATGCCTTGCGACGGCGGCGACCAAATCGTTGAGGACAGTGCTGACCGCTTTACTTGGGTTGGCGACCATCGCTTACAAGCTGGCTACTGGCGCACAGCAGGCGTTGACCCTAAATTTATGGCACTAGCATACCAAACATGGTTTGAGGCCTTTGTGAAAGCTATCGATCCTGAATTCGAGCTTATCACCACAGAAGAAAATGGCACACGATTATATACAATCGCTAAAAAATAAATACCATTTCGTTCGCTAAAACGGACGAAAAACGAACGAAAACGCGAACGAAAAATTTTACGTTCGTTTTTACGCTCGTTTTTTGTCCGTACCGATAAGTGTATCCTATGAATTACTACAGGCCTGTACTAATTTGAAATTTCTTTCAAAACTGTAGCCATAGGCACAGCATTGATAAAAAATATCATTTATAATAAGACCATAAGTTAAATTCTTACTGACAGAAGTATTTTATATAGGAGGTGCAGCATTATGGCAGGCACAGTAAAACAAGAATTAGGTTTATTATTCCAAGGTCCTAACTACGTAATCGTAAAAAAAGGTGGCCAAGCTGGTGAAAAGGTAGAAAAACACAATCATCCTGAAGCGAATGTAATCTTTACTGTTGTAAAAGGTAAGGTTCAAGTGTTCCTAAACGAAACAGAAGAACATGTACTCGTACCAGGTGAAGTGCTTGAATTCAATGGCGATAACTACATTCAAGCAACACTCGTTGAAGATAGTGAGTTCATCGTAAACCTCGTTCATAAACCTGAATAAGATTAAATGTATTAATTAACCCTCCTCTCAAATACATTTAATACTATATACAATCATTAAAAGAGCACCTATGCTGAATAGTAATCTTACAAACTAAATGTAAGAAAGCTTACAGCTCATAGGTGCTTTTTTTGATAGTATGTATTAATTATAATTGATGACCTTATTGCTATCGCAATACATTCTCATAATATATTTCTATAGAATATTTTGTTAATCCTTGCGGTTACATCTATAAAGAGATATACTAAATCTATTAAGAGAAAGAGGGATTTTATGACACGCGAAGATTTAGAAATGTATATTTATAAGCAATTTGATGACACCACTACCAATACACCATGGACGCAATTTCCACATTACAAGGTATTCCGCCATCAAGATAATCGTAAATGGTTCGCATTAGTCATGAATATTACAACGGATAAATTAGGCTCTACCAAAATCAAACCTATTGATGTACTAAACATCAAATGTGATCCTACCATGATTGGTTCCTTTCGCAAGGAACCAGGCATTTATGCAGCATATCACATGGATAAATCCAATTGGTTAACCGTTTCTTTGGACGGTTCTGTTCCTACTGAAAGAATAAAAATGCTCCTGGATATGAGTCATCGGTTAACAAAATAATACTTATTACAACTAAATTATATACAAAAACGAGCGTAAAAATTTACGCTCGTTTTTATGTGCTTTCAGTTAGATTACTATTGGATTTTATAATGAATGAAATAGCTTTCACTTAGGCGCGTAAAGCTATAGCAGTTACTAATAAGATTGCGATATACACTATACCAATAAAAATAATATGGGCCGACGAAGTACCTAGCATTTTACGATATAGACCAAGCGAGCAAAGCATATAATACAAAGCAATGACCAAAAGAGCGATACCAATAAAATTTTCAAGCAAATAAGCCACATATCCAAAGTGCATGAGATTTAAAGCTATAATTAAGAGAGAATTTACTAACCCTAATATGGCCAATGGAAAATCAAAGGCTACTGCATACGAAACAGCTGTAAAAGTTTGTTTAAACGTAAGCTCACGGTTAGAAACATTTTTTACATATAAATATGCTAATACAAGCCAAAAGCCTTTGAAAAACGCCCACATCAATATATAGCCAAATAATACTCCGATTACATAAGCTAAGGATACCGGTGTTAACAAAAACACGGCTATATTTTCTACAAAGGAAATGCCAAGCATAATACCAAACAAGCTTAACATCAACTTTAAACCTTGATTAAATGTGCCATTCTCAACAACATAGGGAATCCCCTTTGATCTAGGACTCCATATTAAATCCCAACATAACTGCATAAGAGACATCTATAAAACCTCCTCATCCTTTCTCGACAACACCAAAATCATACCATATCACTACAGGCAAAACAAATAAAGAACACCTTTTCCCTGTTCCTTAGTCTAAAGAAATAATATTTTATCTATAGAGATTAATGAAAAAAGGGATACCCCTCTGAAAACGACTTTGGCCCTGTTCCGAAGGAACAGACCCGGCCGGTGGAGGCTTTCAGAGGGGTATCCCTTTTACCACACGTTAAAACGCTAGATAAAATATTATTTTTTTAGACGTTTAATTACTTCGTCTGTAATGTTTTCAACGCTGCTATTTGCATCAGCTGCACGAATTGTGTAAGGATCGTCTAATACAACGTCCATTTTCTTTTCAACGCGAACTGCTTCAATAGCGTTATGAATGCTTTGCATCATAGGTTGAGCAATTTTGTTTACTTCATCATTTTCTTTTTGTAACAATGGAGCTACGGATTTATTGAATTCTGCTTCTGCTTGAGCTTGATCTTTAATTTTATCAATTTCTTGCATTTTCTTTTCGATTTGTGGACGGTACTGTGCATCTACTTGTTGCATTTTCATATCAAGTGCACCGTAACCAGGATAGCTATTTACAACTTGACTCATTTGTACCAAACCAATGTTAGCAGCGCTTGCCACAGCAGTGGTAGCGGAGATAGCACCTACGATAGCTAATGTTGTCAATTTTTTAGTCAATTTCATCTGAGATCCTCCTCAATAGTAAAGTTTCACTACACAAACGTGTAATGCACTGTTTTTACTATATCAAATCTCCCCTGCTTTCACAAGTAAAAAACCTATGAAAATTAGAGATTATTTATAGCATCTAATATTTCAATTGTATACTATTAAATAATAATAAGGGCCCATGAATTCATCATGAACCCTTATCAATATTTTATTATCTATTATTGTTCGTCATTAAGATAGATATATTTATCGGATTTCAATTTAGACACGAGGTCAGGCACCAAGCCGATAAGGCGATCAAAGCTGCTGCTATAAGGATTGCCTTTAATATTGAATAATTCGATGCGGTCGCCTTTGATCACGAGCACTGCGCTTGGTTCCATTTTGGCACCGCCGCCACCGCCGCCACATTCGTGGTTTTTGTTAGCAGTATTATGATTTGTACCAGTACCGAAACCAAATGTTACGTCAACGAATGGAACCAATGTAGTATCGCCGATTTGTACAGCTTCACCAACAACAGTTTCCACTTTAATCATATTTTTGAACTTCTCAAAAAGGACTTCCAAATTTTCTTTTACATTACTGTTCTCCATCGTAGTACCTCCACTGATGACAACTATGCGTTAGCGGCTTGTTCCGCTTTCAATCGTTCTAATTCTTTATTTTCTTTGCGCTTAACCCTAAACACTTTGATGGCTTCTACAATGAGTGCACGCATCGGTTGTGAAAGTACAAACCGCGTTCCATGCCAAGCCAATACACCTAGGATTATACGCCCTTTAATATGGCCGCTGCCTTCTAAATACCAATTCAAATAATCAATTTCAATATTCTCAGCCTGTTCAGGCCAGATACTGTACAACATCGAAGCAAGCATGCCACCCTTAAATGGATCACCGATGCCGATTCGCCCTTCTACGGCGATATCTCGCGGTTTAGAATGGTCATAACACCGCTTAGAAACAAGTAGTAATTGACGCCACAATTCAGTATTCGTCACATGTTTCATAAACCAAAAGGTTGGAATTTGAGATTTAAAACTAGCCACCGGATCATTTGGATCTGGCTTTTGAAAGCGAGCTTTCACGCTATCTTTTAAACCATCAATCTTCGTAAACACCTTCTCTTTTACAGTGCCATCACTATTGAAAGTGACCTTTTCCACCACTTCATCATCAGGTTTCATCGTCGGATTATCACGAATTGCATCATATTGTGCAGCTCGTGCTTCAGCACCTTTATTTTCATCGGTGGACTCATCCACGCGTTCAATGCGAACCTGCTTCTCTTGTGAAGCCGACGCTTGTCCTGCACTGCGAACAGAATCTAGGCTTTCACCAGAAGTGCCAACGGTTGTAGGCTCAGTCGGTTCCGTACCGCCTTGACCATCACCTTGCATGGCTTTCATCATCGCTTCCGCTTGGGCCGTCATCGGATCTTTGTCAATTTCGTCCATCGCCTTTTGATATTCGTCATCAACCCGTTGTGCAATCCAATCGTCGTATTCTTTCACAGGGCCTATTTTCTGCATGCCTAATAGATACAGTTGTTTAAAAAATGGTTTGCCCTGAAAATATGCGAGACGCAGTGACAACACACGCCACAGCCATTTAACAGACAATTCTGCGCGGTACGGCGTCCTGCCGTTCCATTCGATGCTATATGTGATTGGCGTTAGTAGGATTATCATGATCAGCGCTACGATGAGAAGCACTACGACGAGTGCCACTATAGCGACTATACTCAACCACATCACCTCCTTAGGTTATGGGATTTTGAAAGTATGCTCTAATTTTCAATGCCCTTACGAGCCATTACACCTTGCATGTAGTAATGCTTAACTTCCTTCATTTCCGTTACAAGATCGGCCACATCAAGAAGTTCTTGCGGTGCCCCGCGCCCCGTAAACACCACTTCGGTTTCCGGATTACGAGCCTCTAATAGAGCCTCCGTTTTTTTCCAGTCAATGAGTTCAAAGAACAAAGCCATGTTATATTCGTCGAGAACCACTAAATCATATTCGCCACTAGATACAGCCTCTAGTGCGCGTTCATAGCCCTTTTCAATGAGAGCCACATAATCCTTAGGTGGATTTCCTGATTCAAATACAACCACTTCATCACCCCATTTGGCGAGCTCATCCTTGCTCTTCATGCCTTCCTTGATGATAAAAAACGGTTTACCTACAGTTTCTAATGTAATATTTTTGAGGGACGGTAAAATATTGTGTTCACTATACACTTTAGACTTCATGAACTGTAAAAATAAAACCTTTTTGCCAGCGCCTATAGCTCGTATAGCGAGACCGATTGCAGCCGTCGTTTTACCCTTGCCTTCGCCGGTATAAACTTGTACATAGGCCTTCATAGATATACCTCCGTTCATATACCATAATTGTACAATATTTATAGACGAAAAGGAATAGATATCCTTATTATGCAATATAATACATAAAAATCTGTTCCTTATTACAATTACATACATAAACATAAGGGATGAGGGACCCGAAAAAACTCCACCGGCCGGGTCTGACTCCGGCCTACGGCCTTCGCAGGGCCAAAGTCGTTTTTTCAGGCCCCTCATCCCTTTTAAATTAGTATACTAACTATATATGAGGAACAGATTTATTATCTCCTTTAATTTGCAAATAAGATATCTATTCCAATCCTATACAAGAATTGTATTAATTAAGGTGTATGAACGCTCTGCCAACCCAGCCATTTTAGTAATTAATATATAGCGTAGAAAGGGAGTGTCCTCCAAAAACGACTTCCCCAGTTGCTGTGGATTTTCCTTTGGAAAATCTTACGCATCTGGATTGGCGATGTGTGGCTCCCATGCGTCGCTACACTCCTCTGTTAGCTCACACCCTGCGTCGGGCTCCTTCTCTAAACTAAGTTATACCCTAGGTATTTTATGCCAATTAGTCAACTAAATTTAGATAGAAAAAAGATAGACCCCTCCGGAAAATGATTTCGGGCTCCGCGTAAGCGCAGTAGCTTCCCCACTCCCGCTAGTTTAGTAATTATTAATACGCTAAAAGAGATACCCCCTGTTCGAAGACGACTTCGGGCTCCGCGTAAGCGCAGTAGCGTGTCGGCTTTCGAACAGGGGGTATCCCGTCTTATAGCGTATTTAATTACTAATTGGCAAAAATACCATTGGATCAACTGCGGTCCCATTGATTCGCACTTCGTAATGGACGTGTGCGCCTGTACTTTTACCAGTACTACCCATAAGAGCAATCACTTGACCTTGTTTAACGCTCATACCAGGTGTAACGAGGACGGCGCTATTGTGGCCATAACGAGTCACAAATCCATTGCCATGATCGATTTCCACAAGGTTACCATAACCCCCATCGGTGTAGCCTGCAATTGTTACGGTCCCCGCTGCGGTAGCAACGATGGATGTGCCGTAATCATCGGCGATATCGATACCCTCGTGGAATGCACTGCTTGCACCCGTTACAGGATCGATACGGCTACCATAAGGAGATGTAATAACACCCTTACTTGGCCAGATGCTTGGGGTTGTACTATTCGTATAACCACCGGAGCCAACGGTGTAGTTCAATTGTTGCAAAGCTGCAATGTCTTGGGCCCCACCATCACGCAAAATATTGCGCATCGTGTAGAAACTAACCAATAATTTTTGAGCATCCTTATCTAGTTTGGATAGTCTAGCTGAAAGCTGTGCCGCAGTTAGCGTGGGACTAGTCTCATCGCTAGCGGCTACTTGCTTTGGGTCAGAGCCATCGCCACCACCTTGAGATGGTGTGCCAGATTCAGCGCCCTTCAACATTTGCTTGTTTTCTTCACTAATTTGATTTAAGTTTTGAATTTTCTTATCCAACACTTCTGTTTTTTGTTGTAACAGTTTTAATTGTTCTGTTTGCAATTGTGTTTGTTGACGCAATTGAACAATTTCTGCTTGTCGCGCAATGCCCCAAATAGTCAAAACAAGTGCTGCTACAAATAAGATAGTTCCCACGATTGCGGCTATCTTCGCTTGTTTATGGCTCAATGTAATGGTGGTATTCTCACCATTTTGAGACACTACAGAACTTAAAATACTTAGTACTTTCAAAATGTCTTCCTTACTTTTAATCTTTCCTCAATTCTTCATGCATGTGTGTTCAATACGAACACAAAAAAGCAATTTGCCTATTGGGAATGGATAACGCTCGCTAACGCTTCCTCATTAGTACGTTCACCTAGCGCTTCATTTAAACTTTCCAGTTCCTCTTGTGAAAGATTAACAAGACTTTTACCTTTCACAATAGGTTTACTAAAAATACGAGAGTCGTTGCGGCCATAAATACTGGAAATGCAAACACCGTTGTTATTGCCATCAAGCAATGTGAGAGCAAAGGATAAATCGTTGCCAATATTATCGAAGGCATTGTATTTTTTAAAGCCGATTTTTTGCAATGTATTCCCTTGAATATTGCGAATTTGCGTTTGTTCTGCAATCATATCTTGCAAACCTTTTGCAGCCTCTCTAATTTCAGTGATTTCTACTGAAAGTTTACGTTCTAGGCTAACCCCATTTTCGCCTTGCATAAAGAAATTGAACTTCTTCGTTAAGCTTCCCAATCGGATGTGCAAAGTGATGCAATATACAAGCAAAATAGCAGATAGTACGCATCCTAATACGCCGATATAGGGTTGTATAGTTTCTAACATTCAAATCCCTTTCTATCTAATTCGTCCAAAAACGGACTAATAGCACGTTCTAGTATACCATGTAATGACGCAATAAGTACACCATAATTCACGATAGGCGTACCTTGTACAACGGCATAATCAATGCGTCGAAGCACTTCGCGCCGCGTCAACATACAAGCCCCACAATGGATAATAAGGTCATAACCACTTACATCCTTAGGGAATGCACCACCACTTGTAAATTCAAGGTGTAAATCCGTATGCCCCTTCTTTTTCAGCCACATCGGAATCTTAACGGTTCCAATATCATCGCACTGACGTCGATGCGTACAACCTTCACTAATGAGCACACGTGCGCCTGGTTTCAGATTATTCAAAGCATTTACACCCATTACCAAATCCTGTAATTTGCCTTTAAATCGAGCCATCAAAATGGAAAAGGATGTTAACGGAATATCTGCTGGTGTCAATGCGTTAACAGCCTCAAAGGCTTGCGAGTCTGTAATGACAAGTTTTGGTTTTTGTGAAAGCTTACCTAACAGGGTTGGCAGTTCTTCTGTTTGACATACCAAGGCTAGGCCTTTATGGTCTAGTATCTCGCGAATCGTTTGTACCTGTGGTAAAATCAAACGCCCTTTAGGTGCAGCAGAATCGATAGGACACACTAAAACAATAGTATCCCCTGTTTCTACTAAACCCTGCAACAAAGTTTGTTCCCCTTCTACATCTAGTGGCGTTAATCCACCCAATAAATCGAGTAACATCAGGCGATCTCGATTAGATGTAAAGTCAGTAGAACCTACTACAGTAGCAATAGATGTCAGTTCAGAATATGTATTAATATAACCTTGATGAACATTGTTAGCTTTATTTGACGTACTTTCACTTGCATAATTTTGATTGTTACTAGTACTTTCACTAGGAGAAGTATTAATTTCGTTGATAAACAGTGCGATGGGCACATTATTTTGCTTTAATTTATTAAGCCACATCATGTCATCAGCCGTAGGCGCTTGATCATTACGCAGTACGTAAACAGCCAGATTAATTTTTTTAATAATTTCTTCAGATTTTTCAATACGAAGAGCACCCAGCTCCGAAGTATCATCGATACCAGCCGTATCGGTAATAACCACAGGACCTAGAGGCAATATTTCCATAGATTTACTTACAGGATCAGTCGTAGTCCCTGCCACCTCAGATACGAGGGATACCGGTTGATCCGTAAGCATATTAATCAACGTAGACTTCCCTGCATTACACCGGCCAAAAAAGCCGATGTGCACGCGGTTAGCCTTTGGTGTTTGTTCCATTATACGCGAAACTCCATTGTTTCTTCTTCGCCTGTACTCTCTTGAGCGTCCATATAAGCGATGAGACGTTCTAATTCGGATTCAGAGCTAAAGGCAATCTCAATTTTACCTTGTACCTTCTTCCCTGCACGGAATTTGATAGATACAGGAGATCCTAAACTCAATTTCAAACGGTCAACTAAAGCACGAACCTCAGCTGTATTATGCGGTTCTTCTGTTTCTTTAGCTTTAGTCTTTTTCGACATCATCGCTTTCACAAGTTGTTCTGCTTGACGAGCGCTAAGTTCACCCTCTTTAATACGTTCTGCCGCTTCTACTTGTTGTGCTGCACTACGCAAAGCCAACAAAGGACGGGCTTGACCAACGGTCAAATCCCCTTCAATTAAATCCTTTTGCACAGATGCAGCCAATTTCAAAAGACGCATCATATTAGCGATATAAGAGCGACTACGGCCAAGACGAGCAGAAATCATCTCTTGTGTTTGCTTATACGTGTTCATCAAGCCTTGGTATGCCAATGCTTCTTCAATTGGATCGAGACCTTCACGTTGCAAATTCTCTACTAATGCAACCTCTGTCATTTCCTCTGTATTGTAATTTTTTACTACTACAGGAACAGTTTCTAGCCCTACCATCAAAGCTGCACGATAGCGACGTTCACCGGCTACGATTTGGTATTTATCCTTTTGTTTACGCACGACGATTGGTTGGAAAATGCCAAGGTTTTTAATAGATTCAGCTAGTGTAGCCAAACTTTGTTCATCAAAATTTTTACGTGGTTGATCTTCATTAGGCATCAATTCCCCTATTGGCAATTCATGGATTTCACGATCAGGCAAAGCCGTCTCAATGGATTGCTCTCCCATCATTGCCATTAATGTTTTTCTTTCCTTTTTCTGTTTCATCGCCATAATAATCCCCAATCTATTAGTACTTTCACACACCGTCATATATAAAATGCAGCACAAACTAATATACAGTTTGTGCTTACATTACATCATTATATTTATTATTATCTAAATTACATTTATTTAGTTTTCTTAGAAGCCTTGATGACCTCTTTAGCTAATTTAGTATACACGTCAGCACCTTTTGATTTTGGATCATACACAATGATCGGTTCACCATAGCTAGGTGCTTCACTAAGACGTACATTACGAGGAATCACCGTTTTATACACCTTAGTCCCAAAGAAGGCTTTTACTTCATCGGAAACTTGTATAGATAAATTTGTGCGTCCATCAAACATTGTAAGCAATACACCTTCAATTTCAAGATTCTTATTTGATGTTTGCTGTACGATTGTAATCGTTTTAACAAGTTGACTAACGCCTTCTAATGCATAAAATTCGGTTTGAATAGGAATCAATACGCTATCTGCCGCTGTGAAAGCATTCAATGTTAGCAATCCTAGGGATGGCGGACAATCTATGATAACAAAATCATAGTCATCACGTACAGAAACAAGGGCTTTTTTCAAAATTGTTTCACGTGAAACAACCCCTACTAATTCAACCTCAGCACCGGCTAATTGAATTGTTGCAGGCGCTACAAATAACTTTTTAAGCATTGTAGTTTGAATGACATTAGTGATATTCTCGCCATTTATCAGTACATCGTGAATACATAACTCTAAATCATCTTTTTCAATGCCCAAACCGGAACTAGCATTACCTTGCGGATCTAAATCAATCAACAACACCTTTTTGCCTGCATCAGCTAAACAAGCACTGAGATTAACAGATGTTGTAGTCTTTCCTACACCGCCTTTTTGATTAGTAATCGCTATTACTTTGCCCACAATATTCACCTCGACTTTACGTTCAAAAATATTTCATTTCATTATAACATAGGGTACACAAAAGAAATAGAACTTTTAAGACCTTACAAGGTAATTTTTGATTAGTCCATATAAAAGTATCCAAAATGTTTCACGTGAAACATTTCGAATGTACTTAAAACAATAAATCATTATAAGATTTTCTACATGTAACAATTCTATAGAACTTCTATATATAGAAAATCAACTGTTGTCATATAGATACAAGCTATATAACTTTTATCTATGGACGCGCCTTAATAAATTATATGAAGCTATAGCCTTTACAGTGCATAGGGATATATTTATACTTATAAAAGATAGTTTTTTATCGATTTAACAGTTCTAAAGCTATTTTAAACAATTCTAGAGCTATTTATATAGATTATAAAGGAGGCGTTTCACATGCCCATATATAACGGAATGCTTCCGGTCATAAACAAGGACGAAGTAAAGCGCTATGCTGGACTTCGACACGCAGAGGATTTCCCTCAAAAATTTGTTAACGAAGCTTGTAAAGAGATTCAATTACTAGCAACACCAAAAGGTGTGTATCAAGAATATGAATACGACGCTGAGACTAAAACAATTCTTAGTAATCCACCATTAAAAATTGAAGGCTCCATAATAGAAAAACATTTAGAAAAATCTACAAAGGTATATGTATTAGGCGTTACCGTAGGTGAAGATGTAGAAGTGCGGAGTGAGCAACTATTTAAGGCAGGTAATTATACGGTCGGCTTGTTACTTGATGCAGCTGCTACAACAGCTGTAGAACAGGTAGCTGATCAAGTTAACGAAGTAATTAATACAATTGCTAAAAAACAAGGATATAAACCAACATGGCGTTTTAGCCCTGGTTACGGAAACTGGCCTTTAGAAGTTCAAAAAGATTTAGCTAAAATCATTAAGACCGAACAAATTGGTCTACAAGTAACGGAAAACTTCTTATTATTTCCAAGAAAATCTGTAACAGCCATTATCGGCTTAATGCCAGCTAACGAAGACATAAAAACTAAAAGAGGTTGTACATCCTGTTCACAAAAAGACTGTGCATCTAGAAAAATTCCAGAAAAAGCAAGTGCTCAAGACACAAACAATGAAACGCCTTGCGAAAAAAGCACAACAAACGAACCAGGCATCGCAATGAAAGGACAACCAACAAACTAAATGTTTCACGTGAAACATTTTCTTGTACCCATGTGCAGGCAAAAATGTTTCACGTGAAACAATTCATTTATAACATTAATAATTACAAATCTAATGTAGGTCACCAAGGTTCTGAGCCCGACTTTGCTAGGTCGAGGTCCTCGGCCGAAGACCGTTAAGGCGGTGGAGGCCGAACGTCCTTGGGGACCTAAGCAGATTGCAATATATAAAGGATGATTCACATGTACATTTTTGACGGCGCTATGGGTACAATGCTCCAAGCAGCAGGCCTTGAAGAAGGTTATTGCCCAGAATTATTTAACGTAGAAAGACCAGAAGTAGTAAAAAATATCCACGCTCAATATTTACAACATGGTAGTGATGTAATTACTACTAATACATTTGGCGCATGCGGCCTTAAATTAGAAGATTACGATTTACAAGATCGTGTAAAAGAAATAAATATAGCAGCTGTAAAGGTTGCCAAAGAAGCAATTGCAGAGTTCAAGCCATCCGCTCGTGTAGCCGGTTCTATGGGCCCTACAGGACGATTTTTACAACCTTTAGGCAATATGAGTTTCGATGATATTTACGATACGTACAAAGAGCAAGCAGATGCTTTAATCGAAGGTGGTGTAGATTTTATCATCATTGAAACGATTATCGATGTACAAGAAATGCGTGCCGCTTTGTTGGCATCCTTAGATGCACGTAATGAAGCAGAGAAAACCAAAGAAGACGTACAAATTATTTGTCAATTTTCTTTCAGTGAAGATGGGCGTACTATTACAGGCACGCCACCTGCAGTAGCAGCTACCATCGTAGAAGCCATCGGTGCAGATATCATCGGTATCAATTGTTCTCTTGGACCTGAGCAAATCACACCGCTTATTGAAGAAATCGCAAGTGTAACTAATTTACCAATCAGCTGTCAACCGAACGCAGGTATGCCGCAACTCATCAACAAACAAACTGTATTCCCATTAACGGCTGAAGAGATGGGGCCATTGATGCTTGATATCGTCGATGCAGGTGCAAGTTATGTAGGTGGTTGCTGTGGTACAACACCAGCTCATATTCAATCTATTTCCAATGCTGTAAAAGCACACACACCAAAAGAGCGTGCTTATATTGAGCCTAAAACAATCATTACAAGCCGTACAAAACTTCTTGAGTTAGGTCATAATGTAAAGCCATTAATTATTGGTGAACGTATCAACCCAACAGGTCGAAAAGTATTAGCTCAAGAGTTACGCGATGGTTCTTTCATTCGTGTAAAACGCGACGCCTTAGACCAAGTAGAGGCTGGTGCAGATATTCTCGACGTAAATATGGGCGTTGCTGGCATGGACCAAACACCTTTGATGGAAAAAGCGATTTTTGAGCTATCCATGCTTGTTGAAACGCCATTATCCATCGACACACTAGACCCCGCAGCTATGGAAGTGGCCCTTAAAAACTATCCAGGCCGCGCCCTTATCAACTCTGTAAATGGAGAAGAGGAGTCAATCACACATGTTATGCCTTTGGCTAAACGCTACGGTGCTGCATTACTTTGTTTGCCACTTTCCAGCGGTGATTTACCAGAAAAAGCAGAGGACCGTGTCGCTTTAGCTGAAAGCATCGTAAATCGCGCTTATAACTATGGTTTACAACCTCATGACCTTTTACTCGATCCATTGGTATTAACACTTGCTAGTGGGGAAGATAGTGCACGACAAACTCTAAAAACATTGCGTTTATATAAAGAAAAATTTGGTTTCCCAACAGTTATGGGCCTATCCAATATTTCTTTTGGTATGCCACAACGTCCATACTTAAACGGTCAGTTCTTAACAATGGCACTCGCATCAGGCTTAACTACGCCAATTATGAACCCACTTAACTACGCCGCTAAAAAAGCATTCGTATCAAGCTCCACACTTCTTGGTTGGGATCCAGGTTCTGCCGAGTTCATTAAAGAATACGGCTACGAAGACGAAACAACCGCCCCAGGCAATGCGGCTCCAAAGGGTCCAGATAAAGCATCCTTTGACAGCAATGATCCGTTAGCCAATATTCGTGCTTGCGTAGAGCAAGGTGAAAAGGAAGCCATTGTTGAGCTTGTTAAAAAGGCTTTAGCAGATGGTATGGATCCATTAGACATTACGAAAAAAGGGCTTTCAGAAGCCATGAACGTAGTAGGCGACAAATTCGGTTCTGGTAAATTATTCTTGCCACAAGTTATGCTCGCTGCGGAAACGATGCAAGCTGCTTTCAACACTATCAAAGAAATCATTCCAGCCAGCGACAGTTTAGATAAAGGAACCGTTGTTGTAGCCACTGTTAAGGGCGATATTCACGATTTAGGCAAAAATATCGTAGCCGCTTTACTTGAAAATAATGGTTACAAAATCGTCGATCTCGGCAAGGATGTTGACCCTGAGGTCATCGTACAAGCCATTAAGGACAACAAGGCGGCCCTCGTAGGCATTTGTTCCTTGATGACGACAACAATGCCTCAAATCGACAATACCATCGCTGCTATTCGTGCAGCCGGCCTTAAAACGAAGGTCATGGTTGGTGGCGCCGTAGTATCCCAAGATTACGCTGACCAAGCGGGCGCAGATATTTACGCCAAGGACGGCATCGCGGCTGTAAACCACGCGAACGATTTCTTTGAAACTTTGAAATAATCGCCATTCTAGAAATATAATATACATATTAATAATGATGGTGAAAGCCTCATAAAACGCTGATATAGTACATATAGGGCTTTCATCATACAAAGAATACATACGAGGTACATGATGACATTACGAGAGAAACACCAAAACGGTCAATTTACTATCACCGTTGAATTAGATCCACCAAAAAGTAGTTCTGCCCAAAAGGTTTTTGAGCAAGCGGCTCGCTTAAAAGGCAAGGTAGATGCCATTAATATCGCAGACAGCCCAATGTCTAAAATGCGTATGAGCCCAATTTCTTTGTCCTACTTATTACAACACAATAAAGATATCGAAACGATTTTCCACCTCACATGCCGTGATCGCAACATCATCGGTTTACAATCCGAATTACTTGGTGCTGCAGCATTAGGTGTGAACAATATCTTAACACTTACTGGTGACAAGCCTGACCACGGGGACCATCCATTTGCACAATCCGTATTCGAAGTGGACTGCATGGGCTTACTCAATATTGCGAAAACATTAAATGCCGGTAAAGATTTAGCAGGCAACGATTTAGACGAACCGACAAACTTTTATATCGGTGCTACAGGTAACCCTGGGGCCCCTGATTTAGAAATTGAACGCCAAAAATTAGCTGCTAAAATCAAAAATGGTGCTCATTTCGTACAAACACAACCGATTTACGATTTAGAACAAGCTAAACGCTATATCGATACAATGTCCGAATTCAACGTGCCAATCATGCTCGGTTTGATTCCTCTTAAAAGCTTTAAAATGGCCACATACCTTCACGAGAAAGTGCCTGGAATCAGCCTTACTCAAGACATCTTAGATCGCGTAGAAAAAGGCGGCAAAGAAGCAGGTACAGAAATCGCCATCGAAACACTTGAACAAATCAAGAAAATCGCAGCGGGCGTACATATTATGCCGCTCAATGATATAGATACGACTTTGCATATTATTGATCACGTGTAATACTTCTAATACAACAGTAAAAGTGCTCCCAACAGCCTCCTAAAAATGACACGCTATCGCGCTAAAGCGGGACCCGAAGTCATTTTTAGGAGGCTATTGGAAGCTTCTTTATTCTATAATTAAGCAAAAACGTGATAAATAATATGCAAATCTTAAAAGAACAGGGAACAAATCAAAATTGATTTGTTCCCTGTTTTGTTTTCGATATGGCCGTTAGTATTAATATGCCACAATCTTTTCCTATTTATTGTTACTCATAATATAAGTTTAATCTAAAAACACCTTTCAAAAAACGACTTTGGCCCTGCGGAGGCCGATAGGCCGAAGTCAGACCCGGCCGGTGGAGGCTTTTTGGAAGGTGTTTTTAGATTGCTTACATTAATGAAAAAGATTGTAGCATATTATAATAACGGTTTATCCTTTATCTCTTTTGGTTTTCTTGGATATTTCCCAGGTGTTGTTCCTGTTTTCTTAATGTACACGATAGCACGTTTATCGTCTAGTGTCGGTAAGGTCACGGTTCTTACATCTTCAATGGATGCTTTTAATGTGCTAAGGGCTTTATTAGATTCCTCAATTTCTTCTTCATAGATAGCGCCTTTTAAAGCAACTACATAGCCGCCTTCTTTTACATATGGTACGGTCCATTCTAATAGGATTGGTAAACGTGCCACTGCACGACTCGTGGCGATATCGAAGCTTTCACGATAGTCCTGATGACTCAAATCTTCAGCCCGTCCATGTAAGGTCTTGCAGTTCGTCAATTGCAATTCGTCGATAACAGACTCAAGAAAGGTAAGGCGTTTCTTGAGAGAGTCAAACAAGGTCACGTGCAAGGTTCTGTCATAGATGGCCAAGGGAATGCCAGGGAAACCAGCACCGGTTCCGACATCGATAATGGAGAATCCAGATTTGATAATTTTCGGATCATAACAAGATAGAGAATCAATCATGTGCTTAACCACGACTTCCTTCATATCCGTAATACCCGTCAGGTTGAGATATTTATTTGTTTCAATCATGCGTGCATAGTACACGTAGAAATCTTTTGCTTGCTGTAGTGTGCATGGCAATCCAAATGATACCATTTGTGAAAGCATATATTCTACAAACTCAGATTCACTAGCGATAGGCACATCATATTTTTCTTTCATCGGTGCTCCTAACTATATGTATGTAATTCAGATTAAAATTCATTTATTCGCGCTATAAGACCTATTTATGTACTTCTAGGATAAATTATATACAAAGCACTTAAAAAAGAGCATACAAGCGAAATATAAGAGTCGTATTTGTATCTATTATACCATATTCTCAATATATTCTCATTTACTATATAGATAAAAGTGCAAAAAGAGGAGGTACGCATAAAAATCTTATATCATCTAAACTGCCTCATAATTGTAAACCTATTTTGTTAACCTTCTAACACATCCTTTTCCAAATTTATATATCTTATTTCTACCTTTTAAATTTTACTGTTTATCTCTAATTTATCACTATGAACTTTTCTTCACATACAGATTATTTTGTCTATTCTGAATGTACACTCAGTGTATTTCTCTAGTGTACATATTTTACTAGTATAATAATATGTATTTTATAAATATTCATATAAATATACAAACTTTTACGTATATACTCACTTTTACATTTATAAAAATAAAGCTTGCTAATGGTATCATTTATGGATACACTACAATCAATAGGAGGTGGTACCCATGAAACAAAAATGTATGTGGTTCTTATTTAAACTTGGGCTATCCTTATTTACTCCAGATTATATGAGTCAAGGTCGCGAAGTCGATGAGCATCAGGAACGGGAAACCTTATAACAGAAAAAGCTAGTTAATCAAACGATTAGCTAGCTTTTTTCTATGTAATCACATATTCTATTTGTTCCTATTATATTGTTCTAGTTGAATCAACAGTACAGACACATCCGCCGGGGATACGCCCGAGATACGGCTTGCTTGGCCGATGGAGTGAGGGCGAATTTTGTTGAGCTTTTGTTGCGCTTCAAGGGAAATGCCTTTAATTTCTGTATAATCCCATTCTTTTGGAAGAATTTTTTCTTCCAGTTTGCGAACCTTCTCAACTTGTTCCATTTGCTTTTTGATGTACCCTTCGTAGGTAATGGCAATATCCATAGCTTCTTCTACGTCAGGTGTAAAGCGTTTCAAACCGAATGCATCAGCTACGGTAGCATAGGAGAGTTCGTTACGTTTTACCAAATCATATGCGTGGATGCCTGTTTTGATAGGGGCTGTGCCCAAGCTTTCAAGCAAGGCTTGTGTTTCCTTGGACGGATTGACAGGTGTGTTGCGCAACAATTCAATACCTTCTTCGATGGCCGCTTTTTTAGCTGTAAATTTAGCCCAACGATCATCTTTCACAAGGCCGATTTCACGACCTTTTTCGGTAAGGCGCATGTCCGCATTGTCTTGACGAAGCAATAGACGATATTCACTACGGCTCGTCATCATGCGGTACGGTTCGTTGGTACCTTTTGTCACGAGATCATCGATGAGAACGCCAATGTATGCTTCGGAGCGAGCAAGGATGAAAGGTTCCTTACCTTCAAGCCACAAGGCTGCGTTAATACCAGCCATAAGGCCTTGTGCAGCCGCTTCTTCATAGCCAGATGTGCCATTTGCTTGACCTGCAGAGTAGAGGCCTTCAATATGTTTCACTTGAAGAGCTGGCGTCAATTGTGTTGGGTTCAAGCAATCGTATTCAATAGCATAGGCAGGACGCATGATTTCGACGTTTTCAAGACCAGGAATAGTGCGAAGGAATGCATATTGTACGTCCATAGGAAGGGATGTACTCATGCCTTGTACATACATTTCATTTGTGCCCGTTCCTTCTGGTTCTACGAATAATTGATGGCGTTCTTTATCGGCAAAGCGCACCACCTTATCTTCGATGGAAGGACAGTAACGCGGGCCAACACCTTCAATTTTACCGCTGTACATAGGAGCACGATGAATATTGCTTTTAATAATCTCATGCGTTTCCTTGTTCGTATACGTCAACCAGCACACATCTTCGTTGCGGTTGATCCATTCGTCCATAAAAGAAAAGGCATGATGATGTGCATCGCCTTCTTGAACGGCCATATATTCAATATTAAGCGTCCGTTTATCTACGCGGGCTGGCGTGCCAGTCTTAAAGCGCATCAATTCAACGCCATTATCTAGTAGGGATTGAGAAAATTGTTCCGCTACCCGTTGCCCATTTGGGCCACCTACATAGTCGATATCGCCGATGAGGATTTTACCTTTCAAATAGGTCCCTGTACAAAGGATGACAGCCTTAGCGCCATAGAATTCGCCAAGCTCAGTAACGATGCCCGTTACCTTGCCATCCTCAACCTTGAGCTCCGTAACCATGATTTGCTTAACATTGAGGTTCTCTGTATTCTCTACAGTTTGTTTCATCAAATGTTGGTATTTAATTTTATCCGATTGGCAGCGCAAGGAATGCACGGCAGGGCCTTTACCCATGTTGAGCATACGCATTTGAATGGCCGTAGCATCCGCATTGATACCCATTTGACCGCCCAACGCATCGAGCTCATACACAAGATGACTTTTACCAGGACCCCCAACGGCAGGGTTGCACGGCATAAGTGCAATATTATCCAAACTGATGGTCGCCATCAACGTGCGATGACCCATGCGCGCGCAGGCGAGGGCCGCCTCACAACCAGCATGACCACCACCGATGACGATGACATCATAATTATCTACAGTATACATATCTATTGAATTCCTTATATTTATTACTTATTTTGAAATGTATATGGAATGATAACTTCCAAAAAACTCCACCGGCCGGGTCTGACTTCGGCCTACGGCCTTCGCAGGGCCAAAGTCGTTTTTTGAAAGCCATCATTCCATATCTACATTACTTACCGAGACAAAATCTACTGAATAGTTCGTCGATCATGGATTCTCGGATGGTGTCACCCGTGATGTCGCCTAGTAGTTCCCAGGCGCTGCGCAAATCGGTAGCGACAAAGTCCACTGGCATGCCCATATCGATGGAGGAGAGGGCTTCTTCGACTTGAGTCTTTGCTTGTTCCATGAGGCTGATGTGGCGCACGTTACTAATCATGGCGCTGTTGTCTTGTTTTACATGACCGCCGTAGACGAGTTCTTGCACCCATTTGGAGAGAACTGCAGAGCCTTCGCCTTCTTTTGCACTAATGCGTTCGATAGCTGTAAAATTACCGTGTTCTTTAATAGTTTCGTCTGTAACGACTTGTGCTACATCGGACTTATTGAGGAGTACGATAGTGTTCAAACCGCTAACAGAGGTCAAAATTTCAATTTCTTCAGGGGTCAATGGGGTAGACCCGTCAATAACGCAGAGCACGATGTCTGCTTTGTTAATATAATCGCGAGCACGCTCCACACCGAGGGCTTCTACCGTATCTTGTGTATCCCGAATACCTGCCGTATCGATGAGGCGCAATGAAATGCCTTCTACGGTCATATATTCTTCAATACTATCCCGCGTCGTCCCCGGAATATCCGTTACAATAGCGCGATTTTCGCGCAAGAGAGCGTTCATAAGGCTCGATTTACCTGCATTTGGACGACCTACAATAACCGTCGTAATACCGTCGCGAATGAGGCGTCCCGTATTCGCTGTGGACAAGAGTTCATCCATAGCTTTCAAAATAGGCTGCAATTGATCGCGAACCTCTTGGCTCGTTACATCCTCGATATCCTCCTCAGGATAATCAATGGTTACCTCTAAATGAGCAATCATAGCGATAAGCTGTTCACGCACATCTTTTACAAAGGACGAAACTGTGCCGTCCAGCTGCGATACAGCAAGGGAGAGGGAGTCCTCTGTTTTTGCTTCAATAATATCAATGATCGCCTCCGCTTGCGTGAGGTCGATACGTCCATTCATAAAGGCGCGCTTCGTAAATTCACCGGCCTCAGCCATGCGCACATCGTGATTTACGAGCAATTTCAAGATTTGTCGAACCGGCACAATACCGCCGTGACACTGAATTTCTACCACGTCTTCTGCCGTGTAAGAATGAGGGCCTTTCATTAATAACACAAGAACCTCGTCGATGGTCTTGTTCGTTGCAGGGTCCACAATGGTTCCGTATTGAATCGTTCTGTTTTGGCGGTCCATCAAAGGAACGGTACCAACGCTCTTGAACAGGCTATTTACAATAGGAAAACTATCCTTGCCGCTAACACGAATAATACCAACCCCGCCGATGCCGGGCGGCGTCGCAATGGCCGCTATTGTATCATCTATATACATAAAAATCTCCGTATTTCGAATATATTTTATATCTTCTTCGCCTGTGAAAGTTAAACTAAACCAATCTACGCACGCGAAGATTACCTTAAGTTAGCTTTCACCATAACTTATTGTATTACGTATAAATAAAATGGTGGTGGCGGTGGCATTCTGAAACCGACTTTGGCCCTGCGGAGGCCGTAGGCCGGAGTCAGACCCGGCCGGTGGAGGTTATCAGAATGCTATCGCCACCAAACACTTTTATTTTTTGTAAGAGATCACAATATGGCGGAATGGTTCATCACCAGCAGATTCTGTGACGATATGTTTATCATCATGCAACGCAGTGTGAATGATTTTACGTTCAAATGCATTCATAGGTTCTAAGGAAACCTTTTGACGATTGCGTTTTACCTTAGAAGCAAGGCGTTTTGCAAGATTGATCAACGTTTCTTCGCGACGAGAGCGGTAATTTTCCACATCCACCACGATGTGACAGTGGCCAGACACTTCTTTATGAGCTACCAAATTAGTTAAATATTGGATAGCATCAAGAGTTTGACCATGTTTACCAATCAAGATACCGAGGTCTTCACCATGTACTTGGAACGTGATTTTATCAGCGGTAAACATTTTTTCAATTATCACAACAAGGCCCATTTGGCCGAACATATCTTCAAGGAATTTCTTACCTTTTTCAGCGATAAGTTGTTGTGTTTCTTTTGAAAGTTCTTTTTTCGTTTCTTTAGTAGTTTCTGTTTCTTCTTCAACTGCGTCGATTTCAGAATCATCAGCAGAGCTTTCAGAAACAGTAACATTACTTTCAGAAGTAGCCACAGGCTCATTAGATACAGCAACAGAAATTTCAGCGATTTCTTCTTTTTCTTCTACTGTAGCCGTAGCAGCTACTGTTGTATAAAACAAACGAACAACGGCTGGTTTACGGCCAATGCCTAAAAAACCATTAGAAGGTTGTTCAATAACCTTTGTTTCTACCAATTCACGACCATCTATAGAGAGTTCTGCAACCCCTTTAGCAATGGCATCTTCAATTGTTTTAGCAGATACATCGATAAATTCCATAGTGCCTCCTATTTATTAGCTTCTAAGCCTTTGTAAATGAAATGTTGTTGCACAAATTGGAACACATTGGATACGATCCAGTAAATAACCAGACCGGATGGGAAGTTCAAGGAAATGTAACCGATGAACAATGGCATAAAGATTGTCATAATCTTTTGTTGTTGTGCAGCGGCACCAGAAGCGCCCATACCAGTTTGTTTAGACATAACCCATGTGGACAAAGCACTCAATACAGGCAAGATGTAGTATGGATCTGCTTCTCCAAGGCTAGGAAGCCAGAGGAAATGTTCGAATGCAGGATTGTAAGGATAACCTTGCAATGCATAGAAGATAGCAATCAAGAAAGGCATTTGAACCAATAAAGGCAAGCAACCAGCTAGTGGATTTACACCCAATTCTTTGTACATAGCAGCCATTTCAGCTTGCATTCTTGCAGGATCATTTTTGTACTTATCTTGAAGCTCTTTCATGCGAGGTTGCAACTCTTGCATAGCTTTCATAGATTTGATTTGTTTTACTGTCAACGGCGCTAGAATCGCTTTGATAAAAACAGTAAGGATGATGATAGCCATCCCATAGCTTGGGAATCCGACCATTTCAGTCAAGTTGAATGCATATGTCACAAGCGTGCGCATAAATTCAACTAAATAGTTAAAAATTTCCATTGTTTCTCCTTCGAATGTAGGCCTAAACAGGACACCATTGCGCATCCATATATCGTTATGGTATGGTCTAAATTTCATCCATACAGATGCTCAGGTATTTCCAAAACTGTGCTCACTCAAACTAATGTCAATTGTGAAAGTTATACTAGTCTTATCTTTCACCAATACCAAATTAAGGAACGGGATCATAACCGCCCTTATGAAATGGATGACAACGCAAAATGCGTTTTAGCCCAAGCCAGCTACCTTTCAAGGGTCCATATTTTTCAATGGCCTGCAGAGTATATGCGGAACAAGTGGGATAATATCGGCAACATCCCGGTTTGAGAGGGGATATGGCAATCTGATAGAAGCGGATAACGAGCCATAAAACAAAGGTAACACCTTGTTTTATAAAATTTGATATAGTTATACATGTATCTTTCATAGAATTCACCATTTAGGCGTAAGATTTAAAATTGTATATATATCAAAATGCATAAGAATATACACTATAAAATGCATAGCAATATACACTATAAAATACATATACATTTAACCCATATGCCTCATAATACGCGAATAGGACCAAAGCATAGCGCTGTCCATGCTTGTGGTCCTATATAGGATTATACTAAGAGCTTGCTTTTACGCAATAAGTACAGTATTTCCTTTTCCGCTCGTTCATAGGTTGCGTCCTTCAGAGGGCCACGTCCAACGATAACAATATGATACCCTTCGCGAATTTGATGCTGATTGAGGCGATATACCTCTTTCATAAGGCGACGTGCTCGATTGCGTTCAACCGCACCGCCCACCTTTTTCCCCGTCACAAATCCGATACGAGTTTTTTGCTTTGCTACAGGCATACGATATAAAACGCACATGCGTCCTATCTCATACTTACCATGCTTATACACAAGGCGATATTCATTATTGTTTATAATACGTCTCGTTTTATCTAAGCGGTAATCCATTGTATCGTCCGAGTCCTATAGAATAGAAAAACTTGGCAAGAGCGCCAAGTTTTCTGAAAGCTCTTGCTGAGCCATTATATTATGCAGATAAGCGTTTTCTGCCTTTAGCACGTCTTCTTTTTAATACGAGACGGCCACCAATAGTTTTCATGCGTTCACGGAAACCATGGGTACGTTTTCTCCAAAGAGTATTTGGTTGATATGTACGTTTCATTAGTAAAACACCTCCTCGTTATATATTTGTTTTACTTATACCATAACAGGGTAATTATAGAGGGAAAACGCAAATCTGTCAATAAAAAACAGGGTTTTCTATATATATTTATATAAAAAAGATATGGTGTTTCGAATAAAATCTACAAATGTAATTTGTTTGCCAGTAATATTACTACATTTAAGTAATGATGGCTACCTAATATTTTCTCGCTCCACCGGCCGGGTCTGACTCCGGCCTACGGCCTCCGCAGGGCCAAAGTCGCTGCAAAAATATTAGGCAGCCATCATTAAACAATATTCATAAATTAGCCAAACAAATTACACCATTCACATCTTATCAAGACACCATATCTTTTATATCTGAACCTTATAGATCAACTCCTGTTTTTTTATTGAAACAGATTGCGCGCCCCTTCCCTTGGCGGCGAAGACAGAATCTACTATTTTAGAGCAACATACATACACCTCTTTTGAAATAGAACAGGCCTGTTCTATTTTCCCAAACACCCTACTTATGTCCCTGCGGAGCCCAAAGTGCGAGTCAGACCCGGCCAATGGAACACCAATAGGGGCAAAATACATTTTGCCCCATTTCCCTTATTTCCGTATGGAATTTATTTATTTTAGCTAATTTTGGATGAAAGTAGGTTTGGTAGTCACTTTTTCGCGACTTCGGCCTTGCGAACCAAAGGGCGAGTCAGACCCAGCCGGTGTTCCCCATTCCCATATGAAATTTGTTTATTTTTAGTTTCTAATATGCTGAAGTAGTGAGGTTAGGCCATTACTTTTTCGCGACTTTGGCCTTGCGAGCCCAAAGGGCGAGTCAGACCCGGCCGGTGGAGCTAAAAAGTAATGGCCTAACCGATCTTATCAACATTTACAACTAAAAATAAACAAATTCCATAAAAGTTATCCACAGATTAAATGACAATCCCCCTATTTTTTGGTACAATTATAACTGAAATTGGTAAAAAATATATGTTTTTATAAGTATTTTATAGATAGCTTACAAAAGTTATCCACATTTTTTCTCTTTTAACCTATGAATAGTAAAAACCTAGTGTTTATAAGGTTGGAAGGGAATTTTATTTTCTCTTATTCACAAGTTGTGCACATGTTATTCACAGGTATTTTTAATTTTTCCACAGCTTTTGAATAAGTTATACACATAATTACAAAAGTTATCCACATTTTTAGTAAAATTTATACACAAGAGGCATAAAATGCAAGCAACTGATCTTAATGATATATGGGAACATATATTACAAGTAGCGAAACAAACACTGCCACCTGCGATTTATTCAAGTTTAAGTACATCTCTCATACCGATGAGTATAGATAACAATTCTATTCACATTGTGGTTATGCAGAGTTTTATAAAAAATGTCATTGAATCTCAGCAAACGGTGAGTAAGATGTTAACAGATGCCATCCAGCAAGTGACGGGCAAACAATTAAATATGGTTTTACTTGATTTATTTCCACCCAAAGAGGAAACACCGGTAGAGCCACCGCAAGTAACGGATACTTTCTCCGTAAGTACTGCATTGAGTACGCTGAAAAATGCTACGGAACTTACAAAACCTACGAAACAAGAGGTTCCTTATCAAGAGGAGTTTTACACGCCGGTCTATGATGAACCTGTGTATATTCAACGAAAAGAAACGTATGAGTTAATTCCTGATGAGCCGATGTTCCCTATGGAACAGACAAAAGCTGCGCAAACGCTGCAGTCTATGGATATTCCTATCGATTTGTCGTCGTCTCAGCTCAACCGTGGCTATCGATTCGATAATTACATTACAGGCAATTCGAACCGCATTCCCTTTGGAGCCGCTCAAAATGTGTCGGAACATCCAGGTGGCGACTATAATCCGCTCTTTATCTATGGCCCGTCTGGCCTCGGTAAGACGCATCTTATGCACGCTATTGGCAATGCCATTGTCGAAAGATATCCAAATCTTAAGGTGATGTGTACAACGAGCGAAAAATTCATGAATTTGTTCATCGAATCCATTCGCAAGCGACAAGGCGAACTATTCCGTAACACCTTCCGCAATATCGACGTATTGCTCATCGACGATATTCAGTTCTTGGAAAATAAAGAGGGTACGAAAACAGAATTTTTCAATACTTTCAACGAATTATTGGACAATAACAAACAAATCGTCCTCACCAGCGATACCATGCCAAACGATATGGATCAGTTCGAAGAGCGCTTGCGTTCTAGGTTCCAAGCAGGTTATGTAGCGACCATGGAAAATCCAGATTTGGAAACGCGTATCGCCATTTTGAAAGCTCTCGTTGAAAAGGAAAACAACAAGAATCGGAATCTCGTTATCGACAACGATGCCATTAACTACGTGGCATTACAATTCGATGAAAACATCCGCGTACTGCAAGGGGCTTTCAACAAGCTTATCGGTACTGCATCCCTTGAACAACGAACTAGCAGTATCGACCTAGAATACACGAAAAAAACATTGTCCGACATCATCACGACGGAACGGGTGACACTGATTGATATCGAGTCCATTCAAGATTTTATCAGTACTTATTTCAATATTAAGAAACAAGATTTGTTAGGCAAGAAACGTAAGGCTCAATTTGCATTTCCACGTCAAATTGCCATGTATTTGTGTCGCGATGTGATTAATGAAAGCTATCCACAAATCGCAGCAGCCTTTTCGAGGGATCATACGACGATTTTGCATGCGTACGATAAGATTAGCAAAGAAATCGACAAGAATCCTGAAACAAAACAGATTATCCTAGACATCAAAGCCAAGCTTTCATCACTCAACTAAAATAGGTGTGGATAACTCTGTGGATAGACTGTGTATAAATCTGTGAATAATGCAGAATTTAAGATTTTCTGTGAGTATGTGGATAACCTAAAACAATGTATACACACACTTATCCACACCTGTAGAAAGGCACAAAATCTAGAAAACTTTCACATGTACACACATTCACAGTGCCTACTACAAATACTACTAAACTTACAAAACAATCAAAAACATATCAGAAAACCGATCTATCGTTGATTATCTATAGAGGACCAACGTAAATCGCACAATGAATATTACAAACAAGGAGAGTATTTACGATATGAATATCAAATTTCCAAAGGCCAATCTCCAAAAAGCCATTAACGTTTTACAAAAAGTATCTCAAAACAAAACAAGTTCCAATCTACCAGGTTCCATTTATATCACCACAAAAAATAATCAAGTGGAACTGCAAGGTAACGATTTTGAATTGGGCATCAAACTTACCATCGATGCAGAAATCTTAGAACCAGGTACTTTGGTGGTTGCATCTCGTTACTTCCAAGAATTAATCCGCAAATTGCCAGGTGAAACAATTCAATTGAACAAACCAGAAGATGGCAATTCCTTAAAAATCACATCAGGTTCCTCTGAATTTAATCTTGTCACATTGCATCCAGACGATTTTTCCTTAGTTGAACAAATTCATGACCAAGATCATGTAACTATGGACAGCCAAGCGATGAAAGAACTTATCGACCTTACGAACTATGCAGCAGCCAGCGATGATGATCGCCCTGTATTTGCTGGTGCTTTACTTGAAATTAAAGATGCAAATGACAAAGAAGTAACTATGGTTGCTACAGATACACATCGCATGGCGGTTAAGAAAGTAACTATCGATGAACCAGCAACTAATCCAATGCGCGTTATCATTCCAACAAAGGCTTTAGCAGAAGTATCTCGTTTATTGCCAACAGACAATCCATCTGTTATTAAAATCATTTGGAATCGCACACAAATCGTGTTCATGTTTGAATCCATCTATATTATTTCTCGCTTAATCGAAGGTACATATCCAGAATATGAAAAGGTAATTCCTGCTCAATTCGATTCTAGTGCGATTGTAGACCGCAAAGATTTTGCAGGCGCCGTTGATCGTGTATCCTTATTGGCAAAAGATATGAGTTACAACGTAATTCGCTATGACTGGTCCGAGGTACAAGTGACTTTGTCTAGCCAAAATGCTGAAATTGGTATGGCAAAGGAAGAAATTCCTGTGGAATTTAAGGGCACACCATTCACGATTTCCTTTAATGGTCGCTACATTTCTGATATCTTGCGTCACAGCACAGGCGATAATATCCATATGTATTTAAAACAAAATGGTCCTGTTGTGATTCGCCAAGATAATAATCCGAACTATACGTACGTAGTAACACCTGTTCGTACGAATGCTTAATCGTCACATACAGTAATTTGTCCACCATAGGAGGACGTTATGAAACAACAACATGTACCTATCCATACGGAGTACATTCAAATCGATCAACTACTTAAATTAGAAGGTGTCATCGAAACAGGGGGCCAAGTAAAAAGCCTTATCGATGATCAAGTACTTACATTAAATGGCGTCATCGTTACAGAAAAACGTAAAAAATGTCGCGTTGGTGATGTGATAGGTGTAGATGGTCTCGATGTAGAATTCATCGTTACCAAAGAGGAGGCATAATCGGTGAGAATCAACTCACTGCAATTGTTCCAGTTTCGCAACTATAAGGAATTGAATATATCCTTACATCCTGAAATCATCGTCTTATATGGCACCAATGGGGCTGGTAAAACCAATATATTGGAATCGATTTACGTTGGTACCATTGGTAAAAGCCATCGTACAAATGATACGTCGGATATGCTTTTATTTAATGCTGATGAATCAGGTATTGTGGTGAACTTTGAGAAAAAGGATACGCCGCAGAAGGTAAATATTAAGCTATTTCGTCAAGGACCAAAAGATATTCGCTTAAATGATACTAAAATATCTCAGAAGGAATTAATTGGTACCTTAAATACAGTTATATTCTGTCCGGAAGATTTACAGCTCATCAAGGGCAGTCCATCGGGGCGTCGTAGATTTCTTGATATGGAAATATCGCAGACCAGCGCTACTTATTATCATCAATTGTTGCAATATAATCGCTTATTACAACAACGCAATACCTTGTTGAAGGAATATCGTGGTAAGCAGAATATTCCTCTTGCTGAATGGGATATACAGCTAGCGGATATGGCGGCTTTCATCGTAAAAAAACGAATGGAAAGTTTAAAGAAAATAAATTTGCTCATCGATTTGATGAATCGTAAATTGACGGGCGGTCTTGAAAATCTCACCATCGGTTATGAACAACCATATGGGAAGGATAATCATCTTGTATATACAAAGGAATCCTTTTACGATTTATTACAAGAGTCGTTGCCGCAGGATCGTCATCGCATGAACACAAGCGTAGGTCCTCATCGTGATGATTTGCGGTTCTTTTCGGATTCTATTGATTTAAAGCGATTTGGGTCCCAAGGGCAACAGCGGACGGCGGTGCTGTCACTAAAATTAAGCGAATTAGAATTTATCAAATCCGAAGTAGGCGAATATCCCGTATTGCTCTTAGATGATGTATTGAGCGAGCTTGACGAGGCGAGACGGAATAATTTATTGCAGTTCATCCATAAACGCATTCAAACCGTCATAACTACGACGGATATACACGATTTTGAAAACCTACAAGGTGTTCAATTTATTCAATGTCAGGAGGGGCAAGTCCATTATGGAAAGCCTTAATATGTGCTTAGCTAGTGGTCTTGATGAGCTAGGTATACTTGAAAAATTTAAACTGAATACTCTGATTCATCATTGGCGTGATGTGGTAGGTCCAATTTATGCAGGCCATACGCGCATCATCGACATTAAACCTCCTAAAATTGTGCTTAGTGCTGATAATTCGCAGTGGATGCAAGAGGTTAAGATGAACCAAAAACGCATTCTTAAGGCCATTAATGATTATTATCAAGGTGAGATTATCACCGAAATGGGCCTTATGATGCATCGTCAGAGCTTTGTGAAAGAATCGTCTGGTCCGGAGATATATCATATAGAAATGCCTGATATAGAAGGCTATATAGATATGTCAAAAATCATCTTATCCGATGATGATATAAATGTTATCGACAATATGGTTAACAAAATCTCTGATGACACATTAAAAGATACTTTCAGAAACGTAATTATTAGCAGTCGCAAAAAAGAAATCTATTTATTAGAACATGGCTATCATCGTTGTGAACGCTGTCGAATTCTGATGAATCGAGCTACTAAACATTGTGTTACCTGTGAATATGAAATTCATCGTGAGCATATCAACAATATTAAACGGCAAATTCGACGGATTCCTTATATAAAATACAAAGAATGTTGTAAATATATAAACTGCACTTTTGATGACTTTGCCATGGCTATGAGAGAACTTATTTATTTTTATTTAGACAAGGTATATCATGGTTCAACTAGCCGTAATCACATGTATATGGCAGCCATGCTCATTACCCATAAACCACCTGAAGAATTAACAGATCAACATGTGATTAACCTGTGTAATAAACATAGATCAAAATTCTTGAGTGAAGAAAAACAAAAAGAGCTCAATATGCTTAGAGGTATATTGGAATAGCATTAGGCTGTATGAGGTGGATGGGGAGTACTTTCGCAGCGACTTTGGCCCTGCGGAGCCCGCAGGGCGGAGTCAGACCCGGCCGGTGGAGCGAGAAAGCACTCCCCATCCACCTCAAAAGAATAAGGAGATTTATGTACTTACATATTGGCGATAATTTGAGTATCCCTATGAATTCAATCATTACCATGATTCATGCGGATTCAGGAAAATCGCATAGGACGGGCATATCGTATTATGATGCTGAGGTTATAAACGTGGTGCCTGAAGACAAGATAAAAACATATATCGTAACAGATGATTGTGTGTATGCATCTGGTATATCACTAAAAACTTTGAAAAAACGTATTGATGAGTTTTACTCAATATTGAAGAATAAGTAATTAGTAATATATAGCTTTCAAGTTATTAGCAATATATAGTATAATAATGAGATAAACTATAATCGTAGACGTGTTGTGCATAAGCATATTGCGGTTTATGTCGTTAGGAGGAGTTTGTTTAATGGCTGAAGAAAATTATGGCGCTCAGAATATACAGGTTCTTGAGGGTCTAGACGCGGTGCGTAAACGCCCGGGGATGTACATTGGTAGTACGTCTGTGCGTGGTTTGCATCACCTCGTTTATGAAGTTGTAGACAATTCAGTGGATGAAGCGCTCGCAGGTTATGCGACGCATATCGAAGTGTCCATTAATGAAGATAATAGTATTACCGTTGTAGATGATGGCCGTGGTATTCCAACAGGCATGCATGAATCTGGCATGTCCGCAGTGGAATTGGTATTAACTAAATTGCATGCAGGCGGTAAATTTGGTGGCGGCGGCTATAAGGTGTCCGGTGGTCTTCACGGCGTAGGTATTTCCGTTGTAAATGCATTGAGTGAATGGACTAAGGTTCAAGTTTCTCAAAATGGCATCATTCAAGAAATTTCCTTTGCTCGTGGCCATAAAACATCTGAATTGCATGAAATTGGCAAAGCTGAAGGCACCGGTACAACAGTTATTTTTAAAGCAGATCCAGAAATCTTTGAAACTACAGTGTTCAACTTTGATACATTGAAGTTCCGTTTACAAGAATTGGCGTTCCTTAACAAGGGCCTTCGCATTACATTGAGCGATTTGCGCCAAGAGGAACCTCGTATTGAAAGCTTCCACTACGAAGGTGGTTTAAGTTCTTTCATCACATTCTTGAACGAAAACAAGGAAGTTGTTAACCCAACTGTTATCAACATTGAAAATACAAAGGATGACGTAGTTGTTGACGTTGCATTGCAATATAATGATAGTTACAGCGAAAACTTGTTATCCTTCGTAAATAACATCAATACCGTTGATGGTGGTACACATTTATCTGGCTTCCGTGCCGCATTGACGCGTACACTCAATGATTATGGCCGTAAATCTGGTCTTATCAAGGAAAATGAAAGCAATCTTTCCGGTGAGGATGTACGTGAAGGTTTGACTGCTGTTATTTCTGTGAAAGTATTAGAACCACAGTTTGAAGGTCAAACTAAAACTAAGCTTGGCAATAGTGAAGTAAAAGGTATTACTGACGTTATCGTGTCAGAAGGTCTTAAAACATTCTTTGAAGAACATCCACAAGATGCGAAGAAGATCATCGAAAAAGCAACGATGGCGAGCCGTGCTCGTGAGGCTGCTCGTAAGGCCCGTGATTTGACACGTCGAAAGAACGCGTTAGAGGTATCTAGCCTTCCTGGTAAATTGGCGGACTGCTCCGAAAAAGATACATCTATGACTGAAATTTATCTAGTCGAAGGTGATTCTGCGGGTGGTTCTGCAAAACAAGGTCGTGACCGTCGTTACCAAGCGATTTTGCCATTGCGTGGTAAAATCCTAAACGTAGAAAAGGCACGCCTTGATAAGATTTTGGCGAATAACGAAATTCGCTCCATGATTACCGCTTTCGGTACTGGCATTGGTGAAGAATTCGATATTACTAAATCCCGTTATAATAAAATTATTATCATGACAGATGCGGACGTTGATGGCGCTCACATCCGTACATTGCTTCTCACATTCTTCTATCGATACATGAAACCTTTGGTAGAGGAAGGACATATTTATATTGCTCAACCGCCTTTATACCAAATTAAAAAAGGCAAATCCCATTGGTATGTATACTCTGATGCAGAGCTCACAGCAAAACTTGATGAAGTAGGCCGCGATGGTATTACAATTCAACGATATAAAGGTTTGGGTGAAATGAATCCTGAACAATTGTGGGAGACAACAATGAACCCTGAAAATCGTACAATTTTACAAGTTAGCTTAGAAGATTCTATCGAAGCTGATAAAATCTTTACCGTACTTATGGGTGATAAGGTTGAACCTCGTCGTAAATTTATTGAAGATAACGCAAAATATGTGCGTAATCTAGACTTATAAGAGGTGCACCATGGCTGATAATCAACATAATAACGTAGAGTTTACGTCCAACAAAGATCAACATCTAAAACGTACCCTAAAAGCGCGTCATATGAATATGATTGCTCTAGGTGGTGCTATCGGTACTGGCTTATTTGTAGCTGGTGGTGAAGTAGTAAGTACTGCAGGCCCTGGTGGTGCTCTCGTAGCTTACGGCCTCATTGGCCTCATGGTGTACTTCCTCATGACATCTCTTGGGGAAATGGCTACGTACTTGCCGATTCCTGGTTCCTTCGGGACTTATGCAAAACGCTATGTAGACCCTGCCTTTGGTTTTGCCTTAGGTTGGAACTACTGGTTTAACTGGGCTATTACATTGGCTGCCGAAGTACTGGCAGGGGCCCTGATCATGAAATATTGGTTTCCTGATGTACCGGCCATCGTCTGGTCCGCTTTATTCTTATTAATTCTATTTGGACTCAACTATTTGTCCACTCGTTCCTTTGGTGAAAGTGAATACGTATTCTCATCCATCAAGGTAATTACAGTTTTTGTATTCCTATTCTGTGGTTCAATGCTTATCCTAGGCATTGGCGGTACATCTCCAGGATTTGTAAACTGGACAACAGGTGATGCTCCATTTGTAGGTGGATGGGAATCCATCCTTGCTATCTTCATGGTAGCTGGTTTCTCCTTCCAAGGTACTGAGCTTATCGGCGTAGCCGCTGGGGAAGCAGAAGACCCTGAAAAGAACGTGCCTAAAGCGATTAACTCCATATTCTGGCGCATCCTATTGTTCTATATTGGGGCTTTCACAGTAATCGGTTTCCTCATTCCTTACACTGATCCAAATCTATTGAATTCTAGCATTGAAAACGTATCCATTTCTCCATTTACACTTGTATTTGACCGTTTTGGATTCGCTTTTGCTGCTAGCTTTATCAATGCTATTATCTTAACAGCTGTATTGAGTGCTGGTAACTCCGGCTTGTATTCTTCAACTCGTATGCTTTACGCATTGGCTAAAGAAGGTCAAGCGCCACAAATCTTCGCTAAACTTAACAAACGTGGTGTTCCAGTTCCTGCATTGGTAGTAACTACAGCCATCGGTTTATTTGCATTCCTTACAAGCTTCATCGGCGAAGGTACTGCATATACTTGGATTGTTAATATCTCTGGTCTCTGTGGCTTCATCGCATGGGTTGGTATTGCAGTTTCTCACTATCGTTTCCGCCGTGCATTCATTGCACAAGGTAGAGATCTTAGTGAATTGCCTTACAAAGCATGGTTGTTCCCAATTGGACCAATCTTGGCTTTAATTTTATGTATTTTTATTATTGCTGGTCAAAACTACTCCGCTTTCACAGGCGATACAATCGACTGGTACGGCGTATCCGTTGCTTACATCGGATTGCCAATCTTCTTCGCTGTATACTTCGGTTACAAATGGATTAATAAAACTAAATTAGTTCCATTGAAAGAAGTAAATCTAGACCGCGATTTTGATAAATAAAAACGTAATACAATCAGACCTATTCATTATGAAAGTAGTGAATAGGTCTTTTTTTGTACATGCAGTATTAGGTAATTGTTTTATATGAAAGCTATCATTATAAGATTGTTTTTCTATAAAAGTCTTGCTATAATGAATCAAAATATATTGTAGTCAATTAGAGAGGATACAATTATGATTATTACCACAACTATGCATATTGAAAATAAACCTGTACAAGAGTACAAAGGTATCGTATTTGGTGAGGTCGTAGAAGGCCGTAACTTTGTAAAAGACTTTATGTCTGGCATTCGTGACATCGTTGGTGGCCGCAGCGGAAGCTATGAAGATTCACTAATGAATGCACGCCAAGCAGCAATCGATGAAATGGCAAAACGAGCTAGCAAAATCGGCGCTAATGCCGTTATTGGCGTATCATTCCAATACAGTACCGTAGGAGCACAAAATGGCATGCTTATGGTGACATGTAATGGTACGGCCGTTGTAATTTAATAAGAATTCATAGATGGGACCACTTGTTTCATTCCACCGGCCGGGTCTGACTCCGGCCTATGGCCTCCGCAGGGCCAAAGTCATGAAACAAGTGGTCCCATCTATTTTCTATTAAATACAACAGTCTGGATTAGAAAAAGAAAAAGTCGTTCGGAAACACTACTTATTCTATTTTGCTTAAAATTTCCATCGGCCGGGTTTGAGTGAGAAACTAGAACATATAAAAACAGCAGGGCCGCCACCCTGCTGTTTTTTTGTTGCGTGAATACATTGCAACTTACTTATTTCCCTTGTCAAAGTTATATTAATACTATCAGAATTAGTAGTCAATCAATTGTTAGGTATAATACATATCTATTATTTATTTTACCTTATACCATGTTGCGTACATAACTGGTAGTACGATGAGTGTGAGTACCGTTGCCACGAGTAGGCCGCCGCTAAAGGCGATGGCTAGTGGGCTCCAGAATACGGATCCCATGAGCGGTATCATGCCAAGGATGGCTGCGATAGCGGTTAGCATAATTGGTCTAAACCTTAATGTGGCCGAGTTGATGATGGCTTCTCGTGGAGATTGGCCTTCAGCACGGTGGATTTCGATTTGGTCCAACAAGATGATGGAGTTACGAATAATCATGCCAGAGAGGGCGATAACACCGAGAATGGCCATAAATCCAAGTGGTGTACGTGTAATGTTTAGGGCTAGTACAACACCGATGAGTCCTAGAGGAGCCGTGAATAAGGCCATGAGCATGAGTGCAATTTTCTTCAATTGGAACATGAGAATGGTCATAATCACAAAGAGCATGATAGGAATTGGGACGAGCAATTTTTTAACGGCTGTAACGCTCTTTTCAGCGGCGCCATCGAGCTCGATAGTATAGCCAGTCGGCAAGTTTTGACGATATTCTTCAAGGTTCTTGTAGATTTCTTTTGTCTTAGCATTGCCAAGTACGCCAGGGCCAACATTAGCATGGATGCTGATGGTCGGCATCATGTTGCGGTGCCAGATAATCCCTTCCTCTTGGGTCATGGAAATCGTGGCAATTTGGCTGAGCGGTACATAGGAACCATTGCCTGTTTGGATTGGTAGTGATGAAAGTGCCGCTAGATTGTGGTTTTCATTGCCACCTAATTTGAAAGTAACAGGAATTGTTTGGTTACCTTCGTAATATTCACCCGCTTTTGTACCCGTTAACAAGCTTTGTAAATGAAGCGATACAGCATAGCTATTGATGCCAAGCATACGAGCCTTATCTGGATCGATATGAACCTGTGCTACAGGCTCTGTATCCGGCCAGTCAAAGGCGATATTTTGTAAGTCCTTATCTTGCTGCATCATGGCTTTCACATCATTAGCAATCGTTTTTACCTCAGATGCATTAGGTCCCGATACACGAAGCATAACAGGATATTTAGATGGAGGTCCAATTTGAACGAATTGCATATTGATGAGGGCTGATGAATATTGATTGTTTAACTGATCTTGTAAATCCTTGAACAATGCATCACGATCCTTCAAGGACTTTGTGACAATGATGGTTTGCATGAAATTAGCACGTGGTAATTCCGGTTCTAAGGTCAATACAAACCGCGGCGACCCTTCACCTACATAGGTTGTGTAATGATCGATATGCTCATTGTCCTTTAACAAAGCATCCAATAATTTAGCTTGGCTTTGCGTATAATCGATGGATGAGCTTTGAGGAAATTGCATAGATACAATGATTTCATTCCGCGTTGATGATGGGAAAAATTCCTGTTTGATGAGCGGAAATGATAATAGAGATAGGATAAAAGCCACTAATGTTCCCAGTAATATAGCCTTGTGATGACCGAGTGCCCAGTGGAGGAGACTTTCAAAACGTGCATAAAAAATCGTTTTCAGACGATGCATAATATGATCGCGACGAGTCCATTCGGATTCGGGTTTTTCAGCCTTGTTTTCTATGATTTTATAGCCCAGTACAGGACTGACCAGAACAGATGCAATCCAAGATAGGACGAGGGCTAAGAACACAACGATGGACAAGGATTTAGTAAATTCTGCAACCATGCCCTCTGCCAAGGCGAGAGGCAAGAAACCAGCACAGGTAATGAGCGTGCCGGACAGCATCGGAAAGGCTGTAGATTCATAAGCAAAGGTGGCTGCACGCCAATGGTTAAAGCCTTCTTCAAGCTTAACGCTCATCATTTCTACAACGATGATGGCGTCATCTACGAGGAGGCCCAGTGACAAGATGAGGGCACCAAGGCTAACCTTATGTAGATAAATGCTGTTTTCGTACATCAACACAAAGACGGTGGATACAACGACAGGAATGGTGAGCGCCACTACAACACCAGTGCGAATGCCAAGGGACGCAAAGCTTACGAGCAATACGATGGCGATGGCTTCGAATAGAGATTGTGAGAAATCACCGATGGATTCCTTAACGATGTGCGGCTGATTCGATACTTGATCTAGGTTTAAACCAGCGGGAATCGTCGTTTTAAATTCCTTTAGTTTATTATCGATAGCCTCGCCAAATTCGATATTATTCGCACCAGCATCCATGGAAATAGCGATGCCGATGGCAGGCTTGCCTTCGTAGTAAAATTGAGGACTAGATGGGTCCTTATAGGTCATTGTTACATCCGCTACATCGCCAAGTCGTACGATTTGATTGTTGATGCGGGCTGGCATATTTTTGACAGCATCGACGCTATCGAATACACCATTCACACGGATATATACATTGTTCGTATCGGTGTTAACCATACCAGCTGGCACCATGGCGCTTTGCTGTTTGAGCGCGTTTAACACTTGTTGAACAGTTACCTTATAGGAGGCCAATTTATCCTTATTAATAGTTATATCGAGGGACTTTTCTTGTACTCCAATAAGGGTAATCTTTTTTACATTTGGAACGGATAACAATTGTCGTTTTAAATTTTCCGCTTGTTGCCGTTTTTCTTCGTAACTAAATTCGTCACCTGAAAGGGCATAAATCGTGCCGTATACATCGTCGAATCGATCGTTGATAGCTGGACCTTGAACGCCAGATGGTAAGGATTTCCACTCATCATTGATAATGTTACGTGCTTCTTCCCAGGCGGGACGAATTTTACTTGATGGCAAATCTTCTTTTAGATTGATGTATATAACAGATTTACTGCCATCTGTGAAAGACTTAGTATAATCTACACCCGGAAGATCCCGTAGTCGTTCCTCCAGTTTATCCGTTACCTGATCAGACATCTCTTGCGGTGATGCGCCTGGCCAAGAAACGCCGACCACCATGGTACGCATCGTAAAGTCTGGATCTTCCATGCGTCCCATATGGGTGAACGAGAATATACCAAAGGTGAGGAGTACGGCGATGAAGTAATAGATAATAGATTTGTGGCGTAACGCCCAATCGGCTAAGTTAAAGTTCTTCATTCATGCACCGCCGTCCCTTCTTGTAATTGTTGGGTGCCTGCGGTGATAACGATATCTCCTTTAGCGAGGCCACTTTTAACGATAACCGAATTATTACCGAAATCGCCCGTTTGAATTGGTACGAGATGTGCTTTTTTATCTCGAATGATATAGACCGCATTATTACCTTGTTTGTCTTTCACTAAAGCTGTCAATGGAATAGAAATATCCGTTGTCTCTACTTGATTGATGACCGCGTTGATGGTCATGCCAAGCTGTACTTCTTTTGGTGGATTTTGTAAGGCAATTTTTACCGTATAGGTCCGTGCCATTGGGTCTGGTACTGGTGAAATTTCTCGGATAATCCCTTGTACTTTCACATCAGGTAAAGCCCAGAAACTGATGGTAGCAGTACTACCTATGCGAATCTTACTCATTTCTTGTTCAGGCAACGAAATAACCGCCTCTGGTTCATGACCAGCCGCCAAGGTGCCTACTGGTTGACCAGCGGAGACCACTTGACCGACCTCGAGATTAAGCGCCGTTATGAGGCCACTATCTGGAGCAACAAGAGTAGTATAACTATTTTGATTATTGCTCAAATTGAGACCTGCTTGAGCCTGTTGTAACTGAGCCTTGGCAGCATTCAATTGATTTTCTGCTTGATCTAGTTGTAATTTACTAACCGCATTTTGTTCATATAAAGTACGGAATCGTTCCGCATTCGTATTGGCTAGCTCATATGCCGATTGAGCTGCCGTAACGGCTCCTTGTGCATTTTGTACTTGACTAGCCGTATCAGCGCCGTTAATTTGGGCGATAACTTGACCCGCTTGAACAGGGGAACCTACACTGACGAACTTATTAATAATACGGCCACCAACTTGGAACGCTAAATTTGTTTCCGTTTTATTGTGGATTGTTCCCGAATACCCAGCACTCGTTGTGCCAGCCTCCTCGCCAATCGTAATCGTCCGTACCTTGAGACTCGTATCATGCTCTTCTTGATTCGAACCACAACCGCCGATGACTAGTGCACTCATCAGTAGCGCCGTGGTCAATCCTAATACACTACGATTCATAATTCTCTCCTTCACACATATTATAGAGATTATTGTGAAAGCAATAACTACTATGACATATATATTTTATACAATTAAATAATACTATATATTAAACAAAAATTCTATATGTATATTAATTATATTAGAAAATATATATGTTTTCTAAATTTAGTAACTGCGAGGCACCTTCCTAAAACCTCCAGCTACCTTAACGGTCTGCGCCTGATGGCTTGACCTAGTAAAGTCGGTTTTAGAAAGGTGCCTCTTCGTTAAAAAATATCATAAACCAGAGCCTATACAAACATATATATTTTCTAATAATTGGAGAGAGGGGACCTTCGGGGAGAAATTTAGGTTATAATAGTTTTGATAAAGGTTGGTGGAATTATGAAACAAGAGAAAGATAGAGAAAAATATAATCAAAAAACATTAGATGCGATGAAAGAAGCAAAGAAAATAGCTAGAGATTTGAAATACCCTAGTTATAAAACGTTAGAAGAACTAAAAAGAGCTTTAGATGATTAAGTTAACCAAGTTGTGCAACAAACGTAGAATAGAAGATGAGAGAACCCCTCTTGAAAACGACTTCTCCAGTGGCTGTGAATTTTCCTTTGGAAAATCTTACGCCGCTGGATTAGAGATGTGTGGCTCCCATACGTCGCTACGCTCCTCTGTTAGCTCACACCCTTCGTTGGGCTCCGCGTAGCGTGTTTCTCTCATAGATTATGTTTACCGGTTGTGCGAATACAGCAGAAATGAAAATTTGAGCACGTAGGATCATAGGATATTAGTAATAAAAAAATAGACTTCCAAAAACGACTTTGGCCCTGCGGAGGCCGAAGGCCGGAGTCAGACCCGGCCGGTGGAGTTTTTGGGAGTCTATTTTTTTATATTAGTATTTATGACAATACGTGCTCTAAATTTTATTCTTCTGTTTGTTCCACAACTGGTTCAACATAACTAACCAAAATTTTGTCGATTCTCGTATTATCCATGTCTACGATTTCAAAGGTGTATCCTTCCCAATAGGTTTTGTCTGTTTCTCGTGGGATTCTACCGAATAGTAGGTTCATGAGACCGCCTAATGTTTTGTATAGATCATCTTCTTCGCGAGGAAGTTCTTTGTCGATGTGAAAGAATTCTTTAAATTCGTCTATGTTGAGTAGACCATCTACAAGCCATGTTCCGTCACCGCGTTCGATGATACGGTTTTCTTCTTCTTGGCGTTCATCTTCACCAGATGGCATGAGGCCTACGATTTCTTCCATGATGTCATGTAATGTTACGAGGCCACTAAAGCCACCGTATTCATCGAGGACGATGGTTTCGTGAACGCCTTCATTACGCAATGTATTGAGCAATTTCATAAGAGAAATGCTTTCAGGTACAAGCAATGGTTCTGTCATACAGGAACGGATGACGTGGTGAAGGGGGCTTTCACCCTGCAAACATTCAACCATAACATCTGTTACGTTAATCATACCCTGCAATTCATCGAGGGAATCTTCACCTACAGGAATGCGATAATGGTTTGCCGTTTTAAGAACCTCCATGATTTCATCTTCAGAAGCGTTTAAATCAATCCATTTAAGCTGCGTCCGCGGTGTCATGACGTCAGATGCGTCCATGTCGGCTAGGTGAAAGATATTTTCTACGAGGATAGGTTCTTCTTCTTCGTAAGCACCCATGGCTACGCCTTCGGTGAGCATTTTGTTGATTTCAGACTCTGTTACAGGAGCTTCTTCTTTAATAGTAACGCCTAATAATTTTAATAAAAATTCTGTAGAAACACCGAGGAAGCTAACGATTGGTTTTAATGCTACTGATAGCCAGTAAATTGGTTTTGCCACCACTACTGCGATACTTTCAGGACTATTTAAAGCCAAGCGTTTTGGCACAAGTTCACCAATAACGAGGGATAAATAGGTAATAATCGCAACGATGATAAATGAGCTAAGAGATGTGGCATACGGTTCAATACTTGGAACATGAGCTACTAAAAATTCTTCTAATGGAGCGGAAAAGGTTGCACCAGAATACAAACCTGTTAAAATACCAACGAGGGTAATACCAATTTGAATGGTAGAAAACATATTATTAGGATTTTCTGCTAATTCAAAGGCTTTTTTAGCTCGTTCATTACCTGCTTCACCCATCTCTTCGAGACGGCGTTTTTTAGCATTAACGATGGCTAACTCTGTCATGGAAAATAAGCCATTGGCGATGATTAATACTATAATAATTATAAAATCTAAGGTCAGATCACTGTCCATGTAAGTAAATACTCCTTTTTATGAGATATAATTCTGCACATGAGAAAAATTGAAATATTACTCTTTAGTATACCATATTAGCAGCAATAAATGTTTGTATACAAGAAAAGCACCCTATATATAAGGGTACTTTTGGTATATACTATAGGTGTTACTGCCCTAGACTGGTAACAGAAAGGGGGTGCAACATTTTGACAGACGTTTTAACTTCCTTAATAGTGTCTATCATAGCAGGTGTAACCTGTCACTACATCTGCAAGTGGCTAGATAGATACTTTCGTCAGTAACTAGCACAGAAAAAGCAGGGCGGCAACCCTGCTTTTTCATTTTTGCGTGCAACATATTGAACGCATTAACTTCCTTTGTCATATATTATGATACATGATTATCTAACATTTGTAAATGATGTTATCTATGTATACAATGATTGATAAGAACCATAATGTACATGTATATAAGCGATAGGGAGAAGGATACGATGACAAGCGAACAGGAATGGGAACAAGTGTTACAAATCAAAACTACAGGCCGTGATGATAGCCGTTCGGATGCAGAGCATCATCCATATGAACCGACGGACTATTGTGTTCTTGAGCGCCTCGCAAGTAGTGGTTATATTACGAAACAAAATACCCTCATCGATTACGGCAGTGGCAAGGGGCGCGTTAGCATATTTATGGCGAATCAGACGCGGTGCCATTCCATTGGTATCGAATACGATGAACGTTTGTATGAACGGGCCATCGTAAATGGTGAAAGCCCAGCTGCCAAGAACCGCGTATCTTTTGTCCTTGGCGATGCTGCTACCTATACATTGCCAGACAATGCAGATCGATGCTTTTTCTTTAATCCCTTTGCACTTCATACCATTAAACGCGTACTAGGTAATATCTTTGATTCTTTATATCATCATCCAAGAGAAATTCTATTATTTTTCTACTATATTAACGAAGAAGTAGAATACTTTTTAAATAATCATGTGCGCCTCGAAGCAGAAGAATCAATACAATGCGGCGATTTATTTCAAAAAACTGACGACAAAGAACGCATATTGGTATATAGAGTGAATGTGTTTTAGTACTTTCACTAAAACACGCAGAAAATCCGCGTATTTTCTGATATAATAATAGATTAGAGAGTATAAAAATTTATTTTCTATTCACCATGGTATGTATTGATTCGTAATGATTAATCGTAGTGATTAGGGCTGAGTATATACCATAAAGGAGGAACGTATGGAACGCGTGTCAGCAAGTCTTATTGAAGAAATTCGCAGTGCCTTAATAGAACGTTATAATCGTGATCAAGAAATTCAGCAAATGATTGAAGAAATCGGTGCTGAAGAAGGTCTTAACGAAAAAGAATTGTCTATTATTCATCAGGCTTATTTAGAGGTTAAGGAACGTATGCAATATACGGCAAATTTGATAGAATTGTGGAATCAAATTGAGGTCGTACAGGACCGCATGAGCATGCTTAATTCTTATGAAAGCTTGGAACGCGATTTGTTTGGCGATGTTCTTTCCTTTGATAAACCGATGGGTTACGGTGCATCAAATCAAGATAACTTAGATTATACGATGGAGCAAATTAAATTACATGATATAGATCATGACCTCGAAGATATCGACCTTTCTAAGGAATATCCTATAGATAATCAAGATGCTGTTTATTTTAATGAGCATTCAGCCAATAAGAAAACAACATCTAGTCGTAATGACGTCAATGATGATGACTTTGATGACGAAGAGGACAATTTTGATGATGAAAGCCTATTAGACAGAGATATTCGTACGTCCTTAGATCCTTATGATATGGTAAATTCCTTGTTGTATTCCAAACAATCCACAGGCGATAAGGATAAAACTAAACAACAAAAGGAGATCGACAAGCTTATCAAAAAACAACTGAAACGCGTAGAAGAAGAATGGGCGAAGCTTTCAGGTAAAAAGGATAAAAAAGATAAGAAAAAGAAAGATAAAGACAAGAACAAAAAGAAAGACAAAAAAGACAAGGATAAGAAGAAAGATAAAAAATCCAAGAAGGATAAAGAGGCTAAGAAACTTGAAAAATCCTTGAAAAAGGAATCCAAAAAATCTGGAAAAAAGGACTAACCGTAGATTTCATAAATAACCACGGCCAGAAAACTACGGATAAAGGCTGTGGAAAATGCAAGCGGTGCAAGGGGCCGAGTTGCAAGAAGTATTCACGTGTATAACTGTGATGGTACATATGATACGTGTAAATAGGGGTATACATTTGTATTTTGAATAAATTGTAGGGCTGGTGTATAAATTGGAACATGGTATGTATCGATGGTTGAACTGGATAAAAGGCATTCAACAGGAATTAAAGGCATTTTTGTTCTTTTCTATCTTGTTTACGCTTTTTAGAATCGTATTTTTAATTATATTTCAATCTCAATTAGATACGACTACAATGGATAGTATTTTAATGTCTTTATGGCTTGGTTTTCGGTTGAGTTTGAAGACCGTTGGATCGATTGTCCTTGTAAGTTTGCTATTTGCTACATTGCCATCTATAGTGTGGCCAAAATGGAAGGCCCAAGGTATACGCAAGGTTTGGTACGTATTTGTTACCATCTTCTTTACATTGCTCTTTATGGGGCGTATCCCGTTTTATACCATATTCAATTCTTCGTATAATGCGATGCTTATCAATGGCAAACATGACGATATTCATGCCATTATCAATACAGCTATCAATGAATATCATGGTATACCATATTTAATTGGTGGCATTGCGCTTAGTATTGTTTTCAGTTGGCTTTTAGTGAAAGTACTAAATATCAACACATATGAATGGGCACCTAGTACTAAGCGTAGTAAATGGATTACTGGTATTCTCAGTTTTGTTGGATTTGGTGTATTATTCGTATTTTTACGCTTTGGTGGAGCCTTTGGTTATACGAATTCCATTAACTGGGAAAGCGCAGCTCGACTTAATTCAAATCTATTAAATGAAACAATATTAGACGATGCACAAGCATTATACCGTGTAAAATCCATTGCGAAACGGACTTCAGAGCTAGAGGATATTCACTTAACACCTGCTGAGTTACATGAAAAAATACAATCCATTGGCGGTAATCCTAATAGTACACGATTTGATGAAGCTTTCACAAAAACGATAACAACAGAGCGATTACAACAACAACCGCAATCTATTAATATTATTCTCGGTGAATCTTATGGTTTATGGCCGTTCCTTTCCGAATTTAACGAACCTGGTGCTTATCTTGTAGAGCAAGGTCGCAAATACGCAGGCAGTCCTAAGGCGATGGGTACACAAATGGCCTTGGCCCAAGGAACGGGTACGATGCCTGCCATTATTGGTTTATTAACGGGCATGCCGGATACGGGGATGTATCCAAATTATAGCGTAGGTATGTTACAAGAACCGTATGGCCTCGGTATTGGACCGGTTATGAAAAAACTAGGTTATAAGACCATATTTTGGTATGGCGGTTTTAGTACTTGGCAAAATGTTAAGAACTTTGCATTAGAACAAGGTTTTGATGAATTCCACGATGCATCTGAAATGCCGAGCAATGAAACAAATGCTTGGGGCGTAGCCGATGGAGATATGTTCAAGGCTATCAGTACATACATGGACAAACATCGTGGCGAAAAGATCATCAATGTTATCATGACTACGTCGAATCATCCTCCATATAGTGTGAATGTGGCGAAGGAAGGCTATGATGCGGATAAGGTTCGTAAGAACTTGCCAGATTCCATTGCCAATACGGATAAACAAATCAATGAAATGGGCCACATATGGTATGCAGACCATGTGATGGGAGAATTTATTAGCAAAGAGGAACAATCTGATCCAACTTCATTATTTGTTATCACCGGTGACCATAGCGAACGCTTTACCTTTGCTCGTGAACAAAGTGCTAATGTGTTCTCTACGATTCCGATTATTTTCTATGGACAAGGCATCAAAAAAGAATGGCTTTCACCAGACGCATTCGGCATGAGTATCCAAATCATTCCGACCTTGGCGGAACTCGTAGGTCGCACAGGGCAAACCTATGAAGCTATGGTGCCGAGTCTATTTAATCAAGGGCCATTCGTGTTTAACCATCGTTTGTGGATGGATACAAATGGTATTTATTTAGAAAATGAGCAAATGCCACAAGATTATGCTAAGTATATGAAAACTATGCGAGAACTAGCGGCATGGCGGCTAAAACATGGGGATAGTATTAATCAATAGGGGATATTATGAATATAGTTGTTATTTCAGATAAAAATAATGAAGCACGTAGAGAGAATGCTACACAAGAGTTTAAGAAACATAATGTAGAGTTTCGATTCTTTGATGCTGTTATGGCGAATAGAATGTCTAAAGAAGAATTAGATACCAAAGCTATTAAAGATACATTCTTATCGCCTAGTGAAATTGGTTGTGCCTTAAGTCATTGTGGTGTATACGATGAATTCCTTAACTCTGATGAAAAAAGTATCATGATTTGTGAAGATGATATTTATTTTACAGAGGATTTTAATTATGATTCATTATTACAAATAAAGGAATTTTTAGAAGAAACAGATGAACCTCGTTTAGTAGTTTTACAAAAGAGTATTTATCATCATAAATATATACGCAGTGTAGGGAATAATGTAAATCTATATTCAACACGAAATGCATTTTGTACGCATGGATATATGATTAATAGAGCTGGAGCCGAAAATATTAAAAACTTACAAACTCCTGTAAAATTTGAAATTGATGCATTTAAATTCTATTATTGGCTAGATGCATGTAAATTGTATTGTCTTGATAAAGATTTAATATTACAGATAAGTGAAGATATAGTTCCATCTACTGTAGAAAAACTATGGAAAGCAGATCGTAAATCTAAAAAAGATGCGTCATATAAACTGATATATAATCAATTATCTTTAAAAGGTAAATTAATAAGTCAGTATAGAAGATTAGATAAAGCTATTCATAAACCATTTGAATCATTAGATTATTAATTATATAAGATAATATATAGCAGTAACATGCATCTTTTTATTAAAGGGAAATATATGAATAATGTGACAGCGATTATCCTCGCTCGTAATGAAGAACAACATATAGAAGAGTGTATTAAGAGCATTCAATGTGCAAATGAAATACTTGTCATCGATGATGGTAGTACAGATCAAACTGTATCTTTAGCAGAACAATTGAGCGCTAAGGTTATACATCATGCATTGAATGGAGATTGGGCACAACAACGTCGATTTGGTATTAGTCAGTCTTCATGTGAGTGGATTTTATTTATTGATTCTGATGAACGGATATCATCTGAATTAAATGATGAAATAAGACAAGTTGTACAACGTAGAGAGAAAAAAGCATATTGGTTATTTCGTCATAATATATTTCGTCACAACTCTGCAACTCATGGCTCTATGCGACCAGATAAGGTATTACGTTTGATGCCAAAAGAAGGGGCGACCGTAGAAGGTTTTGTACATGAAACTTTTATTAGCCCATTTCCACAAGAAACTTTAAAAGGAAAACTGTTTCATTATACCTATGATAACTGGACTCAGTATTTCAATAAATTCAACAAATATACATCAGCAGCTGCTGAGAAATATCATGAACAAGGAAAACATTGTTCTTTTTGGAAGGATATTATACTTCGCCCTCACTGGGCATTCTTCAAGATTTATATCTTGCAAAAAGGATTTCTTGATGGAAAGATAGGTTTTATTTTATCGTTGTATCATTATATGTATACTGTTACAAAATATGTAAAATTATATTACTTAAATAAATCAAATGGGAAATTGTAATTTACTTGTAAGTGATATTAAGGAGACATATGAGAATTTATAGTGAGAGAAAGCCATAATATATAATGAGCGAACAATTTTTTCTATCATTACAACAAAATATAAAATTAATGATTTGGGTACCTATTTTAAGCACTATATTTCGTTTGATTTTTATGCGTGTTTATAATCCATATCCATCTTGGAAAAATCGATGGAAATCTGTTATAGGAGCTCTACGCTATGGATTTTGGTGGGGCATGGATTTTGATGCCTATGTATTTTTAGTGCCTTTAGTATTTGTTACTATTCCTGCACTATGGTTTGATACATATCATCAATATGAAGATATGGTGCGTCTCATTGGATTAACGATTTACTCTTGTGTAGTATATGCTGCCTTTGCAGGGAAGATGATATTTTACAAGCATTTTCACGATACGTATAACTATATGGTCCATTATGGTAAGCATGCAGAGAAACGAAACCTCATTGATGTATTTTTCAACCAAGATAGAGGTGCCCTAGTTTTACTAGGATTTATCCCAGTAGCAATTGTATCTTGGTATATGGGTAAATTGAGCTTATCTCTCCCATCCTTTTCTTATCCAGCAGCTTATTTAACAGATACTTGGATAGTGGTAGGTTGGAACTTTTTCTTAGTATCCCTTTCTGTAATCGGTTTCTATTGGTTTCGTTATGGTGGTACTTTATCTCATGACGATAAGCCAGAATGGGATACGATTCCTACAGTTGTAAAAGAAGATATATTTTTTGCTCGTGCGACTGTACCTGATTTATGTGCATTGGAAACGGTTTATAAACATCCTCTACGCTCAGAATATACTACATCTGAGGAAAATATTAATCACGCTGTTAGTCGTGTTGTACCTAGTGAATATAAAGAGAATTGGCATGAGCTAGATAATCCGTTATATGCTTTTAAAAGAATTGCTAAAGGTCCTAAGATTAGTAAACCTAACCATATTTTCTTTATTGTTGGTGAAAGTATTCCTCAGTGGTCATTAGATGAGACGCATAAATCTCTTAATATTTGCCCAGGATTATGGAATTTTAAAGAGCAATCGCATACAGTTCAAATTCCTAATTTTTTACCAGCTGGTAATGTTTCGAGGCCCTCTATCGTGAGTCTTATGAGTGGCATTTATGATGCAGGCTTAGAGGTCAATGAACGAGAAAGTTTTTGGACTGAATCACTTCCTACATCCTTTGCACATCAAATGAAACGCTTAGGTTACCAAACTATTTATTGGTACGGTGGAAATGCATCTTATGGTAATTTTAATCACTTTGGTAAGGCCCAAGGCTTTGACCGTGTTGAAAGTGCATCCATATTCTGTGGACCTGATGCGCCGAAAACTTGGGTAGGTGTCTATGACCATGTATTTTTAGAGAACATTGAGCAACAAATCAAAGAAATTGATGAGCCTACTTTCCATTTTATTTATACAACCTCTAATCATGGACCTTATAAAATGGAGGATTCGTTACTCGACTATGACCCTAAAAAGGTTATGCCTAATGTAGGAGAAGACTTACGTTCAAATAGGACTCGTAATAAGGAACTCGCTACGTATCGTTATAGCGATAAGGCACTTTTTAGATTCGTTGAAGCTATGAAGGAAGCATACCCAGATAGTTTATTTGTCGTTACCGGTGATCATTCTAATCTATTTGGTTCTTTAAATAATACGTCGCTTATTCACCGTGATTATACATTACGCGATACCTTCTGTACGGTGGGATTATTGCAACATCCTGAACTAGATAGTACGATGATTGCTACACAAAAAGGTACTCATATGAGCCTTATGCCAACGATTATCGAGGCTATTGCACCTAAAGGATTTGAGTATTATTCTATTACTCCATCGTTATTTGAGGAGCAGCCTGAAACCTTAGTAACTCCTTATCAATGGATGAATGATACTATGATGGGTGATGTCCGTATGGATTATGGTGAAAGTAATGTGCCTTCAACTGAGCCTGTGGAACAAGTTCGACCTATCGATAATCATTCTGATGAAGCACGTGATTGGACTTTACTAACAACTTGGTTGATCAATCATGAAAAGATACTATTTTCTAAAAAGTAGATGAAAAATAAATACATATATGATTAAATATATATAGTTAATTACAATATATATTTAAAGGAGGGTATCTATGTCGATACTGAACGTAGTAGGCGCCAAAGTATGGGGCGGCGGAGAGCAATATGTATATGATATGTGCGACGAACTACATCGACGGCAGATACCCTCTTTTGTTTTAGTAGATGAAACAAATCAGGAACTACAAGACCGATTTACGTCAGTAGCAGAAATCATTACAGCTAATCTTTATTCGTGTAAAGGTTTTTTATCTATTGGTTCTATTGTTAAACAAATGAAGCAATATGGTATTGATGTTATTCAATGCCATTCGGGTAAATATATCCTTTTATGCTTGGCTCTCAAACGTTTAACAGGGGCTAAACTTATCTTTTATAAACATAATGTGGTACACGCAAAAACCGATATGTACCACCGATGGATACAATCACAGGTAGATGCTTTTATCTGTGTATCTAAACGAGTCTATGATGTTCAGGTCATTGCCGACATAGCTCATAAATACCATCTCGTTTATAATGGCGTAAATACACAGCGTTTTCCTGTACTTGAAAATGAAAGTATTTCTACTAGTCCATTTATCGTTGGTTATGCAGGGCGTATTATCGAAAATAAAGGCATCTTTGAGTTATTAGATGCAATTAAAATCATTCATGATAGAGATAGAGCTATTTTATTACGTATATGTGGTGATGGTAAGCCCTCTGATATCGAGCGCATGCATCAGTACATTGCAGAACATAAGATGCAGGATTATGTACAATATATGGGATTTCAAAAGGATATGAACCAGTTTTACCGTTCTATTCACTGTTTAGTGGCCCCATCTAAGGTTCAAGAAGCGTTTGGTCTTGTATTATGTGAAGCAATGTATTGTAAGGTGCCTGTTATTACAAGCACATCGGGTGCACAAGTTGAAATTATTGAGAATGGTACATCTGGTATTCTGTTAGAAACCGTAAATAGTACATCTATTGCAGATACCATGCAAGAGATGATGATAAATAATGTTCTTAGGGAATCTATAATTAATGAGGGATATAAACGTGTTGAAACTACTTTTACCATCTCCAAGATGGTAGATTCCATAATAACGATAGTTCGTAATTTGAGGTGATAAGGTGTTACAGTATATACAAAATCAATGGGCAAAAGGCCGAAAAATATATGGTAAGCGTAGCTGGAGAGAAACTCGCCGTGTTGTATTACATACAGTTCGCTCCATCAGTCGCCGTCAGCAAATGAATCGGTTAGAAAACTATTTTGCTAACTTTAAACCAGATCCAGAATTATTACATCGTCAAATTGGGTTATACGAATTGATGACACGTATCTTCTTCTTTAAAGAATCTACGGCGAATGAGCGATTAGATGCCATCATCAATCACTTTGATTACATACAAAATGTATTCACCGATAAAGCGATTCAGTCTATGTATTCTGTAGATAAAGATAATTTCTTAGATGATGTGAGTCGTATCAAACGTGGTCTTGTGGTATGGCAATCTGAAGAGCTCAACATGAAAGCCCAATTATATTACGGTGCAGGGCAGCGTAAAGAGGGATTATTGACGCTATTACTGACCTTAGAATCTGAAGGTGTTTATCATGCAAACTTCCGCTTTGGTAAGGGCTTTAATGGGGAAAAAGCCATGTGGATTGGCACCATTCAGGGGTATAAGGATGGTTTAGCCAATGCCAAGACAGCTACGAAAAAGATGTTTGGCTATCGTCCGAAAAATTTTATCATGTACTTGCTTAGATTAGTTGCCCAACAATGTGGTGTAGAAATAATTTATGCTGTATCTGATGAAGGTTTTTATGCAAATACTCATTTAGTTCGCGGTCATCGCGCTAAGGTAGCAGAGCTAGATTCCTTGTGGCAAGAAAGTGGAGGGGAACTTTCACAAGACCCAAGATTCTATATAATTCCATTAGAGGAATACCGTAAACCGATTGAAGAAATTAAATCACAAAAACGTAGTCAATATCGGAAACGCTATGATTTATTAGATCGATATGCTGAGGAAGTACAAGAAAATTTAAAACCATATTTGAAATAGGGGATAGGGGAAAGCATGAATAAGGGAAACATAGCAACGCAACGTCAGTCTAACATTGAGTTGTTACGGGTGATTAGTATGTTCATGGTGTTGTTGGGGCACTATTATGTACTTAGCTATTTTGATAATATAGATACTATATCGTTTAATCTACTGGGAATGCAGTTCTTAGGGGCATGGAGTAAGGTCGCTGTTGATATTTTTGTCATCATAACAGGATATTTTCTTGTAAATCAAACCTTTAGATGGAATAAGGTATTGAAACTACTATCGTGTACCTATTTTTGGGGAATCATTATTTTACTATTGGCTTTTGCATTAGGGATTTCCATTAAGACAGATTATATATATAAGTCCATATTTCCACTGACACCATTAAACTGGTTTGCCAGATCGTACTTATTACTATATGTATCAATACCTTTATTTAATAAAATCATTAATAGTGTTAGTAAAGCTCGATTGGGGCAAATCATAATTGTATTAACCACTATATTTTATACCGTTCCTACACTGATTAGTACATTTATCAGTGGTGGTGGATATCTAACATCCTATTTTACATTTGGCATTATGTATATGATTGGTGCTTATATTCGTAAATATGGAGATGCAAAATTAGATAAGATATCTATATATGCTGGTATTATGAGTATTATACTTATATTGGCCTCTATCTTGTGGAATGATATTCATATACATGAGGGCCTGTATATTATGTATTTAGCCCATAAAGGAAACTCTGTAGTTGGCTTATTGGCTGCTATTGGCATATTTACAATATTTAAGAATATAAAAATTTCATATAGTCCATTTATTAATACAGTAGCATCTACTACATTTGCAGTATATTTAATCCATAATAATCCTATTATTAGTGATTGGTTATGGAATACAGTAGTTCAAGCAAATAACTATTTTGATTCACCATTTTTTCTTTTACATATGGTTGGTGTATCAATCTTAATATTTGCAGTATGTTCAGTGCTTGAATGGTTGCGATTACATATTTTTTCTAGATTTAATTAAGAATACAAAGCTGGCGAAACTTGTTTTCACCAGCTTTTTTGTATAAAAGTATGAAATACAAATGAATAGTTTGTTTTTTTGTTAAGGTTTATTTAATTATCGTTGTTATACTAAAAGTACATTTAATCGATGAATATAATGCATATGGAAACGTGGACACATATGCATCATGTATCGAGGTAACACTATTGTATGTGTGTAGTTAGTATAAGAGGTGGTTTTATGAAAAAACAATTCGCCGCAATCTTTGCAGCAACAGCAGTATTGGGTGTAACTACAGCTTTCGCAGCTAACCCATTCTCCGATGTAACTCCTGATTCTTGGGCATACCAAGCAGTTTCCCAATTGGCAGCATCTGGTATCGTTAATGGTTATCCAGATGGCACTTTCAAAGGCCAAAATGATATCACTCGTTACGAAATGGCTCAAATGATCGCTAAAGCTATGGCTAACCAAGACCGTGCTAACGCTGAACAACAAGCTATGATTAACCGTTTGGCTGACGAATTCTCCAACGAATTGAATAACTTGGGCGTTCGTGTAGCTCGTTTGGAAGATCGCGTTGGTAATGTAAAAGTTACTGGTGATGCTCGTCTTCGTTATCAAAAGTTTACAAATAACCAGGTTAATTTTGATGGTCGTGCACGTTTACAATTCAATGCAAAAGTAAATGATCGTACTGATGCAGTTGTTCGTGTAGTTGCTGGTGATTTTGAATTTGGCGATGCTACAGCTGATACAACAGTTAAAGTTGACCGTGCGTATGTTAACCACAAATTCGGTGAACGCGTATCCCTTAAAGCTGGTCGTTTTGGCCAAATGTTAGGTGCTGGTTTAGCATTTGATGGTACATTTGATGGTCTTCAATTCAATGCTAGTAATGAAAAAGTTCAATTCCAAGCAGCTTATGGCTATATGATGTCTGGAGACTTCCAAAATATGGCAACAAATTTAAATCCAGAACTCGTTGTATTAAACTTGAATGGTAAAGTTGGTAAACACCTTGATATAGGTGGTTTCTATACTCGTGTTAACGGTGAAGATTTACAAGTATATAAAGTTGTAAAAGGATTATATGGTTTTAATGCTAATGTTAACGTTAATAAAGTTTGGATTGGTGGTGAATGGTTGAAAGCTTCTAAAATCACAGAATCTACAGCTTGGACGGCAGGCGTTGGTTACAGCAATTATGACATTACAAAACAAGGTACTTGGGGTGTAAAAGCTCAATACTTTAACATGAAAAATAATGCTCTAATCTTTGATTCTACTTGGGATCAACCTTACGTTGGGACAGGTTTTAAAGGTTGGTTAGCAACAGCTAATTATGCATTACAAAATAATGTTGGCTTAACTGCTTATTATGGCTTTGATTGGAAAAGTCAGGACGGTGCTAAAGAAGACGATTTATACCGCGTAGACCTTAATTACCAATTCTAATCTATAAGATTACATAATTTAATAAAGCAAATAGAGATGGCGAGACATAGGTTTCGCCATCTTTTTATATGAAAATAGTACATATGAATACATGATGAAATATAAATGAATAGTTTACGCTCTTATTAAGGATTATTTAATTCTTACTGTTATACTGAAAATACATTTTACTAATGCATGAAATGCATATTTGAATATAGAGATATAAGTAATATGTATTTAGGCACTAGTACAGTTGTGTGTGTTATATAGTAGTAAGAGGTTTAATTATGAAAAGACAATTTTCTGCAATGTTTGCGGCCGCTGCCGTGTTGGGTGTGACGACTGCATTTGGCGCTAATCCATTTTCCGATGTAACGCCAGATTCTTGGGCCTATCAATCTGTATCTCAATTGGCGAGTGTTGGCATCATCAATGGCTATCCAGATGGGACTTTCAAAGGCCAAAAAGAGATTACTCGTTTTGAAATGGCTCAAATGATTGCCAAAGCGATGGCTAATCAAGACCGTGCTAATGCAGAACAACAAGCGATGATTAATCGTTTGGCCGATGAGTTCTCCGACGAATTGCATAACTTAGGCGTTCGTGTTGATCGTTTAGAGGAACGGGTGGGTAATGTAAAAATAACTGGCGATATGAGATTGCGCTATATTAGGAGTTTATACGACAATTTGCCATCTCCAACTATTGGGCATGGAGGCGTTCAAAGTAGATACAGATTTGATTCTCGTGCCCGCATTCTCTTCAATGGCAAGGTAAATGATCGCACAGATGCTGTTGTTCGTTTAACAACTGGTAATTTCGAGCTAGGTGAAACATATAATCCAAATTCAATGTTTGGTTTTGGTGAAGATCCTACTACTGTAAAATTTGATCGCGCTTATGTAAATCATAAATTTGGTAAACATGTATCTATGAAAGCCGGCCGTTTTGGTCAAATGTTGGGTAATGGTTTATCCTTTGATGGCGAATTTGATGGCCTTCAATTCAATGCAGGCAATGAAAAAGTTCAACTCCAAGCAGCGTATGGCTATATGGTGTCTGGTGAATTTAGATATATGGTGACAGATATAAATCCGGAACTCGTTGTATTAAACTTGAATGGTAAAGTTGGTAAACACCTTGATGTAGGTGGTTTCTACACTCGTTTTAACGGTGAAGATTTTGAAATCAATGAACCTGTTAAAGGATTATATGGTTTCAATGCTAATGTAAACGTCAATAAAGTATGGGTTGGCGGTGAATGGTTGAAAGCCTCTAATATTGAAGAATCTACAGCTTGGACGGCAGGCATTGGTTATGGTAACTACGACATTGCAAAACAAGGTACTTGGGGTGTAAAAGTTCAACATTTTAATATGAAAAATAATGCTTTGATCATTGATACTACATGGAATCAACCGTATGGGGCTGGTTTTAAAGGTTGGATGGCAACAGTTGATTATGCATTGAAAAACAGAGTTGGATTATCCGCTTATTATGGTTTCGATTGGAAATATCAAGATTGTGGTTGTGAGCCTGATTTCTATCGTGTAGATCTTAACTACGAATTCTAATTAAATAGATTAGTACAAATTAATAAAGACCACAAAGGTGGCGAAATATTAGTTTCGTCACCTTTTTTGTATATTTCAGGAAAATATACATGAATCACTGTAAAACATGAAAATAATATGAAAAATTTATAATATTATTAACGATTATTTATTTCTCATTGTTATACTACGAAAGGATACTGTAGTTGTATACTTTTCATATATGGAAACGAGGATACATATAGAATTGATTCAACTATATTTGTGAATATATAGTCTTTTAGAGAGGTATTTTATGAAATCACAATTTGCTCCTATGTTGGCAGCAATGGCTGTGTTAAGTGTAACAACAGCTTTCGCAGCTAATCCATTTTCCGATGTAACGCCAGATTCTTGGGCATACCAAGCTGTATCCCAATTGGCAGCGTCTGGTATAGTTAATGGTTATCCAGATGGGACTTTCAAAGGCCAAAAAGAGATTACTCGTTTTGAAATGGCTCAAATGGTTGCAAAGGCGATGGCTAATCAAGATCGTGCTAATGCAGAACAACAAGCGATGATTAATCGTTTGGCAGACGAATTCTCTAACGAATTGAATAATTTGGGCGTTCGCGTAGGTCGTTTAGAGGACCGCGTTGGCAATGTAAAGGTGACTGGTGATGTGCGACTTCGATATCTTGGCACTAAAGCAATGGGACCAGATTTTATAAGAAGCGACGGGGAATATAGTGAGAAGACACGTTTTGATGCTCGTGCTCGTATTCAATTTAATGCGAAGGTAAATGACCGCACTGATGCGGTTGTACGTGTTGCATCTGATAATTTTGAATTAGGCGCTGCCTATAATCCGAGTGGAGAGTCGATTGGCCTACTTACTGTTGACCGCGTCTATGTAAATCATAAATTTGGCGAACGTGTATCTGTAAAAGCGGGTCGTTTTGATCAAATGATTGGTAATGGTTTGATCCATGATGATAAATTTGATGGGGTTCAACTAAATATTGGCAATGATAAAGTCCAATTTCAAGGCGCACATGGGTATCTACTTACAGGGCTTTATGTAAACGTTCCGGCAGAGTATAATCATACGATTTCTTATGCTAGTGTTAAAGGTCAGTTAAATAAACATATCAATGTAGGCGGTTTCTTTACGCGCTTTAACACACAAAAGGTTTTAGATCATAGCCTAAAAAATGTGTATGGTTTTAGCACAGATATGAAATTTAACAAGCTTTGGATTGGTGCGGAAACTGTGAAAGATACGCATGCAAAACATGCATATGCTTGGACGGCTGGTATCGGTTATGGCGATTATGACCTTGCTAAACAAGGTACTTGGGATGTAAAGGCTCAATATTTTAACTTTGGTTCGCATATGGGGGCTATCTCCTCTAAATGGAATATTGCTTATGATTCAACACAGTCAGATAATACAGGTCATATCGAGTTCCATGGCTATAAAGGTTGGCTCACAACTGTAAATTATGCATTACAAGATAACTTAGGTTTAAGTGCTTATGCGGGCTTTAAAGGTCGTAATAACCCTGAACAATATGCTAGATATCGTAAATTATCTAACTACTATCGCGTTGAGTTAAATTACCAATTCTAATCTGACCATTGGTATAGTTCATAATTAAAACAATCCCCTTGATGAGTATCTAGGTACTTATCAAGGGGATTGTTAATTAGTAAAGGTTTGTAGGATAGGGAGAGCATGTATGAAGGAAAGTCCTTAATGCTACATTTTATATTCATGAAATTACTATGAAAAAATATTTTTATATGATACACTAACAATGTATAAATATTTTGATAATAATAACTTGTATTTAAAGGTTTATATTAGTTATTAATTGTTAATTTTAACAGTGTATAGTTGGTATGTGGGGTAAGATTATGAAAAAACAATTTACCGCAATGTTAGCAGCAACTGCTGTATTAGGTGTAACAACGGCATTTGCTAACAATCCATTTTCTGATGTGAGTACAGATTCTTGGGCTTATCAAGCCGTATCTCAATTGGCTGCAGCTGGTGTTGTGAATGGTTATCCAGATGGGACATTCAAAGGGCAAAAAGAAATTACTCGTTTTGAAATGGCTCAAATGATTGCTAAAGCAATGGCTAATCAAGACCGCGCTAATGCAGAACAACAAGCTATGATTAATCGCTTGGCTGATGAATTCTCTAATGAATTGAATAACTTAGGTGTTCGTGTTGGACGATTGGAAGACCGCGTAGGTAATGTGAAAGTAACAGGCGATATGCGTCTTCGTTATTTGGGTGCACAAGAAAAGAATGGTCACTATGTAACTGATAGAACAAATCTTGATTCTCGTGATTATAGTCAACGTTCTTTATTCGATGCTCGCGCTCGTGTTCAATTTAATGCAAAGGTTAATGATCGTACAGAAGCTATAGTTCGTTTGACTTCTGGTAACATTGAATTTGGTGATGCTCATAATCCAACTGGTGTAGGAGCTATTGGCGTAAAGCCTGGAACAGTAATGTTTGATCGTGCGTATGTAAATCATAAATTTGGTGAACGGGTATCTGCTAAGATTGGTCGTTTCCAACAAACATTTGGTAATGGTTTAATCTATGATGATACATTTGATGGCGCTCAATTCAATGCGGGCAATGATAAAGTTCAATTCCAAGCAGCTTATGGTTATGCTGTTGAAGGCGGCTATGCAACTGATGAATATGGTGAACGCACAATTACTAGAGATAAAAACTTCACTATTACGTATGCAAGTTTAAAAGGTGAATTGAATAAACATGTAAATATTGGTGCATTCTTTGCTCGTCATAATATAGAGAAAGCCTCTAACAATGATATTCGCAACATGTATGGCTTCAGCACAGATATGAACTTTGATAAAGTTTGGGTTGGTGGTGAATGGGTGAAAGCCCCTGGCGTATCTTATGGTTATGGTTGGACGGCTGGCCTTGGGTACGGTGCATATAATCAAACTAAACGTGGTACATGGGATGTGAAAGCACAATATTTCAATTTTGGTGAAAACATGGCTGCTCAATCTTCTACATGGCAAGTTGGCTATGATGATACTACTCGATACCTTGATAATACAGCTACATTTGTAACTAAATTACGTGGCTTCAAAGGTTGGATAGCAACTGCAAACTACGCATTACAAGATAATGTAGGCTTAACAGCATATTACGGTTTCAACAACAAAACTAACAAGTCTACTGGTGATAACGATAAACTTTCTAACTACTATCGTTTAGACCTTAACTACCAATTCTAATCTGACATCGGTATAGTTCATAATTAAAACAATCCCCTTGATGAGTATCTAGGTACTTATCAAGGGGATTTTAAATTAGAACACGCCTGTAGTAATTAGTAAGATAGCCTGGTATAGTGTCCCTAGAATTAGAACAGGCGTGTTTTAATTTTTAGGATAGGTATTAAAGGGCTCAACCAATACTACAGTCCAGTACTAATTTTTCTTCTCATATTTACAAACGACAAACTATAAATTATAATTTAAGGTAATTTATAGTTTGTTTACATTGTGTGATTGAGAGGACTATTATGAGACATGTAAGTAAAGCAAAGCTATCGTTAGCTGTGGCACTGGCGATTGCTGGATCTGTAATGCCTAATATGATGGTAGATGCGGCCTATACCGCTCCGTATACTGATAATACAGATTTTGTAGCTAACAGTGATGATATGATACGTGTATTCCCAGAATACGATAAAAATATATCTTCTATAGTAGCGAATGGTGGTATGGTTATTATTGAAGATGGATATTCTAATATTGGCTATGGTCATAGTGCATTTGCTACCAGTAAAAATGGTGGAGACATTAAATTGAAAAAAGGTGTATATAATTCTGGTAGAGTGAGTACACCTGTTGCCCTTGCTCAAGGGGGTACAATTAATATAGGTGTTCATGATCATCACGGCGAATTTACGGGTGATAAAATATTCGTTGAAGGCGATGTTATAGTTAAAAATGATCCAAATTATAGCTCAACCATTAATATCGGTATAGATGGTGAGGAATCCAATTGGTCTGGGCTAGCTTTCAATTTAGCTGATGAAAATAGGCGAAACTATAATCATATCAATGTGTTCCTTGGTGAAAGAGGGGATTGGGAGCTATTATATCAAGGTGGCCTTGATGGTACCAACCTTGATAGTAGTACTATGCCTAGCCGTGTACATCGACTCGTTGGTTCTACGAATCGCAATTTTCAAAATATGGTAGAACAAAATGAGCACAATAAACTCTATATTGATAAACTCGAAGGCCATGTGAATTTTATTTATGATCCTAATGATGAATATGCAGATACCGAGGATCCAGAATATACACCGCCAACCACAACATATAATGGTTTAACGGCTGATTCTTTCTGGGGTGGTGACATTCATATTACAAGCGCAGCCCCTAATGCTGGCGCTCATCTATACACTAGCCGCAAGGGATTAGACTTGTCTACTGAGGATAATGTAAACAAGGTTTTAGATAATCTTGCACATAAGGTGTATTACCATAACTATGTGACTGGTGAAAGAAACCTTGAAGGCACAGTAGCCATTGCTTCTGAAGGTGCTGAATCTGGCCGTTTCAAGGTAGTAACGTCTGGCTATGCTAAAGAAGGTGCTATTACATGGCAAGCGGATCAAAATGGTCAAGGTAAATATGTGTACGGTAATACAACAGTAACACCTGCACCACAACCAGTGCCAACACCAACGCCAACACCGGCACCAACGCCAACACCGGCACCGCAACCAGCGCCACAACCAACACCAGCACCGCAACCGGCGCCACAACCAACACCAGCACCGCAACCAGTTCCTACTCCAACAC
>NZ_PPDF01000009.1:0-29225 GCF_002959935.1 Veillonella tobetsuensis
ATTAAGGTATTAAAACGAATAAGCTATGGACTTCGCCACTTTGGTAGATTTAGAGTACGTATTCTACTTTTGAGCAAAAAGAATGGCACCAACCATACATATGATTGGTGCCAAAGAAGGCTCGTAGGGTGAACACCCCAACATTTGACAGAGAGCCTAAAAAACGAGGCCGAATCTTACGATTCGACCTCGTGTGTGCTTGTATAGTAGAGTAACCTATCCCCTATTATTTACCAGGGAAGAATGGCCATACCATTGGGATAATAATTAAGCTTACTACGAAGCAAACTAAGATCAATGGAACGCCGGCTTTTACATAGTCTGTAAATTTGTATTGGCCAGGACCAAGTACTAATGTATTTGGAGGTGTACCTACAGGTGTACCAAATGCACAAGATGCAGCAACGCCGATAGCCATCAATACTGCATGAGGGTCAGCGCCCATACCTTGAGCAATGGAGATACCGATCGGAGCCAATAATGCACAAGATGCAGTGTTAGACATGAATTGAGTCATAACACAAGATAAAATGAACAATACAGCTGTTGCAAAGTAAGGGCTAGGGTCAGAACCCATAACGCCGATTACTGCATTAGCAATCATTTTACCTGCACCAGATTGGTCAAGTGCAGTTGCTACTGGCATCATACCAGCGAATAAGAAGATTGTTACCCAGTCAATGGATGTGTAAGCTTGTTTTTCGTTCAAGCAACCAGTTAATACGCAAAGCATTGCGCCAATAACTGCAACCATGCTCAATGGTAAGTTAATACCATAGCCTTTTAGGAAGTCACCTAAAATCATAGCGATGATTACGCCTAAAAGAATAAGACCAGAGAATAATTGTTTCTTAGGATCGTTAGAAATATCTTCAGCAGCTACCTCTTGTTCAACTTCGCCAGCATCTTGAATTTCATGTTTAGGTAATAAATGTTTACCAATGAGCATCATGAATGCAATAGTAGCAATAGTCAAAGGAATACCGATCCAAGCAAATTCAAAGAAACCAAATGGTTTTTCACCAAATTTAGCCAATGTACCACTTACAATAATGTTTGGAGGTGTACCAACCATTGTAATGATACCACCGATACCTGCAGCAAATGCTAAAGGCATCAATTGACGAGAAGCAGGAATCTTCGCAACAGCACAGATACCTACAACTACTGGAAGTAATGCAGCTGTTGTACCAGTGTTGGACAAGAATGCAGACATAGTTGCCGTAACAACCATGATGGCAAGCATTAAGCCATTTTCGCTAGTACCTGCATGAGATACTACTGTTTCCCCAATTTTTTGAGCTAAACCAGTGTAGAACAATGCAGCACCAACAACGAACATGCCAGCGAACAACACAACTGTACTATCAGATAAACCAGAGAATACAACCTTAGGAGTAATAATCCCCATAAGGCCTAGAGTAATAGCACCGCCTAAAGAAGTAATAGCTAATGGAATAATTTCCGTAACGAATAAAACAGCCATGACTGCAAGGACGATTAAGGTTTGTTCTGCAGTACCCATACATCATCATCTCCCTTCAGAGAAATGCACTGATTATAGTTATATGAGATACACAAGATAGCTTACAATGCTAATAGCACAAGCCATCATAAAAGTTATACCATAACCCTCTTTAGTTTTAGGATAGCCAAAAAATAACGCTTCCCCTAAAAATCCTCGGCGATTAAACCAAGTATATTTAGTTCTACGTTGAAACCATTTAGCTTTTCCTTCATTACCGATAATCAGTGCAGTAATAAAAAATACAATAAATGCCCAAATAAAACAAATCAGTATTTTTAATTCTATAGATACCAAGTGACCACCTCTACTATATCAAAAAGCACTGAAAGGTTATTGTGTGAATTCTTGTATCACCTAATGACCGATCTGACAAAGCATTTATTGCTAATATCCCTCTTTTTTGTATGTTTAAATACTATTAAGAGATTTTTTTATTCACCAATAGGTGTACCGCAAAAGGCACACCTTGGTGAATAAATATTAAATTAATGGCTAGACAACATAGCAAGCATTGTACCTGCTGCTACTGCTGTACCAATAACACCAGCTACGTTCGGACCCATAGCATGCATGAGCAAGAAGTTTGCTGGGTTAGCTTTTGCACCTACTACTTGAGATACACGAGCTGCCATTGGAACCGCGGATACACCAGCAGAACCAATAAGTGGATTAGTTTTACCACCGTCAACCATGCTCATCAACTTACCAAATAATACGCCACCAGCTGTGCCACCGATAAATGCAACCAAACCTAAGCAAATGATAAGGAGCGTTTGTACACTTAAGAAGTGTTCCGCACTCATTGTTAAGCCAGTACCAGTTGCTAAGAAGATAGTAACAGTATTGATCAACGCATTTTGAGATGTATCGGACAAACGATCAGTTACGCCAGATTCACGGAACAAGTTACCTAACATCAACATACCTAAAAGGGATGTAATGGAAGGAAGTAATAAGGAAATGAAGATTGTAGCAACAATTGGGAATACGATTTTTTCAAAACGTGTAACATCACGCAATTGTTCCATAACAATTTCACGTTCTTTTTGAGTAGTGAATAACTTCATTACAGGTGGTTGAATCAACGGTACTAAGGACATATAAGAATATGCAGCAACCGCGATTGCACCTAATAAATGAGGAGCTAGTTTAGTAGCCAAATAAATGGATGTAGGGCCATCAGCACCACCGATGATACCGATAGCAGCTGCTTCTTGAGCTGTAAAGCCAAGCATCATTGCGCCACCTAAAGCAACGAATACGCCGATTTGTGCAGCAGCACCTAAAAGCAATGTTTTAGGGTTCGCAATGAGCGGACCAAAGTCAGTCATTGCACCTACACCTAGAAAAATTAATGGTGGGAAGATTTCTTGGGAGATACCTGCACTAATAAGTGCCATAACGCCTTCTTCAAAACCGTTACGAGGAATGTTAGCAAGTACACAACCAAACGCAATCGGACCCAACAATAATGGTTCAAACTCTCTAGCAAATGCCAAATATAATAGGATTAAACCTACAAGAATCATAATAGCATTGCCCGTTGTAAATGCGAGGAACCCGCTATCGTTTATAACAGATTGAATCGCAACAGCAAAAGCCTCCATATGCGTTCCCCTTTCACAAATATAAAATTGTCATATGACGCGGCGCACCCGCGCCATACTACAATACTTGGTATTAGCCAAGAACAACCATGTCATCGCCAGTGGATACAGTTTGGTTAGCAGATACGCGAACTTCAGAAACTACAGCATCATGTGGAGCTGCGATTTCGTTTTGCATTTTCATAGCTTCAAGAATCAACAAAGTTTCGCCTTTTTTAACTGCTTGGCCAGCAGATACTGCTACAGATAGGATTTTACCAGGCATTGGAGCTTTTACAGTTTCAGCACCTGCTGGAACTGGAGCTGCTGCTGCAGCTGGAGCTGGAGCTGGTGCAGGAGCTGCTTTAGGAGCTGCTGCTGGAGCTGCTGCAGGAGCTGCTGCAGGAGCTGCGCCTTTTACTTCATTAACTTCTACATCATATGCTGTGCCATTTACTGTAACATTGAATTTTTTCATCTTAAATTCCTCCAAAATGTGTATGTCTACACAATACTTACAAATTTTTATTTACACATATTAATCTGATAATCCTATCGATTACCGAATTAAGTGACACTGTTAACGAGTACCACGTACGCGACCTTCCATTTTCCAGTTGTAGCTTACAATTGGACGGATGTGCGCAATTTGATCAGCGGAATAACCCATTGCTGATAATGCACCAACGATAACCGCTACTACATCTTGAGATGGAGCTTTACCGTTAGTTGCTGTAGCATTGTTCATTACAAATGCCTCCTAAAATAATATTAACCTCTACCGCTTAAACGACCTTCTAAGCGCCATTTAGCACTAGTTGCTGTAGGTCGAATAGATGCAATTTGTTCAGATGAGTACCCCATCGCCACAATGGCACCTACGATAGCTGCTACTACTTCATCCTCATTTTGAGCGGATGCACTTGGCGTTGCTACAGGAGCTGCTGCTGGAGCTGCTACAGTTGTACTTGCTTCAGGGGCTTTTTTTTTCTTAGTAGGATCGATCATATGCACGATTTGCATCAATACGCCTAAAAGAATTAGCACCACAAACACAACTGTCATATTAATAGCCATAATTAGCCAAGGATTGGTAGTAACTGCTTGTCCTTCCATAATCATTCCCCTTTCTAAAAAATTAGTAAAGAAAGGTATCTCCCAAATTCGATGATATATTTACCGAATCGAATTATAATGGAATATTACCATGTTTCTTTGGAGCACGGTTTTCACGTTTGCTTGCAAGCATAGCCAATGCATTGATAACTGCTGGACGAGTTTGTTTTGGTTCGATTACAACATCTACGAAGCCACGTTCTGCAGCTTTGTAAGGAGTTGCGAATTCTTCCACGTATTTAGCTGTTTTAGCATCTTTATCTTCATCTTTCTTGAAGATAATGTTAGCTGCACCAGCAGGACCCATTACAGCAATTTCGGATGTAGGCCAAGCGTATACTTGGTCAGCACCTAAGTCTTGGGAACACATTGCGAGGTAGGAACCGCCGTATGCTTTACGAGTGATAACAGTAATTTTAGGTACTGTTGCTTCAGAGTAAGCATACAACATTTTAGCACCATGACGAATGATACCGCCCCATTCTTGATTTGTGCCAGGCAAGAAACCAGGAACGTCAACGAAGTTAACGATTGGAATATTGAAAGCATCACAGAAACGGATGAAACGGGAAGATTTGTCAGATGCATTGATGTCCAAGCAACCAGCCATTACTTTTGGTTGGTTAGCAATGATACCAACGGATTGACCATCAAAACGTGCGAAGCAAGTGATGATGTTTGTAGCATAGAATGGTTGAACTTCATAGTATTCACCATTATCTACTGTAGCAGCGATAACATCTTTCATGTCGTAAGGCATGTTGCTGTTATCAGGTAACAAGCTATTAAGACCTTCGTCTTCACGAGTTGGATCATCACCAGTGTCTACCAATGGAGCGTCTTCCATGTTGTTAGAAGGCAAGAAACCTAACAAGTAACGAATTTGAGCGATACAATCATCTTCATCTTCAGCTGCAAAGTGAGCAACACCGGACACAGAGTTGTGAGCCATTGCACCACCAAGATCTTCAGCTGTTACTTCTTCACCTGTTACAGATTTAATAACTGCAGGACCAGTGATGAACATTTGAGATGTGTTTTTAACCATGTAGATGAAGTCAGTCAATGCTGGAGAATAAACAGCACCACCTGCACAAGGTCCCATGATTACGGAAATTTGTGGAATAACGCCAGATGCATTTGTATTTTCAAAGAAAATTTTACCGTAACCAGCAAGAGCATCTACTGCTTCTTGGATACGCGCACCGCCGGAATCATTGATACCAACGATAGGAGCACCCATTTTCATTGCTAAACGTTGTACTTTAACGATTTTAGCAGCGTGCATTTCACCAAGAGAACCACCTTCTACGGTGAAGTCTTGTGCGAATGCATATACCAAACGACCATCGATAGTACCGTAACCAGTTACTACGCCTTCGCCTGGTAATTCTTTTTTCTCTTGACCGAAGTTAACACAGCGATGTTTAACAAATTGGTCAAGTTCAACAAAAGAGTTGTCATCGAATAATTTCGCCAAACGTTCACGAGCAGTCATTTTGCCTTGAGCATGTTGTTTCTCAACGCGTTTTTCACCGCCACCAGCTTTTACTTTAGCTAGCTTTTCGTGCAACAACTCGATTTTTTCTTGCACTGTTTGCATGTCAGCACCTCCATAAAAAAAACTTGTTACATTATTATTTTATTTCATTCGTTGACAAAGTTCAAGTAAAACGCCACCAGTCGCTTTAGGATGAAGGAATGCAATAGCGGAGCCGCCTGCGCCGTAACGAGGTTTTTCATCAATCATTTTAATACCTTTTGCCATAAGATCAGCAATAGCATTTTCAATATTATCTACACGTAATGCAACGTGTTGGATACCATCACGGCCGCCATTTTTTTCGATGAATTTACCGATAGGGCCATCTGGAGTAGTAGTTTCTAAGAATTCTAATTCAGCATCGCCACATGGGAAGAAGGATACTTTTACTTTTTGTTCTTCTACTACTTCATCTTCTGGAAGATGTTCAATACCCAAAGCATTTTTATAAAATTCTTTAGTTGCTGCTAAGTCATTAACACCAATACCGATGTGATCCACTTGTAATACTTTAAAAGCCATTTCGATTATCTCCTTTTTAAGGCTAAATCTCTAATGCTAAGTAGTCGCCGTCTACTTTAGCACGCTTGTCATTACGCCGTTAACAACTGTATATGGGTCGTTTTCACGCTCATTGACAGCTGCCACTTGGCTATTAAATTCGTCGCTTGTAATGATTTTTTCAGCTACATAACGACCAATTTGTTCATTAATCATTGCGATGATTTCATCACGAGTACGTTCTGCGCGACGAGATTCCAATTCACCAGAATCTTCAAGATACTCAAAATGTTCATCTAAGGCTTCGATGAGTTCATCTACGCCTTGGTCTTTACTAGCAATTGTGCGCTTAATTGGTGGGCGCCATTTTACTTCACGAGAGTCAAGGTCAAGCATCATTTCAATTTCAACATTCAAACGATCGCAACCATCTCGGTCAGCTTTATTGATAGCAAATACATCGCCGATTTCAAGAATACCCGCTTTAATAGCTTGGATATCATCACCGAGACCTGGAACAAGTACAACCAATGTAGTATCTGCATTTTTTACGATATCTACTTCGGATTGACCTACGCCTACAGTTTCAATGATAACTATATCCATGCCAAAGGCATCCATTAATTTAACAACGTCTGCAGTCTTTTTGGATAAACCACCAAGACTACCACGCGTACCCATGCTTCGAATGAAAACATTTTCGTTTAATGTTAAATCATTCATACGAATACGGTCCCCCAAGATAGCGCCACCTGAGAATGGGCTAGTTGGGTCGATGGCAACGATGCCGACTGTTTTACCTTGATCTAAGTAGTGTTTTACTACTTTATCGGTCAAAGTACTTTTACCAGCACCAGGGGCCCCTGTGATACCGAGAATACGTGCACGCCCTGTTTTAGGGTAAATGGCCTTCATTATTTCGATGGCATTATCATACTCATTTTCTACAGCGGTAATGGACCGTGCTAAGGCTAGTCGAGAACCTTCAAAGAGGCCTTTAACTAAATCCATTCGCCTCACCACCTATCTTAGAATATGGGAATAGAGGGGAGTCAGCTATTCCAGTTGAACCCCTCTCATCCTATTAATTATTTTACGTGTTCGTTGATGAATTTTACAATATCACCAGTTGGTGTACCAGGTGTGAATACAGCTGCTACGCCAGCTTCTTTCAAGCCAGGAATATCAGCATCAGGAATAACGCCACCACCGATTACTAATACATCGCCCATGCCTTTTTCTTTCAAAAGCTCAACGATTTTAGGGAACAATGTGTTGTGAGCACCGGAAAGAAGGGATAATGCAACTACATTAACGTCTTCAGAAAGAGCTGCTTCAACGATTTGTTCTGGAGTTTGACGAAGACCTGTGTAGATTACTTCGAAACCAGCATCGCGAAGTGCGCGTGCTACTACTTTTGCACCACGGTCATGACCATCAAGACCTGGTTTTGCTACGATTACTCTAATACGTTTTTCTGCCATGATTTATTACCTCCGAAATTAGCCGATATTATAATGTGGAATGAGCTTCATATTCACCGAATACTTCGCGCAATACATTACAAATTTCACCCAAAGTAGCATATGTTTTAACTGCGTCAAGAATTAATGGCATCAAGTTAACGTTTTCGTCAGCTGCACCAACTTTAAGAGCTGCTAATGCTGCATCAACTGCTGCTTGGTCGCGGTTAGCACGAACTGCTTGAGTTTTCTTGGATTGGTTAACACCTACGGAAGCGTCTACGCGAAGCAAGTCTTTTGGAGCTTCTTCTTCAACTTGGAATTTGTTTACGCCAACGATTGTGCGCAAGCCAGATTCTACTTCCATTTGCCATTTGTAAGCGGATTCTTGAATTTCTTTTTGGATGTAGCCTTTTTCGATTGCTACTACAGCGCCGCCCATTTCATCAATTTTCTTGATGTAAGACATAGCTTCGTCATAGATAGCGTTAGTCATAGCTTCTACATAGTAGGAACCACCCAATGGGTCAACTACGTCAGCTAAACCAGATTCGTAAGCCACGATTTGTTGTGTACGAAGAGCTACTTGTACAGATGCTTCTGTAGGAAGAGCCAATGCTTCGTCACGGGAGTTTGTATGTAAGGATTGAGTACCGCCCATTACAGCAGCTGCAGTTTGAAGAGCAACACGAACGATGTTGTTATCAACTTGTTGTGCAGTCAACATGGAACCAGCTGTTTGAGTATGTACACGAAGCATCATGGATTTTGGTTTTTTAGCACCAAAACGTTCTTTCATGATAGTTGCCCATAAGCGACGGGATGCGCGGAATTTAGCAACTTCTTCAAGTACATTGTTATGAGCATTCCAGAAGAAGGAAAGACGACCAGCGAAGGAGTCAACGTCAAGACCAGCTTTCAAAGCTGCTTCTACGTACGCAATACCATCAGCAATTGTAAATGCGATTTCTTGCGCTGCTGTGGAACCTGCTTCACGGATATGGTAACCGGAAATGGAGATTGTATTCCATTTTGGAACATTTTGAGAACAATATTCGAAGATATTAGTGATCAAACGCATGGATGGTTTTGGAGGGAAAATGTAAGTACCACGAGCTGCGTACTCTTTCAAAATATCATTTTGAATTGTACCCATCAATTCTGTGGATGGTACGCCTTGTTTTTCAGCTACTGCGATATACATTGCCAACAAAACGGACGCTGGAGCGTTGATTGTCATGGATGTGGATACTTTGCCAAGGTCGATGCCGTCGAACAAGATTTCCATATCTTTCAAGGAGTCAATCGCTACACCTACTTTACCAACTTCGCCTTCTGCAACAACATCGTCGGAGTCGTAACCAATTTGTGTAGGTAAGTCAAATGCACAGGAAAGACCAGTTGCACCGGACTCGATTAAGTAGCGGTAACGTTTATTGGATTCTTCTGCTGTAGCGAAGCCTGCATACATACGCATAGTCCAGAAACGACCACGGTACATTGTAGGTTGTACGCCACGAGTGTAAGGGAATTCGCCAGGCATTCCCAAATCGCGTTCATAGTCAAAGCCTTCGATATCAACTGGTGTGTACACACGGTTGTATTTCAAGTTTTGACGTTCTGGAGTTTTTGCACTTCTTTCGTCACAAAGTTTGTTATACTCAGCAATTTGGGCTTTTAAGTTTTCGTAAGCCATGTTTTCATCATCCTCCTAAAAAAACAGGTTTATTTTTTCATGCTTCCAGTTTCTGTGAAGCGTTTATGCCAAGAAAGAGCTTCGTCGAGCAACATTGGTGTATGGGCATTTTTAGTTGCAGCGAGTGCCTTTTCGAGGTATTCAGTTAACATAGGTTTGTAGTCTGGGTGAGCACATTTTTCAATGATCAAACGAGCTCTTTCCACTGGGCTCAAACCACGACAGTCAGCAACACCTTGTTCTGTACAGAAAATCATAGTGTCATGTTCTGGGTGATCCACATGAGATACATATGGAACGATAGAACTGATGTCGCCATTTTTAGCAACGGAATTAGTGCAGAAAATAGTGAGATATGCACTACGTGCAAAGTCACCAGAACCGCCAATACCGTTCATCATTTTTGTACCCATAATATGAGTAGAGTTTACATTGCCAAAAATATCAAATTCAATTGCAGTATTCATGGCAATAACGCCAATACGACGTGCGATACCAGGGTTGTTAGAAATTTCTTGCGGACGAAGAATAATTTTCTTACGGTATTCGTCGATATTAGCATAGAAACGTTTTAATCCATCTGGAGAAGGACTTAATGCAGTACCGGAACATACAGTTACTTTACCAGCATCGATCAAGTCGAACATACCATCTTGGATTACTTCTGTGTAAATGGACAAATCTGTGAATGGACCTTTAGCCAAGCCACTGATTACCGCATTTGCTACAGAACCTACACCAGATTGTAATGGAAGCAAGTTTTGAGGTAAACGACCTTCTGCAATTTCTTGTTCGAAGAAGTTGATAAGATGTTGACTCATTGCTTTCGCATCATCATCGATAGGAGCCAATGGTCTAGTTGTATCAGGAACGTCACAAGCAACTACTGCAACAATTTTACTTGGATCACAAGGGATTGCTTCAGTACCAATACGATCACCAGCTGTTTCTAATGGAATTGGTTTACGGAATGGTGGATCAAGTGGTTCATAGATATCATGCATACCAACCAAGGACAATGGTTGAGATACGTTAACTTCTACGATTACCTTTTTAGCCTTGCTAACAAATGTTGGAGAGTTACCAACAGATGTAGTAGGTACTAAGGAGCCATCTTCATTGATTTGACATACTTCAATAATTGCAACGTCTAAATCACCGAAGAAACCATAACGAACATTTTGTGCCATTGTGCTCAAATGCATGTCGATGTATTTAACCGCACCGCTATTTAAAGCTTTACGTGTATCCCCATTAGTTTGATATGGGAAACGACGGTTAATACCATTAGCACGTGTTAACGCACCGTCAGCTTCATCACCTACAGAAGCACCTGTCCATAAATCAATTTTGAATGGTTCTTTTTCCATTCTTTCTGCCAAAGCTAAAGGTACAGCTTTTGCATAACCAGATGGAGTAAAGCCGGAAATACCAACTTTATCATTAGGGTTAATCAATTGAGCTGCTTCAAAAGCTGAGACAATTTTGCCTTGGAGGGCCGCATTTTTAACGCGATCTTTGATGTCTATCATCGTACCATCTCCTTCAAATCACCTTGTTAAACGACAGTTGATCAATTTCTTGGTCTAACTCGTTCCTTAAACCTACTTCATCGTATGCTTTTACAAGTTCATTGTCAACTTATATGCATAAAATGTATTTTTTGTCACATATTTATATGGTATTATGACTAAAAGTCATGGATTTTTCATGTTTCACATAAATTAAATTCACATCGTTATAACCTACAGGAATTATCGATATACTTTTCATATATATTGTAAAAAAAGGGGCAATCGAGAAACACTATACAGGATATAGAGTTTCTTCGATTTGCCCCACTATGTTCAAACTGACGTCTATGGAATATTGAATTATTAAATCTTGAGGATTTCTGCTTTCAATCGAAAAGTTTCGATGCGTTTTAATTATGATTAATTGTGGTAGATTTTTGCTGTGCTTTCACAAAAGCACCTACCCACCCCATCAATAACCAAAATGTAATCGTTACTTGATGACTATATAACTCAAAATCGGACAATCCACTTACAAGGACCCCTACGGCTAAAGCCCCTACACCGATTGATGCAGCTTTACGGAATACATCCCCTTGCAATCGTATAGATGTAATAACATGTCCTAATAATACAGTTATAAAAGAAATCAATCCTGGTATGCCTATTTCTGCCAACATATTGAGATATAAATTATGTGCATGATACATCAATACATTGGGACCTTGAATATAGTAGTTATAATCAGGATAAACTAAATAGAATGTATTCCATCCAATCCCCCATATAGGATTCTCACGAACAATATACATGGTACTATCCCACAGAGCCCATCGCAGATCAGCAGATGTATCATGACCTTGGAATATAGACCAAAGGCGGGTCGCAATTTCCCCATCATAGAAATAAAGAATAATTGGAACTGCTAAAAGGGATAGTAACAAACGGCGCTCCACAAAGATGCCCCAATATATCACCATAGCACCAAAACTAATCCAGATGCCCCGTGAATAGGTTAATAGCAAGGTAACAAATAATATAAGAGCTACAGGTATCATCATATAAATCTGTTTCTTATAGGCTTTCGATAAGATTTTATTTGTTAACCCTTTCCAATATACCAATAAATAACTAATACTAACACTGAGGATCATCAATAGATAAGCACCTAGTAGATTTGGATTCATCAATGTCGACGACATGCGGCGCATCAATTTTGGAAATTGGGTGGCATCTACCCATTCATTAATATGCTGATTGGGAACAAAAATATATTCATAAGCTCCAATAAAACAAACTAGAATCGCTGTCCCTAATACACATTGAAGAAAATATCGCCATTGTTTTGGTGTGCTAATATACGTCCGTACTAGATAATATATACCACCACCTGCTATAATCTGATAAAACCAGCTCGTCAAAGCCCATTGAGCATTATCAGATAATGCAGCAGATACACCAGTCCATAGGACAAAAAACATAACAGTCCAGGACAACCACCCTGTAGGTAGGCTAAGGTTGCGACGTCTTATTAAATCAACGAAAGCAATTCCTATGGCAATCCATAAGAGTACATCCCCCACCATTGGTTGTAGAGGCATAGCAATGACTACACCATAAATAAGACGTTCAATGTAAAACTTTAATTTCGTTTCTGTTGGAAATAATGAGTGTTCCATAATGATTACCTAGTGGCTCAGGCGGTCTTGTAACCAAGCGCGAGCTTCGCCAAGAATATATAATGATCCACATACAACAATGTTATCTCCAGCTTGAGTTGACCGTAAGGCTAACTCTAGAGCATCGCTTACGGACTCTTCCGTTTGGGCCACAACTTGTTTAACACATTGACGGACATTTTCCACCAACTGTTCTGGTATTTCCGTACGAGGTGTAGGCGCTGCCACAGCAATAACCGTATCCTTCGGTTTTACAACCTCACGGATAATACCATTTTCGTCTTTATCCGACAAAATAGCCATTACAATTGTTTTTGGTTTATCTTCAAACAATTCTTGATACGTCATGTTAAAAGATTCTGCGCCCGCAGCATTATGAGCTCCATCAAAAATAAATGTTCTATCCAAGGCTTTTTTGATTTCAAAGCGACCAGCCCAAGTAGCACGAGCAAAGCCTTCACGCATTGTTTCTTCGCTAATAGCATCATCCTGTTCCATTACAAGACGAACTGCCTGTAGGGCACATGCTAAATTAACAGACTGATGAACGCCAGCCATTGTTGTAAACAACATAGCCGGTGCCATATCGACTGCACTGATGGTCATAATCTGACCACCCGGCACTACACTGCGACTATCGATGCCAAACTTTCTATTGAAGATATATAATGGCGCATGCTTGTCCTTCGCGGCCTCTTCGATAACACCTAATGGTCCACCTTGTGCAGCAGTTACAATAGGAACGCCCTCTTTAATAATCCCCGCCTTATGTTTAGCGATCTCTTCAACCGTATCACCACAATAGGCTTGATGATCTAGCGTAACATTGGTTATAACGGAAACTATAGGTTTCACAATATTAGTTGAATCAAGCAATCCGCCTAAGCCAGCTTCAATAACAGCATAATCTACACCTTGCTCTTTGAAAAATAAGAATGCTGCAGCTGTTAAAATTTCAAATTGTGTAGGTGCTTCTACTCCGTCAGCAATAATTTGTTCTAAACCTTGGCGAACACGACTAATTAATTCACCAAACGCATCCTTGCTGATTTGTACATCATTGATTTCTATACGCTCTGTATAAGATTCAAGGTGAGGCGATGTAAATCGCCCCACCCGTAATCCACTGGTAAATAGAGCATACGAAATATATGTTGTTACGGAACCTTTTCCATTAGTTCCCGTAACATGAATGATTTTATAATCTCGTTCAGGATTCCCTAACGCTTGCATTAATGCTTGAATGCGCTCCAACCCAGGTTTGATACCAAAGGATGAAGTATCTTCTAAATACGCTAAGGCTTCTTCGTATGTCATATAAACCTCCTATAAGGTTTTTAAGAATTCCTCACGTTCTAACAACGCTTGCTGTTTTTGTTTATATTCTTCTAATTTTTCTTTTTCTTTAGCAACTACTGCTTCAGGTGCTTTTGCTAGGAAGCCTTGGTTGTTCAATTTACCTTCTAAACGTGCAATTTCTTTTTGCATTTGAACCTTTTCTTTCTCGATACGTTCTTTTTCTTTATCTGCATCGATAAGGTCTTTCAAAAGAAGGTATACCTCCATACCATTTACAACTGTTACGGTTGCATTTTCTGGTTTCGGATCATTAGAGCCTAAGATTGTTACCTTTTCAGCCCAAGCAAGTGTAACGAAATAATCGCTATGACTAGCTACAGCTTGTGCTATGGACGCATCAGTTGGGGCCACAATAACTTCTGCTTTTTTGCCTAATGGTACATTCATTTCGGCACGCATGTTACGAATGCCCTTGATAGCATCCATCATAATTTCCATTTGACGTGCCGCATCCGTAAGATTTGTGAAAGATAATGCTTCCGGCCATTTAGCAACGACGATGCTATCCCCTTCGTGAGGTAAGTGTTGCCAAATATGTTCTGTAACAAACGGCATAAATGGATGTAACAATTCTAGCATATGACGCAAGATAGTTACGAGCAAGTATTGAACAGTACGACGGTCGCGTTCATTAGCATCGCTATACAAACGAGGTTTAGCGAGTTCAATGTACCAGTCGCAATACGTATTCCAAATGAAATCATATACGGAGCTTGCCGCTTCACCAAGTTCAAATTTATCAAGGTTAGCAGTAATGTTTTGTACAGTTTCATTATATTTTTCTACAATCCATTTATCCGCCAATGTCAAATCAGACTCAGTTGGAACAAAGCTTTCATCATAATTCGTCAAATTCATAAGAACGAATTTGGACGCATTCCAAATCTTATTGGCGAAATTGCGATTTGCTTCCACACGTTCCATGTAGAAACGCATGTCATTACCTGGTGTATTGCCTGTTACAAGGGTAAAGCGCAATGCATCAGCACCATATTCACCAATAACATCTAACGGGTTGATACCATTCCCCAAGGATTTACTCATCTTACGCCCTTGGCTATCTCGTACAAGACCATGAATGAATACATGTTTGAATGGAATTTCATCTTCAAATTCAAGAGCCATGAAAATCATGCGAGCAACCCAGAAGAAGATGATATCGTAACCAGTTACAAGAACGCTAGTTGGATACCATTGTTTGAGTTCAGCCGTTTGTTCAGGCCAACCCATCGTAGCAAATGGCCATAAGCCAGAACTAAACCATGTATCAAGAACGTCTGGATCTTGTGTTACATGACCATGGCAATGAGGGCATTCTGTAATATCTTCACGGCTAACGATAGTTTCGCCACAGTCATCACAATACCAGGCTGGAATACGATGGCCCCACCATAATTGACGAGAAATCGTCCAGTCACGGATATTTTCGAGCCAATTTACATATGTTTTAGTAAATCGTTCTGGAACAAATTGAACGTCCCCGTCTTTAACAACTTTTAATGCTGGTTCAGCAAGTGGTTTCATATCTACAAACCATTGTTTAGAAACCATTGGTTCGATAATTGTATTACAACGGGAACAATGACCTACTGCATGGTCATGATCATCGATTTTTTCCAGTAAACCTAATTCTTGAAGCTCTGCTACCACTTGTTTACGCGCTTCTTCGCGTGTCATACCGTTAAATTTGCCAGCCCCTTCATTCATTGTGGCATCATTGTTCATAACAACGATGGATTCTAAATTATGGCGTTGCCCCATTTCAAAGTCATTAGGGTCATGAGCAGGTGTAATTTTTACACACCCTGTACCAAAGCTCGCATCTACATAGTCATCGGCAATGACAGGAATTTCGCGGTTAACGAATGGCAAGATTAATGTTTTACCAATGAGGTCTTTATAACGATCATCTTCAGGGTTTACGGCTACTGCTACGTCACCAAACATAGTTTCTGGACGTGTTGTAGCCACAACAACAAAGCGGCCTTCTTCCCCCTTTACAGGATATTTAATATGCCATAAATGGCCATGCTCATCTTCATGTTCCACTTCTACATCAGACAAAGCTGTAGCACAACGTGGGCACCAGTTGATGATACGTTCGCCACGGTAAATCAAACCTTTTTCATAAAGTTTTACGAATACTTCACGCACTGCATGATAGTAGCCATCATCCAAGGTAAAACGCTCGCGGCTCCAGTCACAAGATGCGCCTAAGCTGCGAATTTGTTTAACGATAGTATCGCCGTATTCTTTCTTCCATTCCCAAACGCGTTCTACGAATTTTTCACGCCCTAAATCATAGCGGGATTTTCCCTCTTCCTTAGCGAGCATTTCCTCTACTTTAATTTGCGTCGCAATACCCGCATGGTCGGTGCCAGGCATCCATAACACATTGTAACCTTGCATACGTTTAAAACGAATCAAGATATCTTGTAATGTATTATCGAGCGCATGCCCCATATGCAACATACCTGTAACATTTGGTGGTGGCAATACGATGCTAAACGGCTCCTTATCAGTGTCCACTTCTTCGTGAAAGTAACCTTGGTTTTCCCAATAGGAATACCATTTACTTTCGATTTCACCAGGATTGTAGGTGGTTAAATTTTCGTAGGTTTTCATCGTTCCTCCTGAAAGTAAGTACTTATCGTCTCATCACTTTAGCTAACACAAAGAGGCTAGTTTCATATAATAATATCATCGGCAATGCAATCATAGTCTGAGAAAACATATCCGGTGTAGGTGAAATTACTGCACCTATGATAAAGGAAAGCAAAATAAATAGTTTGCGTTTCTTCTTTAAAAATTGGGATGTAATTAAATTAAAATATCCCATAATAATAATCATCAGCGGCAGTTCAAATATAAAGCCGAACGGCAGCACAAAGGCTAACACAAAATCCATATATTGGCCGATAGAAAACATCGGTTGTAACTCATCTGTAGCAAAGCCCATAAAGAACTTAACAGCAGCGGGCAATACCAATGCATAGGAAAATAGAATACCTATTAGAAACAACAAAAAGGCTACTGGTAAAATCCAATTTGACAGATGTTTTTCACGAGCTGTCAACGCAGGTTTTACAAAGAGCCATATTTGATGCAATATGATAGGCGATGCCATAATCATGCCTCCCGCAATAGATACCTTCATATAGGTAAAAAAGGCTTCTGTAGGACGCATATAATATAATTTGCCAGCAGGGGCCAATAAAATATCTAATAAAACATCTACATAATAATAGGCTATCCCTGTTCCTATAATAATGGAAATGACCATAATTATAATGCGTCTACGAAGCTCTGACAAATGACCTACTAACGATAGGTTAGCAGCTTCATCCATCATTTTTTGTTCCATCTCCGTATACAACGGTTCTGGATGGTTTTCTTTCGGATCGGCATCAATAACAGCATATCGTTCCTGTTCAGCTTTTTGCTCCTGTTCTCGTCGCTTTTGCCGAACTACACTATCGAATGAAGGTTTCTTAATGGGATATTCGAAAGCTTTAGGTTCGAAGGCCTCCATATTATACCTTTCTATCTGCCAAATTTTGAACGGCTAATACTAAAAATTCTTTCCCCTCAAAATCACGAATTGCCTGTAATGCGGACAACGCATCATCACAATACTGTTGGGCTACGCGCAATGTATTATCAATTCCACCTCGAGCTATCACATAGTCAATGATGTCTTGCTCATTGCCACCATGGTTAAGATTTTGGATATCTTCTAACAGTTCATCTTTATTAGTTTCATTGACAATACTGAGCAATGGATAGGTTAATAACCCCTCTCGAAGATCATTACCAACAGGCTTGCCAGTTGTATCAGATGTTTCACGATAATCCATGATATCATCTGTAATTTGGAACGCCATACCTAATGCATGACCATATTGTTTAAGATAACCAATTTCTTCACTAGACCAACCGCCTAATAAGCCACCGAGTTCCATACAGCCTTCCATAAAATCCGCTGTTTTCTTTTGCGTCTTTATCATATATCGCTCTATACCCTGGTCGATGCGATATACATCTTCCATTTGCATAAATTCACCTTCCACAAGGCAACTGATGATATGAGAAAAGACCTTCAAATATTCCATATGCGGCATTTCAGATACAATGCGAAATGCCTTGGCAAAAAGATAATCACCACTTAAAATAGCCACCTTATTGCCCTTATGCTTATGAATAGTATCTTCACCACGGCGAATTTCAGCTTGGTCTAATACATCGTCATGAATTAATGTCGCCAAATGTAACATTTCAACAGCTTCTGCAATTTTAATGCGCTCTGTCTCTATCGATTGACCTGCATTAGCAATAAGCAAACATAATTGTGCACGCAGTCGTTTACCACCAGCTTCGGATAAAGGTCTGATTAGATCATTAAAATCCTCTGCCCCTGTATTAAAAGATGATGCAAGAGCACGTTCAACACGCTCTAAATCAAGAGCGATGCGTTCCATCATCTCTAACTGATTCGTATTACTCATGCTTCATCTCCTACTAGTACTTTATTAATTCGTTGTTGTAGTAACTCACGACCAGTGTGTTTTAGCGAGCTATACATAATCGGCGGTGTGCCCGTTGGATACATTTCCTTAATCTTTGCTAAATTGACTGCTTTCTCTTTAGCATTGAGCTTATCCACCTTGGTCACTACGATTTGTAGTGGTACACCAGCCTCAACGAGCCAATCAAATGCCACCTTATCAATAGGCATCTCTGGATGACGCCCATCGATAAGCAAGCATAATAACATCAAGCGTTCAGAATGCAAAATATAATCGGAAATAAAGGATGACCACATATTACGGTTATCTTTATTTGTCTTTGCAAAGCCATATCCAGGTAAATCGACTAAGAACCAGTGATATCGACGTTCTTCCGTTTCACTAAGATCCTCTTTTGACTCGATATCAAAATAGTTTATCGTCTTCGTTTTACCAGGCTGTCCACTCACGAGGGCAAGACCACGATAATTACACAAGGAATTAATCAATGAAGATTTGCCCACATTAGAGCGTCCTAAAAAGGCTACTTCTACGGTATCCCCTTCAGGATATTGATCTGCTTTTACACAGGATGTATTATATTTTGCTGCTATAATGCGAGGTCCTTTAATCTCTTTTCTTGTATATTGTGGTTTTGGACCCATGTGTTTTGTGGATTTTTTCTTCTTTTGCATTATACAAGTGCCTTTGCTAAAACTTCATCCATTGTCTTTACAGATGTAATGATAAGGCCTTCTTTTACGTTATCTGGTAATTCAGGAATATCTTTTTCATTTCCTTTAGGAATGAAAACCTCTTTAACACCATAGGACAATGCTGCCAATAATTTTTCTTTAAGACCACCAATTGGTAGGACACGGCCACGCAATGTGATTTCACCAGTCATGGCAAGATCAGCTCTTACTTTACGGCCTGTCAAAGCAGATACCATGGCCAAGGTCATAGTAATACCAGCAGAAGGGCCATCCTTAGGCGTTGCTCCTTCTGGAAGATGAACGTGAATATCTAACTTTTTATAGAAATCTTCATCAATCTTCAAGGTTTTTGCATTATGACGAATATAACTCATCGCTGCATGACCAGATTCTTGCATTACTTTTCCAAGACTACCAGTTAATGCCAATTTACCAGTACCTGCCATAGTTGTAGCTTCACAAGGTAATACTACACCACCTACAGAGGTCCACGCAAGACCATTAACATATCCAACTTGTGGTTTCTTTTCACGCTCTTGATCAATAAAAATAGGAGCACCCAAGTATTCATGTAAATTTTTAATGGAAATCTTCGGCGTTTCAACACCTTGTTCTACCACTTGATATGCCATCTTACGACAGATTTTAGCGATAGTTTTTTCCAATGTACGAACGCCAGCTTCGCGGGTATATTCAGAAACAACTTTCTTTAACACTGCATCAGATAATTTAATTTTATTATCTTTCAAACCGTTTCTCTCGATTTGTTTAGGTGCTAAATAGCGTTTTGCAATTTCTAATTTTTCGTCTTCCATATAACTTGAAAGCTCGATGATTTCCATACGGTCTAATAATGGACCCGGAATATTGGATGCCACGTTAGCAGTAGTAATCCAAAATACATCAGAGAAATCAAAGGGAATTTCGATAAAGTGATCACTAAATGAGCTGTTTTGCTCTGGGTCTAAGACCTCGAGCAATGCAGATGATGGATCACCTTTATAATCAGATGCTAGTTTATCGATTTCATCAAGCAGGAATACAGGATTTCTAGTTCCTGCATTTTTAATACCTTGAATCATACGACCTGGCAATGCACCGATATAGGTACGACGATGGCCGCGAATTTCAGCTTCATCGCGAACACCACCTAGGGACGCACGGATAAATTTGCGGTTCATTGCTCGTGCAATAGAGGACGCCAAGGATGTTTTACCAACACCAGGAGGTCCCACCAAGCAAAGGATAGAACCACTATTTTTACCTGTTAATTTACGAACTGCTAGGAATTCGAGTATACGTTTTTTAACCTTTTCGAGGCCATAGTGATCCGCTTCTAGAATCTCTTTAGCTTCGTTAATATCGAGGCGATCATCAGTAACAGTATTCCACGGTAAATTTAATACCCAGTCCAGATAATTTCTTAAAATCGTCGCTTCTGGCATCATTTGAGGCATACGGCTATAGCGGGAGATTTCTTTATCAATACGAGTGTGAACCTCTTCACTCAAATTAAGAGCTTTTAATTGTTCTCTTAATTCTTCTGCTTCTTCCTCAGGGTCGCCCTTATCACCCAATTCGTCATGGATGACGCGGATTTTTTCTCGTAAGAAATATTCCTTTTGAGCCTTTTCCATAGATTGACGAACTTGATTATTGATAGAGTTTTCTAAATCGGAGATTTGTAACTCCATATTAAGAATACCTACAATCATATTCAATCGTCTAGCTACGGATAATTCTTCTAATAATTCTTGTTGTTTTGCGTTATTGATAGGCAACATAAACGCCACTTGATCCGCCAATTCACATGGATCACGTAGCTCCATAACGCGAGTTATGCCATCTTCTGTAATCGATTTAGACTCATCAGCCCATTCATTAAATTTGGATTGCACCAAACGACGATACGCTTCAAGTTCTACATCATCTTCAAATACAGATGGTACACGTTCATAATCCCCTACATAGTAAGGGTCCATGCTCGTAATGTTCATGACACGAATACGAGTAATCCCTTCAACGAGAACACGAACAATACCACCTGGTAAGCGCAACATTTGTTTAATTTTTACAAGTGTACCCATTTGGGCCAAATCATGAACCGTAGGTGCATCAACGGCGTCATCTTTTTGAGATACGACAGCCATAATGCGGTCTTCGCTCATTGCGGCTTCTACCGCTTTGATGGATTTGTCTCGACCGATATCGAGATGAATTACGATATTCGGATATACAACCATTCCTCTAAGGGGAACGGTAGGAATACCTACTTCTAGTAAATTCATATGTCCTCCAAGGATTTATATTATGAAAAGAAACTCATTCCTACACAGAAATGAGTTTCTTCGAATTACGATTTCAGCTGGATTTCTTTGTCTGCCTCATTTTTGAGTATAGGTTCACCTGTGCCCTTTACGGCGTCTTTAGTAACTATGCATTTGGCCACATCATCCATAGATGGTACTTCATACATAACATACTTCATCACCTTCTCAATAATGGCGCGCAAACCACGAGCACCAGTTTTACGCTGTAATGCTTCATCAGCGATTTCTTCTAATGCATCGTCTTCAAATGTTAATTCTACACCATCAAGGGATAGAATTTTTTCATATTGTTTAGTCAATGCATTTTTCGGTTTTGTTAGAATTTGAACCAATGCATCTCGATCTAATAGGTCCAATGTTACCATGACTGGTAAACGGCCTATAAATTCAGGGATTAAGCCAAATTTCAATAAATCTTCTGGTACAACCTCTTTAAGGATCGCAGACACATCACGTTCCTCAGCGCGTTGTACATCAGCGCCAAAACCTAATGTTTTCTTAGCGGTACGTTTTGTAATTACCTTATCCATACCATCGAATGCACCGCCACAAATAAAGAGAATATTTGTAGTATCGATTTGTAACATTTCTTGATTAGGATGTTTACGACCACCTTGTGGTGGTACAGAAGCTACAGTACCTTCTAAGATTTTTAAAAGTGCTTGTTGCACACCTTCCCCTGACACATCACGTGTAATAGAAGGGTTTTCAGACTTACGGGCAATTTTATCGATTTCATCGATATAAATAATACCGCGTTCAGCCCGCTCGATATCATAATCGGCGGCTTGAATGAGCTTTAATAGAATATTTTCTACATCTTCCCCTACATAGCCAGCCTCGGTTAAACTCGTTGCATCTGCAATAGCAAATGGAACCTCTAACATTTTAGCCAATGTTTGAGCCAATAATGTTTTACCACTACCTGTAGGTCCAATAAATAAAACATTGGACTTTTGTAATTCTACATCATCTACAATATTATCTGTTTGTAGTCGTTTGTAATGGTTATATACTGCCACCGAAAGGGAAACTTTAGCATCATCTTGACCAATAACATATTGATCAAGATGTGCTTTAATTTCTTTTGGCGTTGGCAATTCTTTTAGTTTAAAGTCATCTGTACCGATGTCACCAAGTTCATCTTCGATGATACGTTCACAAACCGCTACGCATTCATCGCAAATGTAAACATTAGGACCGGCAACTAGTTTTCTTACTTCTTCACTTGTGCGACCACAAAAACTGCAGCGCATAGTATCTTTATCTTTTGCCAATGAGCGCCTCCATTACTTGCTTTCTAGAGTATCGCGAGTTAACACCTCGTCAATCAAACCGTATTCTACAGCATCTTTGGCACTCATGAAGTTATCACGATCAGTATCACGTGCTACAACCTCAATATCTTGACCAGTGCGAGATGCTAAAATACCATTTAATTCTTCACGCATGCGAAGAATTTCACGAGCATGGATTTCGATTTCAGATGCTTGACCTTGAACACCGCCCAATGGTTGGTGAATCATAACGCGTGCATGAGGTAATGCAAAGCGTTTTCCCTTTGCACCAGCTGTCAATAATACAGCCCCCATACTAGCAGCGGAGCCTACACAAATAGTAGACACATCTGGTTTGATATATTGCATCGTATCATAAATAGCCATACCAGCAGTAACAACACCACCAGGGCTATTAATGTACAAATGAATATCTTTATCTGGATCCTCTGCTTCTAAGAAAAGCATTTGGGCAATCACCGCATTTGCAACATTATCATCAATAGGTCCCCCTAAGAAGATAATGCGATCCTTTAACAGGCGAGAGTAAATATCGTACGAGCGCTCGCCGCGCTCGCCTTGTTCTACTACGATTGGTACATACATATAATCACCTTTTCATGTACCTAGTGAGCAAGCATTATTCTGCTGCTTCTGCACCTTTTGCATTATCGATGATGAATCGAGCTGCTTTTTTGCGAGCTACAGAGCCTGCTAACATAGCTACACGACCTTCTTTTGCAATAATATCCCAAACTTCTTTAGGATCTGCTCCAAAGTTTTGAGCCATAATGAAAATTTCGCGATTCATATCATCTGGAGTTACTTCGATGCCTTCTTCTGTTGCAACAGCATCAAGAACTAAGTCCGCACGTACGTTTTCAGCTGCGGATTCTTTGTATTCAGAGCGTAAATCTTCGATTGTTTTATTGGAGAATTTCATGTAGTCATCTAATTTCAAGCCACGGCCTTCCATGTTCATAGCCAACTCTTGAATCATTTGTTCTACGCGATCTTCGATCATTACTTCAGGAATTTCAACAGTTGCATTTTTAACAGCTGTTTGAATTAACTCAGCATTGTAAGTATCGATTGCACGACGGGATGCTTCTTCTTCCATTTTTTTGCGAAGATCGTTTTTCAATTCTTCAATAGTTTCGTAAGAGCTTGCTTCTTTTGCGAACTCGTCGTTCAATTCAGGCAATTCTTTACGTTTAATATCATGGATGTGAGTTTTGAATTCTGCTTCTTTACCAGCAAGTTCTGCTACGAAGTAGTCTTCAGGGAATGTTACTTTTACAGTTACATCATCACCAGCTTTAGCGCCGATCAATTGATCTTCGAAACCAGGGATAAAGCTACCGGAACCGATTTGTAATGGGTATGATTTACCTTCGCCACCATCAAATGGTTTACCGTCAACGGAACCAGCGAAGTCGATTACTGCAAAGTCGTCTTTTTGAATTGTAGCGCCTTCTTCAGCAACAACCATTTTCGCTTGTTGTTCACGAATGTTGTTCAATTGTTCTTCGATTTGTTCATCAGATACAGTGGCATCTTGTTTTTCAGCTTCTAAGCCTTTGTAATCGCCAAGTTTTACTTCAGGGCGTTTTGTTACAGTAGCTTTGAAGATTAAATCTTTACCTTCTTCGAATTGTTCGCGTTCGATTTCTGGTTCAGATACAGGAACGATATCGTTTTCACGAAGAGCTGCACTATAGTTTTGGCTAGCCAATACTTCAAATGCTTCTTCTAAGATTGCTTCTTTACCAAAGTTCATTTCCAACACACGACGAGGTGCGTGACCTTTACGGAAACCAGGAATGTTTACTTGGTTAGCGATACGTTTTACCGCTTGTTTGATACCTTTGTCTACTTCTGCTGCAGGTACTTCGATAGTTAAAGTTACTACGTGTTGATCAACAGGATTTACAGTTGCTTTCATTAAAATATGTCCTCCTTGAAGGGCTACCGCCCAAATTTCTGTAGTATATTATGCACTCCTTATAATATCATAAATGAAAATTCAATGCAATTCTTAGCACTATAAGGAAACAGCCACCCCATGTAGAGTGGCTGCTTAGCATTAGTTTTATATTACTAATTAATTATCTTTTGCAATCAATTTGATGATGTCTCGACGAGATAAAATACCAATCAAATGGTACTCTTTATCAACAACTGGAACATTTTTCAAATGTTGATCAAGCATAACGGATACGATTTCTTCTACGTCCTTATCAGGTGTTGTTGTAATAACCTCAGTTGTCATCAATTCATGAACATGAGATGCCAATAATTTTTTAAATTGGGAATTATATTCGCCAATACCGTTGTAATAGATACTAGCACCTAGTACATTTACATAATGTGGTACATGAGGACGAACCTTTTTATACAATAAGTCGCCTTCAGAAATAATACCTAATAACTTATTGTCTTCATCGACAACAGACACAGCTGTCAAATTGTATTTCACCAACAAATCGGCTACATCAGAAATAGGTGCATCTTTGGCAACAGTAACAGGATATTTATTCATTACTTCTTGGATTTTCATAGGGAATTCCTCCTTCATATAACGTTACTCTTTATTATACTATTCGACTTCGAATATGAAAACTCCTTTTCATTTTTTTGAATATAACTAATAATTATTAGTTGTATTACCAATGGTATGGTTCGTTTCTATTAATTTTAGCACTACGATATATTTGTTCCACCAACAAGAGGCGCACCATTTGATGTGTAAAGGTCATAGGGCTAAAGGATAGCTTATATTTAACGGCTTGACGAAGTTCATCACTAACACCAAAGGCGCCACCAATAATAAAGGCCATATCGCTGATGCCATCCACTTCTAGTTGGGACACCATAGCGGCCAATTGCTCGGAGGACATGGTCTTACCATATACATCTAAAAGCACTGTATAAGCAGACTTAGGAACCGCTTTTAATAGTCGCTGCCCTTCTTCTATAACAACCTGTTTACGGTCCACATCACTTGGCTTATCCCCGATTTTACTTTCATTCAATTCGGTAATCGCAATGCCTCCATAAGGACGCATGCGTTTGACAAACTCGGCCACACCATCGCGAAGGTAAGCATCCTTCAATTTACCAATACAGACTACATGAAATTTCATTATATACCTCTATATTTTCTGAACCGATTGCATCGATACAATTTCATTTGGCTGCCCATGTTGTAATTTCATTTCAGGGCCAATTCTAACGCCTCCATCTACGAGCATTTGACCAATCGTTTGTGTTACCAGAACAGGATTATTATTATTTTCAGACCGATGCGCCAAGATAACCTGCATAAAATCAGGTCGTTTCATCATGAGTAACGCTTGAGCAGCCATTTCATTACTCAAATGACCTTCATCACTGGTAACGCGTTGCTTTAAAAATGGTTGATATGGACCAAAGCGAAGCATATGAGGGTCATAGTTCGCCTCTAACACAAGCAATGTGGTGTCATCTAAGCAACGTAATATAGTATCTGTAATTACACCCGTATCAGTAACAACAGTTGCTTTATCTTTACCTGCAAATACATTAATTCCGATAGGATCAGCAGCATCATGACTCACGCTGAATGGTTCGACAGTCAAATTGCCTAACGACAAGCTTCCTTTAGTCAGTTCCACCAGTTGATGTTTCGGTACAATCAATTTATTTTGAATCTCACGCCAAGTCTCTTTCTTTGTATATACAGGAAGATCAAAGCGTTTTAATAATTGCTGCAAACCTGCAATATGGTCACTGTGTTCATGACTGATAAAGATTCCCTCCACTTGGCTCATATCTATATGTAATTCTTTCAGTCCATTTACAATGCGGCGGCAACTAATACCCACATCATGCAATATAACAGAATTTCCTCTTTTTATAACTGTACAATTGCCCTTGCTACCACTAGCAATAACATGAACCTCCAATGGTGAGGATTCGCTCATCAAAACACTCCATATCATTAAATATCTACTATTGGTGAAAGCTATGTTTTCACCGTTATCATTTTTTCAATTCACATAATTCTTCTAATCGGCTAACAAAATACGCCATATTAGCTTCAAGATCTGAACCACGGCGGAACATATCTCCGCCTACAAGAAACATCGTATCATTACCATATAAACTAACTAGTTCTGGAAGGCGCGCATCCGTCACACCACCACCGGGCGCGGAGCATGCCGCTTTCATAAGACCTATAGGCTGCTTAATATACGAACAAATACGTTGACATTGTTCTTGAGTAAAGGTAAAACGACCACCATAGGATACAAAAATAGCCATATCAGCCCCAAATAAGCGAGGGAATAAACCTAATTGCAAATAATCAGCCACACCTGACACACCAGGGCTCACAAAGCCACCTGAGTACGCAGGATGATTGATAATTGGTAATCCTAATTTTTCATCTGTTGCCAATCTATGTAGCCAACCTACACCTATAAGACCAGTGGCCACCATAAGTGCCGTAGCACCTGCCTCCTTAGCGAAATAGGCCCGTTCTAGCACATCCGTACCATCACCAGAAACATTGGCCGCATATAACGCATGTTTCCCATGGGCATCATTCATTTCTCGTACAGTAGCAGCACAACGTTTGACCCGATCTTTAAATTGAGAAAAGGATTGGTTAGTAATACCGTGATCATCTTTAATGACATCTACACCACCACGAGTGTATGCACCACACATGCGTGCCAATTCTTCATTCGATGTGCCCATCGGTTTAATAACAGCTTGAATCATGGGACGTGTTGGGGTATCGATCAATCGGCGAATCCCATGAAGTCCAAACCGCGGGCCTTTGAATACATTTAATAATGATGGACATAACTCTACATCTACTACCCAAATATGCGGTTGCAACGAAGAATTGCCAAAGACAACATTTAAAAATTGCGTTGCCTCCATAGCTGTTGTTTCTACATTATAGGAAATGCGTGCTATATAATACCGAGATGCATCTATAGCCACATTTGGCAGTATTCCTACATTAGCGTACGTTGAATCCGGCGACATAGCTTCTAAAGACTCTAATCGACCTGTAATCGTATGTTTAATATATGGGTCTGTTACAAATTCATAAGGGAATTCTATGGTCTGTTCAACCTGTACACCCCAAGCAATAGATTTTGCCTCTTCATAACTATTTGCTTCTATACGATAGGTAACTATAAATCGTTCATCCTTCATAACGCGCCTCCTCTGTAATGATAATATTTAATTATATACCAAAGTAGTACACGTTTCCATAAATATATACAAAAAAGGCGGCTCTATAATAAATGTTGGGGTGACACCACTACGGTGTCACTTCCAACATTATTTTTTTGCAAAAAATAAGCATATAAGGCTCACATGCTTTACAATAAAAGTGTCAAAGTCCTAAAGAAAGGATGTGAGCTTATATGCCTACTACTGATTATACTGAATTTTTACATAATGTAAAACAAGAATATATTACAAATAGCTACGAATTGGACGGAACATTTATTTTTGACATAGAAGTACCGGTAACACCACATATTTGCCCAAAATGCGGAGAAACTACAGAGCGTATTAAAGATTACCGCATACGTACGGTAAAATTTGGAAAAGTACAACGAGGACCATTAATTGGAAAATATAGACAACGTCGATATATTTGCCCTCATTGTAAGCACTCTTTTTCCGAGACCAATCCATTTGTACGAAAACATATGCAACTAAGTATAACCAATATTAATTTGTTATTTGACAAACTTACTGAAAGTGTAACCTATACTGCTATCGCTAACGAGTGTGATACATCTATTACTACAGTATTACGATATTGCTCTATGATTACTATACCTAAGCCTAAAACACTACCTACTGTTATTGGTATTGATGAATTCAAAGGAAATGCGGAAGGTCATCAATACCAAGTCAATTTAACCAATCCAGATACACACGAAATATTAGACATTTTACCGAAACGTGATACGCAAGCATTAATCCGCTATTTTGCATCATTTAAACATAAAGATCGCGTACAAGTTAAGTTTATTGTAATGGATATGTCCATACAGTTTAAACGCATCATGGAGGCGCTATTTCCACATGCACACATTATCTGTGATCGATACCATGTGTGTCGACTTGTGGATTGGGCGGTAGAGCGAGTTAGAAAACGGGAGCAACATAAACTGGCTGCGTATTCACGTATGTTAAAACAGAATCGACGTGTGCTAATGAAACATCCAGATCATTTAACGGAAGCTGAACACATTAAGCTCTGTGAAATACTTCGAATTTCTGAAGATTTACGAAAAGCATATGCTTTAAAACTATCTTTTAGAAAAATCTTTTCAACCTATGGTAAACAAGGGATAGCTACACATTTAAAGCATTGGTTAGAATTAGTGAAAGC